>JAKPGM010000044.1 GCA_029550865.1 Bacteroidota bacterium | reverse complement strand
AGAGGGCACAGAGAAACACAGAGGTTTTTAATAATCTCGTCTCAAAACTTATATATTTTTCTCCGTGCCCCTCCGTGCTCTCTGTGGTGAGTTTAAATTTTTAACCACAGAGGGCGCAGAGTAGCACAGAGGTTTTTTAATTATGCTTTACAAACTTATATACTTTCCTCCGTGTCCCTCCGTGCTCTCCGTGGTGAGTTTAAATTTTTAACCACAGAGGGCGCAGAGTAGCACAGAGGTTCTTAATTATTCTGTCTCAAAACTTATATATTTTTCTCCGTGTCCCTCCGTGCTCTCTGTGGTGAGTTTAAATTTTTAACCACCGAGGGCGCAGAGAAGCACAGAGGTTTTTAATAATCTCGTCTCAAAACTTATATATTTCTCTCCGTGTCCCTCCGTGCCCTCTGTGGTGAGTTTAAATTTTTAACCACCGAGACCATTACGTAACCTCCCCTTCGCCTTTTACGTGCTTTAATGCGCACACTTAACCCGATGATATTGCAGCGCCCAATCTTCAGGATACTTGCGGTGAAAGTTATTTTGTAGTTGTATACTGGCTACCAGCAATCCGATACATTCGACAGGTTACATCGAAAATTAAAAATGACGATTTTTTTATTTTCTGCCTAAGGCAAACGCTATCATTTAAAAACGATGGTAGCAGTTAAAGGAAAATGATCGGAAGGATATTGGCCATTAAAAGTAGTTGTATCGCAGCCCGCTGCGAAAGTGTGTAAGCGATTGGCTGTTACAAATATATAGTCGATTTTTCGACCATCCCGTTTCTCCGAGAAACCATTAAAGGTAGTCAAGGTGTCATGAGGAAATTTTACCCGGTAGGTATCCACAATGTTTTCGTCGGCAAAGCTCAGCTTAAGTTTACGAATGGAGGGCGATGATTCATCGGCGTTAAAATCGCCTGTAATAATAAAAGGTACGTGCATACCAAGCGATTTGACGAACGACACCAGAAAATCCACATATTTTACCTGGATGGTGTCGAGGTATGGCATATGGGTATTGAACAGGTAAAAATACTGACCGTTATTTTTAAATTTTAATCGGGCATATGTGATAATTCTCTTGTACAAATCGCCCAAATCCTGACTTCCGGGAATAGTAGGCGTAGACGAATACCATATTGTTCCCGAATGGACAGAATCGAGGAAAAACTTATCGGTTCGGTAAAAAATATAACATCCCTCCCCGCCCCCATCGGCTTCACGACCCGTCCCATAATAAGCATAACCCGAAAGATTTTCAATTAAATAGTCCCGTTGTGCAGGTATCATCTCCTGAAATCCTATAACATCGGGATTATTCTTTTGAATGATATTACATACCATGGTCTTCCTATACTGCCAGCTATTGGCATTTTGATTATCGCATTCGCCACAGCGAATGTTATAGGTCATGATAGAAAATGGTTGTGCAACTACATGCAACGAGAACCAAGCCATGTGTAAGATTACAAGCGCCGTATTTTTCATGTTTGGATATGATAAAGCCAATTATTTCTTCTAAATTATAATTTGTAATTACTTTCTAAGTTGTCCCCAGACGCTGTCAAGCATATTGCCCTTAGCGACAATTTGTTTTTCGCTATTCAACAAAACATAAAAAGGTACGCGATCAATGCGAAAGAGTTTAGCAAAGTCATTTTTTTTCAAGGGATCGTAAACGTTGATAAAGTTATTGTTGTACTTTTTAAGGAACTCAAGCCAGGGTTGCTTATTAGAATGCATATATATGGCTATTATCAGTAAATCTTTGCGTTTGAAGGGTCTTGCTTTTTCTACTAATTGTAGATAGTTGTTACGGCAGGTTCCACAATCGGGATCCCAGAAAAAGAGTATGATGTTTTCAGCATTGTAATCGTACAGCATAGCAGGTTTATCATCGGGCAAGACCAACGGCAGGTTGGCGACCTTAACACCCATTACCGACGGTTTCAATTCATCCACTTTTTTTTGCAATAAATTTAGAAATCGGGGATCAGCCCAGGGTGCTTTACCGTTTAAATAATAATTTTCGGCCAGGTAAACATATACTTTTTCATAAGCCGGCGTCCGACAATGACGAAAGTTCTGGTTAAAAAACGCCAGCAGATATTTATACATGGCTTCGTTTCGGGCAGCTTGAGCCAGGAACATATCCATCCGACTAATCAAGGTATCCGGATGTTGGGGAATAAACACATTGAAAAAATAGCTTAATTGCTCATAAAGCAGCCTACTGTGCAATAGACGATTATCGTCGAAGGGAAAATTACGAATAAAATTACGTTCCCTTTCCTGTTGCTGTCGAACAAACGATTCCAGGGTCAATTCCTGGGGTCGTGTCGATAGTTGGCGGGTTAAATCGTACAAACGGAGGTAGGCAGCAAGCAATGAAGAAGAAAGGTGCGAGGCCACCGAATCCTTAAATGCTTTAAGCTTTTCCTGAGTCTGGAAAACTCCTGTACTATCCTTTGCGGATCTATATTTTTCGAGTGATCTTCTTAACTTCTGAAACTTAAGAAACAAAGCTGGTTGTTCGGCACCTGTAATGACCAGGTTTTCAAAAATGTCGATGGTATCGGTATAGATGGTAAAAAACTGCTCATTGTCTATGAGTAGCTCAAAATACTTTTGATTGGGAAAAGTCACCACATAAATGCCAGCTTGCAAACGAACCTTACTTTCGTAAAAACCCTCACCCTGGGCATTCAAACGAATGGTATTCAAAATTATCTGGCGGTCGAGATTTTCCAAACCTAAAAGCAAATAGCTGTTGGCCATGCCACGAATTTCAAAGTCGATTCGGGCTACAGGTTTCTGGGAAAAGGCAATATATCCCTGTAATAGGAAAAACAAGCCCAAAAAGTAACATCGTTTCATAAAGGTTGGCGGTTAATGCATTGCTACATCATTTTTTTTCTCCACTGAACTGTTCCATTTTTTGGCTTATTTCGCCCAGCAGCTTTTTAAAATACATAAGCTCATCCGTATCGATATGTAACGTAGATTTGGGATCATTTATGTTGAGTTTTAAGTAAATCGTCCACTTCTGTTTAATGGGGGTATAAAAGGCACCTACGGTAAATCCTCCCTTACAAACATAAATGATATCGACATAATGGTCGGCGGGTTGCGTATCAATTTGTTCGAGAATATGATCGCAAGTCTTGCGTAATGCCTCAATTTCACTGGCATCGAATTCGTTTATCTTTGGCTGCATCAATAGTTCATTCTGAAAAATCATTTCGAGCCGTACCGATTTTTTTACGGTGTGAGCCAATACATCTCGGGTAATCATTATTTTAAACTCAATGGCATCGATATTGCCCGCATCGTAAAAACATATGTTAAATAAACGCGAGGGTTCGACTTCCGACTGAATCTCCTGAGCTTGCAGGATAAATGACGAGCTTAATAATATCAAGCAAGATGCTATTTTGCGTAACATACCTAAGAATTTTATTATGCCAAGTTAGGGCAAAAAATAGAAAGCAGCCATATTTTAACAACATAAAGCGTCCAAAACCTCAAAAAATTATTTCAGCAAGAGGGTATTATTATCCTTTCGCTGTTCCTCTTTAAGGAATCGCACCAATATTTCGGCCTCCTCGTGAATGTTGAGAACATCTGAAGCCGAACCTCCCACCATGGCTATTTCGAGCAAGCCTACCGAATTAAACAGGGCGATTAATTCTCCATATTTTTCCTTATCGTAATGCTGCGATAGGGAATGGATACGATAATAACCCCAATCCAGAAGTATTTCAAAAGGTTGGTTATTGGCTTTGTGAAGGAAGTAATCCTTTGAGATATTTGAAATAAGATTTCCGTATGTATCGACGTAGATAATCATACCAGTGATGGTATTTCCGTGAAAAGAGGGTAAGAATCGTTGCATGCGGATAGGATTGACATAGGGCTCTCCCAATTGATGGATATCACCTCCATTGGCCAGAAATGCTGCCGCTTCAGCTAAAATATCGTACTCGGGAAACGTAGTGGTAGCTGAATACTCAATGTAGACTGCATTGTCTATTTTATCGTCAAAAATCAGGGAAAATATACCATTATCGACACCAACAAAATAATGCCCCTTGTAAAAAACGGCCACGTAGGGATATTCGGAGCTTTCAAGTGTATTAACACATATCATATGAATGGTCCCTGGGGGATAAGCCCGAAAAGAATGTCGAAGAATGAATGCCGCCATTCGCGAATTGAAGGCTGATACACTGTGCGTAATATCGATGAGGGTAAGCTGGGGCACCAACGAATATAGCTTGCCTTTCACAGCAGCCAGATAGTAATCTCCTCGTTGCCAATCGGAAATTATCGTAATATAAGGCATAACTTAGCAAGCATTACTCAAAACAAATGTACAGGGTTTTATGATTTTAAACACATATTGCCCAAATAATTTCCTTGCGGAAAGCTGAAGTATTTTTTTAATTTTGTCAAATTGCAAAAATACACGACCGGGAGAAAAAACATATGTTTGAAAAGATAATCTACATTGAAGGCATTGATCCGCTCATCATTTATGGAGTAAACAACACCACCTTCGACGTTATAAAATCGGCCTTTCCAAAACTCAGATTGGTAGCCCGGGGAAACGAAATCAAAGTATTAGGCGATAGAAGCACCATTGAGGACTTCGAAATTAAGTTAACCCAGATCATAGAGTATTACCAGCGTTATCAGAGCTTATCGCGTGAAGAAGTGGCAGAGCTTCTCATTCCCACCGGAAAGGTTCAGTTAAAGTCGCAGGAATACAACAGCGACGTACTCATATTTGGCAACAATGGAAAAATCATCAAGGCACGTACGAAAAATCAGCAACGACTGATAGAAGAAGCCGAAAAGAACGATCTATTATTTGCGGTAGGTCCTGCCGGTACAGGCAAAACCTATACTGCTATTGCCATGGCTGTAAAAGCCTTACGAAACAAGGAAGTACGTCGAATTATCCTAACCCGACCAGCTGTGGAAGCAGGGGAAAAACTCGGATTTTTACCAGGCGATGTCAAGGAAAAGCTCGACCCTTATTTACAACCCCTTTACGATGCTCTAAATGACATGATGCCCCTTAAAAAACTCAATACCCTTATTGAGGAAGGAGTGGTGCAAATTGCCCCTATTGCCTTCATGCGCGGACGTACACTCGATAGTGCCTTCGTTATTCTGGACGAAGCCCAGAATGCTACCATCAACCAGCTGAAAATGTTCCTCACCCGCATGGGTCGCGATGCCAAGTTTGTTGTTACCGGCGACCTTACCCAAATCGACTTGCCCGACCCATCTAAATCGGGACTGGTATATGCCCTTCAAATCCTCAAAAATATCGAAGGAATTGCTATTGTCGAGTTCGACCAGAGCGATATTATCCGCCACCGATTGGTCAAAAACATTGTAGAAGCCTTTGAAAAAGCGCAGAATAGTTCGAAACATGAGCAATAGTTGAATGTGTGGTAAACTTAAAATCAATAACTATGTTAAATCTAAAAAAAACGATGACGATGATGACAGCATTTGCTGCCTTGTTGACTGCCTGTCAGCAGCGAAGCGGAGAAAAAACCACCAATGCAAACGATACCTTTGAGTGGAAAGTCGATCAGTTTGCCGATATTAAAATACTCCGCTACCAGATTCCTGAATTCGAACAGCTTACAACAAAACAAAAAATCTTCCTTTACTATCTAAGTGAAGCTGCTCTATCGGGGCGTGATATCATCTGGGACCAGAACTGCAAATACAATCTGCTGATACGAAATTATCTCGAAAACATTTACCGTACCTACAAAGGTGACCGCCAGTCGGACGATTTTCAGCAGTTCCTTGTCTACCTCAAACGCGTATGGTTCTCCAACGGCATTCATCACCATTACTCCACCGACAAAATAATGCCTGGTTTTAGTCGCGAGTACTTTAAAAAATTAATCGAGGGGTCGGATAGTGCTAAGTTTCCCCAATGGCCTTCACTGACAGCACAGCAAACCCTCGAGTTGGTTGAAAAGGTAATGTTCGACCCTAATTTCTTGAGCAAACGCGTGAATCTTGATCCCTCAACCGACCTGGTAGCCAGCTCGGCCAACAACTTTTATGAAGGGGTAACTCAACACGAGGCCGAAGCATTTTACAACCGAATGAAAGACCCCAAAGACCCTACGCCTATTTCGTATGGTTTAAACTCTAAGTTGGTAAAAAAGAACGGCAAAGTTACCGAACAGGTATGGAAATCGGGAGGGATGTACGGAAAAGCCATTGACCAAATTATTTACTGGCTCGAAAAAGCTATCCCCTACGCCGAGAATGAAGCACAACAAAATGTCATTCGACTGCTCATTAAATTTTACCAGACAGGCGACCTGAAGGTTTGGGACGAATACAACATTGCCTGGGTAGAAGATACCCATTCACTCATTGATTTTGTCAATGGCTTTATTGAGGTATATGGCGATCCGCTAGGCCTAAAAGCTTCGTGGGAGGCACTGGTAAATTTCAAGAATCTCGAGGCAACTCGTCGTACAGAAATTCTTAGTGCCAACGCCCAATGGTTTGAAGACCATTCGCCCATCGACAACCGATTTAAAAAACAAAATGTCAAAGGGGTTTCGGCCAAAGTGATCAATGCTGTTCAACTGGGCGGGGAACTGTACCCCTCGACTGCCATAGGCATCAACCTACCCAATGCCGACTGGATCCGCAAGGATCATGGTTCAAAATCGGTAACCCTCGAAAACATCACCTATGCGTATGATCAAGTATCGATGCGAAGTGGATTGTACGAAGAATTTATTGAAAATAAGGACGATATACAGCTCATCAAGCAATACAAGTCGCTGAGCGATAATCTGCATACCGACCTTCACGAGTGCCTTGGACATGGTTCAGGACAATTGCTTCCTGGCGTAGCCAGCGATGCTTTGAAGAACTATCAATCGACGCTTGAGGAAGCTCGTGCCGACCTGTTTGCCCTGTACTACATGATGGACGAAAAAATGGTTGAGCTGGGCATACTCCCCACCCTCGAAGCCGCCAAGGCTGAGTACCTGTATCAAATTCTCAACGGCCTAATGGTTCAGCTTTGCCGCATTGAACCCGGAAAAAATCTGGAAGAAGCCCATATGCGAAACCGCCAGCTAATTGCCCGTTGGTGCTACGAAAAAGGAAAACCCGATAATGTAATTGAAATGTACCAGAAAAACGGCAAAACCTACGTGCGAATCAACGACTACATGAAGTTACGCGAACTGTTTGGGCAACTGCTGGCCGAGGTACAACGCATTAAGTCGGAAGGCGACTATGCTGCTGGTAAAAATCTAGTGGAAACCTATGGGGTAATCGTCGATCAAAAATTACGCGACGAAGTAGCTGCGCGGTATCAAAAACTTAACCTTGCCCCATACAGTGGTTTCATCAACCCACGGCTTGTACCAGTAGAAAAAGATGGACAGATTGTTGATGTACAGGTAGTTTACCCCAAAGACTACATCCAGCAAATGCTCGAATACAGCGAAAAGTACTCGTTCCTACCTTTAGAAAACTGACAGTGCCCAATAACAGGAAAAGCGCCTTTCATAGGCGCTTTTTTTATTTGTAGTCCGAAGATTACATATAAACAAAAAGGATTTCAGTTGTAACCATACTGAAATCCTTGATTTACCTGTAGCGTGGGGCGGGATTGAACCGCCGACCTCATGATTATGAATCATGCGCTCTAACCAGCTGAGCTACCACGCCCCGTTTTGAGGCTGCAAATATAGTATTTTTATTTTTTCATCCGAAAATAATTTAAAAATATTCCTTAAAAGTCCGGATGGAACTCGCATGTGATGAGCTTTCTACACATAGGCAATACGAAACTGATAAATATTTACATACTCGTTTGTGAATACTGCCATACATGCTCGTTTCATCCGAAAATAATTTTAAATGAGTTCTAATGTTGGATGAAGCAGCAGATAATAATGCTTTGTCCGCATTGACAAATACGACCCTAAAAAATTTAACCCTTCCAACCCCGTAGGGGTGGCTCTTTTGGTAGAAATCGGGTGGCCACCTCACCCCCAGCCCCTCTCCTTTCCATGGAGAGGGGTGCCTGGTAAATAAGGTTAGACATTGTGCCTTACTATCGATTGAACAAGTACAATCCGAAAAAATTTACCTCTTCCAACCCCGTAGGGGTGGCTCTTATGGTAGCAATGGGATGGCCACCTCACCCCCGTCCCCTCTCCTTTACAAGGAGAGGGGTGCCTGGTAAATAAGGTTAGAAATTGTGCCTTACTATCTATTGGACAAGTACAATCCGAAAAAATTTACCTCTTCCAACCCCATAGGGGTGGCTCTTTTGGTAGAAATCGGGTGGCCACCTCACCCCCAGCCCCTCTCCTTTACAAGGAGAGGGGTGCCCGATAGGGCGGGGTGAGGATGCAGATGAGAGGTGGCCGTAAAACGGGATGAAGATTAACCTGCAATACATCTTCGCCTCAGCCAATATTTTCTTTCCTCTACTTTCTTGTCTTGATACAAGAAAGTAGCAAAGAAAATCAAGCACAAATGATCCC
>JAKPGM010000040.1 GCA_029550865.1 Bacteroidota bacterium | reverse complement strand
AAGGTGATAGACAGCCTGCGGGAGATGGTGAAAACCTACGAGGAGAAGATAAAGCGGGTGATTGACAGCGTGTGGGGGGAGTGATATAATAAACCTCTGTGCTTCTCTGTGACCTCTGTGGTTAAATTTTTCTCACCACAGAGAACACAGTGGGGCACTCATGCAGTCCGACACAAAAGCCTTTGTGCGAGAAATAGATAAATTGGTATATTTGCTGTATGAACGAATTAGGAAGAGATAAGAATTGTGGAAAATGAGAAATAAAAAAATAAAAATAGCCATCTGCTATGATTTTGGTGGCACATTAGCACCCGGCAATATGCAGGAGCATTCTTTGCTTCCGGCACTAAAACTCAAAGCAAAAGATTTCTGGAAAGAGGTTAAAGATTTTGCCCAGAAAAATAACATGAATGAAATATTATCTTACATGTATTTAACATTAGAAAAATCAAAACAAGCCAATCAACAAATAAAAAGAAAAGCTTTTAAAGATCATGGTAAAAACATAAAGCTATTTGAAGGAGTGGATAAATATTTTGATTTAATAAATGCGTATGCCGCCGAGAAAAATATAACAATTGAACATTACATTATTTCGTCCGGTTTAAAAGAAATAATAGAAGGAACTAAAATTAAAAAGCACTTTAGATACATTTATGCTTCAGAATTTCATTACGATGTCAATGGAGTTGCTGTTTGGCCTGCATGCGATGTTGATTACACGTTGAAAACTCAATTTTTATTCAGAGTAAATAAAGGCACATTCGAAATATGGGACAACAGTAAAATAAATAAATATACTCCTGAAAACGAACGATACATCCCCTTTAAGAGAATGATATACATTGGAGATGGAGAAACCGATATTCCATGTATGAAAATGGTAAATTATCAGGGAGGGTATTCTGTAGCAGTTTAAGATCAAAATAAAAGAAGAACAAAAAATAGTAAATCGCCAAAACAGATCTGCCAAGAATTAATTGAACAAAAAAGAGCAAAGTATATAGCACCTGCCGATTATACAACAAATTCGAAATTAGTAAAAAACCATAAAGCTAATCATTGATAAAATTGCCATAGAAACAGAATTAGAACAAAAACAAAAAAATGGGTAATAACGACAATAAATTCATCCCACCGCATGGGGGTTACCAAAAACTGGCATCGTATCAAATGGCGGAGATTGTATTTGATGCCACGGCGCATTTTTGCAATAAATACATAGACAAACGTTCCCGTACCCATGACCAGATGATACAGGCAGCCCGCAGCGGTAAACAAAACATAGTGGAAGGTAGTATGGTCTCCGGGACATCGAAAGAAATGGAGATAAAACTTATGGGGGTGGCACGTGCAAGTTTGGAAGAACTGTTGAATGATTATAAAGATTTTTTAAGAGTTCGGGGTTTACCTCTGTGGGACAAGAACGATGAAAGAGCCCTAAAAATAAGGCAAATTGGTAAGGAAATAAATAAGTCTTATTTTACTTATAAGACGTATTTTGAAAATGAGTCTTTGGAAATAGTTGTAAATGCCATAATTTGTGTGATACATCAAACAAACTACCTACTTGACCAACAGATACGAAAGTTAGAGGAATTATTTATTAAAGAAGGGGGAATAAGAGAAAGAATGTTGAAAGCAAGATTGAATAATAAGAATAATAAAAAATAAACTCCAAAACCTCATAAAATACTTATCCTTTATCAAATATAACAATAGAAGTCAAAATCCTAGCTATCAAAAAACAAAATAAAAATGCCTCCTGAACCAGCCTTGTGAGCAAGGAATAGGTAAAAAATGGTATATCAGCTGTAGGTGCTTCTCTGTGACCTCTGTGGTTAAAAAAATAAATCTCACCACAGAGAACACGCAGAGACACGGAGAAAAGTATATAAATTATAAATTAAAGAATTAAAAGTTTAATATTTAATTTAGGAGCAAAAATGATTATCCAAAAATTTTCTGTCAACAATCATCCGATACAAACGCTGCTTTCATGGGTGGAAAGTAACGAGATTGCAATCCCAGAAATTCAAAGGCCGTTTGTGTGGGAAGCAACAAAAGTTCGTGATTTAATCGATTCTCTTTTTAGAGGATACCCCATAGGTTACATTATAGCCTGGCAAAATCCAACAGTCAGATTAAAAGATGGAAGCTCATCGAGGGGTAAAAAAATTCTCATTGATGGGCAGCAGCGAATAACCGCATTAATGGCTGCTCTTCTGGGCAAAGAAATAATTGATAAAGATTATCGACGAAAACGAATAATTATTGCTTTTAATCCTGATGAAATGATTTTTGAAGTGTCAAATTCGGCCATTCAAAAGGATAAAAGATGGATTTCTGATATATCGAAAGTTTTTAGACCAGATTTTAAAATACTTGATAAATTAAAAGAATATTGCACTTACAATCCAGAAATACCTGAAGATAAAATTTTAACAGCCATTGATTCTCTTAAAAGCATTATAAATATTCCAGTAGGACTTATAGAACTTAGCCCTGAACTTGAAATTAGCGAAATAACCGAAATATTCATTCGCATCAATTCATCGGGGGTGGTGCTAAACCAGGCAGATTTTGCAATGTCGAAAATAGCCGTTGATGAAAAAAATGGAGGTAATCTACTTCGAAAGGCTATTGATTATTTCTGTCATCTTGCAGTAGAACCTGAGTATTTCAGACAATTAAAAGAGATTGACAAAGATTTTATAAATACCGAGTATTTTCAAAAAATGTTATGGCTCAAAGACGATAAAGACGATATATATGACCCTTCTTATACCGATATGCTCAGGGTATCATTTACATCAAAGTTTCGTCGTGGTCGACTTCAAGATTTGGTCGCTTTGCTTTCTGGTAGAGATTTTGAAACCCGGCAGTATAAAGAAGAAATAGCAGAACAATCATTTAACAAGCTTCGTGAGGGCGTTCTCGATTTTATGAACGAAAATCATTTTAAAAAATTTGTGATGATTGTTCGCTCAGCAGGCTTTATAGATAGTTCGATGATTCGTTCTCAAAATGCATTAAATTTTGCTTATATACTCTATTTAACTCTACGAGAATTAAACTATAATCAAGCCAAAATTGAACAGCTGGTTAGGAAATGGTTTGTTTTATCTGTTTTAACAAGCCGTTATTCTTCTTCTCCAGAAAGTCAATTTGATATTGACATAAGACGTGTGTATGAACAAGGTCCAGAAGAATATATTAAAAATGTAATATCTGCCGAATTATCCGACACCTATTGGACAATAGGTTTGCCACAAAGTATGGATACCTCTGTAGCAAGTAGCCCAATTTTTAATGTGTTTCTTGCCGCACAGGTAAAAATGAACGATAAGGGGTTCCTTTCAAAGGATATTACTGTAAAAGATTTAATTGAACTAAAAGGCGATATACATCACATTTATCCAAAGAATTACTTAAAAAAGCAAAACTATAGTCGTGGAATGTATAATCAAATTGCAAATTATGTTATGGCACAAAGTGAAATAAACATAGCCATTGGCGACAAAGAACCAGAAAAATATTTTTCGGAATTAATAAATCAGTGTGAAACAAAAGTGGCTAAATATGGTGCAATCATTGATATAGAGCAACTTAGAGAAAACTTACAAGCCAATTGTATTCCATTAAAACTAATTGAAGGAGAAACTCTTAATTATGAAGATTTTTTGAAAGAAAGAAGATTTCTGATGGCAAATAAGATTAAAGAGTATTTTGCTTTACTATAAGTTTATAATGGATGTTAAAACGCATCTATCTAAAACGCATCCGAGCGGAAGATAATCGACAGCCTGCGGGAGATGGTGAAAACTTACGAGGAGAAAATTAAGCGGGTGATTGACAGGGTGTGGGGGGAGTGAAGCTCTGTGCTCCTCTGTGCCCTCTGTGTGTTAAAATTTATCTTACCCCAACAATCCTTAGATTGTCGTCAAAAGTGGGTATTATCCATTAACTTGCAATGAAGAGGGGTGCCCATAGACAGTAAGGAGTAATCATCGACAGAAAATCATACCCCATCCGCATTTGGGGCTAACTGTTTTATGGCATCGTTTTAATCCCTAAAATCCGATAAAAGAACCAGTAAAAGAAAAATACGCTTATACGATTGTCCGTGCCTATTTCAAAAAATCCTTAATTTTGCAGCTTAAAATTTTGCCGAATGAGCGAATTGACTGAAATAAGCCGCCGTCGTACGTTTGCTATCATTAGCCACCCCGATGCCGGAAAAACTACACTGACCGAAAAACTTTTGCTATTTGGTGGCGCAATTCATGTGGCTGGCGCTGTAAAATCGAACAAGATTAAACGCACCGCCACCAGCGATTTTATGGAAATTGAAAAACAAAGGGGAATATCGGTATCCACCTCGGTGATGGGCTTTGAGTACAAGGGTCGAAAAATTAACATCTTGGATACCCCTGGTCACCAGGATTTTGCCGAGGATACCTATCGTACCCTTACCGCCGTCGACAGCGTGGTCATTGTGATTGATGCAGCCAAAGGCGTGGAAACCCAAACACGTCGATTGATGGAAGTGTGCCGTATGCGTAACACACCCGTGATGATATTCATCAACAAGCTCGACCGTCCCAGCAAAGATACATTCGACCTGCTCGATGAAGTGGAAAAAGAACTGATGATTCATGTACGTCCGCTATCGTGGCCTATTGGCAATGGAAATACTTTTAAGGGAGTATACAATTTGTACGAGGAGAAGCTAAACCTTTTTAAAAACATCAGCAAAACAACCATCGAAGAGTCGATAGAATTTAAAGACATCCATAGCAAGGAGCTTGAGCAACATATAGGTTCAGACGCTGCCCGTGTGCTTCGCGAGGAATTGGATATGGTAAAAGAACTCTATGAACCGTTCGATATAGAATTATATCGCGAGGGACACCTGGCGCCTGTTTTTTTTGGGAGTGCACTCAACAACTTTGGCGTCCGGGAGTTGCTCGATTGTTTCATTGAAATTGCCCCATCCCCTCGTATTTTCCATACGGTTGAACGTACCATACATCCAGAAGAAGAGAAGTTTACGGGGTTCGTTTTCAAAATTCACGCAAACATGGACCCCAATCACCGCGATAGGATAGCCTTTGTGAGGGTTTGCAGCGGAGTATTCAGGCGAAATACCAACTATTACCACGTTCGGCAGGAAAAGTATCTGAAATTTGCCAACCCTACAGCTTTTATGGCCGACAAAAAATCGGTTATCGACGAAGCCTATCCTGGCGACGTGGTAGGATTGCACGATACAGGAAATTTTAAAATTGGCGACACCCTTACCGAAGGGGAAAAATTACATTTTAAGGGAATACCCAGCTTTGCACCAGAGCATTTCCGCTATATAGAAAATGCCGACCCGTTGAAAGCCAAACAGCTGGCCAAGGGTATTGACCAACTGATGGACGAAGGGGTAGCCCAGCTATTTATAAGTAAGGCCAGTGGACGAAAAATCATAGGCACGGTTGGAGCTCTGCAATTTGAGGTGCTACAATATCGTCTGTTACACGAATACGGCGCCTCGTGCCGATACGAGCCTTTAAATATGTACAAAGCATGCTGGATTGAGAGCGACAATAAAGAACAACTCGACGATTTCATCAAGCGTAAGTACAATTACATGGCCACCGACAAACACGGACGTAATGTATTCCTGGCCGAATCGGCTTATGCCCTGGCTAATGCCCAGGAAAAATTTCCCGACATTAAATTTCATTTTACCTCGGAATTTTAGCTTTTTTTCTTTTTAAAAATGTAAGAAATTTTTAATTTTGCACGCCCAAACACCCAAATGGCGGAATTGGTAGACGCGCTAGTTTCAGGGACTAGTATCCGAAAGGATGTGCAGGTTCGAGTCCTGTTTTGGGTACGTAACACAATGCCCAGGTGGTGGAATTGGTAGACACGCTACTTTGAGGGGGTAGTGGGGGCAACCCCGTGTGAGTTCGAGTCTCGTCCTGGGCACATGGCCAACCGCAAAAGGTTGGCTTTTGTTTTTTAATTTCAATATTTCTGCTTTGTCAGAAATAGCATAAATTTGCGGCCAATATTTAAATTATCAATCATGTTCTACCGAATCCGGAATACTATTATATGGGTAATTGTAGGCATTACCCTGTTTTTAATATTTATCCCCTTTGCCATCATCTGGCTCGTCACCTATCCCTTCGACCGTAAACATTATGCTGCCCGAAAATTTACTCAATGGTGGAATACCTTCTACATTACCATTTTACCCAATACCAGAGTTTTTATAGAAAATAAAGAAAAACTCTCAAAAGAAAGAGCCTGTATTGTCATTTCCAACCACCAGAGTTTATTGGATATTGTGGTGTTATTCCATACTTTTGCTTACTTCATCTGGGTATCGAAAATTGAAAACTTTCGTGTACCGGTTCTGGGTTGGGTAATGCGTATGAACGGATATATCAGCGTTAAACGAGAAGATCCTCGAAGCTTTCCCAAAATGTTTGAGGATATTAAAAAAGCGTTGGCGAAAAACGAACCTGTTATGATGTTCCCAGAAGGCACACGTTCCCAATCGAGAAAGATGGGACGTTTTAAAGAAGGTGCCTTTAAGGCTGCTATCGATAACAAAGTGCCCATTCAGCCTATCGTCATCGATGGTTCGTATATTGGACTTAAAAAATCCAAAAATGACCCGTCGGCTACCATCAGGGTAAAAGTGCTCGATCCTGTTCCCTACGAGCAGTTCCCTTCCAATAATCCTTCGGAACTAAAAGAATATTTCCGGGATATGATTCAAAAAGAACTCGACAAACTTATGTAAGCCAAATAGCATGTTTCTGAATCGAAAATATCGTGTTTTAAAGAAGATGAACTATTTCTCCGACCAACGGGGAATCTTTGAACGTTACATCAACGAATCGAGCAGTTGGGCATCACATCTTCAGCATACAAAGCAAGCAATATTAAATGCAGCTGCTCATCATCCTAAAAATTCATGTGCTATTCTTGGCAGCGGCTGGTTGCTCGACATCCCCATTGAGGAGCTTGTCCAGCAATTTAAGGAAGTGTACCTATTCGATATCCTTCATCCCTCGCAGATTAAACATAAATTGCAAAAATATCCTAATGTTTATCTGGTGGAACAGGACATCACGGGAGGAGCAGTACAACAAATTTACGAATCGGTACAAATGTTCAAAAGCTTTAAGCAAAAACGAGAACTGTCCGATTTGCAAATCAATGGTTTTCAATATCCCAAACAATTTGATTTTATTGCCTCGGTCAATATCCTTAGTCAGCTCGACCAGATGCTTCTGAATTATTTGCGCAAATACAACCTGTACACCGAGGCAGAACTGACAACCTTTAAAACAATGTTGCAAACCCAGCACATACAATCTTTACCCCAAAACAAATCATGCGTCATTACCGATTATGAGGAAATTGTCACCGACACCCAGGGACATATCGAAAAACAACAGTCAATCCTTGCAATCGATTTATCTCGTTATACTACACTTGCCGAATGGGAATGGGAATTCGATAAACAACAGTATTATCCTGGTAAAAATGTAATCTTTCGCGTTAAGGCTGTTGTTTTATAGAAGGGTACCCTATCATACCTTTATGCATAACGCATAGCATGCGCTTGTTATTCAGGGAAAAGTAATTTAAACGAACAGGACGGCGAACATCAATATCTTTTCTGCTTGACATCTTTCCCAAACGATCAGAAAAAGCAGTATTCTATCGTACTACCTATGAATTAACAAAATATTGCCTCAAGTTAAATCCATTATTTCACAGACGATAATGCCCTCTGCCTTGCGAGCACTCTTTTCTGTAAAACCTCACCCCGTCCTGGCGGGTTGAGGTGAGAAAATCATCCGAATATAATGTTTAAATGCCTTAAAGTTCAGATGAAAGTCGCATGTAATAAGCTTTCGAGAATAGGTGTAAGTACGAAAACGAAATATTTTCAAAACTCGTTTGAATACTGGTATAATACTCGTTTCATCAAGAAGGCTGATTTTCTCAACAGAACTGGAATAATATAAATGATAGTGATACTGTTCATCAGCAGAACATATCCTTCAACTAATAAGCTGTTCAATTATCCTGGGGTAATGCAAATACTCCAGCTCATGGACTTTAGCGGCAACCTTTTCGGGAGTATCGGTGGGGTCAACGGGGCGGCTAACCTGCAGAATAATATCGCCATGGTCGTATTCCTCGTCAACCCAATGGATGGTAATGCCCGTTTCCTTTTCACGATTTGCTACCACGGCTTCGTGTACCTTCATCCCATACATCCCCTTTCCACCATATTTAGGAAGCAGGGCAGGATGAATATTTACAATCTTACCTTTATATGTTTTAAGCAAAGCTGTGGGAATTAACCATAAAAACCCAGCTAATACAATAAAATCAATTTGTTTCGATTGTAAAATGTCCAGAACCGTTGTTCGATGATAAAGATCTTCAGAAGTAAAGACAACACTTTCAATGCCTAACTGCTTTGCTCTTTCCAGTACGTATGCTTTGGGATTATTTGTCAGAATAAGTTTTACGGGGTCCTTACCCTGTTTTCTGAAATATTCAACAATAGCCTGAGCATTACTCCCTGAACCTGAGGCAAATATGGCAATATTTTTCATCCGAAAATAATTTTAATTTTTTAATGGCCGGATGGAACTCGCATGTGATGAACTTTCTACACATAGGCAAGCATGAAACTGATAAATATTTTCATACTCGTTTGTGAATACTGCTGTACATGCTCGTTTCATCCGAAAATATTTTTAAATGTTTTTTAAATCGGTCGGATGGAACTCGCATGTGATGAGCTTTCTACACATAGGCAAGTACGAAACTGATAAATATTTTCTTCCTCGTTTGTGAATACTGCTATACATGCTCGTTTCATCCGAAAACTTTTTTAAAAATTTCCTCACGCAAAGACCACAAAGTTGTCGCAAAGTTCGCAGAGATTTTTCTTAGCGTTCTTTGCATAAAACTTAGCGCACTTTGCGTTTTTATATTATAGTCCATTTACAACTAATGAAAGTCCGAGGTTGGAATTTCTCAATTGCTTCCACAATATTGTTTTGACTCAAAAGGATGGAGGTAAACCGCCATTATGAGCTCCTACACCTTGGCAAGTACGAAAATGAAATTGATTATCCTCCCCGTGTGAATTACCCAATATAAGAATGCTTCGATAGAAAGACATTGGGCAAATACCACTATCCACTCATTTCATTTTCTGTCATTGCGCCAAGCAAAGATAAAATAGTATTTTATGCAAAGTATAGAGACAAAACGAAAAGTTTTTAACACTAATGGACAGTTTGACACTTTTATTGAAATTTCTATATTTTTTACAAAAAAATAATTATCTTTGTCCAGAAGGAAAATTTCGATTCATAGGTGGTGTTTAAATTTTTCACTTCGTGAAAAGGTAGGGGTTGCAAAAGCAACCCTTATTCTTTTTGGTACATTTATTAAAGTAAAACTGATAGAACGCCTCGATCCTAAAGCCCCATAGCGTATCGCATACCCTTTTCAAGTCCACGAAGTTCAGCAATATTTTTCAAACGACCGTATAGGGAGTATCCGGGATAGTACTTACGTCCAATATCGTCGAGCATCAAATTTCCGTGGTCGGGTCGCAGGGGAATCTGCCAATCGTTACGTCCCTGTTTTTTACGTTTTTCTTCCTCAAGAATCAACATTTTCATCACCGAAGGAATATCGACATCGCCATGAAAGAGCGAAACCTCCTGAAAATTCCCCAGTGGGTCACGCATTACGTTACGCAAATGCGCAAAGTGCACATAAGGGGCAAGTTCTCCGGCAATGGTTGTGCAGTTGTTGTGAAATCCAGCCCCAAGCGAACCGGTACACAGGGTAATACCGTTGTAAATGGATGGATAAGCATTGATGATATCGCGTAAATCGTCGATGCTACTTACCACACGAGGTAAGCCAAAAACCGGCCGGGGAGGGTCGTCGGGATGAACAGCCAACCTTATACCATTTTCTTCGGCAACAGGCGCTATTTCCTTAATAAAAAGCAGAAGATTTTCCTTAAACTGTTGGGAAGAAATATTACGATACTCTTCGATGGAGGTAGCAATGAATTCAAGGGTAAGTGGTTTGTCGGTTCCAGGAAGGCTAAGCAACAAGGTTTGCATAAGCTGGTTAAGTTCAGATTCGGAAAGCTTTTTATACCACTCCTCTGCCTGTTTTATTTGTTCAGAGGTATAATCCTGTTCGGCACCCCTACGTTTTAAAACGAAGAGGTCGAACGCCGCAATGGCTATCATCTGAAACTCGCTAACATACGTACCATCGGGCAATTGTTTTTGCAAATTCGTACGCAACCAATCGAAAGCCGGCATAAAATTGTAACATACAGTCGTAATACCACATTTTCCAAGATTTCGAAGGGTTTGCTTGTAGTTTTCGATATACAGTTGGTAGTTACCTGTTCGCTTTTTGATATCCTCGTACACGGGCACACTTTCGACCACACACCAGGTAAAACCTGCCTGTTCCACAATATTTTTTCTCTGCATGATTTCATCCTCAGTCCATAATTCACCATAGGGGATGTGGTGCAGAGAGGTAACAATTCCTTCAATACCCGTTGCTTTAATTTGTTGCAAAGAAATTGGATCGTTGGGACCAAACCAACGCCACGACTGAAGTAAAGGCATATCTAAAAATTTAAAAAGTTACACACCACTATATACTTCGAAACCACCATCGACCGGTAAAACCACCCCGGTAACGAACTTTGAGGCATCGCTACAAAGGTAAATGACAGCTCCAATAAGTTCCTCAGGTTCACCGAAACGTCCCATGGGAGTTTGGGCAATAACTTTTTTACCCCGTTCGGTATAGGAACCATCGGGATTGATGAGCAAAGCTCTATTCTGGTCGCCGATGAAAAAGCCGGGAGCAATAGCATTGACGCGTAACCCATCGCCAAATTTGAAAGCCATTTCCATAGCCATCCAACGGGTAAAATTGCTTACCGCTGCTTTTGCTGCCGAATATCCCACCACTCGGGTGATAGCCCTATAGGCTGCCATGGATGAAATGTTGATAATCACTCCCGAACGATTCTCGGCCATAACTTTTCCGAAAACAAGGGATGGATAAACCGTACCGTTTAAATTAAGTGCCAAAACCTTTTCAAAATCGGGAATCTGTAGGTCAAAAATTGTTTTTTCGGGACTGATGGTAGCACCCGGCATGTTTCCACCAGCCAGATTAATCAAACCATCAATTCGGCCATAATGCTGAAGAATGATGTCTTTGGTATATTCCAGAACATTTACATCCAGCACGTTCGACTCTAAAGCCAATGCTTTGCCTCCAGTAGCAATAATTTTTTCGGCACGTTCCTGTGCATTTGCCAGGCGGATATCGAGAAGCACCACACGGGCACCGGCTCGAGCCAAACCCTCGCCAATAGCTCCTGCCAATACGCCTCCACCACCGGTTAAAATATATACCCGGTTGCGGATGTCGAATAAATCTTCTATGTAACTCATAATCTGATTTTTATAGAAAGTTAAAATTTAAAACTAACCTCAACACATACCTATACAGCTTAAAAGTCATGGATCATTAATCATAAGCATCAACCTGCTAATTCATTTTTCACCTTCTGTACCAGCTGAAACGCCTGTTGAAGCCTGTTTTTCAATTCATCATATTTATTTTCGTTGATTAGTGCTGCAGGAAAAAGATTTGAACCCATCCCCACACAGGCAGCGCCTGCCGAGAACCATTGACGAAGATTTTCTTCCTCGGCCTCAACTCCCCCCGAAGGCATAATCCGCGACCACGGGCATGGAGCCAGTACACTTTTAATAAAGGCTGCCCCACCCAGCTGTTTAGCAGGAAAAATTTTCACAATTTCGGCTCCCAGCTCTTCGGCCTTCGAAATCTCCGAAACTGTGCCACAACCGGGTATCCACAGCACTTTCCGACGGTTGCATACCCTTGCCATTTCCTCGTTCAACAGGGGAGAAACAATAAAATTAGCCCCCAATTGCATATACAAAGCAGCGGTTGGCGCATCGACAACCGATCCTACGCCCAGCATCATGCCCGGCAACTGCTGCAGAGCATAGTGATTAAGCTCAGCAAATACTTCATGGGCAAAATCCCCCCGATTGGTAAATTCAAAAACACGTATTCCTGCATCGTAAGTCGCTTTGAGCACATTTTTACAAACCTCGATCTGTGCGTGGTAAAATAGGGGAACCATACCATTGTCGAGTATGGTCTGCGCCACTGTGAGTCGTTGATATCTGGCCATATTCTTCAAGTTTTAACGAACCACCCGTCCCGAGGCATCACCTGCCATCAGTTTTGTCACCTCGTCGACGGTAACAAGATTAAAATCACCGTGTATAGTATGCTTCAGCGCCGATGCCGCCACAGCAAAATTCAGGGCATAAGCATCGTCACCGGGCTGATGGCGAAATGCATAAATTAAACCCGCCATAAACGAGTCGCCCCCTCCTACCCGATCCACGATATGGGTAATCTGATAGGTAGGCGCCTGGAAAAACTCCTTGCCGTTCCAAAGTACACCCGACCATGTGTTGTGATTAGCACTAACCGATCCACGCAAGGTAATTATCACTTTTTTAGCTTTCGGAAAATGTTGCATCAATTGTTCGGCTGTATTCCGATAGGCAGTAGCATCGATTTTTCCCAGTTCAACCTCCACCCCTTCGGTTTTAATACCGAATACCTTTTCGGCATCCTCTTCGTTTCCAAGAATAACATCGCAATGTTGAACCAATTCGGGCATAACTTCCGAAGCTTTTTTTCCGTATTTCCATAAATTTTTCCGAAAATTCAGATCGACCGAAACGGTGATACCTTTTTTTGCGGCAGCCATCACGGCCTCTTTGCATACCTGTGCTGCACTTTCGGATATGGCAGGAGTTATACCTGTCCAGTGAAACCAGTCGGCATCCTTAAAAATATCGTCCCAGGGTATTGAACCGGGCTTTACCTGCGCAATAGCCGAACCTGCACGGTCGTATATCACCTTCGATGGGCGCATTACTGCACCGGTTTCGAGAAAATAAATTCCTATCCTATCGCCCGACCACTGGATATGGCTCACATCCACATTGTATTTTTTAAGCTCCATAGCAGCTGCCTTACCCCAGTCGTTGGGTGGCAAACAGGTGACATAGCTAACTTCTTCGCCAAAGTTGGCAAGTGCTACCGCTACATTGGCCTCTCCACCACCAAAGCTAACGTCGAGCGAGTGTGCTTGCGTAAACCTTTGATAGCCCGGCGTCGATAAGCGTAGCATGATTTCCCCAAATGTGACTATCTTCGACATGGTGATATTTTTTCTGCAAAATAAAAACATTTTATGGCACAATGCAATCGATTGCATAATTTTTTTAACTTTGTCATCACTTTTTTCAATCGTACGAAAATCGATGGGTAAGAAAGTCACCATACACGACATAGCGCGAATGCTCAACCTAACAGCCTCGACAGTATCTCGAGCATTAAACAATCATCCGAAGATAAGTGAATCGACCAAAGAGCTGGTGAGGAAGAAAGCCGAGGAAGTTGGGTATAAGCCCAATCCCATTGCAGCTACCCTACGAACCGGCAGAGGAAAAACGTTGGGAATGATAGTACCGAGAATCAACAGGGACTTTATTTCGAATGTTATAGCAGGAGCTGAACAGGAATGTCGTCAAAGGGGATACAGCCTAATAATATGCCAGAGCGAAGAGGAAGTGGAAAGAGAGCAGGAGGCCCTTCGCACGCTTGTACAAAGCAGGGTTTCGGGGATAATGATTTCGATATCGGCGCAAACCAATACAGGCAAACACCTGGAAGCTGTTATCAATGAGGGGATACCTTTGGTACAGTTCGACCGAATTCGACCCGAACTAGCCACCCATTGCATTGTCAACGACAACTACCAGGCAGCATACTATGCCACTACGCATTTAATAAGTCAGGGCTGTACCCATTTAGTGCATTTTGGAGGGCCATCCTATATCAACATTTATGCTGAACGTAGGCAGGGCTTTCTGGATGCAATTGCCCAACACGAAGGGATAAAATACAGTATCACCGAACCCGCCATTACCCGGGAAAAAGGTGAAGCAGCAGCATGGCAATTGTTTCAAACAAAAGAAAGTTGCCCCGATGGAATATTGGCTGCCAGTGATTACTCAGCCCTGGGCGCCATGTTGGCAGCAAAAAAAGCAGGCATTAGCATTCCACAGCAACTGTTAATAGTTGGATTTGCTAACGAACCATTCACCGAGCTGATTAGTCCCAGCATCAGCTCTATCGATCAATGCGCCCACGAAATGGGAAAAACGGCAGCACGACTTCTTATTGATACGATAGAATCGCCTCGCAAATTTGTGGAACCTGAAAAAGTTATTATCAAGTCGAAGTTACACGTTCGGGAAAGCTCCACTAGGCAACACGTTCCATCTGAAAATAATGCTGTACCTGGTCCCAGTTAATCACCTGCCAGAATGCCTCGAGATATTCGCGGCGCCGGTTTTGATATTTAAGGTAGTAGGCATGTTCCCATACATCGACCATAAGAATGGGAATACCACGTTCTGTTTCGGTTTCCATCAAAGGATTATCCTGGTTAGCGGTAGTGGTTATTTTTAATCCCGACGGTGTTTTTATAAGCCATGCCCACCCCGAGCCAAAGACTCCCATAGCTTTTTCGATAAAAACTTTTTTAAAATTATCAAAGCTACCAAACGCACTCTCCAGCGCACGTTTAAGTTCTGCAGAAGGTTCACTGGAACCACCCGGTGCAATAATTTTCCAGAATAAGTTATGATTATAATACCCACCCCCGTTGTTACGAACAGCCACAGGATACTGGGTTATATGCTCAAAGATATGCACAATACTTTTCGGATGCGAGGACAGTTTGGCCAGCTGGTCATTTAAATTTTTAGTATACGCAGCGTGATGTTTGGTGTAATGAATCTCCATTGTACGAGCATCGATGTATGGCTCCAATGCATCGAATGCATACCCCAGGGGTGGTTGTTCGAAAAGATTGCCACTTTGCAAATTATTCCCCTTTTTACCTGACATTATCGAAGAGGAAAACACAGAAGTCGACAGCAGGGTTACCCCAACACCCAGTAAACTCGACTTTAAAAATTCCCGCTTGTTCATAACATTGTCATTTAATGTATATATATAAACAAGCGGGAAAAAAGAATGTTTATAAAATTAGGTTAACCTAATTTAGCGGTTAATATAAAATTTTTGCACCCGAATTTGATTGTTCAGGGTCATTTTACACAGGTAAACCCCGGCGGGAAGATGTCCAACATCGATATGCAAGCTGTTATTGCCATGACCAATTGACCTTAACACACTAAGCTGTTTTTTCCCATCCAACGAGAAAATGCTGATTTGTATGGTCTGGTCGCGCATAGCATTAATTCGAACGTTTAACCAATTGTTAACGGGATTGGGATAAATTTCAAGATTTTCGTAGGCAGGTGCATTCACAGCCACGGGGGTACGTACAGTGAGTTTCAGGTCATAGCTAAGTCCGCTATCGGTCTGGCAGGTCACTATCATGGTACCTGAACTATCAGCTACCAGGCTAATTTGATTATCGGTAGCATCAAACAGTCGTCCTTTACCTTGCTTAATGATCCAGTTTAGGGCAAATGTGGTATCGTCCATACGAGCCTTTTTCTGGTCGTAATAGCGAGCATATAGAATAATAGTATCCCCTGGGAAGAAAGATGACTTTGTGGGAACAGCAACCACACGCGTCAAAACTGGCACATATACTTTTTGAACGTAAACAATGGAATCTTCGTTTAATGCCCCAACAGCTTTAATCACGTATTGCGTATCGGTAAGTGGCGCCACCTTAATACTGCCATTAGGTTCAACTTCCTGCCCATTAAAATACACCTTTTGTGCCCTGAGGGTGGTGTACGAGATGATAGCAGTATCGCCCCTACGCAATTCACCAGTGGGTTTTGGATCGCACGAGGTAACAAAGGTATATCCGGTATCCACCTGATGGATAATATCTGCCTCGACAATGCGGTCGAATGCAATTTTTGCCATCGCCCGGGCACCCTGAGCATTGGGATGAATTTTATCGGGGAACAATGTCACGCTGTCGAGAAGCGGGGTACGAAAATCTATCAGCAGAGCATTGTATAATGTGGCAATACTATCGACCAGGGGGATAACATAATTGTTGATGACAGAATCCCTGATACCCCAAACAATATCAAAGGCAGGCGGAGGAAGACAAACAATAAATTTTACATGCGGGTTACGCCAGCGAAAAGTATCGAGCATAGCCTTGTAGTCGGCAAAAAATTCGTTACCGTAAGCATCCCAATTTTGAGGCTTAGAGTCGTTGGTTCCTAGCATTACGAAAAGAATATCGGGGGCATAGTTAAGCGCCCGTTGAAAATCAGGTTCATTCCAGATGGGATAGTCGCCTTTTCGCAACATAGTACGACCCGAAACGGCGAAATTTCGAATCTCGCATGTATCGCCATATTTCTGGGTAAGTAACAGTCCAATCTGCGAAGGATAGCATTCTGTTTGCGGCGAGGTAAGACCTGTTCCGATAGTAATGCTATTACCGATGAACCCAATACGAACCAGCTGGGCCTGCATCGAAAACAGACACATTAGCCAGCCTGCAACAAGTAAGAAAATGTACTTTCTCATAGAATTAAGTTTTAAGTTAGTTGTGTATCCGTGAGTTATAATTAATCAACTGTTGGTGAATAGCAATAACTTGCGGTAACACGGCATGTTGATTATCGTTGCGAATGACCCAGTTGGCCAACTTTGCTTTCGCCTCGTCTGACCATTGGTGTTGCATACGTTTTTCAATTTCGTCGTCCTGCATTTGACGTGCCCGCTTTAATCGTTCGATGCGTAACTCCCTGGGGGCTGTAACTAATACGTTATAATCGAGCTTTTTGTACAAACCGGTTTCAAAAAGTATAGCCGACTCTTTTATAACATAAGGCAAATTGGTATGTTGTTTACACCATTCTTCAAAACGTTTTTCGACCAATGGATGTATAAAAGCGTTAATCTTTTCGACCAGTTCGGGACGTTGAAAAAGTATTGCAGCGGTTTTCTTTTTATCAATACCTTTTTCGGTTACAATAGCATCGCCAATCGTACGTCGATAAAAATCGATAACCCCATCGTCGTTAAGTAAATATTTTGCCTCTTCATCGGCCACAAAAACTGGAATTCCCAGTATTCTAAATACTTCTGCTATAGTACTTTTACCTGAACCAATACCGCCTGTTAAGCCAACTTTTAACATAGCTATTTATTATCGTTTGCTCGGTTATTTGAAATTTTGGGTGTATCGTTCGTAATTGTCTTAAAAATAGGTTGCGGAGTTGGTTTTTTTTCTATCAAAAATTCCACGCTTTTGGGCGAATAATTTATCAGTTTAAGCATGTAAGGATATCGTTCGACCCGAATGTTTACTCGATTAACCGATAAAAGACAATCGTTATAATTAGCAGTAATAAGAAATTGGGAGCTTTTAACATTATTAAAATTTTTAAGCGATACCAGATAATCTACGGTAACTGTTGCAGGGAATAAGAGCAACTGCAGGCTGTCAGGGACATTAATAGGGGTAATAGGTACGCTTATTTTGGCCTGCGTAAACTTTTCAACGGGAACAGTTACTGAAACCTCTTTAGGATCGAAGCTAATGTTTGGGATGGGTTTAATTTTTAAAACCCTGGTAAACGATCGAAAAACGCCAATATACGACGATTCCTCGGTATATAAAGCACTTAGCGTATCGAGTATTACATGAGGGCCTGTTACTACCACCGAATCGGGCTGAACGATATAATCGCCTTCCAGCATGTATTGCCTCACATATTTTATATTGATTGCCGGAATCACCTTCACCTTTTTTCTTTCGACAGGGGAAAAAGTGTACCAAAGAGTATCGGGTAATATATAATTCAAACGCAAATCCTGGCCTAATTGCCTTTGGATATTCTCTTTCAAATAATGCGTAAGTGCATAATACTGATTTTCTTTATCTACAACAGGTCGTAAATTCAAAGCCAGTACCTGTAGTACCACAGGATGCCGGGATGCTGAAAAAATTTTTTTTACCAGTGTATAGCCCTGCCCCGTAACATTGAGCGAAAGTGTTTTTGGGATATCACCAACCATTTCAACATCGGAACGATAGGGTATGTACTCTACGGGAACGGTTAGCTGCGTTGTATAATCGTTATCCAATACCCGAAGCAGCCAGAAGAAAATTGAGAGTAGTAAGAAAAATAAAAAATTTAAAATTTTCTGGCGGAGTTTGTAATCTTTCCGGGCTAAAATAATTTTCGGCGTTTGATCTTGTTTCTTATTGAACAACAGTTTCATGGTACATTACTTTGCCTGTAGCTGGCAATTTACGAAGATAAATTATTTTCCCTAAATTACATTTTTCTTTTGAAACCACGTGGAAAAACATGAAATATATCAAAAACAAACGCCTGGTTGCTACTCACAACCAGGCATAATTTTCCCCTGAGGGTACCAAGCTTTTACTGAACGTCAGTAGGATCTTTCAAGATAGCTACTTTATCCACGCGAATCTTTACGTTGTTGTCGACCTCGAGTAGTACGGTATGATCCTCGATATCCACAATTTTACCATAGATACCGCCGGTGGTAATAACCTTGTCGCCCTTTTTGAGTGCTTCGCGGAACTTCTTCAGTTCTTTTTGTCTTTTCATCTGAGGGCGAATCATGAAGAAATAAAATACCACAATAATAAGCAGCAATGGTAAAAATGCTGAAATTGGATTGGGCTGTGCAGCCTGTAGAAATACGGTTAACATACTTTTTCCTTTTTTAAATTAATACTGTATTAAGTTTCAATGAGTCCTTTGCCTACTTTAACAATTTTGTTCTGTGCCTTAAGGTCTTTTACAATATGGTCGAGCACACCATTAATAAAGTTATTGCTATTTTCGGTGCTATAGATTTTGGCCAGTTCGATGTACTCGTTGAGCGAAACCTTTACCGGAATAGTCTGAAATTCAATAATTTCGGCCAAAGCCAATTGCATGATTAAAAGATCCATCAGGGCAATACGTTCAAATTCCCAATTTTGTGCATGTTTACGAATCAGTTCGTAATACTCTTCGCGGTTGAGTATGGCCTTTCGAATCAGTTTCTTTGCAAAATCTATATCTTCTTCTGTTTTGTACATGGGCAATAGTGGCTTATCGGGGGTATCGGTTTCCTTCATACCCTTAATTGTTTTCAATGCCATCCCCAGCACAAAATCAATATCGTCATTCCAGAAAATGCTCATCTCCTCGAGTGCACCCTCCAGATCGGACCACTGGGGCACATCTTGCTCGAGTATATCGGCAACTACTTTCACATCGTCCTTAAAACTCACCGATTCTTTTGACATATACTCCTTAAAGTACTTCTGTTGCTGAACGTTGACGAATAAGGTACGAAAAATTTCGGAATATCCCCCCCATCCTATTTTATTTTCACTCACGTAGCGCTGCAGTTGCTTATTATTTCTCAGTAAATCAATCAGCCGATTCTGAATAAACCGCATGTTGGGATGTAAATCCTCATAGGTGGGACGTAATTTTTGGCGGGCAACCTCAATTTTCCATTCATTCACCTTGCAAAGTTCAACAGGAATGAGCAAAACCAGATGATAAAGATCGTAAGCTTTCTGTAAACTATAAAATAGCTCCTTTTCGGCTGATGCTAAAGAGTTATCTTCCTTTCTTGAAATGGCATACAAAATCTGTAAAATCTTCGTACGGATAAGTCGTCTACTAATCATTGTCACAAAAATCTTCTGGCAGCAAAGTTACATTATTTTTTCAAGACGGTCGGTTTTTTCTCAATTTAAAGTCGATAAACCATCGTGAAAGCATGGAATGTTAATTAGCTGTTGATAAATTGGGATAGGATGGTAAAATGCAAAAATAGGTTGGGTGGATAATTAATCGTATATTTGTGTCGGAAAAAGTGTAACAAGACATGGAAAATCAGGATAATTTGCAAGTGAACGGAAATAATGGTGCTGATAATTATAGTGCAGACAGTATCCAGGTACTGGAGGGATTAGAAGCTGTACGGAAACGACCTGGGATGTACATTGGCGATACCAGCACGCGGGGGTTACATCACCTGGTGTACGAAGTGGTAGATAACTCGATAGATGAAGCGTTAGCAGGTTTCTGTAAAAATATAGAGGTCATCATCAACGAGGATAATTCCATCACCGTCATCGATGATGGTCGTGGTATTCCAGTCGATTTTCATGAAAAAGAGAAAAAATCGGCGCTTGAGGTTGTACTCACTGTTTTACATGCTGGTGGTAAGTTCAACAAGGACAGCTATAAGGTTTCAGGTGGCTTACATGGCGTAGGGGTTTCGTGTGTTAATGCGTTATCATCGTACCTTCGTGCCGAAATCCATCGACAGGGTAAATGTTACGTTCAGGAATACAGCCAGGGCAAACCTTTGGGACCAGTGCAGGAAGTGGGCGACAGCAATAAAACGGGTACCATCATTACCTTCAAACCCGATCCGACCATTTTTACCCTATCCACCGAATTCAACTACGAAATTCTGGAATCGCGTCTGCGCGAGCTTGCATTTCTCAATAAAGGGGTAAGATTGACCCTAATCGATAAACGCGAAAAAACAGAAACAGGTGAATATCGGCAGGCTACTTTCTATTCGGAAAAAGGTCTACTCGAATTTGTCGATTACATTGATGCTAACCGCGAAAAACTCATCGAAAAAAGCATTTATATAGATACCGAAAAGAATGGTATTCCCATCGAAGTAGCCATGCACTACAATACCTCATTCTCCGAAAATGTATTTTCGTATGTAAACAACATTAACACCATCGAGGGAGGTACTCACCTGGCAGGATTTCGAAGAGGGTTGACGCGAACGCTGAAAAATTATGCAGAAAAAGAAGGTCTCCTCAAAAACGTTAAATTTGAAATTAGCGGCGATGATTTCAGGGAAGGACTCACGGCAATCATATCCATCAAAGTAGCTGAGCCCCAGTTTGAGGGACAAACCAAAACCAAACTTGGTAACAACGAGGTAATGGGGGCTGTGGATGCAGCGGTATCGGAAAAATTAGCGCAATACCTTGAAGAGAATCCAAGAGATGCAAAAGCTATTGTCAATAAAGTTATCCTTGCAGCCACCGCGCGTCATGCTGCCCGAAAAGCCCATGAAATGGTACAGCGCAAGAATGTACTTTCGGGTTCGGGACTTCCTGGTAAACTGGCTGACTGCTCTGAGAAAAACCCCGAGATATGCGAAATTTTCCTTGTTGAGGGCGACTCGGCAGGTGGTACCGCCAAGCAAGGACGCGACCGACGTTTTCAAGCGATTCTACCCTTACGTGGAAAAATACTCAACGTGGAAAAAGCCCAGGAACATAAAATTTTCGACAACGAGGAAATACGCAATATATTTACCGCTCTGGGGGTAACCATTGGCACCGAGGAAGACTCAAAAGCCTTAAACCTTGAGAAACTACGGTATCATAAAATTATTATCATGACCGATGCCGACGTCGATGGTAGCCATATAACCACTCTCATTATGACATTTTTCTTCCGTTTTATGTACGACCTTATTAAAAATGGACATCTGTATATTGCCACCCCACCACTATACCTGGTAAAAAAAGGAAAGATAGAGCGATACTGCTACAACGAGGAAGAACGGATTCGTGCTATCGAGGAATTAAGCAAAGAAAAGGGTGAGGTACACGTGCAAAGGTACAAAGGGTTGGGCGAAATGAATGCCGAACAGTTGTGGCAAACCACCATGAATCCCGAAACACGTACGCTGCGTCAGGTGACCATCGAAAGTGCTGCCGAAGCCGACCGCATCTTTTCCATGCTCATGGGCGAAGAAGTTACCCCACGACGCGAATTCATTGAGTCGCATGCAAAATATGCACGTATCGATGCATAATCGAAGAAACTGTTGCAACAAAAATATATGCATAGAACCCCAGGGATACTAATTTTTGCAGCATGTTTTTACCTGCAAGCATTTTCACAGCCTCAAACTATACAGGTTAAACAATTGGTTTGGGGTCCCGATTATCAAATTTATTTGCAACTTAGCAACGACACAGTATTCCAGTACGATTTCGACCAGTTGATTATGGCTAATCCCGATGAGGCCTTTGACCGCCCCACACGATTTATCTTTTACCCGGTTACGTTCGATATGAACTACATTGATAGTTTACTCACATTAAAAAATAAAAAAGACTACACTGCCAATCAACCCAATAGTGGTACAAGAAGGGTCTCGTTATGGGGATCGGTGCGTGAAGAAATTGGGGGTGGCTGGGTACATTTTATCAATTGCTTGCTCTTTGCCCTTGAAACCCGGCAGCTTACGCTGGATGCCCCTATTTTTATTCGCCCACAAAGCAACTGGAAACCCAATCCCGTAACCGAAACCTGGCTTCGCACCCACCGATGGAAATATTACGTACCCGTTGAGCATAAATATGCTCTCAAAGAATATAAAATCAGAAAGAAAAAGAAGCAATTGGCAGAAATAGAAAGTCTACCCAAAAGTTATTTAAATGCATTTTTACACACCAGCGATCGCCGCTACAGGCAACTGCTAAAAAAAGGGGATTACAAAACCCTTGCCCGGGTAGATCTTGTAAAATTACTTTTAGGGGCACAATACCTTGGAGATCCACAGATTGAATACATAAAAAGCCGTATTCTCCAGGCCATACAAAACTACAATGCGCAATACCGCCCATCGGTGCTCATTTTTGACAAATACAACGCAGCGGTGGTGGTAACCCTCGATGGATTGGGATACAAGGCTCAAAAAATCGTTTTCCGCGATGAAGACTCAATAAGCCCCGAACAACGTATGCAGCG
>JAKPGM010000011.1 GCA_029550865.1 Bacteroidota bacterium | reverse complement strand
TTAAACCCTGTCGATGTCCTTTTTATCCTCACCCCCTACTCCTCATCCTTTCTATCCTCACCCCCTGCCCCTCTCCTTGGGAAGGAGAGGGGTGGCCAACAGGGGCGGAGGAAGGTTGTATTTATTAACCTAAGGGAGACCGTAAAGAATTAAATTTTTCAGTCGATGATTTTTCCCACAAAATGATGTTTTTTTAAAAAAAATTTCATAAATTTGTATTACCTTTGCAGTCGCAAAAAAGGCATGTTATTTTTGAGTAAAAATAGGAAAAAAGGCATTATTTTTGAATGTAAATTATTGAAAATTAATAAATTAAAAAATTACCTGTCAGAGAGCATTATCCATTAAAACAAGGATTAAGACAACCTAACAAATTTGAACATAGAGATTTTTTCACCATTGTCAGAGAGCATTATCCATTAAAACAAGGATTAAGACCCCATTTAGCGGGTCCATAAAATTCTTTTCCAGAGAGGTCAGAGAGCATTATCCATTAAAACAAGGATTAAGACTTATAAGTTTTTTCATATACTAACTAAAATTTAATGTGTCAGAGAGCATTATCCATTAAAACAAGGATTAAGACAAATTCTTCCCGCAGTAAACTTTTGCCCTATATTTGTCAGAGAGCATTATCCATTAAAACAAGGATTAAGACGAGCAACTTATTGACTATATCCGAGTCCCTCCTACGTCAGAGAGCATTATCCATTAAAACAAGGATTTAATTACACCATTGCCCGGGTTTTAACCAGGACAATGGGTATCATTGTTCCCTCCATACCCTCTGTGGTAAAAAAATAAATCTCACCACAGAGAACACAGAGGAACACGGAGGAAAGTATATAAGTTTGTAAAGAATAATTAAAAACCTCTGTGCTCCTCTGTGCCCTCTGTGGTTAAAAATATTATCTCAGAACCGAGAACCTTAAGAATCCTTCCAAGTAGCTGGAAATATTATCCATTAAAAAATATAACGCTTTGTGAACTTACAAATACACAAAAACATTGCATAAAAAGCTTACTTCTTCCTTAACCTCTGAATTTTAATGCTTTTTTCAACAAATAAAAATACTTAAAAGTCTTGCATGCCACAGCACCACCAATACTGACCTTTTAGAAACCTGTACCGACAGCAAACACAAAACATATATTTTATAGGTTGCTTGTGATGAAACGAGCATGTAGAGCAGTATTCACAAACGAGAATGAAAATATTTTTCAGTTTCGTACTTGCCTATGTGTAGAAAGCTCATCACATGCGAGTTCCAAACGACCGCTATAAAAAATTAAAAAATATTTTCGGATGAAAACTTTTGGAGTTGCTGCATCTAAAAATTTAAAACTATTGAATCCCGATATCCCCATCTACTCATCAGCGATGGCCATCTAAGGCACGAGGCTGCCCTTCATTTTTTGTCGGTATTATATAGCCGACATGCCTCTGCTAATTCCTGACTAATAATTTGCCGCAGCGATGCTGGCGAGACTACTTCGATATTTTTACCATAAGTGAGGATGAGCTGTATCAATTCTCTATTGGGGATGACCTTGAGGGTAACCCTCAACCTATCTCCTTCGAAACGTGCTCGCTGGGAAGGGTGCAACGGCTTGTGGTACACGTACGGTGCACTCTCGGGATATACGATAAGCTCAATGGTTTGTAATTCTGCATTATCGTATCGGGTAACCCCTACGATATCGTAAAAGAAACTTTCCCAGTCGAACTCAAATTTCTCATAGGTACGTGTTGTTTGTTTTATATCCACTACCCGGTCAAGGGCAAGATTCCAGGTGTGCTTGCCCGCTGCCTCGTTGAATCCAAATACAAACCACCGATTGTTGTATTCCTTCAGATAATAGGGATGATAGTAAAAGGTTTCGGGAACGGGTTTGTCGAAGCTTTGGTAGGTAACTTCCAGAACTACTTCATTGACGATAGCCTGATAGAACGGATCGATATACTTCAAGCCCGTAAAATCGCGGTTCGAATGCAGGTCGATTACGGGACGTGAACTGCCAAGCCCCGAAACGCCCAACCTGTCGCTTAGGATAGGTAGAATCTCGTATATCCACTCAAACTGAGGCAATCCAATAAAATGGGTCAAAACCTCCATGGCTGCTTTCACCCTATTAAGTTCATCCATTGTGAGCGGTCTTCTGTTGATCGAAAAATCAGGATCGCTATATCGATAATAAGTATAACGCCCGTCTTTAATGCGATCCAGGGGTATACTCCACCCTTGCGTACTTTCCATAAAGGCAATATCGTCGTATAGTTGCCTTTCGCTTATACCCTTTTCGTTTGGGTACAATTCGCTCAACGCCTCATTGCATGCCTGCAACAAATCTTTGATAGTATAAAAGCGTCCGCGGTTTGCAAAGCATCTATCCAGCGTCATGTACCGTACAAAAGCTTTTTTATTGGTCGACATATCCAAATGATTTGTCATTTACACAAAAATAATTATTTCTGAAATGTCTGCAGCATCACTGCAGGAGTGGCACTTAGTTTTGCCTTCACACTTAAGGGCGAAACCGAAAACCCTGAATAGAGTAGGTAAAACTAATACACAAAACTATGAGAATCAAAATTTTACCCATATTGTTTCTTAGCATTATATCGTCGGGCAAGCTTCCTGGACAAAGCCATTTTACCCTGTACGCTGGAACCGCTGTACCGGTAGGAAACTTTAGCAGCGACGATAGCGACAGAGATTATTCTGGCGGAGCCAATGTAGGCTTTAACATCGGAGGCAAATATCTTTACAACTTTACGCAAACAAATGTGAACTTATTCCTTTCGGCCGACTTCAATTACAACGGTCTTAAAGAAAGCGTGAAGGACGATATAAAAAGTAATCTTGAAGATGTCGGTTTGTATGTTGAAATCGACTATTACAAATTCATAAATGTGCCTCTGCTTACCGGTCTTAACCTCAATATCCCGGCCGACGAAAACTTGTCGCTGTGGCTTGAATCGGGCATCGGACTCGACATACTTAAAATAACCAACATGACAATATACACAAATAACGAAAAAGCTACTGCCCAATTCAATTCATCCACCCAATTTGCCTTTACCGTAGGAGGTGGACTGAAAATTAAAGATAAATATTTAATCGGCGTTCACTACAACGGGTTGGGGAAGCACCGACCAAAAGGTAAAATTAATTCCAACGGCCAGTCGATTCGTGTAAATGATTACAAAATAGAAGTTAGCACGCTATCCATCAACATAGGAATATTATTTTAAGCATAATTCCCATAACAAAACTTATATGCATGTATTTTCAGATAAAAACTATTTGAAAAACAAAATAACTGATGCTATGAGCCAGGTACAGGATAATGAAAAGGACCAGGAAAAAGACCAGCAGCATGGCCCCTATGGTGCCGTGCTACTTGATATTCGATGGCGAATGAGGCGGCAGCAGATAATTGAACGCGATGGGGGTAAATGTCTGATCTGCAAATCGACCGATAACTTAGAGGTGCATCATCGACAGTATCATTTTCACACCAAGATTAATCGATATGCCATGCCCTGGGACTATCCCGACGATGTACTCATTACCCTTTGCCAGAGATGTCATCGCGAAGGACATCGATTGTATAAAATACCAACGCTATATCTGTAAATAACTTTAATCTGAGGAATTATGGGACTTTTTCAATTTTTCTGGAAAAACAACAAAAAAGCAGAAGAAAATCAACAGGAGCAAGAACCAAAACCGCACATTCCACGCGAATTGTTCGTCAAAGACGTGGACGATAACGTAGAGTTGTACGTACCCGATAAAATTACCATTACAGAGGTGTATAAGTTTATTCAGCAAGATAATGAGACAAAAGGTTTCCAGGATGCTTATACCACGCAAGACGAAAAATATAAGCAACAGGCCATAGAGATGTTAAAAATGGACTTGCGCATTTATTTGCAGCGAGCATCCAACTTTTACAATCTCGAGATTTGTGAAATTGATTCCCACATCGAGTCGCGAAAACGTGCTGGCCTTATCGACCTGGTGGAGCAGCTGAATAAGCGCAAACAATTCCTTGAAGACATGCTAACACAGATACGACAGCTCAACGACGACCTTGATAATGAACAAGGTCTGCCCATGCGGATGATTCACTCATATTCTCGAGGATTTACCAAAGGCCTCGCTGCTATTTCGGAAGCTGAGGTGCTTAACAAAAAAATTATTTAAACTTTTGTTGATTAAAACGTGCATTATAGCAGTATTCAGAAACGAGTACGAAAATATTTATCATTTTCGTACTTGCCATGTGTAGGAAAATTATAACAAGCGTGTTCCATCCAATTATTGTTAATATTGAATAATATTTACCTGTATGAAACTGAAATATTTTAAGGAAGACTGGTGGCTATATCTGGGCTGTTGGTTAACCGGATATAACTACGAAATAGTTCGTCAATGCAGTGAAATAAGCAAAAAGAACGTGCGTAAAATGTTCTCAGCCCTTTTGCTTGTCATGATAATCTGGGCATTCATTGGTTATTCATTTGTTCAACGCTACCTGAAGGGTGATATATGGGAATCGATAATCGGCATGCTGTTGATGATATTTATCGTCGTACAAATCGAACGGCAGATAATCCTCACCATGCACAAAAAAGCAGGAGTCGCTATCACACGTATACTCATCGGCTTAATCATGGCCATTATTGGATCGATAATTCTCGACCAGATTATCTTTAAAGAAGATATCGAAATAGCCAAACATGATTACATCCAGGAGAAGGTAGCCGAAATTCTTCCCCAAAAAACCCATGAGATTCAAAATCGTATAAACGAACTTAAAGAACAGGTAAGGCAAGCGGAAGCCGAACGTATGGAAACGCTCAAAGAGATACAGCGACAGCCAACCATCCTTGTGGCCAGTCGTACGCACGTCGCCTCCACCCGCGACACGGCAACCGGTGCCATCAAGGAGGAAAAACGCAACGAACTTACCACCGCTGTTAACCCAAAAATGGCTTACCTCAGTTCCCTGGACAAGAAAATAGCAGAGCTCAACGGCTTGATTGACCAGTATCAGCAACGTATGATAAACATTCACCTCGACCTCGAAAACGACCTCAGAGGCAAAACCGGATTTCTCGATGAAATTAAGGTGATGATAAAGCTGCTTACTTCGTCAACAATTACAATGATTGTATGGGGACTATTTTGTATTATCTTTCTACTTATTGAAATTTTTGTACTAATAAACAAATACACCGACACAGACGACGATTACCAGTGGATACTGAAACATCAACTCGAAGCTCACCTGTATAAACTAAGTTTGTTGAAAAATAATACAGAAGAAAATGTTCAGGAATAAAATAAAATTATTATTTTAGCTTTAGTTGAAGAATGTACGTTACCGTACAAATGAAAAGTGGGGCGGATATGTAAAAAAAGCAAAACGTACAATCAAAAAATAGCCTTGCAGGTATGGTAAAAAAACTTCGACTGCTCACCGTTACCTTCAATACTCAGATAAGGCCCTACGAGGTACCAGCCTTTCGTGGGGCTATTATAGATAAGGTAGGAAGGGAACATATCGTGTTTCACCATCATGTAGGCGACAACTATTTGTACCGTTACCCTACCATCCAATATAAAGCCATAGGCCAACAACCTGCCATAGTATGCCTCGACGAGGGCATCGACGAGCTGCATCACTACTTCGAAAAACCCGACTGGAGCCTGTGGCTGGGCGATCGTAAACTCGAAATGAAGGTAGACCGGTTGCTACTCAACCAGTTTAACATGCAGGTATGGAGCACCCAGTTTGAATATCAAATCCGCAACTGGATAGCCCTGAGCCAGAATAATTACGAACGCTACCAACAACTCGAAAGCGAAATAGAACGTATTGAGATGCTTCAAAGGATACTGGTAGGCAATATCCTGGCTTTTGCCAAAGGCATCGGATGGTCGATCGAAAAACCCATAGAGCTTAAAATTACCAGCTCGCCCCACATCCGCCCGCTAAGGCTAAAAGACCAAAAGGTACTGGGATTTACCCTGAATTTTAAAACCAATGTATTTCTGCCCAACTACATTGGACTGGGAAAAAGCGTAAGCATTGGCTACGGCACCATAAAACAAATACACAACCGAAACAAAGAAAACAACTAATCTATGGCCACACGCGACGAAATATACCTGGCAGCCCTACTGCATGATATTGGGAAGTTTTATGAAAGAGCTGATAAATCTGATGTAATAAATTCGAAAATAATAAAAGAGCAAATCAAAAATATAAAGAATTTAAGCAATCTTTCACATATTACCCAGGATGGTTTTGTTACTCATTCACATGCTGCTTACACACAACAATTTTTCGAGGAACAAGCCGGCTTTATAAATAGTTTTTTTGAGAATCAAGATAAAGATAATAATGTAACTAATCTGGCAATATACCATCACAAGCCCAAAACAGAATTACAGAAGATAATTCAACTTGCCGACTGGTGGAGCAGTGGGATTGATAGGAATAAAGATTATCAAAAATCCTCTTCATCTTCTTATTACAAAAATAGGCCATTAATATCTATTTTCAAAGAATTAAATATCGACACAAACAATACTCAAAACCTTACACATATAAACATTAACTTAAACAAATTAAGTCTCAATAAAGATTCTATATTTCCAATAGATAACCATAATGTAAGTACAAATAGCTATGAATCGCTTTGGCAAGAATTTGAAAATGAATTTGAGCAAATAAGGCATTCTAATTTCAGAAATTTTGTGGATACTATATACTTTTTGTTACAAAAGTATTTATGGTGCATACCGGCAACAACTCGAAAAGAAGACATTCACGATAGCAATCTTTTTGAACACAGTAAAACCACTGCGGCTATTGCTTTATGCTTGTACGATTATCTTGAAGAAAAAAAAATTAAGAGCATCGATCATCTAACAGCAAACCATCGGCCATTACAGCTGGTTTGCATCGATATAAGTGGCATACAAAGCTTTATTTACAATATTTCAATGAAAGGTGCTGCTAAGGCCCTAAAGGGACGTTCTTTCTATTTGCAGCTATTAATGGATACACTAATTAATGAATTGTTATATGATTTAAATTATTATCGCTCAAATATTTTATATAGCAGTGGTGGAAAGGCTTATTTGCTGCTACCCAATACCCAGAAAGTTAATGATTATATCAATGAATATCAGGGAAAAATTGAAAAATGGTTATTTGAAAAGTTCAATGGAAGTTTATATGTTTCGCTCGGAAAGGTTACATTTTACTTTGACAGAAATAGAAATGAAGGGGAACCTCAATACTTAATCAACGATCAAAAAGAGCATTGCCTAATAGGTGAACTGTGGAAAAAAGCACTTGATGATGCCACTACTCGAAAAAATCAGCGTTTCAAATCTATAATTAACACTGACAATCAATTTTTTGAACCTTTTGGCAGTGGAGGTATACATGAAGTTTGTGATTTGACTGGCGAAGAAATAACTGACAAAGAAAAATATACAATTGATGATTATATATTTAGCTTGCCAGTTGGTGAACAAATTGAACTTGGGAAAATATTAAAAGATACTGAATACTTTGTTTGGAAAAAGGAAAATGATAAACTCATTGAAAAAAATTGCTTGTTGAGATTAAAGAACAAAGCAAGTGCACTGAACATTCTCAACTCATATTGGTACTTTTTCAATCAAAATCAAAAGCCTAGTAGTGTTGATAATGGGGTTATTTATAAAGCAGTATTAGATAATTTCGATTTTTTAAATACTATTTCGGGTAATTCGGTACAAGGTTTTAAATTTTACGCAGGAACAACAGAAATCAGAGAGTTTGGAGATTTATTGAACAAAGATTCAGAATTCAAGCGACTTGCTGCCTTTGTAATGGATGTTGATAATCTTGGAAAAATTTTTGTTAATGGGTTTAAGTATAAAAAAGAAACTGAAGGAGATTTAAAAGTTAAAGACAAATCAAGTTTTTCTCGCCTTACAACGCTTTCTTTTTACCTTGATTTATTTTTTAGCGGTTATGTAAATAAGCTCAAACAAAAATACGAAAAGGAGTTGTTGATAATATATTCTGGAGGGGATGATTTACTGGCCATAGGAGAGTGGAACGCAGTACTTGAATTTGCCAAGGATATCCGCGATGAGTTTTATCGTTTTGTTTGCCAACGGCCTGAAATAAGTTTCTCAGGCGGTATTAGTTTATTTCCTGAAAAATATCCTGTAAGTAAAGCCATTGCGAATGCCAAGGAAGCCGAAGAAAAGGCTAAAAAATTTAAAAATGAGCGTAAAGGTGCGCTTGGGCTCTTTGATGAAGTACTCAGCTGGCGAATGGATGACAATGAATTAGATAAAGTTCATAAAATCAAAGATAATTTAGTGCAATTTTACGAAAACGAAATCATAACATCCTCATTCATACAAAGGTTTCAGCTATTGTATGAAGTAAAAAAAATAGGACATGAGAAAAATGATTTAAGTTATCGATGGAATGCTGCTTATTACTTTAAAAGGTACGAAAAACGAGTTGCTAAAAAAGCAACACAGGAGTTTAATGAATTCATGAAAAACCTTTATGAGGATTTGGCACTTTTCCTATCCAAAGCACAAATTGATTTCTTTATCAGCGAAAGAAACTATGAGCTATATGCCATAGCTGCCCGCTGGGCTGAACTGGAGATAAGAACCGAAAAAGTTGAAGCAAATGCTTGAAAAAATTATCAACGATATTGACCGCTTGCAACAACAAATAGAGGGGTTCAAGCCGCTTTCGAAGCGACAGTTGCAGGATTTGCGCCAATATTACAGAATAGGAATAACCTATACTTCAAATGCAATAGAAGGGAATACCCTCACCGAAAGCGAAACAAAAGTGGTTATTGAGGAAGGAATAACCATTGCGGGAAAGCCTTTGAAACATCACCTCGAAGCTGTAGGACATGCCATGGCATTCGATCATGTTTATAGGCTTATTAAAAAACAAAATATAACCGAAAACGACATCAAAAAACTGCATCGACTCTTTTACCAGAAAATTGATGCCGAACAGGCAGGTAAATATCGTAAAACTCAGGTTTATATAACGGGTTCACAGTATTTACCACCCAAACCCAACGAAGTGCCTATACTCATGAAAGACTTGATAAAATGGTATAACGAGGAAAAACAGCATCCAGTTGTTACCGCAGCCCTATTGCACCAGAAATTTGTTGTTATTCATCCCTTTATCGACGGTAATGGACGCATAGGCCGGTTATTGATGAATTTACATTTGCTAAAAAACAAACTTCCTGTTACCATTATTCCGCCTGTATTGCGCGCCGAATATATTGCCATGCTCGAAAAATCACACGTTAATGCACAACCCTTTATCGAATTTATTGCCAATTGCGTGAAACAGGCACAATTGGAATATTTAAGATTGTTAACTTAAAATATTATAAATTATGAGTACAAAATTTTTTAACTGGCAAAATAAATTTCAAGAGTTAAAATTTCAAAAAGAAGAAAATGCCATTATAAAAGCATGGATTGAAAATGGAATAGATGAAGATACTATTAAATATGCTGAAAAGTTTGGAACTTATCTTGCCCAAAAAGATGATACAGCAGAAGATCAAGAAGATCAAACGGTGGAAAATAAAATTAATGAAGATAAGCAAACTAAAAAAGAAGAAAAGAAAATTGAATTAAAAACACTATCCTCATCACAACTTCGTAAGTTTTTTGGAGCTATTAAAGGTTTACAAAACAAAATTTTGTTAGAACAAAATGAGGATTTAAAAGATGAGCATATAAGAGAACTTTTAATGCTAAAACCCAAATTGGCATATGCAGTTGCTCGTGCCAAAAGTGACTATGCAAAAATCCACAATTTTTACGATGTAATAGTTACTTGCATAGATAATGTTAAAACTAAACAACATTTTAAAAACTTCATATCGCTTCTCGAGGCCATTGTGGCTTACCATAAGGTAGAAGAAGAAAAAAACTCTAAATAACAGTGAATTAATAAGTAACATTAAAATAAAATACTATGAGCCAGGCAAGAAAACTTATAAAAAAGATAGTTTACCAATACGAGATGGAATTAATTACCGGCTTACGTATTGGTGATAGCAAGGAGAATGTTGAAATCGGAGGAGTAGATGCCCCAGTTGTTAGGCGTAAAGACAACCAGCAACCGTATATCCCTGGTAGTTCAATCAAAGGCAAAATGCGTTGCTTGCTCGAACTTGCGAAAGGCATCAATGCCGACTCTGAATGCCGTAATACAGGCGATATAATTCAAGAGCTATTTGGTGCTGCCGAAGGAAAAGAAGAAAAAAATGAAAATAGGGAAACTATAAAAAGACCAAATATTCCATCACGCTTAATTGTGCGCGATGCATACTTAACCGACGAATGGGCAAAACGTTTAGCAGAAAGCGAATTTACCGATATGCCCTACACCGAAATTAAAGCTGAAAATAAAATTAATCGATTAAACTGTAGTGCTGATCCTCGTTTTTTCGAACGTATCCCTGCCGGTGCTGTATTTAATGTAGAATTTGTGGTGAATATTTTTGAAGGAGATAATGAAAAAGAGCTGTGTGAATTAATTGATAGTGGAATTAAATTAATAGAACTCGACTACCTGGGTGGCTCAGGCTCAAGGGGTTATGGACAGGTAACATTTAATTCGCCTAAAAAGGTTGAATACAAAATTATTCCAGAAGAGAAAAGAGTAAGTATTCAACAAAAATGATAAAAACTGTATAGAAAAAAATGAAAAATCTTAGAATTGTACGGTTAACGTTTACATCCCCACTTCATATTTCCAATGTGAGGGGTGACTATGATATATCGGAGCGTGTTGTTCATAGCGACACGATATATTCGGCTATTATCGAGGCATGGAATGTGCTTGGCTTAAATTCTTTTATACCCAGTTCCAATAACTCAACATTAGGTTTTTCGATATCGTCGCTATTTCCGTTTTATTTCAATAAGGAAAATAATAAATTCATTTATTTCCTGCCTCGTCCCGCTTCTTTTAAACCCAGCGTAGATATTAGCATCAACAAAAAAGTTAAAAAAATAGAATATATCGACAACGAATTTTTTAAGGAATTACAAAAAAATGGGCAATTAGCAATTGATGAAAAAAACATAAAGGGGTCATTTTATACTCAAGAATCTATCGATAGTTCATTAATACAGAGCAATGTGGTTTCACGGGTTCGTGTACCCCGTTCACAGGGTGATGCTCAGCCATTCTACACCGAACGTATTTATTTTAAAGAAAATGCGGGTTTATACTTCTTCTTACAATACGAATCGGAATCGGTTGAAATTTATAAGTCCTTGATTTCAGCGCTCGATTATCTTAAAGATGAAGGAATAGGTACTGACCGCCACATAGGCAATGGAATGTTTATTTACGAAATTGATGATAATGCAGAAATCATTCACTTTACTGGAATAGATACCGAATACGCATTAAATCTTTCATTGTATATACCGGAATCACACGAAAAAATACAAAAAAGCCTTGATGAAAAATGCTATTTCGAAATATTAACCCGTGGGGGATGGATAACTACTTATCCCTATCTTACTTTACGGAAAAAATATGTAAGAGCCATAAAAGAAGCATCGGTATTGAAAACACAAGCTGGTATTTACGGTAAAATTGCGGATATTTCGCCCGATAGAACAAAATTGCCTGATGTATTTAAAAGTATTCATCCTATTTATCGCATTGGTCGTGCTATATGGGTGCCAATAAAAATTCAAGCAAATGAAAACTAATCTCACATACGATTTGACTTTGCAGGTTGTAACACCTGTACACATTGGTGCAGGTACCGACAAAAAATGGATTAAGGGTTTTGATTATTTCAGAGATAATGATGGTAATATAAAAGTTTATGATATCAACCAACTTAAAGCAGTCGACAAAGAAACTATTGACTTTATTACCTCAAAAATTCTTCCTACTGATAAAAATAGTAATCCTATAAGGGAAATCCTTAGTAACCGAAAAATTAATATAAGTCCATTGTTATCATTTAAACATACAAGAGAACCTCAAGAAATATTTTCACATATTCGCAATGGTTTATATATCCCATATATCCCTGGCTCTTCGATAAAAGGTGCCATACGTTCTGCTATTTTAGGATATTTATACCAAAATAACGATGAGATTAAACGACTGAATCTAACTAAACTTGATGATGAAGTTTTTGGTGATATTGAGAACAGTATAATGCGATTTTTGCAAGTAACTGATGCTTATTTTAAAAATGAGGCAATAAAATTGTACGATACAAAAATTTATTCGCTAAGCAGCAATTATACAGGAGCCTGGAAACACCAACGAAAAGGATCACGAAATAGGTTTGATGATAAAGATTTTGTAAGCACTTACGAATGTATAGACATACATCAAAAAAGCACGTTTCGAATAAACATTACAGAACAAATAATTAAACTATTAAAAAACAAGAAACATAGAAACACTGAAAAAGTAATTGTACCCTCAAATTATACTGATCCATTGAAAGAAATTTTTAGAATGATAAACGAACAAACCCAATCTTATCTCGATAAAGAAATCAATTTTTTTGAAAAACATAAAGGAGATAAATACGATATAATTCTTAATCAATACCGTTCCCTCAAGAATATTGTTGATGATTTTATCAACAATAAAAACCCAAAAGCCCTATTACACCTTGGCTCTGGAAGTGGCTTCCATGGTATTACGGGCGATTGGCAATTTAATACACACATCATAAACGGAATAAATAATAATAAAGGGAGAAATGAAAATAGAGGACAAATTAATGGAAAAGATGCCGCTAAAACCAGAAGGTTAATATTTAAAGAAACAGACGATGATGAGTATGTTTTTACACCCTTTGGATTCATAGTTTTGTCTTTGAACAATGAAGCACTACCCCAAAAAACCTACTTCGAAACTTTTGAATCTATTGATAATAATTATTCGCCACAGTCGAATAATAGCAATTTCAAAAAAAAAACAACTGAAAATTATCAGCAACCCACTGATGAAATAGAAATTTATAATCAACATACCCAGGAATGTACGACCATTGAAAAATTAAGTGAAATAGCTAGTAATAAGTATGTTTGGGCTGAATTAGTTAGCATAGAAAAGAATAATTCAAAAGCAAAAGTTGTTTTAGAGGGGGAAGAAATGATATGCCAAATTCATGGTAAACTGGTAAAATATTTGAATATAGGTCAGAAAATTAAAGCTAAAATTACAAGTTTTAAAGACAATAAGATTAATTCATTATCCATTAATATATATTAAAATACAACGTATATAAGTTAACCAAATATTCATCTGTATATCCAATAAAGAAGACGTTTCAAATTCTGAAAGTATATAAGGTATTTGTTATTCGCACGAAGAGTAGAACAACAATCTTATGTTAGTATTTTGCTTTTCGGTGAGGAGTTGGAGAGGATGGCTGAAATGGGAAAATGTCTGCACTGTGATTGAAGCAGATTAAGCAGATGGAGCAGATTAAGGTGATTAAAGAGATTAACGGGTAAGCAGATAAAGAAATTAAATAAAATAATAAACAGGTAAAACAAATTAAAAGATTAAACAGATGGATCAGATTTTGTAAAAAAGTCAATTAAAAAATTGATAAACAATGATTTGCAACTGGAGCAGATGATAATACAGAATTTTATGATTTGTTCAATAAGCAGAATATGGTTGAAGAATACAAATACCAGGAAATAACCAAAAAGATTATAGGGGCGGCGATGCAGGTGCACAAAGTTCTTGGCAATGGTTTTCAGGAAGTCATTTATCAGCGTGCACTAGAAATAGAAATGCCCTATTTTGGATTAAACTTTAAGAGGGAATTTGAGATGCCCATTTTTTACCGTGACCAACAAATAGGAACAAGAAGAGTGGATTTTCTGGTTGAAGACGTTATTTCAGTTGAATTGAAAGCCGTAATAAAACTGGAGGATGTTCATCTTGCCCAGGCAATAAACTATTTAGAGGCATATCATATTGAAGTAGGTTTACTGATTAATTTTGGCAGTAAGAGTTTAGAATTCAAGCGCTTAATAAATTCAAAATTTAATCAGCGTAATCATTAAAATCTGTTTTAATCATAGTTTAGACAATGATTAAGAAAAGATTCCCCCCCCACAAAACAAATCAGGGGCAGTGGTGCCCCCGATTTTGATTATGCATATAACAACCTATGAGAAAAAAGACATCACAGCTCGGCGTTGTTGTAGTGGGGTTCGAGCAGTTGAGCAAGCAGCAGATACTTCTGGTATAGTTTTTTGTACACCTCTACCTGTTTGGGATTGGGGTGGTAGGTAGTTTCGTAGCCACTTCCCATCACCTGTTGGGCTTGCTGCAACGAAGGGAATAAGCCTGCAGCTACAGCAGCAGCCATAGCCGACCCCAGGGCGCAGGCCTGGTCCGATTCTACCACATGGATGGGCATATTGAGCACATCGGCCAGAATTTGCATTACCAGCGGCGATTTTTTGGATACACCACCAATAGCGCTTACGCTATCGATTTTCACGCCTTCGCTTACGAAACGATCGACTATTGTCTTGGCGCCGAAAGCGGTAGCCTCTATCAAAGCGCGAAATACCATTCCAGCATCGCTACCCAGCGAAAGTCCAGCAATAGCGCCCTTGAGCAGCTGGTTAGCATCGGGGGTACGGCGGCCATTCAGCCAGTCGAGCGCTACCACCGTCGATTCGGCAGGATCGACCTTCTCGGCCAGCTGGGTAAGATAAGGGATGAGTTGATTATCGAGTTCGCGGACGATATTCTTCTTTGTATTTTCATCGAGCGAAGAGTTTTCGATGATAGCTGCTACAGGGTTAAAGATTAGCCGTTTGAACCAGGCGTACACATCGCCAAAGGCCGACTGACCGGCTTCGAGGCCGATAAGCCCCGGAACGATAGAACCATTCACCTGTCCGCAGATACCCCGCACTGTTTTTTCCTTCACGTCGGTTTCGGGTACGGTAATCATGTCGCAGGTTGAAGTACCAATAACTTTCACCAGCTGATAGGGTTTGATTTCCGCCCCAACTGCCCCCAGGTGTGCGTCGAAGGCGCCAACACCCACGGCAACCGACTGGGGTAGTCCCAAACGTTTAGCCCACTCGGGTGAGAGGTTACCCACCTTTACGTCGACGGTATAGGTTTGGGTATATAGCCTGTCGCGCAAGCCTGCCAGTAGCGGATCGAGGGTGGTAAGGAACTTTTCGGAAGGTAGTCCACCCCATTCCTCGGCCCACATCGCCTTGTGGCCAGCAGCACAACGACTGCGAAGTATCTCCTCGGGTTTGGTTTTTCCTACCAGCAGGGCGGGAATCCAATCGCAATGTTCCACCCACGAGTAGGCCGCCTTACGTACTTGATCGTCCTCGCGCAAAACGTGTAAAATTTTTGCCCAGAACCATTCCGACGAATAAATACCACCCTCGTACCGGGTATAGTCGATCTCCCACTGCTTGCACAAGCGATTAATCTCCTCGGCCTCGGCAACAGCCGTATGGTCCTTCCATAGGATGAACATAGCATTGGGGTTTTCGCTAAATTCGGGCAGTAACGAAAGTGGTGTACCATTCCTATCGACAGCTACCGGCGTAGAACCGGTAGTATCGACCGAAAGAGCGACAACATTTTCGGCTGTTCCTGCAGGAGCATTAGCCAGTGCCTGTTTAACCGATTCTTCCAAACTTTCGATATAATCGATCGGATGCTGACGAAATTGATTCTTAGCAGGAACACAGTATTTACCTTCTTTCCAGCGTTTGTATTCCGATACTGCGGTTGCGACAATTTGTCCATTTTCTGCATTCACTATCACGGTACGAACCGAGTCGGTACCATAGTCGATGCCCAGAGTAAATTTTGCCATATTGCAATATTTTTTAATCCATTACTTATTTTGTCCGTAGTAAGCATTTTTTCCATGCTTACGTTGATAGTGTTTATCGAGGATGTAAGGGGCAATGGGCGAATCGTTCCCCAGTTGCACTGTTAGGAAAGCCATTTTAGCCACCTGTTCGAGCACCACGGCATTATACACTGCTTTTTCGGGGGTAGTACCCCAGGCAAAGGGGCCATGGTTGGCCACCAGTACACCCGGTATAGCCACGGGATCGATATTGGCGAAGGTTTCGACAATAACCTTTCCGGTATTGTGTTCGTAGGCTTCGTCCACCTCTTGATGGGAAAGCACACGGGTACAGGGGATTGGACCATAAAAATGGTCGGCGTGCGTAGTCCCCAGGGCAGGAATCGAACGACAAGCCTGTGCCCAGGCTACTGCATAGGTGGAATGCGTATGCACGATCCCCCCCAGCTGTGGAAACTGCCGATACAGGTATGTATGGGTAGGGGTATCGGACGAAGGGCGTAACTTTCCTTCCACCACCCGATTATCGAGGTCGACCACCACCATGTCGTCGACACTCATGGCATGATATTCTACCCCACTGGGTTTTATAACCACCAATTGGCTTTCGGGGTCGAAACCACTTACATTACCCCAGGTAAATATTACCAGTCCATGCTCAACCAGTTGTATGTTGGCTTTAAAAACTTTTTCCTTGAGTTGTTCCAGCATAGCATTAACTATTAAATTTAAAGGAAAGAATGGCCGAAACCATTCTTTCCGGAATAACAACCGATGAAGAGGCTATAGATTTTTCAAAGCGCCGGCGAGATGATAATACAGGTCGTTCCAGCGCAGTTCGTTTCGGAACTGATTGAGGTTGGTTTGCTTATCGATTAACAGATATTCGATACCTGCCATCTGGCAAAAATCCTCGATACATTCGGCTGGGATAGCCTGGGTGAAGGCGGTATGATGGGCTCCACCGGCATAAATCCATGCAGCGGCGCCTGTTTTCAGATCGGGATGGGGTATCCACAGGGCGCGAGCCACGGGCAGCTTGGGTAGGTCGGCGTCTGGGGTAACGCAGGTAACGGTGTTGACTACCATTCGAAATCGGTTACCCAGGTCGATGAGCGAAGCATTGAGTGCCTCGCCCGCAGGTACGTTAAATACTAGACGAGCAGGGTCGGCCTTGCCACCAATACCCAGCGGATGTACCTCGAGCTTAACCTTACCATCGCTAATGGTAGGGCATATTTCGAGCATATGTGCCCCCAATACCTTCATACCCGATGGATGCAGGTGATAGGTATAATCTTCCATGAAAGAGCAACCGCCTTTGAGACCTTTGCCCATCACCTTAAGTACACGTACCAGGGCAGCATGTTTCCAGTCGCCCTCAGCTCCAAAGCCATACCCATCGGCCATCAGTCGCTGACTGGCAAGTCCGGGCAACTGCTGTAAACCGTGCAAATCTTCAAAAGTGGTGGTAAAAGCACCAAACCCACCTTCTTCGAGAAAACGACGCAAGGCAATCTCAATGCGGGCTTGATACCGTACGTAATCGTGTAGGGGTTGTCCTTTCTTAATATTATCGGCAAACGTATATTGCTCTTCGTATACTTTTATCAGGGCATCTATTTCGGCTTCCGTCACAGCATTAACGCGGGCAACCAGGTCACCCACACCATAACCATTGACCGACAGGCCAAACTGAATTTGGGCAGCCACCTTATCGCCTTCGGTAACAGCAACCTGGCGCATGTTATCACCAAATCGGGCTACCTTAAGGTGTTGCATTTCGTACCATCCCATGGCTGCACGGCACCAATAGGCAATCTGGGTAACCACCTCATCGTCCTGCCAGTGTCCCACCACCACTTTACGATTCAGGCGCATGCGCGACATGATAAAGCCATGCTCGCGGTCGCCGTGGGCAGCCTGATTGAGGTTCATAAAATCCATATCGATATCCGCCCAGGGAAGGTCGCGATTAAACTGTGTGTGTAAATGTAAAATAGGCTTTTGGGCAATCTTTAACCCATTAATCCACATCTTCGACGGAGAAAAAGTATGACACCAGGTGATGATCCCTATACATTTTTCCGAAGCATTTGCTTCGACAAAACAGCTGGTAATCTCGTCGGGAGTAGTTAGTACCTTTTTAAATACAATATTTACGGGCATGGTAGATGCCTCGTTCAATGCTCGAGCAACTGTCTGTGCATTAGCAGCCACCTGTTTTAGGGTCTCAGGACCATACAAATGCTGGCTACCCGTAACAAACCAAACTTCAAAATTTTCAAAAACCTTCATAATTTTTTAATTTTAGATATCAGACCGTAAAAAATTACACCCCATTCAACACAATTGCCAACATAGCTGAGGGGGTGTAACTTTCATATTTTTACTGTTTTAATTTAACCTTTAAATTACCAGAAAATGATATAAAAAGCGACACAGAGTCCTACCACCATCAAAGAGGTAACGACATCCCATGCGTTCCAGCTTTCGCGTATTTCCTTCATCTGTTCGGGTGTTTGCGAACGATAGGTTAGGTTCTTAATTTGTTCCTCAGCAGCAGGTGGGGTAAATAAGCTTACTACCACCATCACGAGCATGGTAAACACGAAGAGGAAAATACAGAAATTCAACCAGTTAATATCGAGTAACCATTGGAAAGCAGCAGGTTTAAAGATCATTATTACCAATCGGAACATTCCGATGAGGAAACCGATGAGAAGTCCCCATTCACCGGCTTTAGGGGTAATACGACGGCTGAACACACCCATGATGAAGACAGCGGCAATAGCTGGAGCGATGAGCGACTGGACATTCTGGAGGTATTCATAGAGAACATCGCCCAGTCCTTTCATGATAGGAATCCATACCAGGCCGAGAACAACCACCGAGATGGTAGCCAGACGACCAATCCACACCAGTTGATGCTCTGAAGCCTCGGGTTTGTAGTGTTTGTAAAAGTCGATGGTAAACAGCGTAGCTGAGGAGTTGAAATGTGCAGCCAGCGAAACCATCAGGGCAGAGACAAAGCCAACAATCACAATACCTTTAATCCCCATGGGTAACAGAGTACTAACCATGGTACCATAAGCCTTATCGTTGGAGTCGAAATCAAAACCTGCGATACCTTTAGCTTTAAGCGCAGCAGCCACCATGCCGGGAATGAGAAACATGAATACCGGTAGCAGTTTCAGGAAACCAGCAAAGATGGTACCTTTCCGGGCATGATTGAGGTTTTTAGCCGCCAGAGCTCGTTGTACAATATGCTGGTCGGTACACCAGTACCAAAAACCTATAATAGAAGCACCAATAATAACACTTACGCCTGGAAACTTATCGTAGAGTGGGTCACCTTTTGAATGGAACAGGTGCATCTTATCGCCGGTATAATGTACCATTTCTGTCCACCCTGCTATGATGGAACCATCGCCAAGTTTAAGTAAGCCTAAAATTAAAATGGTGATAGCCCCCAGGATAAGAATGGGCGCCTGGATAACCGAAACACGCATGATACCCTTCATACCCCCCAATACGGTAAAAATCCCGGTAAGCAGCACCAAACCGATAGCACCCGTCCAGAAATCGATACCCATCACCGACTGCAGGAAAATTCCACCCGTGAAAGCGGTAACCGACACTTTGGTAAGTACATAGCTAATCAGCGTAATCAGCGAAAGTGTTGAGCTGGTATTCTTATTGAACCGGCGCAATAAAAACTCAGGCATGGTAAATACCTTGCTGTGAGCATAAAAAGGCACAAATACCCAACCAAGGATGAGTATCATCCAGCCCTGCATTTCCCAATGAGCCATCGCCATTCCCGATTCGGCACCTGCACCAGCAAGTCCCACTAAATGCTCAGAACCAATGTTGGCAGCAAAAATAGCAGCCCCCACAGCCAGCCAGGTCTCACTGCGACCCGACAAAAAGTAATCACTGGTATCGTCTTTTTCGTGCTTCACTACCCAGTAGACAATACCAATCAACGTAAACAAGAATAACACAAGAATAATCCAATCGAGCGTTGCCATAATGTTTGTTTTTAGTTGTTTAGTTGTTTTTAGTTAGCTATTAAATTAAGTGTCAAATATACGTTTATAAATTTAAAATGTTTTACTGAAGGTAAAATTAATTTTTCTTTAATCTCAAAAATGTGACAGAATTTGCATTAAGGTCGAAAATCATGTCATTTTTAATCCCATTGTACTGCTTTTTTTGTGGTACAATCTTTTGGGGATAGTCAAAAGAATTGGTTTCAAGGGAATTATCGGCAGTTATATACAATATCTGTGCAGTAGGTTGTAGCTGCAGGTATGGGGGCAATAATAATCGAACTTTTGCCGGTTCATTAAATGGGTTCACCAATTTTACGATAATTTCATTGTTAATGGTATCGAGCGTGGTTACCCCATAAATTCGCTGGTAGGTAGCTTTGTCGGGAAGTGTAACATCATGCACCAGGGTATCATTAAGATAGCACTGAATGTGTAAACCATTCACTTTTATTTTCACGTTGTACCATTCGTTGGTACGGACACTTCCGGAAACCATGGGTGCAATAAAGGCATTGCTGCCATTCGATCGCATTTCCAGTGCATGTTGCGTATTGTTCCAACCACCAATATTCCACTTCAACCAATTATCATTGTCTTTACGATACAGGGTCATAAAAAAGCCCTCGTTACCCGATATACGTTTGGCTTTGAAGGAAAGCGTATAATTTGTCCACGAGGTATCCCCCATGTAGGCATGGGCAAATAGGCTAGCATCGGTTTGGTGCAAAACGCCATTTTCAATTGTCCAGCTGCCATTTTCGGCCATGAGTGGAAATTTTGTAGCATTTGATTCGAAATTTTCAAAAAACAGGGTATCACCGTTTTCATTGGATGTTACGCATACATCGTCGAACATAGCCTCGGTACTATAAGTATCGAATCCAATGGATCCGCCATTGAGCGAATAATGCAATGGAATATTGACAGAGTCGGAAGTAAGCACACTGGCCAGTAATTGATGGCCTGTATTTTTGAAAAACATTTGCTGAACATAATACGAAGGCATAGCATACACTTGATGGTTGTTGAAATGAATCAGGTTTACAGGCCATTTGTAGCCATCTTTATCCTCGTTTTCGAAGAGGGGTGCATACGAGGCCATGGTAATTAAATCGGCATTACGCTCGAAAGATACCATAAATACAGCATCGGCCAGAGCTGCATACAGATTGCCACGTCCCACTTTTTCGTTGCAGGCAAATTCGCCAATGTAAACTTTTTTGTCGGTACGGGGATAATCGTCGAAGATGTTGTGGTTGCGGAATATCCAATCGGGGCTACGGTAATAGTGCAAATCAAGTATTTCGCCCTTGTTATTTGGGAAATATAGTGGATTTTTATCGGCAGTTGGGTGAGCCGACCGGATAATGATGATGTCGGGATATCGGGCTTTGATGGCGTCGTAAAATTTTTCGTAACGAACGTCATAGTCTTCGCCCCAGTTTTCGTTTCCCACCTCAAGGTATTTGAGATTAAAAGGCTTGGGATGTCCATTTTGTGCTCGCAAAGCGCCCCATTTGCTGGTTACAGGGCCGTTGGCATATTCAATGGCATCGAGTACATCATCGATCATGGGCTGAAGCTGGTCGAGGGGCATCGAATATGAATTGCGTGCCTGACAGGTCATCCCTACATTCACCACAAAAAGGGGTTCGCAGCCTAAATCTTCGGCCATCTGCAAAAATTCGTGATACCCAATCCCATCGGTCGAACGGTACCCCCATACATTCACATGACCCGGACGTTGGGCAATATCGCCAATAGTTTCTTTCCACTGAATGGCATTGTCGAAGGTAATTCCCTCCACAACGCATCCACCGGGAAAGCGAAGAAACTTCGGTTGTAGATCAGCCAACATTTGCATCAAATCGGCACGCCAGCCATTTGAACGGTTTTTCCAGGTATTTGCGGGGAAAAGCGATACCATATCAAGCCATAGCGTTGTTGGTTCCTCAAAGGTAAGACACAATCTTAACCTGGTATGATCGCCATTTGCCGTCAACGAAGCAGCATACTTTAGCCATCTCACGCCAATTCCTTCGATCGAAGCTGAAGCATATACATTGCCGGCATCATCCTGCAGCGAAATGGAAACAGGCTTTTTAAGAGGCTTAATACTACGTGCATAGAACGAGAAGTTGTACCCTTCGCCTTTCCTCACTGCCATACCGTAATAACCATCGTTGCTGAGGGTAACTTTCCCTCTACTACTTTTATCAATATTAAGGCGTAGTGAATAATATTGTGCCGAATTGAGTGGAAACGCTGTATCGAGATGCATGGAAGCACGTGCCATAGGTTCAAGGGTTAATTTCCACGAGGGAAAAGAATCGCTAACCCCTATGTACCAACGAAAATTACCTGGGGTAACTGCCCAGTCGCCTTCGATTCGACAGGACTCGGGTGGACGAATGTCCTCAAACGAACGATTACGAACCATCTCGGCATACAACCCTCCATCCCCAGCAAAGTTGATATCCTCGAAGAATATCCCGTACATACGAGGGCTTATCGCAGCTTTTATTTTGTCCTCAATTTTAAAAACTGCATTTACTGGCTGTTGTGCCATCGAAGTAAAACATATCGTCAGTAACGATACAGCGATAATATATTTTTTAATCATGGTTGTCCAGTTTTCATTATTTTACTGAGAAAAAGATTTCAATTTCTATTGTCTGATGATGAATGCTTATGACAGACAATGGTCATATTTCATTGAAGAAGTGGGAATTACAGAATATTTGAGCAAATATTTTAAGGTAAAAAATGCCTGAATAGCGCAGGAATATTGGTTTCATAGCCATTCAGGCATTTTATCCCGGTTACCGCACATTCTCAAGTATTACAGCTTCTGCTGTAAACTCCGGGATCAGCACTTCATCGAGAAAACTACATGTATTTGAGTTTTGGTTAAAAAAGAGTTACCAGAAAAACAGGAAGGCATTTTGTTGCCTTCCTGCCTGATGCTAACGAACCATTACTTTTGTCACATAGTTTTGTGTACCGGCATTTACCTTAACAAGGTACAGACCCGACTGCACGGGAATTTCGGACATTTGTCCGTTGGCTTTAATTTTGGCAATTTCGAGTCCAGCCACATTGTACACAGTAACCGTAGCCTTCGACATGGAAGCGGGAAGCTGGGCAACGATTTTTCCAGCACGACCGAAAACATTAACACCAGCTACTTGATTTGTGCGAACAGCGGTGCTTTGCTGCGTCTGATAAAGCTGGGCAATTTCGTCGGCAGTAAGTGCTTTGTTGTAAATAGCCATGTTATCCATGCGACCCTTGAACAAAGCATCGGCAGCCCAATTGCTTTTGCCTATATAGCAATTGTCGTACACCAGATCGCTGGCTTTGAAACCTATATCCTTGGTGTCCTGCAGTTCACCGTTGAGGTATAGCTCTGCCTTGCCACCGCCATGCACACAGGTTAGCATATACCACTTTTGTACATCGAGTTTAGCCTTCGACATCAGGACAGTATCAACACCACCTGCAGCTTGCTGTGAGTGGATTACCCAACGTAGCTTGTCCTCAAAAGCAAAGGTGGTAAGAAAGTTTACGTCGTGGTTACCAGGGTCGGGATTATCGGGTTTACCAAAGTCGAAAATACGTACCCACCAAACGCTGGCTGGTACATCCCAGTAAAACCATACGTTGAAGGTCATGGCATCGAAGTTAAAAGCATTGTTACCCAACTGCAGGTAACCATTCGTTCCATCGAACTCAATGACCTGACCGCGGACAGAGTCGCTGACAAATGCTATTCCGTCTTCAGAAGCAGTGCATACAATCTTTTTGTTAGCATCCTTCGCATCGGTGTCGAAGGGAAAATAAGCATACTGTGCCATCAATGAGCCACCCAAAAGGCTCAAGGCAGCGATTGTTAGTAGTTTTGTTCTCATAAGCCTAAAATTTTAAGGTTAATACAAAAATTTATTGAATTACTTGGTTTGCAATCTTTTGCCCCATACCGAATATCCCTTTTTGTTGATTCCGGTAAAAATGAGGGTTGGATATTTTCGTTCCCAGTCCCATTCGTTATCAACCTGCAAAACAAGGGTATCCGACTTTCCAAAAACGGACAGACGGTTATCCGAATAATCCCAGCCATAATAGCCTTGCCAATGGCTGATTGTACCATCATCGGAAAGATTGACAGGTTGTGCATTGTTGAAAAGGGTAGTATCGTAACGCCAGCCGCCCCAGCGAATTTGTCCCTGCCACAATCGAGCAGAATCGGCAATTTCGGCCAAGGTAATCACCTCCCAACGTCCAGACAGATTGCGTTTTTTAATATTTTTATTTGGCAGCGCAGCGTAACGTTCGGGGCTTACCACCGGCCAACCGTCGGGTGTCCAATACATCTTGCGTACATGCAGTACCATCATGTGGTTATCGGGTGCCAGGCGTCCCTGGTGCAACATAAAAAACTGGTTACCATCGCGTATTACACTACAATGTCCCACACCAGCCCATCCGGGATGACCCGAAAAACGGTAGGCATAGGTCAACACCGGATAATTGTTGGTGGTATCGGCCATGTTGCGCCCAAAGTAGTCGTAGTATGGTCCCTCGGGATTATCGCTTCGACCTACCCGAACGTTATAATGGGTAAAAAGTGCATCGTACGACACAAACAGATAATATTTTTTGAACTGGGGGTTATAGACAACTTCAGGTGCCTCAATAACCCGTTCATGTCCATTGGTTCGGCGAGCAATCAAATGACCTTTATCGTTGGGATGTTTGGCCAGCCCGGTAGAAGGGTCCAATTCCAACCCATAAATACCGCCAAAGAAGGAACCATAAATTAGCCAATGCCGACCGCTACGCGCATCGACAGCCACAGTAGGATCGATAGCATTCACGGCATCGGTGGCTGCCGTTTTTACGACGCAACCAGCATCGCGCCAGGGACCCTCAGGCGATGGGGCAACTGCTAATCCAATGTACGAGGTGTTAGCCCCAAAAATGGATACAGAATAATACAACCGACACTCATTTTTATATTTCATGGCATACGGTGCCCATATTCCATTAGGAACACGCCCACCCGAAACACTGTCAACCCACGAAAGAGCACTGGTAGGAATAGCATCGAACACCCAACCCAAAAACTCCCAATGCACCAGATCGACCGATCGACGAACCTGAATATTTCCAATTTTAACAGAAGTGTCGTTCATCCATCCCGGTCGTTGCCAGATGGCATCGGTAGAAAAGGTATAGTAAAAGTTTCCCCATTTGATGCAGGACGGGTCATGCACATTGTATACCCCCCATTTCTTGTAGTTCTTTATATCGGCAATACCAGTGTAATCATCGGATATGCCTGGGTCGTAATTTTCATTTGCCCGCGACATATAGGAAATGAGTCCAATGGCAACCACAGCCGCCAGACCACCTATAATACCTGTTGTCATTAATTTTCGCATGTTCGTTGTTTTAAAAAGGAGGCAACCATGTTGCTGCCTCCATTGGCATTAACTTAAAACTTACAACTTACTTAAGGCTATGGTCGTAATATGCGTAACACGTTGATAGAATGGGCAGGAAATGTATAGGTAAATTCGTTGCCCGGAATACTTACCTTTGTTTTTTGAGGCACAAGCTTCGTCGGTTGTTCAAAGGTATTTTCATCCAGAGGATTACCGGTAAGCGTTTCAACCGTCATTTGTTGGTAGTGTTCCTGCGTTCCTTTTAGCGATACCGGAATATTTCTGGGTTCATCGGTGGCATTCACCACTTTTAGGATGATAGATTTGTCGGTATTGATTCCTGCTGACGCATACACCCCGGGTTTAACACGTCTAGGAACATCCACGGCGTACACCAGTTCATTGTTCAGATATGCGTATACCCGTCGGTTTTTAACGGTAATGCGTATATCATACCATTTTCCGGGTTCAATTTTACCAGGCGCCTGAGCAAAATAGCCCTCGTACCCTTTATCGTACCATTGTAGAAAATGTCGACGATGCCAACGACCCAATACCCATTTGTAGTGCTGGTCGATACCGGTAGAATAAAACAAGATACTGAATGCTTCGAGATCGTCGATAGAATCGGCAATAGCACGTAACGATACTGTATAATTATCCCAATCCTGTACCGTGAACTTACGGTATACCTCATCCCTGAATTTCAGGTCGACAAAATCGTTTTTACCAACCGACACCTCACCCTGTTTCATTTTTGCAAGGGCTGCAGGCGAAAGAATCTGGTCAATCGGATAGTTTTTGCCGCCAATTTGAATAGCGATATCGGCATAACGGCAACTTGCCTGAGGATTGGCAAACGAAAGTATACCTACGCCAGGTTTGGCCTCAATCAACTCATGTCCACTGTTATACACCTGCACAGGAATGGCAAAATCGGGAATGTTGGTCGAAAACATCCGCTGCCCGTAATACGACGGGGTTCCATATACCTGGCTGCTGTTGAATACGATAAGATCGGGATTCCAGGTACGATCATTAGCATTGACCAGGGTAGGCGCCTGAGAGGAAAGTACAACAATATCGGCATTGCGCTCAAAGCCCGTCATAAAGGCAGCTTCGGCAATGGCAGCTTCGAGGTTACCCTTCAGCGTGTTATCCCATTTCTTTACAGCATATTCGCCAACATATATTTTTGGTCCCTTGCGATCGTAATTGTCGTAACGGTATGCCCCCTGGAAAAAGAAATCGAGCCCTTCGTAAAAATGTTCATCAATGATTTCAATAGGTTCGTGAATTCCTATTAAATCTTCCAGCTTAAATGGTTCGCGCATTGCCGGATCGGTACAGGCTATGGTAATAACTTGCGGGTATTTTTCTTTTATGGCTTTGTAAAAAATATTGTAACGCTCCTGATAAATGGGCCCATAGTTTTCGTTTCCTATTTCTACATATTTCAGATTGAAAGGTTGAGGGTGCCCGTTGCGAGCACGTTCGGCGCCCCAGGGCGAGGTAACAGGTCCCAATGCATATTCAAGGGCATCGAGTACTTCGGTAATTTGCTCCTGCAAACGTACGCTGTCGACGACCTCGCATCGGCGAAACTGGCACGACATCCCCACATTAATCACATACATGGCCGGACAGCCCAAATCTTCACAAAATTGAAGGAATTCGTGATAACCCAGTCCATCGGTGTTATGATACCCCCATAATTCCCATCGACCCAAACGGCGCGAGATATCGCCAATAGTATTTTTCCAGATGATTCGATTCTCAAAATCGGCCCCCTCTACCACACATCCACCGGGAAAACGCAAAAAACCTGGTTTAAAATCGGCAATCATCTGAGCAATATCGGCGCGTACGCCATTGGGACGTTTTTTAAAAGTATTTTCCGGAAATAACGATACCATATCTACCCAATAGGTAGTAGCCGTAAGTGGCGCCAATACAAAAACGGCTTGTGGATCGGTGATCTTTGCCGTAAAGGTTACCTTATATTTTTTCCATTCTTTCGAAATACCCTTGATAACCTTTGAATCAACTATATTTCCCTGGTTGTCGCGCAATGCAACCTGCATAGATGCATTTGCACTGGATCGCAGATAGATGGAAAGATTATATTTTTCGCCCTTCACCACCGAAATACCCCAGTAGCCTTTATTAATTACCCGAAAATTGCCGTTATCGGGGTTAATTACCTCGAGCCTCATCGAATTTAAGTTATATTTATTCAGGGGTACGGTATTATCCTGCAAAGCCCGTCCACTGGCGTTTCCGGATATTTCCACCTGCCATCCATCCAGTTCATGAGGTTGTGGGTAATACATTTTAAAGCCTTGATGCGAAAAAATGTAGTCCCCTACCCTATACATATCTTCAGGCATGCGATTAGCCTCAAAGCTACGGTTATTGATTAGTTCGGCATACAAACCACCATCACCCGCATGATTAATATCCTCGAAAAAAATTCCATACAGATTTTTGCTTACCGGAAAAAGGGGTTTATCCACATTCACCTCTATTCTGGTTTGAGCATTCAGGCACAATCCAAGGCCAAGTATCACATTAAAAAAAGTAGCTTTCATGCTGCATCATTTAAAAGGTTATGTATATACTTTCGAAGATCGTCTTCATCGATAAAGTTTCTTGCCCCAGGCCGATCGTCCTTCCTCTGAAAGGCCGGTAAAGCAAATGGTACGTCGTTTGTTTTCCCAGTCCCATTCACAGGAAAGGCGTGCTTTTATCGTATGCGCATTCACCTGCAGCGTAAGTTCGTTGTTGGCAAAATTCCAGCTACTGCTGGTAATGTTTTCACCATTGAAATAGCCCGTAAGGGTACCATCGGCGTTGAAGGTGGCATACCAGGCCACATTCTGTTTGGTTACCGACGACAGGTAAATGACTTCCCACTTTCCTACCAAACTATCGGCAGTGATAGCATATTGGGGGACGTTCACATAGCGTTCGGGCGCAATAACAGGCCATCCGTCGGAGGTAAACAGCATGCGATGTACATGAAGTACCATCAAATATTTGTTAGAAGCCAGACGCGCCTGGCTAACATAGAAATACTGGTTGCTATCGCGAAGCAAGCCGCAATGTCCAAAGCCCTGCCAGCCAGGATGCCCCTTAAAACCATACTGTGCCGTGATGACGGGAAAATTATCCCCCACTGCAGCCATGTCGTTACCAAAGTAGTCGAGATAAGGTCCTTCGGGTTTATCGCTACGACCAACCCGTACATTGTAAGTATCCTCGAGCCAGTCGTACGATACAAAGAGAAAGTATTTTTTAAGCTCGGGATTGTAGATAATTTCTGAACCCTCAATAGCGTCGTGAACCCGTTTTCGAAAAGCCAATAGCTTTCCTTTGTCATTAGTGTTTTTACGAAAACCAGTTGCAGGGTCAAGCTCAACGATATAAATTCCCGACGAATAGGATCCGTAAGTCATCCAGTGTCGTCCTGTTTCGGCATCTACCACCACCGATGGGTCGATAGCGTTATAGTTATCGGAGGGCAGACACGAGATAACGATACCCTCATCATTCCAGGGACCCGATGGCGATGTGCTTGTGGCCAGGCCTATACAAGCCAGTTTCAAGTTATCGTTTCCGGGAACAGAATAATACAAACGAAATTGGTCGCCTACCTTAATTATGTAGGGTGCCCAAATACTTTCCTGGCGGTATCCAGTCTGGTAGGTTTGCATAAAGGCTAGTTCCTTAGCAGGAACGCCGTCGAATAGCCAGCCATTGAACTGCCACTGCACAAGGTCTTTCGACTGTCGGAACATAATTCCACACTGACCGTTGGGACCATAGGCTACATCCGTCGAATAAATGTAATAGGTGCCGTTATGCTTGATAATGCTGGGATCGTGTAGATTATAAGGTCCCCATTTGGCTGCGTTTTCCTTGCCTGCAATCGAGGAATAATCGTCGGGAATATTGGGGTCGTAATTCACCGGGTTATCGGCGGGTTCATCCGACTTATCTGAGCACGAAGTACACCACAAGCCTAAAGCACAAAACAAGGCATACGATATCGGTCCGAAGAACTTTGTTATTTTTTGCATAGCGATTTTTTTTAAAATCCGGCGGCAGCGTTTCACCACCACCGGATACACACACTACTAACTACTAACCACCAGGTAACCTACTACCAACCGGGGTTTTGCTTAAGATTTTTATTGATATTTACTTCAGTTGGAGGTATAGCCATTATTTCACGTCCCTCAACCCATTTAGCAAATTCGGGGTCATGATTGATGAGGGTATTTAAATTATTGTAGTGCCAGCCCCAGCGAAGGATATCGACATAGCGTTGGGCTTCGAAGCAAAATTCGAGTGCACGTTCGTGAGCTATCTGATCGCGCATCTGCTGTTGGTTCATGCCAGGTTTTACATCTTGCAGATTAGGTAAGTGAGCCCTATCGCGTACCTGCTGAATGTATGGATATGCTTCAGCAGTTTGTCCTAGCTCATTCAAAGCTTCGGCATAGAGCAACAGGATATCGGCATATCGCAATACACGTTCGTTAATACCCGAACGCCATTCGGTTTCGTCGGAATAATGATCGTCGTTAAGATATTTGCGGATATGACATTTATTGGGTAGTTTGGCTTCAGCCCAGGTTTTCCCATACACTTTAACCCCTGGGTAATCGAAAAACATGCTGGCCTTCATACGAGGATCGAGTTCGCCTTCTACTGTCAGTTCCTGCTGGAATTCATTAAAAATCCAATCGGTAGGAGTAATGTCACCCCAGCCAAATCCAAGGGGAGCATAGGTACGCGCTTTACCCGAAGTTTTGCTCCAATCGGGAGCGGGGTCGCCCGTCCAACCCAGCGTTGTTCCTCCCACATTACGATCGAACTGAACTTCAAATAACGACTCCTCGTTGTTTTCGTTGTCTTCGGTAAAGTTATCGCGATAGTTGGCCACAAGAGCATAGCTGCCATATTTCTGGTCAATAATATCCTTAAGTATAGGAGCAGCTTTGTCGAATTGATGGATAAACATGTACGATTTGGCCAGGTAACCAGCAGCAGCACCCTTCGTGGCTCGACCCACATCGGCTGAGCTGTATTCTTCCTTTTTGGGTAGATCGGCCATAGCCTCCGTAAAATCTTTGATAATCTGAGCCCAAACCTCTTCCTCGGGTGCCTGGGCAGGATAAAAATCCTGCGGCCCATGGGCAGGAGTAAGAATAAGTGGGATATTTTTATAGGTAATTACCAGATGATAATAATAGAATGCCCGCATAAACTTAGCTTCAGCCAATAGGCGTTTTTTCAGCTTTTCATCCATATTAATATTAGGTACATTCTCGAGTACCTGATTTGCACGCCAAACTCCCTTGTAAGCATGTTCCCAGGTAGCAATATAACAGGGATTGTCGGGAGTGACATTGTACAACGAAACATCCGTAATCCACCAGGGAGAGGTATTACGACAATCGTCGGCGCGCACATCCATAATCCAGGGCCACAAACGCATGTACATGCCATCGTAATACATGGCCGAATACACCGCATTGGTAGCCTGAATAGCATCGTCCTGCGTTTTCCAGAACGAACCGGTCGTTTGCTGATTGGGATTATTCAGATTGATAAAATCTTCGCTACAGGCCGACAGCAGTGCTGATAGGACAAGCACCGTAGCTATATTTTTTGTTATACTAAACTTTTTCATTTGCATAAAATTTTAATTTTTAAATAGTATTGAGAAGGAACTTGCATGTTATAGCCAACACATAAACAGGCATACCTGTGTAACCCATTTCATGTTCGTTGGTACTAATAACTTTACATGCTCGTATCATTCTGTTGACTATTTTAATTACACATTAAAAAGTTACTTTCACTCCAGCCAGATAAGTGGTAGGATTGGGGAAAGAACCACCATCGAGTCCGCGATAGAGCAATCCATCGTTGGCAAAGTCGGGGTCGTAACCCGTGTATTTGGTAAATGTCAGGAAGTTTTGCGATGAAACATACATCCGCAGCCCCTGTACATGTAATGCACGTGTTACACTGGATGGGAAATTGTAGGCCAACTGTATGTTCTGTACCTTTAAGTACGAAGCATCCTGAATAAAACGGTCGGAAACACGATTGTTCTGATTGGGATCGGTTTTGGTCAGACGTGGATACTTGTTGGTTGACCCGGGTCCTCTCCAATAATTTTCGTACGACTCGAGCGAGTAGTTACCTTCCTTATACGAGTTGAGCGCAGCATACACCCCATTGAAAGCCTTATTACCATAAGAACCCTGGAAGAATATGGAAAGCTCGAAATTCTTATAGCTAAAGGTCGTATTGATCCCGTAAGTAAATTTCGGGAAAGCAACACCGAGGTAGGTTTTGTCGTTATCGTCGATAACTCCGTCGTTATTCAAATCCTTGAATTTAACATCCCCGGGTTTAGTCGAACGATTCTGGAAAGCGTGCTTTGCGGGGTCGTATCTCGAATCGCCTGGAGCATATTTATTAATTTCATCCTCGGTTTGGAAAATACCTTCAAAGACCCAACCGTACAGTTCTCCCATCGAGTGTCCTACCTCTGTTTTAGAGAACGAGGTAATGATGGGATCGTTGTTCAGTCCCAGACGGGTAACCCTATTCTTTAAAGTAGTAATGTTACCAGTAAGTTCATATTGGAATTCCCCCTCTTTTTTCCGATAGGTAAGCGAAAGCTCAACCCCCTGGTTAATCATCGAAGCCAGGTTGGTCACCGGGTCAACGATTTTACCGGTCGACATGGGGATGGGGGAGTTTACGAGCAGGTCGCGGGCATCGTTGTAGTAATATTCGCCCGAAAATTCCAATCGATTGTTGAACATGGCTATATCAATACCCACATTCTTGGAGATACGTTCCTCCCATTTAATCGACTGGTCGACAAACTGGGTCTGGATGGTCCCCGGGGCTAGCTGTCCGCCCAACACATAACCGGTATTTTTATTAACCGATGTTTCGTACAGATAATCCCCAATTTTATCGTTACCCGTTATACCATAACCTGCGCGTATTTTCAACAGATTGAGGTTGGGAATATTTTTGAAAAACTCAAGATTACTCAACTTGAAACCAGCCGAAACAGAAGGGAAGTTACCCCATTTGTTGCCTGGACCAAAGCGTGATGATCCATCACGACGGAAGTTGGCCGTAAGCAGCAGCATGTCGTTCCATGAATAATTGAGACGTCCGAGATATGATATGAGGGTGTGCTCAAATAAACGCCCATCGGTAGTACGTTTTTCCGATGAACCTGCATAGAGCACCTCCTGGTATGGTTCTTTATAGCCCTGTGCGTAGCCATACAAATCACGATAATAATCATACTGAGCCGTATAACCAGCCATCAGCGTAAAGGCATGTTTACCAATTTCCTTATTAAAGGTAAGTGTGTGTTCCATGATGGCATAGGGGTTTTCGCCCCGTGTTTCATCGAGGAATGCAATGGTATTAACGTGCCGCGAACCAATGGTATATTCGGGGATAAACTCGTGATTGAAGAACTCGCTCCTATCGTACGACAGGTTGAGACGATAATTCAGTCCCGGCAGTAGTTCGTATTCGCCATAAACCGAACCAATAAAACGCGAACGATTGAGCCACAGGCGTTTGAGATTGTTAAAACCTACAATATTTCCAGCTATCTGATCGTGGATAGTATCGATACCTCCACCATATCCACCTTTCATACGGCTGTCGTACACGGGAACAGTGGGGATAGAGATAACCAGACCGATGATAGTATTCTCCCACTGCGAATTGGTAAGCTTACGCTGATGTGAATATGCATAGTAAAATGAATTACCCACTTTAAGTTTACCCTTTTTATGGTCGGTATTTACACGAACTGAGTAGCGGGTATAAGAGGGACCTGGCCCAACAATAATTCCCTTTTCATCGTAATAGTTAAGATTAAGCATGTAGGTAGAGTTGTCTTTTCCGCCCATGAAGGTCAGGCTATGCTCGGTCACATAACCACGGGTAAAAGCCTCTTTTTGCCAGTCGGTATCGATGGTATCGATATAATAAGCGCTGGTAGAGTCGTTGGCGGGTGCCAGGAAAAGATCGTCGTTCAATCTTGCCAGATTGTTCATTTCCTGGAATTGTTTACGGTTGGTCACCTCCATAAACTTATTCAACTGCTTTACGCCATAGCTACCATCATAGGTAATCTGCATATCACCTTTTTTGCCACGCTTGGTGGTTATAATGATAACCCCATTGGCACCACGGGCACCGTAAATAGCAGTTGCCGAAGCATCCTTCAATACCTGAATAGATTCGATATCGCCGGGATTAAAATCGGCAATCCCGCCAGAGGGTGATGCGCCCTGAAACTGTCCTCCAAAAGCTTGAGGTTCGGCAATAACCACCCCATCCACCACATACAGAGGATTAGAGTTGGTGAATGAACCCACCCCACGAATACGAACGACAGGAGCAGCACCCGGTTCACCACTACTTTGTACCATTACTCCACTGGCCTGCCCTTGCAAAAGACGCGAAATATCGTTCGACTTAATTCGCTCAAGATTCTCGGTTCGCACTACCGATACGGCACCCGTTAAATCCGACTTCTTTTGGGTACCATATCCTACTACCACTACCTCATCTAGTTTCTGAACCTCTTCAGTCATAGAGACATCAATAGTAGTACGCCCGTCAACACCAATACGCTGGGCAACATACCCCACAAAAGAAAAAACCAGGGTATCAGCTGGATTGTCCACCTGAATAGTGTAGCTACCATTAGCATCGGTGATTACGCCGGTAGCCTTACCCTTTACCACTACATTTACGCCCGGCATTTCGGTATTCGTACTCGCATCGCGAACAGTACCCTTTACCGTTATACGCTGGGCAAAAACACTTGAAAAACTAAGGAGACTAATCCATACCATCAGAACTCCCCTTTTGAGTAGCCTTTGTTGTTGCATCATAACTAGTAGTTTTTGGTTAGAAATTAATGACAGACCAAAGGTATTCTACCATTTCAATGGCAAAGAGCAAGGATGTGTAAACCTGGTGGAAATTTGTTGCCAGGAATATACTGTTATTTTAAAATAATGATTTTCAGTACATTAAAAACAAACGACTGGGTGGAAAAATATGTACGAAGAGGTAAAAATGTGTAAAGCCAAATAAAGAACAATCATACCCCAAGCCAGAAAACAAAATCTGAGAAATGAATACAAAATTTTACATAATAGTAGTAAAACCAAAAGGAAAACGTACATTAGCAGAAAAAGAATTCTGCATTATTCGCCTGTTCATGAATAAAAAGTAATAACTTTGCATCAGCATCGTATAAATTCAACTATGCCTAATATATTCTCGATAAACGATTTCGGCGAAGCAAAAAACGAGTTGCAGAAGGACTATTTCGACCGTCATACACCGGTGATACAATGTATCTCGGAAGCCCGACCAGGAGAAATACTCAGAATAAGGGTTCGTGTAGGTACCGAATATGCACATCCGCACGAGGCTGACCATTACATAGCCCTGATACAACTTTGGAACCGAGAAACCCTGCTGGCCGAAGCCCGTTTCTACCACGGTGTACTGTGCAATCAGCCCGGCAACGTAGAAGTAGAATTTACGGTAGTGATGCCACAGGTTAGCATGAACCTTACTGCCCTATCGTATTGTACAAAACATGGACTCTGGCGAAGTCAGCCCCATGCTGTAAAAGTGGGAACTGAAAAATAAAAATATGTTTTAGCTAGTTTCCTCATTCCCTTCTATCTCATGCTGAAAAAATGATTTAGTACCTCTTGTATCCAGCCAACACTAAAGGAGATTGTATCACATCACTTATCGTCCTCCTTTGCAAGCGCTTCAAGAGTGAGGAAACGCTTTGCATCTCAAAGATGCAAAGCGTTTATATTTCCTGTTTGAACCTTTAGAGGTTTCCTCTCAAGCGCTTCAAGAATGAGAAAACGCTTTGCATCTTTGAGATGCAAAGCGTTTCAATTCCCCGTGATGGTTTAATACCCTATTTTAAAAATGTTTTAACACTCCCCCGCCATCCTTTCAACACTGCAGGAGCAGAGCCAACCCATTAACACCCTCGCAGTAAAACATGTACTACCTGTTGTAGTACAGGCTACGAGCAATCTGATACTTGTGATAGATTACATCTATTCCATGGTTTTCCCCCTCCCGAAGAATCGGGAGCTTCTCTTCTAACCCAAATTTCGTTTGTTCTTACTCATAATTTTACTTACTTACTGTCCAAATTTAATTTGTTAAATTTGGTCCAGCTAATTAGGGGGTTAAGACAACAACAAGGCATCAAAGTTCGAATATTATTGGACTTTAACTATTTTGGTCTGAAAAATGTTCTAAGCCTACACGAAAAATACCTTCTATTGATAAAAAAAGCATTCATAAGGCTTTTTGCAACTCTATGGCGCTTTTGTTATACTTAAGAAATATGGAGAGTTATGTGGATGTATTTTGCAATTATCAGGCATTCGAGCCTTTATACAAAGTTGTTCAAAACATGGCTGTTGCATCTTTAAAGATCGACTATAGGTTTAATGCGGTAAACGAAGATTAGATTGGAAAAATAAAAAATTGAGATTTCAGTGCTCATTCCATTGACAAAAATAAAATCGATTTATGAAATAGAAATGGGGAAACATTGCATATATAAAGATTGGCACAGTAGCATGTTTCTTTAAAAGTTGCAAAAGAAACCACTTCTATTGCGCACTCGATAAGGCATGAATTAGCTCTAGGACGGATGAAACGAGCATGTATCGCAGTATTCACAAACGAGGATGAAAATAATTTTTCATACCTGCTTGATTTTAGAGCACAAAACACATATTACATGCGAGTTCCATCCGGCCATTAAAAAAAATTAAAATTAATTTCGGATGAAACGAATTCAAAGTATTATATTGGCTGTATTGGTTTTTGGGGCAGCTTTCCCCCTGCTTGCACAATATCGACTTGCCCCTGGACAGTGGCGCGATCATTTAGCCTATAAAAGAGTCAAAAAAATAGTACCAGCAGAAAATCGCATCTACTGTGTAAGTTCGTCGGGACTCCTGTATTACAACAAGATAGATAATACCATCAATACATTGTCGAAGGTACAGGGATTGTCCGATTGTGCCATTGCCACCATCGCCTTTGATCCGAAAACACAAAATTTAATCATCGTATACAATGACCTGAATATTGATTTTCTGAAAAATAATCGAATCATCAATTATCCGGTTATCAAAAATAAAATTGGCCTGACCAACAAAAAAATAAATAATATCACCGTTTATAACGGCAAAGCATATCTTTCGTGCGGTTTTGGGATAGTAGTCATCGATCTGGAGAAATATCTTGTAATGGATACCTATTACCCTGGATCGGGTGGACAGGTTGAGGAAGTGTTGGATGTGGCTATCGATTCGGAGTATATTTATGCAGCTACCCTAAACAGGATTATACGGGCACAGGCCAATGATCCATTTTTGGTGGATTACCATCGCTGGCAAACCGTTCGTTTTCAGGCTCCCAATGCGTTGGTCAGGAAGCTCGAAATACTCAATGGGACGCTTTTTGCCTGGGTAGATGTTGATACGTATCAATCCGACAGCGTTGTGTATTTTCGAAACAATCAATGGTCGGCAACCCCGTTGCCCCTGGAGGAGATACGTGCCATGAATGTATCGGACAACAGGCTGGTGGTTACTGGTCATTCACAATATAGCATGGATGCAAATCTGAATTACCTTATAGTGTCTTCCCATTATTGGGGGCAGTATGCAGTTTACGATAAGGGTGGAGACCTGTGGGTAGCTGATACCTATCGCGACCTGATTCGCATTAAACCTTCGGGTAGTAGCGAGGATATCAACTTTAACAGTCCTACTTTTGCTAAAAACGTAAAAGTGGATGTGTATAATGGTCAGATATGGACAGTGGCTGGACTGCTTTCTCCTAATTGGCACAACGAGTACAATAAGGAAGGATTTGCCGGTTATATTAACCAGCAATGGTTTTCGTTTTACAGCGATGTAACTCCAGAACTCGAAAATTATTTTGATTTTGTCAATGTGCGAATCAATCGTTTCAACCCTGAGCAGATTTACCTTGCTGGCTGGTGGGCAGGACTGGTGTTATATGAAAAGGGTAAGCTTACATTTTTCAACGGCGCCAACAAAAACAGCACCATTGAGGAAGATATCTACTGGGCTGGGCACAGTTTTGTATACGGCATTGATTTTGACGCTGACGGAAATGTATGGGTTACCAATTCGCGGGCATTGCGACCTCTTTCCGTAAGAAAAAAGGATGGAACGTGGAAAAGTTTTAGCCTGCCCTATGTGAGCGTCGATAATTATTATGTTGGCGACATTGTAGCTACCAGCTGGGGGCACAAATGGGTCATTGCAGCACGAAAACCAGTGCTGGTAGTATTTGACGATAATGGCACTATTGACGATGAACGTGACGACAGAACCACTACCTTTGATTTAGGCAATTTGGCCAATAGCGGCAATGCTCTCATCAACCCAGGTCGACTGTATTGTATTCGAGAAGATAGAAGCGGTAACCTATGGGTGGGTACAGATGCTGGACCAGTAGAAATAACCGGCGCCCAATATATTTTCGATGCTCGCGATTATGTTCAGGCTCGGAAAATACTGGTAAGTTCAAATATTGGAGAAAATGTGGGTGCCTACTTACTGGAAACCGAATACATTAACGCTATTGCGGTGGATGGGGGAAATCGTAAGTGGCTGGCTACACAAAACTCGGGGGTATATCTTATTTCACCCGATGGTACACAGGTCCTGCAAAATTTTACTAAAGACAACAGCCCTTTGCTTTCCAACACAGTGCTGGATATTGCTATCGACCATAAAAGCGGCGAGGTATACTTTGCTACCGACAAAGGATTGATTTCGTATCGTGGTTACGCAACCTGGAGCAACGATGATTTTGGCGACGTATATGTGTTTCCTAATCCCGTTCGTGAGAATTATACGGGCGATATCGTTGTTACCAACTTGCTTACCAATGCCATCGTAAAAATTACCGATGTGGAGGGTAACCTGGTGTACGAAACCCGTGCCAACGGCGGACAGGCCGTATGGGATGGAAAAAACCTTCGAGGACAGAGGGCAAAGACTGGGGTTTATTTCATCTTTTGTTCCAACGACGATGGGTCAAAAACGAGGGTGATAAAGCTGCTCTTTATTCACTAAACTATTGGGATTCCCATTGCTGCATACCGCGCTGATAAACATCGAGAAAATATGCATCGAGTTTTTCATTTAGCCCTTTGCAATGCTCGAAAACCGAATAAGCCCATTGGAAATAGGCTATTTTGCGCGACTTTGACCACCAGATAGGATAACGCAACAGGTCCTCCATGTTGCACGCCTTGTCCGCTACCTTAATGAGCCGGGCGGGGTGGGAGAGGTAGGGGGCTTTTTCTACCTGCAAACGTTTTCGCTCTTCTTTTGGTAGTGCCATGTTGTCGGTTACTTCCATTACAATACGGCTGACTGCCTCGCCAAATTGCTGTGTTAACTCTTCGAGGGTAACCTGTGTATCCTCCACCACATCGTGGAGCAGGGCAGCTATCAGCAAATCAGGGTCAGTCTCACCGCATTGGATCAACAGATAGCATACCCGAATGGGATGATTGATGTATGGGATATTGAATGTACCTTTTCGTCGTTGAAAAATATGTTGTTGGGCAGCAAAATCAAGCGCCCCGAAAAGCTTTGCCAGCTCTGCCATGTCTGTGTTTATTTGTAAAACAATTGCTGCTCGATGTAGTGTATTAGCGAATGAATGATTTTGATATGTATCTCCTGAATCCTATCCGAGAAGCCATTGTGAGGTACGCGTATTTCAATGTCGGCAATTTGGGATAGCTTACCCCCATCTTTACCAGTCAGGGCTACCACTTTCATATTTTTGGATTGGGCTGTTTGGGCAGCTTTTACGATATTGGGCGAGTTGCCACTGGTGCTGATGGCAAGCAGTACATCTCCTGCCTGCCCCATAGCTTCTATGTAGCGTGAAAAAATAGAGTCAAAACCATAATCGTTGGCGGCACAGGTTATATGCGAAGAATCGGATATAGCTATAGCCGGTAGGGCAGCTCGGGGTTTACGATACTGTCCGCTCAGTTCTTCGGCAAAATGCATAGCGTCGCACATGCTACCCCCGTTCCCACACGAAAGTATTTTGTGACCCCCTTTTATAGCTTCTACCATTAAATCGCCCGCTTTCTCCATTTGTGCAAAATGGCTGTCGTCCGATATAAATTTCTGCAGCACCGCTAATGCTTCTTCAAATTCTTTTTTTATCATCTTTCTCGGTATGTAGTTGTACAATCCATTTAATCGTATCACTTGAACAATTACCTCGCCCTGCTGGGTATAATGTTTTGATAAAAATAAGCCAAATTACGATACAAAGATAAGTTTATCGGGTAAATCCATCCATGTTAACATAGGCATTTCATCCGAAAATATTTTTAATGTTTTTTAAATCGGTCGGATGGAACTCGCATGTGATGACCTTCTACACATAGGAAGTACGAAAATGATAAATATTTTCATTCTCGTTTGTGCATACTGCTATACATGCTCGTTTCATCTGAAAATATTTTTAAAAATTTTTCTTAAAAGGTCGGATGGAACTCGCATGTAATATGTTTTGCGCTCTAAAATCAAGCAGGTATGAAAAATTATTTTCATACTCGCTTGTGAATGTTGCCATGCTCTTTACAGCTCAATAAAAAATTTCAGCATTCCCTGTTGGTAATTTAATGTCTTTCAATTTCTTGTAATGTACCAGTTTTGCAACTGCTTTAAAAATTTTAACCCCTCCAACTTTTACAAGTCGCTGTATTTTAGTTTTTTATGCATTTTTCTAAAAATTTTTGTCATTCCAATAATCTGGGCTGTAAGGGGAAATATTCATGTGATTATTGGTAAATAAGGGTTATAATACGATGGGCATTGCTTACAATTTATAACCAATGTGTTTTATCCTGCCCCCTTTCGTGTAAAAAATTTAACCGTTCGTCAAAGAAAAA
>JAKPGM010000049.1 GCA_029550865.1 Bacteroidota bacterium | reverse complement strand
TATTCACAAACGAGTATGAAAATAATTTTTCATACCTGCTTGATTTTAGAGCACAAAACATATTACATGCGAGTTCCATCCGGCCTTTTAAGAAAAATTTTTAAAATTATTTTCGGATGAATAGCATCGATTATCGTATCGAGGGGAATATGATTATTGTCAGCACCGATAAGCCTTATGCGCAGATACATAACGAAGGTGGGCCAATGAATATCAATATCCCCATTACCCAGCAGATACGCCGATTTGCCTGGGCTAAAATGTACGAAGCAAAGCGCAATGGTGATATTGATAAGGCAGGACGCTGGAAAGCATTCGTAGCGAGGTTTGCCTGGACGTTCTAATGCCTCATTTTTACCTTCCAAATAAAATTGAAATGAAAATACTAATGAATCGGGCGAAGATAACCTGGGGGGAAGAAGTATTAACAAGCCATGCAAATTAGCACAACCCATAATCCATGCGTTGTGCGGTGGGGTGCACAAATACGTGGCTGGAGCAGTGAATGGTCAAAACGGTAAGTATGGCCGCAGGGGCGCTTGTCGTTTCAAAGCGTTGGCAGGAAGAGAACCTTGTATGGATTAGCAGCAGCTATTCCGAAAAGTACAGGCCGCAATAAACGCCACAGCCAACGATTTGGCTTACCCTGCCAGCCATACTCCATTTTGACCAGAGCGGGTAGGGGATCATTTGTGCTTGATTTTCTTTTTGCTACCAAAAGAGCCGCCCCTACGGGGTTGGAAGAGAAAAAATTTTAGGGGTTGTACCCGTTAGTGTATTGGTTGAAAAAAATCTGACCCTATCTTACCAGGCACCCCTCATCTACATCCTCACCCCGGCCTGACGGCCACCCCTCTCCTTTGAAAGGAGAGGGGCCGGGGGTGAGGATTGAAAGGCGAGGGGATAGGAAAAGGTGGCCATCCCATTGCTACCAAAATGCTACCCCTACGGGGTTGGAAGAGGTAAATTTTTAAGGGTCGTACTCGCCAAAGGATAGGTTGATATTAAATCTGTCCTACCTTACCAGTCACCCCTCATCTACATCCTCACCCCGGCCTGACGGCCACCCCTCTCCTTTCAAAGGAGAGGGAAAGGGGGTGAGGATTGAAGTGAGAGGTATGGTGGGTGAGGTAGCCATCCCATTGCTACCAAAATGCTACCCCTATGGGGTTGGAAGAGCAAAATTTTAAGGGTTGTATCCTCCAAAGGATAGGTTGATATTAAATCTGGCCTTACCTTACCAGTCACCCCTCATCTACATCCTCACCCCGGCCTGACGGCCACCCCTCTCCTTGCAAAGGAGAGGGGAAGGGGGTGAGGATTGAAAGGCGAGGGGACGGGAAAAGGTGGCCATCCCATTGCTACCAAAATGCTACCCCTACGGGGTTGGAAGAGGTAAATTTTTAAGGGTCGTACTCGCCAAAGGATAAGTTGATATTAAATCTGTCCTACCTTACCAGGCACCCCTCATCTTTATCCTCACCCCGCCCTGCGGGCACCCCTCTCCTTTGAAAGGAGAGGGGCCGGGGGTGAGGATTGAAAGGCGAGGGGACGGGAATAGGTGGCCATCCCATTGCTACCAAAATGCTACCCCTACGGGGTTGGAAGAGGTATATTTTTAAGGGTCGTACTCGCCAAAGGATAGGTTGATATTAAATCTGTCCTACCTTACCAGTCACCCCTCTTTGTATAATCCTCACCCTGCCCAATCGGGCACCCCTCTCCTTGGGAAAGGCGAGGGGAAGGGGGTGAGGGGTAACATGTGACCACCAAACTATTGCCCCTACGGATTTTATGTGAGAATGATAATAAATGTTCTACAGGCCTAATAAATCATTTTTGGTCGAAAGGTTTTTAAAATATTGAATTACATAATGGAAAGAATATAAAAACATTTACGCATACTAAAAGTGCTGCAAAAATTCAAAACATTGCTTAATTTTACTATCCAGAATATTCAATATTATTCACCCAAAAACATGATTATGAAATCGTTGTCAATATTCATAATGTTTGCTGGCATGACCATGCTGGTTTCGTGCAAACAGGATACTACAAAAATGAAAACAGATTTTGAAAAGTTTATTAGCAGCTACGACAGCGTGATTGTACCCCTGAGCAAAGAAATGAATCTTGCTCAATGGAATGCATCCATTTCTGGAAAAACAGAAGATTATGAACGTTATTCCCGCTTAAAAAAGCAGTATGCCATGTTTCATACCGACCGCAATGCCTTTAAATTTTTGGAAAAGGTAAAAGCGGCTGGTATTATTGACGATTCTATCGAACAGCGCCAATTGCAGGTGCTTTATCTTACCTACCTATCCTATCAGGCCGATTCTAATCTGCAAAAGGAAATTATAGAGCTGGAAAATACGGTTGAGCAGAAATACAGTACCTATCGTGCGGTAATTAATGATTCATCATATACCGACAATGATATTGAGAATATACTGAAAAACTCGACGGACAATGTACTCTTACAAGCTGCCTGGGAAGCACATAAACGTATCGGTCCTGTTGTTGCAGCCGATATCATCACGCTGGTTAAAAAGCGTAACGCATTAGCCAGGCAACTGGGTTTTGCTAATTTTCACGAAATGAGTCTTAAACTCAATGATCAGGACCCCAATGAGATAGAAAAACTTTTCGACGATCTCGATAAACTCACCAGTCAGAGTTTTGCTAATGCAAAACTTGAAATAGACCAGGTACTCTCGCGGCGCTATAAAATTAGCCCCAACCAGCTGATGCCCTGGCATTACCAGAACCGTTTTTTCCAGGAAGCACCGAATATTTATCCTGTTGATCTGGATATGTACTACAAAAATCAGAATCTCGAAAAAATTACTTCCCAGTTTTACCTGAGCATAGGATTACCTATTGACGATTTATTGGCTAAAAGCGACCTGTACGAAAAACCCGGGAAAAATCAACATGCTTTTTGTACCGATATTGACAACGAAGGCGACGTGCGGGTACTCTGTAATATTAAACCCAACGAGCAGTGGATGAATACAATGCTTCATGAATTTGGACATGCCGTCTACGACAAATACATCGATCGAAATTTACCTTTTGTGTTGCGGCAACCCGCACATATTTTTACGACCGAAGCTATTGCCATGTTGTTTGGTCGTCTGTCAAAGAATCCGCAGTGGATGGTCGACGCACAAATAATCTCTAAATCGGAAGCCAAAAAAATATCCGAGAGCTGTTTCAATACACTCCGCCTCGAGCAGCTGGTCTTTAGCCGGTGGGCACAGGTAATGTATCGTTTCGAGAAAAGTATGTATGAAAACCCAGACCAGGATTTAAATGCGCTGTGGTGGAAACTCGTGGAAAAGTACCAGCTGATTAAAAAGCCAATTGGTCGAAATGAACCCGATTGGGCTACAAAAATTCATATAGCTACTGTTCCTTGTTACTATCATAATTACTTGCTGGGTGAATTATTGGCCTCGCAGTTGCATTACTATATATGCAATCACGTGCTTAACGATACTACCGACATTCGACGGGTAAGCTATTATGGACGTCCTGAGGTGGGCAAATATCTTCAGGAAAAAGTCTTTAAGCCCGGCATGCGATATTCCTGGAACGATATGATAGAAAAGGCAACGGGCGAAAAGCTTTCAGTAAAATACTATGCCCGACAATTTGTTAAATAACGCTAATGTTTTAGCATTTACCATTGCAATTTTTTCTATGAATCTGCATCTCTGGCTGTATTTCTCAACAAGCAGGCAAATAATTTCTCATATCTGCTTGATATGGGCATATAGTCAATGCATGCGAGTTCCATCCGACCACTATAAAAAATTAAAAAAAAAAAATTCGGATGAAACGAGCATGTATAGCAGTATTCACAAACGAGTATGAAAATAATTTTTCATACCTGTTTGATTTTAGTGCACAAAACATATTACATGCGAGTTCCATCCGACCGATTTAAAAAACATTTAAAAATATTTTCGGATGAAAGCAATTTTAGGTATAGATGTGGGTGGTTCTGGAATTAAGGGAGCTATTGTGAATTGTAGTAATGGAAAACTAATTTCGGATCGTCTCCGTATTGAAACCCCTGATCCTCCTACGCCCGAAACTATTGGTATTACGATAGCAAACCTGGTAAGCAAATTCAAGTATAAAGGGCCTATTGGAATTGGTTTTCCTGCTGTTGTGAAAAATGGGATAGTACATACTGCTGCCAATATCGATAAAGTTTTATAGGGATTGACTATGAAAATTATCTTTCTCAACAGCTTACAATGCCAGTAAAACTTATTAATGATGCCGATGCTGCCGGTTTGGCCGAAATAAAATTTGGCGCTGGTAAAGATTTTAAGGGGCTTATTATTTTGCTCACCATTGGAACAGGTATAGGAAGTGTAATCGTAAATCGCGGAAAACTTATTCCCAATACAGAATTGGGACATATTTTTATGCCCGAAAATCGTGAAGCTGAGAAGTATGCCTCGGATGCAACCAGAAAAAATATGAACCTTGCATGGGATGAATGGGCTCAACGGATCAACGAATACTTAATGTATCTTGAAAATCTTTTTTGGCCCGATTTGTTTATACTGGGCGGAGGCGTAAGTAAACATGGTGATAAGTTTTTTCCCCATCTAACTGTAAGGACGCCTATAGTGACTGCTCAATTACTCAATAATGCCGGTATTATTGGTGCTGCTCTTGCTGCCAAAAAGAATTCAAAATAAGGTGAAGCAATAGCATTCAAAATTTCTCCTTAACTACATTCGGCATTCCTATTTTTTTTGTACCTTTCTCATGTGTAAATTTGCTGAAAATTAGCAGAGAGAATGACGGAGTCGGCGGTAAAGTCTATCATGCGATTATTTGCCATTGTGGGAAATTTACGTTCCGCATCAAAAAATATAGCGGCCGACTTTGATCATACGCGTCAGGTCACCGATGCCTTTCTCAATCAGCTTACTAATCCCGAAAAGGCTGCACGCTATCTGCAAATTTTTGAATTTCATTATAAAAATTTGCAGCGAAAAGCCTTGCATGACCCCGAAAAGCGCTTATCGGTTTTTTCGGTAAAAATTTTGCTTATTGGCGACCAGCTGAATGATAACCTGAATGTTCGACAAAAAAACTTTTTAATTCTTCAGCTATTTGATATTCTGCGCAACCCCGATAATACCCTTGCCCCTTATGCATTAGATTTTCTGAATACTTTTGCCCGAATTCTCAACATCGACCCCGACGACTTCGATAATATGTTTCTTTTTATTTTTGGTACTCTTGCCCATAAGGCACGAAATAATGCTTTTCTTATCATTTCGGGTGATGAAAATAATCAACTGTATCGCCATCACGTTTATCGCGAAAATATTAAAGGACTCATTGTAGTATATCATCATAGCCGTTTAAACCAATATTTTTTCAGAGTAGAAAATTCGCCCCAGGAGTATACCCTGAATGCAAAACCTATTGTTTCGGATCGAATTTACGAATTGCAGAAAGGATTTGCGATTCGAAAGCCCGGTATGTTGCCCTTGCATTATACCGATATCGCTAAGAATTTTTTGAGCCGTATCCGTAGCTCAGAAATACAATTGGCAGCAGTGGGAATAGAATATCAGTATAAAAACAGTTCAAACGGTATTAAGAAGTTCAACTTTGTAGCGCATGGTGGCGAACTTATTGCTATCATGGGCGGAAGTGGAGTTGGCAAATCAACGCTGCTGAACATCCTCAATGGACAATTACGTCCCGATAAGGGAAAGGTTTATATCAATAATATCGACATCTATCAGTATCCTGAAAAGATAAAGGGAGTTATTGGTTATATTCCGCAGGATGATTTCCTCATTGAAGAACTTACGGTTTTTGAAAATTTACTTTTCAACGCCCGTTTTTGCTTTGCCAATTTGAGTGAGGAGGAACTCACAAAACGGGTTAACCAGCTATTGAAAAAACTGGCCTTATACGATATTCGGGATTTAAAGGTAGGAAATCCGCTCAATCAATTCATCAGCGGGGGGCAGCGTAAACGTCTCAATATTGCACTGGAACTTCTTCGCGAACCGTCTATTCTGCTTGTCGATGAACCAACGTCGGGGTTGTCGTCCAGTGATTCGGAAAAAGTAATGGAACTTCTTAAGCAGCAAACACACGAAGGAAAAATTGTCATTGTCAACATTCATCAGCCTTCGTCCGATATTTTTAAAATGTTCGATAGGTTACTGGTGCTTGACCAGGGTGGTCGCCCCGTATACTATGGAAATACCATCGACTCGTTGGCTTATTTTAAAAATATTACCCAGCACATCAATGCCGAAGAAAATGAATGTGTCTGGTGTGGAAATATCAACCCCGAACAGATTCTGGAAATTATCGAAACAGTTAAAATCGATGCCAATGGCTACGAAACCCATCAAAGGGTTATTAGTCCCGACGAATGGTATCGAATGTACTTACAAAATATCGACCGCCATATTTCCCCGGAATTACTGGATAAACCATTGCCTCGCACACTTTTCAAAGTACCCGATAAGCTCAAACAGTTTTACTATTTCCTGTTGCGTAATCTTAAATGTAAAATTGCCGATACGCAGTACATGCTTATCAATATTCTTGAAGCACCAATATTGGCTTTTATTCTTGCATTTTTTTCTAAGTACTATGCTAATGAAAATTTCTATCAATTTGGCGAGAATGATAACATTCCGGCATTTCTCTTCATGAGTGTGGTGGTAGCCTTATTTTTAGGTATGATGGTGAGTGCCGAAGAAATTATTGGCGATGCTAAGCAACTCAAACGTGAATCGTTTCTGAGTCTAAGTAGGGGTAGTTACATACATTCAAAAATTATCTATCTGTTTTCTATTTCTGCCATGCAAATGTTCATGTTTGTGTTTATCAGTCATTGGATTTTGTCCATAAAAGGCATGATGCTGACTTATTGGGTGGTCCTGTTCTCAACAGCTTGCTTTGCTAATTTGTTGGGACTTATTCTTTCTGCAAGTCTTAAATCGGTTGTTGCCATATATATTCTCATTCCAGTAATGCTTATTCCACAGCTTTTGCTGAGTGGAACTGTACTTAAGTTTGATAAGCTTCATCCCTGGTTAGGTAATCATCAATATGTCCCCATCATTGGGGATGTCATGGCCTCGCGATGGGCATATGAAGCATTAGCTGTAAGCCAGTTTAAGGATAATGCTTACGAACGACTGTTTTACAATCTGGAGAAAGACGAAAGCACCGCTACTTACTGTAATAATTATTGGATACCCGAACTGCTTACCAAAGTCGAATTTTGCCAGAAAACCACTAACTACGATACGCTGTCGCGAACTTTAGAAATGATTGAAAAGGAAGCTTTACACCTTGCTCAAACCATTCGTATTAAACCTTTTAAGTATCCCGAATATTTTAAACCCGAAAATTTTAACGAAGAAAGTGCCTTAAAAATATCGGGTTATTTAAGGCATGCACGTAGCGTGAGTACAAAAATCTTGAACATGGCTATAGAGCAACGTGATAAGCTAACGGAAAAACTTTCTGCTCAGCTTGGCTCGCACGAAAAACTGGTAGCCTTTAAAAAGCAATATTATAACGAAAGTCTGGCTGAGCAGCTTTTGAATAAGACAGAAACCTATCAAATTGTTGAGCACGATTATGCATTTTACCGTAAATACGAACCTGTTTTTTATGATGCCTCTTCGCCTTTAGGCAGGGCACATTTTTATGCACCTTCAAAAAAAATTGGTAATCTTACGTTCGATACCCTCATTTTTAACGTATTGGCTATCTGGATAATGACAATAGTATTATATATCGTGCTGCTGAAAGATTGGTTAAAAAAATTACTAACCTACTTTGAGCGTGCCGTTTTGCATCGATTTAATTAAACGTTAACACTTTACCTTTATCATCAACCCTGTTCTTATGAAACGAGCATGTATAGCAGTATTCACAAAAGAGTATGAAAATATTTATCTCATTTTCATACTTGCCATGTGTAGGAAACTCATCACATGCGAGTTCCATCCGACCACTATAAAAAATTAAAAAATATTTTCGGATGAAAA
>JAKPGM010000037.1 GCA_029550865.1 Bacteroidota bacterium | reverse complement strand
ATGTGGCATCTACTCCATTTTCTGAAGCTTCTTTTATAATTTTTAGCTTCTCTTCCGTTGTAAATTTTCTCTTTTTCATGTCCATAAAAGTATAGTTTTTTTTCTATACTTTAGTCTGATTTTCTAGGGGGCTAATCCACATCGACCCAAATCGTTAAATTTTTCTCAAAGCGTACCCAACGGGTATATTGGCCCTCTTCAATTCGATGAGCCGAGTATAATAGTTGGTAATCAAGCATATCGGATCCGTTCTGGGTATCAATCATGAAAAAGGCTATTCCCCCTGAAATAAGATTATAAAAAAGATGTGTACCTTGACTAAAATCTACCGGGTGCTTTTCGGACATAATTTCCACGATTACCTGTGCAGCCGATATCTGAAACCATTGTATAGGAATGCCCAACCATGGGTCCGACGATCCCCAGCGTCCTGGTCCTATCAAGATATATCGGGCTTTTTGCTCACGTATTTTGCTATTCCAGCGTTCTATTTCCTCAGCGATGCGTATGGTTTCGGCGGGATTGTATTTTTCCGGAATCACAAATACTATGTCTCTTATATTATCGTATACCCCATTGCCCAGCGAATGGGTAGAATAAGCTATGATTTGTTGTTTCTCTTTGTCTGTAAAATCAACATCAGGGACATGCTGGTGCAGATACATAGGTCGTACCTGCAATAAATAAAACTGACTACGATGTATGTCGGTAACGTCTACGTCCAGTGCAAATTCTATTTCAACCGGTGCATGCATTTCTTCTTCGAAGGTAGTGAGTAATAACGAAAGTACATCGGGTAAAGGAATACTTTGATACTTAAGCATTCCATGGAAGGTAATGACCGTTTTCCCGTCAACCAGGAGATTGTCGATAATTTGCTGATTATCGGGGTTATATTTCGAGGCTATCAGGGTGCTGCTGGGATGCTTGATCACATTTTCTGGGGCGAGCCTTTCCAGATTAACTTTGTCGTCGATGTCGGGGTGCCACGATTCAGGATCTAAAGAGAGCGCATAGATGGTTTTTTGTGCATTTTTCAATAGCAGGTTGCTGGAGGCGAGCATTAATGAGCGCTGAGGGTGGCGAGGAGAGAAACGAAAACATTGTCCGCCTTCTACAACGTATTTTCCTAATCCACAAGCGATATGAGCAACACCGTCGTTCACGGTTTCGGGGGGAATGGGATAAAAATTGTAGGATAGAGCGACACCACTCACTAAAGGAAAATAATAGTTGCAACACTTTTGGCCACAAACCTCCTGAAGAATGATAGCCATCTTTTCTTCGGATATATTATTTCCAGTGGATTGAAAATAGGATTTTGTCTCGGAATAGTAAATGGAAGCATACACGCATTTTATTGCCTGACATAATAGTTCGAGCATGTAGCTCTTGTTTTCTTCCAGGTAGGGGATCATGTATGTTTTGTAAATTCCTGCAAAGGGGAGCAATTGCGAATCTTCCAGCTTACTTGATGAACGAATGGCAATGGGGCGGCTCACCCACTGGATATAGTGTAACAGGTCATTCACCAGGTGTTCGGGCAGTCGTGCATGGAGAAAGGCATCCAGTATTTCGTGGTTGTTGTGATTGGATAGGGCAAAGGAATAAAGCTGATTCAGTTCCATGAATTCGTCGAACACGTCGGTGGCTATTACAACAGTTCGTGGAATAGAGATGGTAATGTTTTCGAATTGACTGAGGGGGGTATTCTTTTTCAGGACGCTGTCGGCAAAAGCTAATCCCCTGCCTTTTCCGCCTATTGAGGCATATCCTATTCGGCTAAAAGTAACGTACTGGTCAAATTCCTGACGCTCGTATCGGGCTATTATTCCGCGACTTTTGCTTATCCGATATTGTGCTATAGCTTCGTAAACGAATTTTTTTGCCTGCGGTATATTATTGGAAAAGTCATTAAGTTGCAAATTTCGAAATATCTTTCCCAACCCAAACAGTGCCCTTGCATTCAGCCATTTTGAAAAATCATTGCGCCGCGCATGAAAAGCAAAAATTTCGTCGGGTATGTTCAGTATGGTATGTTGTAACTCATACAAATCTGTAGCACGCGCAAATTCTTTGCCTGTTTGCGGATTTCGAAATACAAAGTCACCAAAACCAAAATGGGTGGCAATGTATTTTTTATAATCGTTGGCCAAAGTCTTGGATTGCTTGTGGATAAAGCCTGCTTGTATCTCATCAGCATAACGCTGATTATTTGCGTCGGACGATTGCAATAGGATGGGTAAATACGGATCATGTTGCCTGAGCCATCTGGAAAAATTTATGCCATCTTGATTTTCAGAATAATTCATTGTTTTTCCCTGAAGGTCAACGTCGGTAATTACACCCAATATGTTGTCGGCATAACGTTGGTATAGTTGAATGGCTTCTTCGTATGTTTTACCTAACAATATTTTGGGGCGTCCACGCAATCGCAACATTTTTTGATGTTCGTTGAGTCCCTCTTTGGCCAGTTCCTGCGACTGCCATACCACAATTTTGTAAAGCAGGGGTAGCATCGTGGATATGTACGGGATGGAATCCTCTATAACCAGAATGGCCTGGGTGCCCACCTGTAAAATATCGTGAGGTGCATTAAAACTATCTTCAAGGAGTTTGATGATAGCCACCAGCAAGTCGGCGTTACCTAACCAGCAAAAAACATGGTCGAGAAGTCCGTGTTCGAATTGGTCAATGATGGCTGCGGTTTCATGCGAGAAGTATACTAGCGCTACCACAGGAATGTTTGGATGTTCCTGCTTCACCAGTTTCAACCACGAGATAGCAATCGATTGATGCGGATTGAGCATATAAATCACCAAATCGATATCTACCGTATTGAGCAGAGACGTAGCTTTTTCTACAGAATCGGCATGTATAACTACGGGAGGAAATCTAAAATTTAAGGCATTATATTCATTGAAAATTTGCTCTTCAATTCGTCCATCTTCCTCCAGAATGTAAAAGTCGTAATTGCTACAGATTATAAGAATTCGGTAAATACGTTTTTGCATCAACGTGCTAAAATCGGTCGATGAGAAGGAAAGTTGCTGAACAGCGTTGGGAATAATACTCATTGTTGAGTAAATGAATACCCTAATTTACTACAGTTTTTTGAAATATGCATGCCTTATTGTTTTTTTCCTGTACCTTTGTAGGTGCTCAAATTGGAAAAATATGGAAAAAAATAAAATATCGATTTCGGGCGATCTGGGAAGCGGGAAAACGGTATTGGCACGAAAAATATCCGAAAAAACCGGTATCCCTATTATCTCTGTGGGTGGTATTCAGCGAAAACTTGCTCAAAAATACGGAATGGATACCACTACCTTTAATAAGTACATGGAAACACATCCCGAAATTGACCTGGAATGCGACAACATGGTTAGCGAGTATGGTCGGTCGTCCGAACCTTTAATACTCGACTCACGATTGGCGTGGCATTTTGTGCCTCATTCACTCAAAATTCATTTGATTTGTAACAAAACTATTGCTGCCGAAAGGATTTTTAAGGATAGGGTGAGGGAGAATGAGAAGTATAATAACGTTGAAGAAACCTACAAAAGCATGGTCGAACGCCGCAAAAGCGAGGTCAAACGATTTAAACAGCAATACGGCGTTGATATTGACGATCTAAATAATTACGATGTAGTAATTGATACCTCATTTTTAACGCCCGATGAAGTATTTGAACGGGCATGGGAAGCTATTGATAATTGGCACAATGATAATTTTTCCAAGAATATATGGCTTTCCCCAAAAAATCTTCTACCAACCCAGGAGAATTTTGACGAAGAAAATGAAACTGTCATCGTTTCAAAGTATGAGGACAGTTTTTACATTATAAAAGGGCATATTAGGGTAAGTAAGGCCCTTGCCGAAAACAGTCCACTTATTTTGGTAATTTTTTCACCAAATCAAATTCCCGCCAATGTGCAAATAGAACGCATAGTTGCACAATGGGAAAAAAAACATGGTTTAAAATTCTTATAATTATTTTTTTGCGTACATTTGTATCTTTCTTTTTTGAAAGAATTAATATAAGTTATTTAATATCAGTTAGTTATAAATAAAATTTTTAAAACAATGTCAGAAGGAAAGAAGAAAAGAGTTTATTTTTTTGGCGCAAAGACGGCTGATGGGAAGGCCGACATGAAAAACCTATTAGGAGGCAAAGGCGCCAATCTGGCCGAAATGTGTTTGTTAGGACTGCCTGTACCGGCTGGTTTCACCATTACTACCGAAGTTTGTACTGAGTATTATGCCAATAATCACGAGCTCCCAGCTGGATTGATGGATGAAGTATGGGAAAACATGAAGAAAGTGGAGCAAGTTATGGGGATGAAGTACGGTGATCCAGAAAATCCCTTGCTTGTTTCGTGCCGTTCGGGTGCTCGTAAATCGATGCCGGGTATGATGGATACCGTTTTGAACGTTGGTTTGTGTACAGCAACCATCCCCGGGCTAATCAAGAAAACCAATAATCCACGTTTTGTATGGGACTCGTACCGTCGGTTGATTATGATGTATGCCGACGTGGTTATGGAAAAAGCAGAAGGAATTGAGCCTGTAGGCGAAGGTATTCGTAAGCAGCTGGATAATATGCTCGACGAATACAAAAAGTCGAAAAATTATAAATCCGATACCGACCTTACAGCCGATGATTTAAAGTATCTGGCCGAAGAATTTAAGAAAAAAGTTAAGCAGGTTCTGGGTAAAGATTTTCCCGATAATGCTGAAGAACAGCTTATTGGAGGTATAAAGGCTGTATTTAAGAGCTGGAATGGTAAAAAAGCAGTTTCGTACCGTCGTATCGAAGGTATTCCCGATGATTGGGGTACAGCTGTTAACGTTCAGGCCATGGTATTCGGTAATATGGGCGATACCTCAGCAACAGGTGTAGCATTTACCCGTAACCCGGCTACAGGTGCTAATGAGTTCTATGGCGAATGGCTTATCAATGCTCAGGGCGAAGATGTGGTGGCTGGTATACGTACCCCCAATCCGCTCAACAACGCTACTAAGAATGACAATAACAAGGATTTAAAGAGCATGGAAGAAGCCATGCCCGAAACCTACAAGGAACTGGTTGAAATTCGTAACATCCTTGAGCAAGCCTACCGCGATATGCTGGATATTGAATTTACTATCCAGGAAGGTAAGCTCTACATGTTGCAGTGCCGTGTTGGAAAACGTACAGGTACGGCAGCGCTCAACATTGCCATGGACATGCTCAACGAAAAACTTATTGATGAAAAAACTGCTGTATTGCGTGTAGAACCTTCGCAGCTCGACGAGTTATTGCATCCCATTTGCGACCCCGAAGCTGAAAAGAAAGCAAAGGTTATTGCTAAGGGGCTGCCTGCTGGTCCGGGTGCTGCAACGGGTAAAATTGTATTTACTGCCGAAGATGCTGTTGCCTGGGCACGTCGTGGTGAAAAAGTCATTCTGCTGCGTGAAGAAACCAACCCCGAAGATGTTGAGGGTATGCGTGCAGCCGATGGTATCCTTACCGCACGTGGTGGTATGACCTCGCATGCTGCTCTGGTGGCTCGTGGCTGGGGTAAATGCTGTATTGTAGGGGCTGGCGCTATTCATGTCGATGTCGAAAATAAAAAAGCTAAAATAGCTGATACCGATATCGTACTTAAAGAGGGAGATGTTATTACTCTTAATGGTACTAAGGGAAATGTATATGCGGGCGAAATCAAATTGATGGATGCCTCTGAAAATCCCAACTTCCAGGCCTTTATGAAGATGGCCGATAAATATCGTACCATGGGCGTTCGTACCAATGCCGATACACCTGCCGATGCTAAGGTTGCTCGTGACTTTGGTGCCGAAGGTATTGGTCTGTTCCGTACAGAGCATATGTTCTATGGCGAAGGTAGCGACGAACCACTGTTCTTGCTTCGTAAGATGATTTTGAGTGAAACTACCGAGGAACGTCGTAAGGCTCTCGATGAGCTGTTCCCTTACGTGAAGAAGGATATTAAGGCCACCCTGTTGGCTATGGATGGTCTGCCAGTTACCTTCCGTCTGCTCGACCCACCTCTGCACGAATTTGTACCTCAGAGCGCTGAAAAACAGGCCGAGCTGGCTAAAGCATTGGGCATTACCGTAGAAAAAATTGTGAAACGTGGGGAAGCTCTTCACGAAACCAACCCCATGATGGGACATCGTGGTGTTCGTCTGGGAGTTACCTATCCCGAAGTTTCCGAAATGCAGATTCGGGCTATCTTCGAAGCCACTGCCGAATTGATGAAGGAAGGCAAAAAACCTCTGCCCGAAATCATGGTCCCCGTTACCTGCGACGTTTCGGAACTCGATTTTACCAAGAAGATTGTCGATAAAGTATATGCCGAAGTAATTGCCAAATTTGGTCTGAGCAAGATTGACTACAAGTACGGTACGATGATTGAAATACCTCGTGCTGCCTTGTTGTCGGACCGTATGGCCAAAACAGCCGAGTTCTTCTCGTTTGGTACCAACGACCTAACGCAGTTGACCTTCGGTTTTAGCCGTGATGATATCGGTGGCTTCTTGCACGACTATCTGGATAAAAAGATGTTATCTGCCGACCCCTTCCAGACAATCGACCAGGATGGCGTAGGTCAGCTTATCAAGATGTCGGTTGAGAAAGGCCGTGCTACCCGTCCCGACCTCAAGGTAGGTATCTGCGGTGAGCAGGGTGGTGACCCAGCTTCGGTTGAGTTCTGTTACAAAACCGGACTCACCTATGTAAGCTGCTCGCCTTACCGTGTTCCCATTGCACGTCTGGCTGCTGCTCAGGCTGCTATTAAAGCTGGAAAGTAATTCTAATAATACAGCAAGACTAAAAAGCCTCCTATTTTGGGAGGCTTTTTTATTCAGATTTGGTTTGAAACTTATTGATAAAACTTGGTTGCAGACGTATTTTATCTGAACAATTGGTATATTTGTCTGTTTACATATTTGAGAACAGCATTTACAATCATACGTTATGCGGAATGAAGTGATTCTGGTCGATGAGAACGACAATGTAACCGGTATCATGGATAAACTTGAGGCGCATCAAAAGGCAGTACTTCATCGTGCGGTATCGGTCTTTATTATAAACTCCAGAGGGGAATGGATATTGCAGCAACGGGCTTTAGGAAAATATCATTCTTCAGGGTTATGGAGCAATACCTGTTGTACCCACCCTTCGCCCAATGAGACTGCTGAAGAGGCTGCTCGCAAGCGACTGATGGAAGAAATGGGTATGACGTGTGTTCCTTTGTACAAAGCATTTAATTTTATATATAAGGCAGAACTCGATAATGGACTTACCGAACATGAACTCGATCATGTTTTTTATGGATTCTGCGACGATGAGCCTCGCATTAACCCAGAAGAAGTGATGGCATGGAAAACAATAGCTCCTCTTCAAATTGAAAAGGAGCTACTGCATAGTTCTGATAGCTATACGGTTTGGTTCCGTATGCTATTTCCTCGTATGAAGGCTTTTCTCGAAAATATCTCCTGATATTTAATTTTTCGAGACCCAAACGTAATAACCCCATGGTGCAAGTGTAAACTTTTGGTAACGTTTGAGTTGGGTTGGACGCTGGCTAAACCATTCCGTAAAATTGCCGTCAATGCCTTCGCGCAACATAAGGCTACGTGGTTTAGGGGTAAGGTTTAGCATGACTACTACCTTATTTTGGTCTTTCTCACGAACGAAAGCTATGATATTTCGGTTATCGGTGGTGCGAATGCGCTTAAAGGAACCGCCTGCAATACCATTCCACAGAGCAGGGTTAGATTTTTTTAGCTCGATAAGCTGGCGATAAAAGTTTTCGAATACATATCCATCCCAGCTTATAGTGTCTTTTTCAAAAAACTTTAAACGACGATTAAAGGCGGCCTCCTGTCCACTGTATATTAGTAGCATCCCTGGCACGGTGGCGGATAGTACGGCAAAAGTCTGGGCACCTCCATCGAGCCGTTCAAACTCGGTACCGCTCCATGAATTTTCATCGTGATTTGAAGTAAACTGCATCAAAATAGAGCCGATGGGATACACCGAGTCTACCCAGGCAAAGTGTTTTTCAATATCCCCAGCATGTTTTTTCCCTTTTGCGATATCGTTCATCAGGTGGTGGAAACGCCAATCGTACGTCATGTCGAATGCTTTTTTATGCAGGAAGGATTGGTCGGCTTCTGCCAGGAAGAAGATGGGTTTCACTTTATCCAGCTCGGCTCGGCACGAATCCCAGAACTCAACGGGTACCATGTGTGCCACATCACATCGAAAGCCGTCAATATCGGTTTCGGTGAGCCAATATTTCATGGTTTCGACCATCCAGGCTCGCATTTGAGGATTTGCGTAATCAAAACGGATGACATCTGTCCAGTCAAACGGCGATACAAAATTACCGGCCGAATCTTTCATGTAAAACTCTGGATGTTCACTTGTCAATGGGTTATCCCACGAGGAATGGTTGGGAACCCAGTCGATAATGACTTTCATCCCCTGGGCATGGATGTCGCGTACAAGCTGTTTAAAATCATCCATCGTACCAAATTCGGGATTCACTGCTCGATAATCGCGAACCGAATAGTAGCTACCCAGGGGACCTTTCCGGTTTTTTTGGCCGATAGGATGTATAGGCATAAGCCACAGAATATCAACCCCCATTGCTTTTAAGCGTGGTAAATGTGCTGCAAAGGCTTTAAAATTTCCTTCGGGGGTGTATTGCCTGATATTCACTTCGTATATTACTGCATTCTTTGCCCACTCAACATTTTTAACTTCGCTTACAACTTTTTCGGTTTCAGGCTTTTGTCGACAGGCAATAAGAACGCCTATTGCTCCAACTACAACAATGACAACGATTATCCAGTACGACATAGTTTTCATAGCTAATGGTTTTTAATTATTTGAAAATTTTACAATTTATTAAATAGCAAAGCCCCGCTTTTGCTTTTAGACACCATTATACTTTTTGTTTTTTATAGTGCAATGTTCCATTTTCGGCAATGGTGTAAAGCGTACCATAGAGGTACAGTTCAAGGGGTTTGCTACTGTGATTGATAATTATCACTTCTTCATTTTTAACCTGCAGCTCGACAATTTGACCCCGGTATTGGATTTTAAAATTATAACTTTTCCATTGAGGGACAATCAGGGGGTCGAAACTTAGTTTACCATTGACCACACGTTTGCGAGCAAATCCCTCGACAATAGCCAGCCAGCTGCCAGCCATGGAGGTAATGTGTAACCCTTCTTTCACCTCATGATTATAGTCGTCGAGGTCGAGACGCGAGGTACGCAGGTACAGTTCATAGGCTTTGTCAACCCTGCTGATGTGCGAGGCAATGACGCTATGAATGCTTGGAGATAAAGACGATTCGTGCACCGTCATGGGTTCGTAGTAATTGAAGTTATCTTCCACCTGCTTCATCGAGAATTTATCGAGGAAAAAATAGATTCCCTGCAATACGTCGGCCTGTTTAATAAAGCAGCTACGTAGAATACGATCCCACGACCAGTGCTGATTGATAGGACGCTGATTGCGTGGTATAGCATCAACGGTTTGTATCTCTTTGTCTAAAAAGCCTTCTTGCTGCAAAAAAATGTTGGTACCTTCAATGGTAGGTAGGTAAATATTTTCAATGATGTTTTTCCATCTTTCGCACTCTTTTGTCTCTTGAAAATCTATTTTCTGCGATAATTTTTGATATACCTGCGGATACTGTTTTTTCACAAAGTCGATGGTTTCGAGGGTATATTCAAGTGTCCAGCGGGCGATAAAATTGGTGTACCAGTTGTTATTTACGTTATTCTCATACTCGTTGGGACCAGTCACCCCAAGGATCACATATTTGCCCTTCACCTTTGAAAAATTAACTCGTTGACTCCAGAAACGGGAAAGCGCAATAAGGACCTCGAGTCCGTAATGGGCGAGATATTCTTTATCATCGGTATGTTTGATATAATTGTAGATAGCATAGGCAATAGCCCCATTGCGGTGAATTTCCTCGAAGGTTATTTCCCATTCGTTATGACATTCTTCTCCATTGACCGTTACCATGGGATATAAAGCTGCGCCGTCGGTGAAGCCAAGTTTTCGGGCATTTTCGATAGCCTTATCGAGCTGACGATAACGGTAAAGCAAGAGGTTTCGAGCCACGTTCTGGTTGGCGGTACAAAGGTAAAAGGGAAAGCAAAAGGCTTCGGTATCCCAGTAAGTACCTCCCCCATACTTTTCCCCTGTAAAACCTTTAGGCCCAATGTTCAGACGTTCATCATCACCGGTATAGGTTTGATTTAGTTGAAAGATATTGAAACGGATACCCTGCTGGGCCTCGTCATCCCCTTCGATTACAATGTCGCTTTTTTCCCATTTAATCTGCCACGCCTGTCGGTGCATTTCCAGCAATTTGTCAAAGCCTGTTTTTACGGCATTTTTGAGTTCAGAGTCAATGACCTGAAACATATGGCTGGGATCGACATCAAGCGAGGTAACATTGCAGATATACTTGTAAATGGTTAGGCTTTGATTGTTTTCAACAGCAATTGTATAACGTTGACCAACATATTTGGCACGTTCGATGGGTTCAGAAGCAATGGAAATGGGTTGGTTGTTTTTAAGCAAAACGATTCTCATCCCGCTGCCTACATGATAATCGAGCTTTTTGGTTTTTACGATTAAGGCGGCTTGATTATCCCCCGATGTTTTTGCTACCTCGTCCCAGAATTTTTCGTTGTAATTTGAATCCCTATTTTTAACATCGCCATCGAGGTAGGGAAGGATCGTGAGGGTACCTTTAAAGTTGACCGCTGTAATGGAATAATGAATCGCTGCAAGGCGGGTATTGTCCATGCTGATAAATCGTTTGGCCTGTACCTGCACCATTTTGCCCGAGGGCAATTCGGCATAAAAGCTTCGACTGAGCGTTCCTTCTTTCATGTCGAGCTCGCGTCGGAACTGAAATACCTTGCATTTAGCAAGATCGAGCGGCTCGTCATCCAGAAATACATCTATACCTACCCAGTTGACTGAGTTTATCATTTTACCGAAATATTCGGGATATCCTATTTTCCACCATCCTACCCGTGTTTTGTCGGGGTAGAATATACCGGCAAAGTAGTTTCCCTGCAGACTATGTCCCGAATACTGTTCCTCGAAATTTGCCCGCTGTCCCATTTTTCCGTTGCCCAGACTGAATATACTTTCCGATGCCTCCATATTATTGGCATCAAAGCCATCTTCAATTACTTTCCACGGGTGTACCTGTAAATACTTTTTCATAGGTGTACAATTATTGAGTTTTTGGTTAATTTTTTGTTTTCGTTATTTTAGGAAAGATCACATGCTTAGCCTGCCAGGTGTAATAATTCGTTAAAATTGAGTTTGTCAAGCGATTGTACCACTATATCGGCGTTTCCCAGGATGGCAGGACTTCCCACGCCTACGCATTTCATACCTGCACGTTGGGCAGCTTCAATACCTGCTTCAGCATCCTCGATGACTACACAGGCCGAATAGGGTAGTCCCATGTCATCAGCAGCCAACGTAAAAACCTGAGGGTTGGGTTTGGCCTCAGTAATCCGATTTCCATCTACAAGCGCATCAAATTGTTCAATAAGCCCCAGTCGCGAAAGTATGGTTCCTGCATTTTTGCTTGCCGAACCTACGGCTACTTTTACTTTGTTGTGCTTTAAAAAATCGAGCAAGGGCAAAAAACCAGGTAATATCTCTGCTGGAGTAATTTTTTCGATGTATTCGACATACCATTGGTTTTTTTTCGTGGCCAATCGTTGTTTTTCTTCTTCGCTAAGATGTTGAATACCGCCCACCGACAGTAGTATTTCGAGTGAGGCCATTCGACTTACGCCTTTAAGACGTTCGTTGTGTGCTTCACTAAATTCAAAGCCCAATTCGCTGGCCAGACGTTTCCATGCCAGGAAATGATATTTTGCGGTATCTACAATTACGCCGTCTAAATCGAAAATTACGCCCTGTGTCATATTTATTCGTGTTTTGCTTTGATTCGTATTACCATTACTGCGGCCAGCAACATGGATATACCGGCCACTCCCAGCATCATGATAGCTTTTCCACAAAGGAGTTTAAGTATTATCCCTCCCAGCAGTCCTGCCGCAATTTGCGGAACGGTAATGGTGATATTGAAAATTCCCATGTATACTCCCATTTTATCGGTAGGGATTGAAGCCGAAAGTATGGCGTATGGCATAGCCAATATGGCAGCCCATGCTATTCCAACTCCTATCATGGAATAAATTAAGCCCATTGGTTGATGTATGAAAACCATCGATAGCAGACCAATGCCGCCGGCTACAAGTGATAATCCATAAATAGTTTTTCTGCCAAAACGATTGGCCAATCGCGCCATAAAGGTGGCGTATAGGGCAGCAAAAAAGCTGTACACCGCAAAAATGACCCCTACCCAATTACCTGCCTCATTGTAGGCAGCTGATACCGAATCGGTAGGAAGGGTATTCCAAACATTTTGCGCAACTCCCGGCGTAGTGTATACCCACATGAGGAACAGTGCAAACCACGAGAAAAACTGTACAAATGCCAGTTGTAGCATTACCGGTGGAAGGTCTCTGATTATCTGCTTCCAATTTGTTTTTTGGGGCTTAACTTCTTCCCGAACTGAATTTTCTTCATAGGTTCCAGGAGCATATTCCTTGGTGGTAAATGCGGTAAATAATACAGAAAGCAACAGGATGGTGCCACCAATGTAAAACGACCAGATGACGGAAGGGGCTACCGTTTTTCCTGGATCGGGTACGTTTTGTACTCCAACTTTAGCAAGAACAAAAGGAAGCAACGATCCAATAATAGCTCCTACATTGATTAAAAAGCTTTGAATTGCATAACCTGCATTTCGTTGGTTTTCGTTTACCTTGTCACCAACCAGTGCCCTGAAAGGTTGCATGGTAATATTGAACGAGGCATCCATCAACACCAGCATCAGCGCGCCAAATAGTAGGATAGGCATGATGTGAGCAAATGAGCCTGAGTTAGGCATAAAGAACATAGAGGCTGCAGCCAGTACCGCCCCCCCTATAATAAACGGAATACGCCTGCCAATACGTGTCCAGGTATTATCGCTCCAGTGCCCGATAAGGGGTTGGATGATCATCCCCGTCAGTGGGGCTGCCAGCCAGAAATAACTCAATGTTTCAACATGTGCCCCCAGTGCCGATAGAATACGACTTGCATTGCCATTTTGCAACGAATATCCTATCTGCACTCCCAAAAAACCAAAACTCATGCTCCAAAGCTGGAAAAATGTTAAATTTGGCTTATTATTCTTCATTGGATTTCATATTTACATTATTTAATTTCAAAGATACAGTACTAATGCTTTAAGTATTTTAGAAATTTGGTGTAAAAAACAAAACTATGGTCTCATTTGTGCTTTAAAAAGGCGACAAACCATTTGATTCAAACGTTTGCGGGAAATTATACAATACTTATTTTTTTTGGATTTGTATCAAAGTACTCAAGGTAATAAAGTGTTGTTTTATAGTGCATTATAGAAAAATTATTTTCTTAAAGGAAATTACCAGAAAGCTTATTTATACTCATTCAATATAATTCTGTTTGCTTGTGGAAAAAATATGGGGTAGTCTTAAAAAAATTCCTGAAATGGCAGAAACAAGGTGATAAAATAAAGTCAAGCATTTAGTAGGAACACAACCATATTCTTCTATATGGCAGTTCTGTTGTAAAACAATGCTATATTGCTCATGTTTTGTAATAAACTGTAATTATGGCACTTAGTATATAAATTTTTTGTGCTTTTGTTGCATATTTTTCTATTTTTTTTTTATTTTATACAAAAATTTGAAAACTTGTGAGTTGAAAAGACACGTTAATAATTTGGTTGTGTAAATTTGTTTCTGTAAAATAAAAAATCCACGGCTGATTAAGAGAAAAAACCTAAAAACAATGAGATCCAAATTACTGATAGGTATTGTTTTACTGCCTTTGTATCTCAATGCACAAACGAAAGAATGGGCACCCATTGGGGCAAAATGGTATTATAACATACAGAATCTTTCAATTTATAAGCAACATGGTTACATTGAATACATCGTATTGAAAGATACTGTAATTCTGACTCTACCTGCAAAACTTGTTTTAAAAAAAATTGTAGATTATAAAGGTAACGAAGAAAACGAAAATCCATTGATAGTCAGGGAAGAAAATCAACGAGTGTATTGGTTTAATCCTACAAGTAATTCATTTTCCTTAATATACGATTTTTCTTTAAAAAAAGGGGATACATTGAGGACATCTGTAGAGATTTATGCTTGTGATTCAGTATCACCTATTATTGTTGACTCAATAACTTATGTTACTGTGGGTGAAATAACACTTAAAAAACAATACTTAAGTTATACAATATATAACTCATATTATATTGGTGGAGACTACACTTTTACTTACGAAATAATTGAAAAAGTTGGAAGCGAAGAGGATTTTCTTATGCTTCCATCAACATTGATAGGTGATAATTTTGCATACACTGGTTTACGATGTTATATAGACAATGAACTTACTTATCATTCCCATTTTTGGTCTACGAATTTTGGAAATGTTTCTTGTGATACGCTGATTAATACAACTGATGTAAAAGCAACGTCTTCATCTGAAATTAAAATTTTTCCAAATCCTGTCGAATCTCATTTTACTATTATAAGTCAGCAACCACTTAAATATGTTGAAATTTACAATTCTATCGGGCAAAAAATTATTTCTTACCCTTCTCATGGACAATTCTACAATACGCTTAACTTGACCACCCGCAAATCAGGAGTCTATTTTATTAAGATTTTTACCAATACAGCCATACTTAACTATAAAATCCTAAAAAAATGAAAACTGTGAGTGCTTTTTTCATTATTTTATTATCAATAATATCAGGCCAAGTACACGGTCAATTTGTGTGCAATACTATTACAACTACAAGTTCTTTAAAATCGAGTTCTTTCATTGACGTAACCAATTACATTCCTAACGATAGTACACCAGTAAAGTATATACGAGTTAATATACATTACATGTTACGTAGCCCTTCAGATCCATTATATCCGGGTAATTTTACACCCACAGGAGATGGCTTGGGTAACAACTACAATGGATATCAATTTGCAGAAGATCTCATTAATACAGCAAATTACCGTTTATCATTGAATGATCCTATGCGCCTGCCCCCTGGTAATTCAACACCTGTGCTATCAAGAAGATACTTTTATATTCTTAATGGGGTATTCTTTCATGAGGATAGTAATTACTACTATTATCCTGCCCAACCAGATTTAAAATATAGAGAGAATAATGGTGAAGCTGTAAATGTATACATTACAATATTACGTAATTCAAATGAAGGTGGTGGAGGGTATGCCGTTTTAAGTGGAATTCGATTTGTTGTGTTGTGTGGAATATGGGAACGATATCGTTCTAATATTCAAGATAAAGGACTATGGGTTGCGGCACATGCTCTTAATCATGAAATTGGTCATAACCTTAGTTTGCTGCATACGGTACTCACTTGGGATGGAAAATGTAGTGATTTTGTGGACGATTACTGTACCGACACCCCCACGAGAATAGAAATAAGGGAAAACTTCAATATTGAGGCATGTTGTGGTTGGAACTGTTCTACGGGTTCAAATAATATGATGGATTATAGTGGAGAAGAAGCTATTACCCCTCAGCAATTGGGAAGAGTGCACTGGACACTGGCTAATGAAATGAAAAGTTATTTGTGGTGTGAATTTGTTAATTATAACATTAATATCAATATTTTTAATGCAAATAAATCGTACATTGGACGAAATGTAAATTTTTCAAATACAACACCTATTATAATAAATAATAATAAAGCCTTATTTATTAATGCAGAAGAAGTTACAATAAACGGGCCTATAGAAATATGGCCGGGTTCATTGATGATTATTGGTTTAGCCCCCAATAAATCGGACTTTAGTACAGAAGGTTAAACAAACATAGTAAAATTAGTTTATTTTTGCAAAAGGAAGGGACGACCGACGGCGATTTTCGACCGATGGTTGTTTTGATGGAATGGTACCATCCATC
>JAKPGM010000028.1 GCA_029550865.1 Bacteroidota bacterium | reverse complement strand
TTCAAAAAACGTATCCGAATCGTTTGGGTCGAAGTGTTCGCTAATCCAGAAGATGGTGTACACATCGTCGGTCCCAACATTCTTAATGTTGTGGGTGAACCATATTGGCATATCCACAACCGATGGGTTTCTATCGCCATCGAGCTCAAAGGTAAACTTTTTATCAGTACCAATACGACGTAACTCAATAACCGCTTTACCTTTAATTACCGCAAACCGTTCGGCCTTGCGGGTATGGAAATGATTTCCTCGGGTAACTCCGGGTTTAGTAGTGGAGAACGAAACCTGTCCACCGCTGTTCAGCTTCACGGTTTCAACAAACGAACCCCTATCGTCGGTCTTAAGCTCCAGCATGCGCGGGAAGAACTTTTCGTGGTCAATATAGCAGACAAAGGTGTTAAAAAGGTTACGATCGAATGGGTTGTTGAGGTTTGGGAAAATCCCTTTTTCAAAGTAGTTTTCTTTATATGAATTCAGCTTGCCAAGTATCTCCGAAACCTTTATGGTAATGGTATGTGGAACATGAAATGTTTCGGTGTGTGAGCCAGCTTTTGACTCGGCAAAAAGTTGTATTCTATCGATAAAATGCTTAACCAGCTCCGAAACGTAGATGAGTTTGAGCTCGCTATCCACTTCAATTCGGGGTTCTTCGTTATGGGTAAGCTGATGGCAAAAGGTTGCCACCACCGAGTTGTAGTATGGCTTACCGAAGGGGCCAAACACATTGGGTATAACAAAACCGCTAAAGTGGGCGTGATTCCGCTTAGCCCAATCCTCGAAGAGCAATCGCCCTTCGCGTTTCGATTTTCCGTAGAGGTTATCGCGCTCCTCCTGGGTTGACGAGGAGAATAGGATGTGTGGCTTAGACCCTGTTGCCTCGCAGGCATCAGTAAGTTTTTTAACCAGACTAATGTTGGTTTCGTAGATAACCTGTGGGTCGTTATGGCGATTCATTGCGGCCAGGTGGACTATGGCATCGCAGGATTGAACGAAGTGGTATAGCTTAGTAGGGTTTTCAAAATAGTCATCATCAAAAGGGATGCGTTCAAACATATCGGGGTATAACCCAAGGGTGTTGTACAGGTGGGTGCCAATAAATCCTGACTGTCCGGTAATGCCTACTTTTACCATTGTGTTTTGATTTATATAGTACACAGTGTAATCCTGTGAAACATCTTATGGCTCATAAATGTGCCGAATGTTCTCGTTGAGGATATCCTTTCGTATCAATGGGAGTTTTAGGAGCAACTTTTTCATGCCTTCAACGTCGAGCCTGTGAGTATTATGGGAGTTGTACTCCTCAATTCTGGTGATATCCTTTTGCCCCTCATTGAAGTATAACCCGTAGTTAAGATCGCGGTTGTCGGCAGGTATTCTAAAGTAATCGCCCATATCAACTGCTTTAACCATCTCCTCGCGGGTTAGCAGGGTTTCGTAGAGTTTCTCGCCATGCCGCGTTCCGATTACCTTTATAGGATTTTTTGCCTGGTAAAGCTCAAGCAATGCCTTGGTAAGGGTTTCGATAGTTGCAGCGGGTGCTTTTTGAACAAAGATATCGCCGGGTTGGCCATTTTCAAAGGCAAAAAGTACCAAGTCAACAGCATCATCCAGTGTCATCATGTAGCGGGTCATTCCAGGGTCGGTAATGGTAAGGGGTTGTCCGTTTTTAATCTGCTCAACAAATAGGGGAATAACCGATCCACGTGATGCCATAACGTTCCCATAGCGTGTACCACAGAATACCTGCTTGTTGGGGTCGTTATTCCGTGATCGGGCTATCATTATCTTTTCCATGAGAGCTTTGGTAATTCCCATGGCATTAATAGGGTAAACAGCCTTATCGGTGCTAAGGGTAACTACACGCTTAACATCATATTTCTCAGCGGCATCAAGAACGTTATCGGTTCCAATAGCATTGGTTTTAAGCGCCTCTACAGGGAAAAACTCGCAGGATGGAACTTGCTTTAAAGCAGCAGCATGAAAAACGTAATCGACACCCACCATGGCTGAACGCACGCTCGATTCGTTTCTTACATCTCCTATGTAAAACTTTATGCGATTATCGTTGTAGAAGCGGCGCATATCGTCCTGTTTCTTTTCATCTCGGGAGAAAATTCTTATCTCGCGAATTCCTGTATTAAGAAATCGACGTAAAACAGCATTGCCAAAGGACCCACTACCACCAGTAATGAGCAGTGATTTATTTACAAACATAATTTAAAATTTTTTAAAATATTTCTTTATTTCTTTATCCGTTACTAACACATTATCAAGAATATCCTTCTTTTTAACATTCAAAATGTCTAAATTTTCTTTAAATTCTTTTTTAGCCAACGCAATAGCTTTTAATGATTTTCTTGAAATAAAGAAGAAATAAATATACATTAAAATATTGGCAAGGCACAAATATGGCATTAACCACTTTTTA
>JAKPGM010000002.1 GCA_029550865.1 Bacteroidota bacterium | reverse complement strand
AAAGCCTTGAATGGAAACGCTATAGCTATTCCGTAAAGTACAGACCACACTAAATGCCATGGCCAACGATTTGACTTACCCTGCCTGCCATACTCCGTTTTGACCAGAGCGGGTGGGGGATCATTTGTGCTTGATTTTCTTTGCTACTTTCTTGTATCAAGACAAGAAAGTAGGAGAAAGGAAATAGTTGCCGAGGCGATGATGGCTTGCAGTTTCATCCTCACCCCGCCCTGTCGGGCACCCCTCTCCTTGGAAAGGAGAGGGGAAGGGGCTGAGGTGGCCATTCAATTACTACCAAAAGAGCCACCCCTACGGGGTTGGAAGAGAAAAAATTTTAGGGCTTGTACCAGTTAGTGTATTGGTTGCAATAAAATCTGACCCTACCTTACCAGTCGCCCCTCTCCTTGTAAAGGAGAGGGGACGGGGGTGAGGATTGAAAGGATGAGGGGCTGGGGGTGAGGTGGTATGTAAATTCCATCCGACCGCTATCAAAAAATTAAAATTTGTCGTAATAAATTCTTTGATTATCAGTGTAATATCTGAAAATGCCTAAAATTTTCAGCAAACTTGTTTTGAAAATAAAAAAAGCTGCCTATCTTTGCGGCACTTTTTAAGGGGTTGATTCCGTAGCTCAGCAGGTAGAGCACATCCCTTTTAAGGATGGGGTCCTGGGTTCGAATCCCAGCGGGATCATATGATTGAATGAGCAGACTGCAAGGTCTGCTTTTTTTTTGGTCTCATTTTCTTATTTTTTTATATTCTTGACAAATATTTTATTAATTTTGAATAAAATAAGTTTTTGCTTAAGTAATTTTAAATCAAATTATTATGAAGAAGAAATGGTTGTACTATGTTTTAGGGCTTTCTGCCCTTGTGGTAACCTCCTGTGGAAGTGACGAAAAAAAAGATGGAGGGGATATAAACCTGGATAACCCTACCTATGCACCCAAAACGGTAGCTGAAACCAAAGCTGACCTTGAAAATTCGGGAACTCAAATGATAGGTGAACTAAAGTCACTAAATCAGGAAAAAGGTATGCAGGCCTCGGTCATGTTTGTAGACCTGGCTTCGAACGATGGTGCAATGCCTGCAAAGAAATTCAAATCTTCAGGTACTTATAAAGTATTGTATGCTGTGAGCAAACTTTCTACTCGGCCGCAAATGAAAACTGCCTTGAAAGCTATGAAAGAAGGTGATGATGATCTTGCCAGTTTGCTCGATTCGTTCGATGCTTATGTGGGAGTATATGAATACAACTTTGAGACCAAAAGTTTTGGAAACGAACCCGTTGAATCCAGCACCAGTATTATTTTTAAATTCCCTTCTAACAAGGAAAATTACGATGCACAAAATTTAAACGCAACTCTTGAGATTCCTCGTCCCCAGGTAGTTAATGGAAATTTCAGTTTGGTTAATGCAACTTCCTTACCATCGAATATTTCCTTTAACATTAAAGTTGATGGAAATACGGCCTTGTCGTACAGCTTCGTTGGTGAGTACAAACCCGATGGTATCCCTACTAAAATAGAAAATACGCTCACCATGGGTACCTGGCAGATGAAACAAACTTATGGATACTCTGAAACTAACCTAAAGATTACTTATTCCTTTACCCACGGAACCACCAATATACTGAGCATGGGGTTTGAGCTTAATGGTCAATTAACCCAGCAAGGTGTTCAAAATGCTTATGATTCAACATGGGTTCAGTATGAATTTGATGGGGAAACCTATGGTTACTACGACTCTCAATTTCATATTGAGAAAGTTGTTCAAAATGCGAATGCATATTTTCAGCTAATGGACATTAAGATTGCTGGGCAGATTGATTTTGCCGGGCTTGCACCTGTTGCAAGTAAAGAAAATCCCACAGACAAAGAAATTGCTGATGCGCTCAATCAATACGCCGACCTCGTAGTGGTTTATGCCAGCAACAACCAGGCCATTGCAAAAGCCGAAGCCTATGTAGCTGAGGTAAAGAATGAATTTGGCATGGTCGAGGATAGATATGTTGATATGCGACTTATTTTTGCCGATCAATCCAGGTCTTCTTTAGATTCCTATTTTGCGGAAGGCTTTGATGGACTTATTGATGAAATGAATTCGCTTATTGCCGATCTCAATAACACCTATGGCTGGCAGCTTGAACCCATTCAAAAGGACTCACAACAGCAATAATCTTACTGGTTTACTCAATACCATAAACGCCACAGTAAATGTGGCATTTATTTTTGGCATATTGCTTGTGCATCTTAGTAAAGTAATAATATAAAATTTAGTATTGCATAATGTGAGTTCCATTTCGTGTTAAACAACTGTAAATCAATGTTTAAGAAATATGAAAAAAAATTTTACAGCATAGAACGAAAATAAAATTTAAATTACAATGCGATAGTAAAGCGTTAAAAATATTTTTTATCTTTGCCGTTCATTTAACAAAAACTATAAGAAAATGGTTCATTATAAAGAGTTAGGTCTGGTAAATTCGAGGGAACTTTTCCAGAAAGCCGTTAAAGGTGGTTATGCAATTCCTGCATTTAACTTCAACAATCTTGAGCAATTACAGGCAATCATTTCAGCATGTGTCGAAACGCGCTCGCCTGTGATTTTACAGGTATCTTCGGGTGCTCGCAAATATGCCAATCAAACCCTATTGCGCTACCTTGCACAGGGCGCCGTTGAGTATGCTAAAGAGCTGGGATATGCAATTCCCATTGTATTGCATCTCGACCATGGCGATTCGCTCGAACTTTGCAAGAGCTGTATCGAAATGGGTTTCTCATCGGTGATGATCGATGGTTCGCACCATCCGTATGAAAAAAATGTAGAGCTTACCCGTTCGGTGGTTGAGTATGCCCACAAATACGACGTTACCGTGGAAGGTGAGTTGGGCGTTCTTGCTGGTATCGAAGATGATGTAGTGGCCGAACATTCACACTATACTCGTCCCGAAGAGGTTGAAGATTTTGTCAAGAAAACTGGCGTGGATTCATTGGCTATATCCATAGGTACCTCCCATGGAGCCAATAAGTTTAAACCTGAGCAGTGTACCCGTACTCCCGATGGTATTTTGGTACCTCCTCCTCTGCGCTTCGATATCCTTGAGGAAATCGAACGTCGTATTCCTGGCTTCCCCATTGTACTGCATGGTGCATCGTCTGTACCTGTTGATCTGGTTCGTACCATCAATAGCTATGGTGGTAAGCTTAAAGATGCTGTAGGTATTCCCGAAGATCAATTGCGTCGCGCAGCTTCGTCGGCTGTATGTAAAATCAACATCGACTCCGATGGTCGTCTTGCCATGACTGCTGCTATTCGTAAGGTTCTGGCAGAAAATCCAGCTGAATTCGACCCACGCAAATATCTCGGTCCTGCCCGTGATGCCCTGAAAGAACTCTACAAACACAAAATTGTGAATGTGCTGGGCAGTGCTAACAAAGCATAATTTTTCTCCATTCAATAACAAATGGCCAGTCATGCTTATGATTGGCCATTTTTGTTTGGTAAATTATCCCTGATTTCTTTCTACATCGATTATAAATTTTAGTTAAAAAACCTACATTTGTATCTACTATATCTACTTGTACGTGCTATGCTTAAAACCCACACTATTTGGCTACTGTTGGTAATTCAACTACTTCTCGGCTGTTCTGTGCAGCAGAGCTATATTACTGGTTCGCACTGCAATAGCAAATGTACATACCTGCGGATGGCTGTTGGAAGAGCAAAAAATATATCCTTTTGGGGTTTGGACGGACATAAGAAAGAAAATCTTGTCTTTTTGGCAAAAAACAACCTCTATCGAACTTTTCCCCTTCATAAAGCTGAATTTTACGATAATTTCATCGTAAGCATCCGGAAAACCTACTATCCATTTGTTCAAAAAACCGTTGTTACCATCCATGCTGATATAGTTACCGAAGACATGATTGATAGCGATCGAGCATTTTCATCCAGCTATTACGAGTATTTAGGGCATCCGCAAACCAATCGTTGGGGCATCGAACTTGCCGATTCTGTCGTTTTTTTGAAGGCAGGCAAGCCTAGGAAAGGCGTTGTTATTGAATTGTCCGAACATAAAGCAACTGTAATGACCATGTGGAACGGAAACGAACAATTTTATACCATGCCTATCAAACGACTTTTTGCCATTGAAAATGAAAATCTTGAGGATGCATGTGGGTGTGAAGCGGGCGAGGTACTCGAAATAACAACCGTTGCAGGCAATGAACCCAAAATTACGAAAATCATGGGTTTGCAAAAAGATAGATATCTACTGGCTGTCTCTCAAAAAAATAAAACATATTATCGCATTGCTAACATCCCTAAATAGTTGGCTTTAACGGTTTCTGGAATTACTTCGAAATAGTTTTTTCCTTAAAAAGAAATTTATCTGTCAACCTAATTTTTATCATTGATTTTTTTATTTTTGGGGGTACGAAAAAAAAGAGTTTTCTATTGATAATCCATTAAAAATCAAGCTCAATGAAGTTTGTAGCATCCAGTACAGAATTATTCGGGCGCTTGCAGGTAATTAGCAAAGTGATAAGCCCAAAAAATTCATTGCCCATTTTAGATAATTTTCTTTTTGACCTGGACGATAACAAGTTGTCCATCACTGCATCCGACATCGAAACTACCATTGTTACCTCGCTGACGCTGTCGCATGTTGAGGATGGTGGAAAGATTGCTATCCCTGCCAAAATTTTGCTCGATACGCTGAAAGAATTTCCTGAACAACCTTTAACGTTTGAAATTGATACCGAGAATTTTGCAATCAACATTTTCACCGAAAACGGAAAATATTCTATCATGGGTCAAAACCCTGAAGATTTTCCAATGCTTCCGCGGATTAGTGGGGATAGCAAGAGCATTACCTCAAGCGCATCGTTATTCCTGCAGGGTATTTCAAAAACATCGTTTGCAACTGCCGACGATGAAATGCGTCCGGTGATGATGGGTATTTTTGTCGATATTACATCGAACGATGTTACGTTTGTTGCTTCCGACTCCCACAAGTTGGTACGCTATCGCCGTTCCGATATCAAGGAAGCCGATGAAGGTTCTTTTATTCTGGCTAAGAAACCGGCAGCTTTGCTCAAAACAATTTTAGCAAAGGAAGAAAGCGATATAACGGTTACCTACGATGACAAATATGCTCTTTTCCAGCTCCCCGAATACCGTATGGTTTGCCGTTTAATTGAAGGCATGTACCCCAACTATGCGTCGGTCATCCCCCAGAACAATCCCTATAAAATGATTATCGACCGACTTGAGCTTTACAATGCGTTACGGCGGGTTTCGGTATATGCCAATCAAGCAAGTAATCTGGTAAAACTGTCCCTTTCAAATAATCAATTGATCGTTTCGGCACAGGACCTCGATTTTTCGATATCTGCTTACGAACGACTTAATTGCCAGTACGATGGCGATGACATGGAAATTGGTTTTAAATCTACATTTCTTGTGGAAATACTATCCAATCTTTCGTGTACCAATGTTGCACTTGAACTCTCAGACCCCTCGCGTGCTGGCTTGGTAATCCCTGTCGATAAAGAAATCGAAGGGGAAGATGTGCTGATGCTCATTATGCCTTTATTGCTCGGATAAATATTTCTTAAAACATAATTTTTACCCCGGTTCTCCAACATCTACGTGGGCCGGGGTAATTAATATTTACCAATATGAATCTAAATTTGAAAAACCCACTCGTTTTCATTGATGTCGAAACCACTGGACTCAATGTGGCGCAGGATAGAATAGTTGAAATAACCTTTCTTAAAGTATACCCCAACGGAAAAGAGGATCTTAAAACTTATCGTGTTAATCCCGAAATACCCATCGATCCCCGTGCAACGGCTGTTCATGGCATTACCAATGAGGATGTTAAGGATGCTCCTACTTTCAAGGAAATTGCCCAAACATTGGCAAACGAATTGGAAGGATGCGATTTGGCTGGCTTTAATTCCAACAAATTCGATTTTCCTTTACTTGTTGAAGAGTTTCTCCGGGCGGGGGTGGATATCGACCTGAAAAAACGTAAGTTTATCGATGTTCAGGTAATTTTTCACCGTATGGAGCAACGTACCCTAAGTGCTGCCTATAAGTTTTATTGCAACAAAGATTTGATCGATGCGCACAGCTCTCGTGCCGACACATACGCAACCTATGAAGTCCTTATGGCTCAGCTCGATAGATATGTTGGCATGTCTATACCCGATGGAAATGCCAGCGAAGTGTTTGAGAACAGCGTAGAGTTTCTCTCCCGTTTTTCTTCACACAATCGATCTGCCGACTTTGCTGGTCGTATAATCTATGACGATAAGGGGAGGGAAGTGTTTAATTTTGGAAAATATAAGGGTATGCTTGTGGAGGAAGTTCTTAAAAAAGATCCTTCCTATTATTCCTGGATGATGAATGGTGATTTTCCGTTATATACCAAGAAGGTACTTACTCAAATCAAGCTGAGAAGTTTCAATAATCAATAAACATATTTGGTTGAAGATACGAGGTAAAAAAACAGCATAAATTACCCAATATAAAAATGGCTACTCACTTACTTGATTAATAGCGAGCAGCCACTTTTTGATGCTTAATGTTCAGTTTACATCACCTTTTGTAAAATTTTATCGTTTGGTTATCCACAAATTGGCTATTAGATACCTTAACATGGCACAAATAGAGTCCTGGGTGCACTCCACTTAATGGGAGTTCTATTTGCTGGTAGCCCTCTCCTATATAGGATAATGATTCATTGGATACTAAACGTCCATCGGAAGCAATTAAATAAATAGTGCAAATTCCCGGTGTTTTGTTATAAAAACGTACTGTAATCCTATCCGTAGCCGGGTTGGGTGAAACGGATGCTTGTGCTATTAATTCAACTGCTTTGATGCGATTGGGTTTGATATAGGCCGAAGTATCAAAAGGTTGATTTTCGATAGCCACCAGTTCAATTCCCTGTCCTGTACCCAGATTTCTCGAGTACTTTTTGTCAACCGCATTGTTCCAATGCTCGTGTACACCAAGACTTCCAATAGGAGTACCACTGTTATCGGGGTCATAGGTAATACCGTCAGGCCATTCGGTAGGTGAAGCTGCCTGATGCAGATAATCATCCACTGCACCCCAGTTAGGATTGACGTTCGAGTTATAAACCCCATTATATTCTGTCCGTAAGAAGTCGAAACAAACCGATTCGAGGGCAACTTGATCTTGAGACATAAAAATTGAGTTGCACCAGTCGCCGTTGAAGGGGGGCATATTCCAACGCCGAGGAGGGTTCAACTCGTGATAGTCGCCACCATATATCCCATCTACGATAAAAAGCATCGTATTACCACCCAGGTATTTACTTCCCATTATATCGACGAATACCCGATATTGCTTGTATTGATTGTTGATAGGATTGCTCTCCTGTTCGGTTGGAGACACCAGGCTGGGATGTAAATGATTGGCACCACTTCTACTATGAGAACCAAAGTGATTTTTAGCACAAAGGGTGATTCCTGCCCGAACATGTGCTTTCAAATTCGCAATATTAATCATATAGTCGGCTGTCTCCATTTCCTTATAAATTTTATCCGTCACTGCATTGGGCATTACAGTGCCCTTATCGGAGTAATGCAATACAGCCTGATCCGAGACATTGATTTTGGTACGTCCCCATTTGCTTACCGAGGTCGATGATTTGTCGGCGTACTTTATATTGGGATAGTACGATTTCCATAAATCAAAATGTTGTTTCATAATATGGGAGATGGGATCGCCTACATAAATCTTATCCTGTGGAATACCTACCGAATCGATAAGCTGTGTTAGCAGTGCCAGAATGGTGTAAGGGTTACCCTGGCATGCACCAGCATTTTTTTTGTTTCCAGAAGCATTAAAATCCCATCCAGTACTTTCAAAGCATGTCCAGGAAATGGTTCCCTGGTTCACTTTTACAAAAATTATTTCTCCCGCCTGATACCCAACCTCTTCATTTTTCTTCTTCTTGTTGAAATATTTAAATAAGCTTTCCCAGGCATCCTTCAAATTCGATTTTTCTGTTAGCTTAAGTATTGATTCTCGCATCATCTTATGGTAGATGATGGGATTGTTGTTTTCGGGGGTAAAAAAATAGGTACCCGAACGAAAATTATTTTTGGTGGCTGCTGTATCACGACACCAGACTACTCGTCCGGGCATGATTCCTGTGGCTACTCCCATAGGACTATTGGGCGCATCGGATGGATTTATTACCTCAGCATTTGCCAGATGAACCCTGCTGTCATGAATAATGTATGTATAAAACAGAACAAGACCTAATACGGTCATGGCTCCTGCCAGTACATATCGCGATTTCTTAAAACTAAAAAACGCTTTGCGAAAAGCCATCAGCGAACCCGATAGGGTAAGCAGATAGATGATAAAACTGCTCATGATAGGAAATGCAGCTCGCATACACGGATAAGCAGCCCTTGATGGTTTGGGTATTACACGGATAAGAAACCAAATTGTAGATGCAATCCCCATAGCATAAAAAGACAGCATAAACCATCGCTTCTTGCGCGGAAAATGTCGATGAGTAGGTATGTGTTCCATGTTATTGTGGTTAATGTTTTTAACGATATAAAGGTAGAAAATTATTTTGCCATAAACCCACAAAAGATTTGAAAAATCTTGTCATATTTCGTAAAATTTTGTCAAAGTCAGACTTTTCCCTCGAAAAAATTATACCGAATTAATATGCATGACGTACTCTTCAAATTTGTCGTTGGGAACAATGGATCGGTTCTTAATTTTTGTTTTGTAGGTATAAATCGTATTTACAGAGTATTGTAAAATGTTTGCAATTTTTTCATTATCCGTAATACCCATCCGGATAAGCGCAAAAATACGCAGGTCGGTATTGAGTAGTTCGTTTTCTCTTAGAATAATACGATGTTCATCCTTAAGAAGTTTATTAAATTCTTCCACAAAATCGGGAAAAAGCTTTAGAAATACCATGTCAAAATTCCGATAAAGCTCTTCTTTTTCTTTTTTCAGATCGATGTTGGCAAGCATGTTTTTGAGTTCTTCCGTTTTGCCTGCTACCAGTTTTCGGTGAACGTCCTTCTGAAATCTTTCAAGTTTATCGATATATTCGGAGGTAACGTTGAAATAATACCCAATATATTCCTCTTTAATTTTGTTAGCTTCCTGCAGTTTAGCGTTTGTTTGGGTAAGCGACTGATATGCCTGCTGAATTTGTTGCTGCGCACGACGTAAACGTTTCATTTGTGTGAAAATAATGACAAGAAAGATAATTGCTATAAGGCTGAGTCCTGAAATGGCAATGGCATAACCTGTAATAACTTTTTTCTGTCGTTCGACAGTATTTAGTTTTTCTCCTTCGATGATGGGCAAAATACTGGCTATTTCAATTTTACGATGTCGGGCATTGTAATACGAGGCATCGTCGAGTGCAATTTTGATGTAACGATAGGCAGTTTTTACATCTCCTTTTTCAAAAAGCAACTGTGATAGATTGCGCAGGGCTACGGTTTCCTTGGTGGATGATTTGATGTCGGCTATAGCAGCTTTAATCAGCATTTCCATTGCATGCTCTGTGTCATGCAGTTGAAGATATACAAACGCCAAACTGGATGCTGCAATGGCAAAGGCATGATCGTCGAGCGAAAAGTGGTGTATTGCATACGAAAATGCCTCCTTCGCATTTGAATACTGTCTCATTTTCATTTGTTTAAGCCCTTCGTGCATCCAATATTCACTGGTTGCCCGATCAGATAACCTACAGGCCATTGCCTGATAGCGATTACCGACCTTCAAATAGAATTCCGAAAAATATCCATCCCTGTTGTAATCAGCTAAATCGTAATAGGCCCGAGCCAGGGTAGCATAATATTGACTTAACAGCTTTTTGTTCATTACCGTACTATCAATACTATGGAGCGTATCAATGGCTTCTTTAAATAATCCGGATGAGAGTAGTACAAATCCAAGCTTTATCTTACTGAGAGCAATCCATTCGGGTCGTTTACTGCGTTGGGCAAGCTGATACATTCTTAACGAGTACTGAAAAGCAGAATCATAATTGAATGATTCATACTGCTCTTCAAGTTGATAGTACAGTTGAAATTGCAATTCATCGTTAGTTTCTTTTTGCATCATTTGTTTGAGCTGCAGGATATGCTCAAGTTTTTGTTGGTGGTAGTGCTCTCTTTGTAATATAGTATTTTCCAATTCATTGAGTAAAGAATCTAAATTAGTTGCCTGTAATGAACTGGCCAGAAAAAGTGTTAACAGTCCAACAGCAAAGTAGGTTTTTCTCTGCATGAAAACTATATTTTAGTTACATTATTCTATTGTGCCTGAAAACATTTTGAGTAAAACGAACGGCATTTGTTTGGCTTCCTCACGGATTTGTTTAGAACTTTTCCATTTAAATAATCATTTTTTAACATAGATTTTAAGCACGATGCTTTTTCTGTTCCCATACCTCTAAATTACGTATTTCTTTTCCATCAATTACAAAACGAATGACCGTTTGCATGAGGTGAAATCCTTCTTTCCCAGCTGCTCCAGGGTTTATATACAACATGTCGAACTGTTTATCAAACATTACACGTAGAATGTGCGAATGACCACATACAAAAACTTTGGGACGTAATTCTTGCAATTTATCTTTTATTCCACGCGCATAATGCCCTGGATAGCCTCCTATATGGGTCATAAACACGGTAACATCTTCACAGGTAAAAAATAAACTTTCCTTGCACTGTTGTCGTATTGCCTGACCATCAATATTGCCATATACTGCCCGTACCTGCTTTTCCAGTTTGCTCAATTGTTCGAGAACAGACAGGTTACCGATATCGCCCGCATGCCATATTTCGTCACAGGCTTCAAAAAAATTTAAGACCTCGTTGGGTAAAACACCATGGGTATCGGATAGTATGCCAATCTGAGTCACCGTTTTTTATGACAAAGATAACCAAGGTTTACATTTCTGTCTATTTGGTAGGATATTTTTGCACTGCTTAAAAATAAATCCCTGAATGCTATAACTTTAAAAAAATACTTAACGTATTTAATACGCTAAGTTTTGGAAACTTTGAAACATTGACATACTTTTACAAAAATTTTAGGCATGAACGTCAGGCTTAATCCTCATGTATCGGTCGACTGTGTGATTTTCGGTTTTGATGGCCAAAGCCTGAAAGTGCTTTTAATTGATCGTAATTACGATATACCCCCTGAAAAACTTACCAAACCTTTGACCCTCAAGCTTCCTGGAAGCATGGTATACGACGATGAGGATGTGGATACTGCTGCAACCCGTGTACTGAAAGAGTTGACAGGCCTTGAAAATATCTTTCTAAAACAGTTTCATGTATTTGGTTCGCCCGATCGTTTAAAGAAAGAAGAGGATTTAATCTGGTTACAGGCAGAAACACACATGAAAATTAAGCGCGTTGTTACTATTGCCTACTATTCGCTCATAAAAATTCATAAGACTACACCTTCCGATGGCCGGGTAGTATGGCTCGATGCCATGAATCTACCTGAACTGGCTTTTGACCATAATAACATTATTCAGGTAGGACTCCAAACACTGCAAAAAGAAATTCAGCACGAACCCATTGAGCTGTTTGAGCTTTTACCTAAAAAATTTACTATTAGGCAATTACAAACACTTTATGAATTAATTTTGGGTAAAAAATTGGACAACAGAAATTTTCGAAAGAGTGTGTCCCGAAGTGGTTACATTGTTCCTGTTAATGAAAAGGAAAGAAATGTAGCCCATAAGCCAGCTCAATACTATCGTTTTAGTCATAGCAGGTATCTAAAAAATCAAAAATTATAAAACATCAAAGGTTATGTATTTACTGGGATATGATATTGGGAGTTCGTCGATAAAGGCGAGTTTGATTGATGCAGAAAAGGGCACTACATTGGCCTCCTCTTTTTATCCGAAGACCGAAATGGCAATGATTGCCATTAAACCAGGCTGGGCCGAACAGCATCCCGAAGAGTGGTGGAAAAATCTTAAGCAGGTGACCCACGAAATCATGCAAACGGCTGGCGTGAATGCATCGGATATCAAGGGTATAGGCATTTCCTATCAAATGCACGGTTTGGTACTGGTCGATAAAAATAAAAATGTATTACGGCCATCTATCATATGGTGCGATAGCCGTGCTGTTCCCTATGGCGAAAAAGCCTTCGAGGATATTGGTGGCGAAAAATGCCTGTCGCACCTGCTCAATTCACCGGGAAACTTTACTGCGGCTAAACTCAAATGGGTAAAGGAAAATGAACCCGAAGTCTTTCGCCAGATCTACAAAATAATGCTCCCTGGCGATTACATCGCTATGCGATTGACCGACCGTATATGTACAACCGCATCAGGCTTGTCCGAAGGAATTTTTTGGGATTTTTCTACCAATACCCTGGCTTCCTTTTTGATGGATTATTTCGGTTTTAACTCCGACATAATTCCCGACATTGTCCCTACTTTTTCCATACAGGGCGAACTTAGTCGGCAGGCAGCCAATGAACTGGGGTTATCTCCTGGAATTCCTGTGGCATATCGTGCAGGTGATCAGCCCAATAATGCATTTTCACTCAATGTACTCAACCCTGGAGAAATTGCCGCTACAGCTGGAACTTCGGGGGTTGTGTATGGCGTTAGCCAGGAAGTCAAATACGATCCTTATTCGCGCGTTAATACTTTTGCCCACGTCAACCATAAGGAAGGTCAAAATCGGCTGGGGGTATTACTCTGTATCAATGGTACGGGTATTCTAAACTCATGGATACGTCGAAATGCAGGGTTGGCCGATAAAAGTTACAGCGACCTCAATCAAATGGCTTCGTCAATTGCGCCAGGAAGTAATGGGGCGTTGGTATTGCCATTTGGTAATGGTGCCGAACGTATGCTGCGCAACAAAGATATTGGCTGCCACTTTGGTAACCTGAACTTTAACCTTCACAACCAGGCACATATGCTTAGAGCTGTCCAGGAAGGTATTGTATTTGCCTTTAACTACGGTATAGAAATTATGAAAGGCATTGGCATATCTACCTCTGTCATTCGTGCGGGCAAAGCAAATATGTTTCTCAGCCCAATCTTTACCTCCACACTTGCCAGTATCACCGGGGCAACCATTGAACTTTATAACACCGATGGTTCGGTGGGCGCAGCACGTGGCGCTGGGGTAGGGGTAGGTCTTTATCGCTCGTTCGATGAAGCCTTTGTGGGTCTCAATAAAGTAGAGGTCATTACCCCCGATGATTCGTTGCGTACAATATTACACACAACGTATCAGCGATGGGAACAATACCTTAAGTCGTTCATTTAATCCTGAAACATCTGTTTTCACTGATAATACTAATTATCAGGTCAGTGTTTCTTAATAATTATAAAATGAAACTAACATGAATAGCTGTATTAACAAACGAGTATGAAATAATTCTATTATCATGCTCTTCTTTGCGAAAGTAGCTCTTAACATGCGAGTTTCATTCGACCATTAAAAAAATTTAAAAATATTTTCAGATGCAAGGTATAAAGACATTTTGGAAAAGGTTGATAGGTATGGTAGCATGTCTTAGCCTTTTTGCATGGATCCATGCCAATGATAATTGTATTGTTCCCGATTCGTTAAAAGGAACCTTTTGGGACCCAAATATCCCTATTGAGCGCAGGATTGATTTGCTGGTCGGCCAACTCACGCTTGAGGAGAAAGTCAAGCAGATGATGTACAATGCGCCAGCCATTGAGCGATTGGGTATTCCTGAATACAATTGGTGGAACGAGTGTTTACACGGTATTGGTCGTAACGGTCGAGCTACGGTTTTTCCTCAAGCTATTGGTCTGGCTGCCACTTTTGACGACAGCTTGCTTTACCGTATTTCCTCCGCTATCGCTGATGAAGCTCGTGCAAAATATAATGCAGCTGTTGCTATTGGGAATCATGGACAATATTCGGGTTTAACTTTCTGGACCCCCAATGTCAATATTTTCAGAGACCCACGGTGGGGAAGAGGCCAGGAAACTTACGGCGAAGACCCCTATTTAACCAGCCGATTGGCGATAGCTTTTGTAAAAGGACTTCAGGGTAATTATCCAAAATATTTAAAAGCAGCCGCCTGTGCCAAACATTTTGTAGTACACAGTGGTCCGGAAGCTTTACGGCACGAATTTAACGCTACGCCTACGAAAAAAGATTTTTTCGAGACCTATACCCCCGCGTTTGAGGCTCTGGCAAAAGAAGCAAAAGTCGAAGGGTTTATGTGTGCCTATAATCGCACTTTCGATGAACCTTGCTGTGGAAACAAATATTTACTTAACGATCTGCTTCGTAACCAATGGGGATTCGACGGCTACATTACATCCGATTGCTGGGCTATTGTCGATTTTTACCAGGGACATAAAGTAGTTGCAACTCCCGAAGAAGCTGCTGCAATGGCGCTGAAAGCTGGTGTTGAACTTAACTGTGGTAGCGTTTTCTATCCCTATCTCATTAAAGCTGTCGAAAAAGGTTTAGTTACTGAAGCTGAAATTGATAGTCGTCTCAAGCATTTGCTTCGTACCCGTTTTAAACTCGGACTATTCGATCCTCCAGCCTGTGTACCTTTTAATCAGGTATCGGCCGATGTTGTGAATTCGCCTGCCCATAAAGCACTTGCTCTTGAGGCTGCCGAGAAAAGTATTGTATTGTTGAAAAATGCTAATAACGTATTGCCTCTCTCCAAAAATATCCGATATCTCTACGTGATTGGCCCCAATGCAAATACATCTGAGGTCCTGCTGGGTAATTACTACGGTCAGAGTGGGGATATGTCTCCAATTTTAGCGGGTATAACTGCTAAAGTAAATATAGGCACAAAGATTCAATATAAATACGCTTTTTTACCCGACAGAAAAAATTTCAATCCTATTGATTGGGTATTGGGCGATTTACCTGAAGTAGATGCAACTATTTGCGTCATGGGACTGAGTGGATTGTACGAAGGGGAAGAAGGTGAGTCTATTGCTTCTACAACAAAGGGGGATAGGCTTGACTATAGCCTGCCGCGGGCACAAATTGAATACCTCAAACGTGTTCGTGCTGCCTTAAAAAACAAACCTTTAATTGTCGTTATCACAGCGGGTAGCCCCATCGATATGACGGAAATTGAACCCCTTGCTGATGCTATACTATACGCATGGTACCCTGGCGAACAGGGTGGATATGCAGTGGGAAACATCATTTTCGGCGATGCTACTCCTTCGGGACGACTTCCAATTACATTCCCCAAATCTTTAGACCAATTGCCCCCTTACGATGATTATTCCATGGAAGGTCGTACCTATAAGTACATGAAAGCTGAACCTATGTATCCCTTCGGATTTGGTCTTTCTTATACTACCTTCCAGTATTCAGGACTTAGCACAAATGCAAAAAAATATAAGTCGAAAGAGGTAATTCGAATTACAGCAACACTAAAAAATACAGGTAAATTCGAAGGCGAAGAAGTTGTTCAGTTGTATGTTTCGGTGCCTCCAGCCAAATTTCGTACACCGCAATTCGATTTAAAGGGTTTTAAAAGAGTGCATTTAAAACCCCAGGAGGAAACTACCATTACTTTCGAAATACCTACCGAAAAGTTGATGAGTATTGATGAACAGGGAAACAAACTACTGTTGAACGGACAGTACAAATTTTATGTGGGAGGAAGTGCCCCATTCGAACGTTCCATTGAACTGGGTGCTTCGCAATGGCTTGAAACTACAGTAATCATTCAATAATTCACCTTTTAAAAATAATAGTTATGGAAGTATTAATCGGAAACAAAGAGTACTTTAAGGGTATTGGAAAAATCAAGTACGAGGGTAAGGAATCAACCAATCCCTTAGCATTCAAATTTTATGATGAAAACAAGGTTGTCGCAGGCAAAACCATGAAGGAACATTTGCGTTTTGCAATGGCTTATTGGCATACGCTCTGTGGCTCAGGAGCCGATCCCTTTGGTTCAGCTACCAAATTTTTCCCATGGAATGAAGGAAGCGACCCCATTTCACGTGCAAAAAATAAAATGGATGCTGCTTTTGAATTTATGACCAAAATGGGCATTCCATTTTACTGCTTTCACGATTTCGACCTGGTGGAAGAGGGAAGTTCTGTGGCTGAATCCGAAAAAAGACTGCGTACCATTGTCGATTACGCTAAAGAAAAACAAAAAGCTTCTGGCGTAAAACTACTCTGGGGAACTGCTAACCTGTTCTCTCATCCACGTTACATGAATGGTGCTGCTACAAATCCCGATTTTAGCGTAGTAGCTTACGCAGGCGCTCAGGTGAAAAATGCTATCGACGCTACCATCGAGTTAGGAGGAGAAAACTACGTATTCTGGGGTGGTCGCGAAGGATACAGCACTCTGCTGAATACCAATATGAAGCGTGAACTTGAACACATGGCTCGCTTCCTAACTATGGCTCGCGACTATGCACGCAAACAAGGATGGAAAGGTACGTTCCTGGTCGAACCCAAACCCATGGAACCATCCAAGCATCAGTACGACTTCGATGCAGCAACTGTCATCGGATTCCTTCGTCATTACGGACTTGATAAGGATTTTAAACTCAACATCGAGGTTAACCATGCCAATCTGGCACTGCATACTTTCCAGCACGAACTGCAGGTAGCTGCCGATGCCGGTATGCTGGGAAGCATCGATGCCAACCGTGGTGACTATCAAAATGGATGGGATACCGACGAATTCCCCATTAATATTTATGAAATTACCGAAGCTATGCTGGTTATTCTCGAAGCTGGTGGATTTACCACAGGAGGTATTAATTTCGATGCCAAAACACGCCGCAATTCCACCGATCTGGAAGATATTTTTATCGGACATATCAATGGAATGGATACCTTTGCCCGTGCACTGATGGTTGCCAACGATATCCTTACCAAGTCACCTTACAAGAAACTCCGTGCTGAACGTTATGCATCATTCGATTCGGGTAAAGGGGCTGAATTCGAACAGGGTAAACTTACTTTAGCCGACCTGCGCGATATCGCTGCCAATAACAACGAACCTAAGCAAATAAGTGGCAAACAAGAACTGTTCGAAAATATTATTAATCAGTACATTTAACACCAACTACTAATTCAATATGTCAATTCGCAGAGCCATTGAAGATTCGAATTCAACAATGGCTCTGTTTATTTCAGCAAATGAATAAAATTTATAAAAAAATAAGTAATATTGTCTCTGAACTACAACTAATAAAACATAAGCTATGGCATTAATTAACACCACCACATCGTCGGATGTAAGCAGCTATAATAAAGGTAGTATGCTTTACATTACCATGCTTACGCTGGTAGCTACTTTGGGAGGACTATTATTTGGTTACGATACAGCTGTGGTCAACGGTGCCGAAAAATCGTTGGTCGAATTATTTATTTACAAAGAGCAAGCAGGTACATACATTTATCCTCCTGACATCATGACTGTTATTGGCCAGTACAAGCTGCTGATGACTGCTGTTATTTATTTGGTTTTTATAGTTATCTCGGGGCAAATTATCAAGCTTCTGGGCAATAAGAAAGGTCTTACCATCAGTGCTATAATCATTCTGGCTGTTACGGTTTGGGCTTACTTCTTTAATGCTAAACCCATTCCTACCATTGAACAAGCTACCGAACTAAAGGATACCGTCGATGCGGTAAAAGGTTTCGTCATTGCCAGTGCACTCATTGGTTGCATCATTGGTGGGGCATTGGCTGGGTTTATCTCTAAAACATTTGGCCGTAAAAACGGACTTATTATAGCGGCCATTGCATTTTTGGTATCGGCCATTGGTACCTGGAAACCCGAAACATTTAATTTTACCCATTTACATACAGTCTATTCTTTTGTTATTTATCGAATCATAGCTGGGATTGGTGTGGGAATTGCCTCTATGATTTCGCCTATGTATATTGCCGAAATAGCTCCTGCCAATATCCGGGGTCGACTGGTTTCATACAACCAGTTTGCTATCATATTTGGGATGCTGGTGATTTATTTTGTGAACTATTTTATAGCACGACAGGGCGATGAACAATGGTTAATCACCGATGGTTGGCGTTGGATGTTCTTTTCTGGCGTAATACCTTCGGCGCTGTTTCTCATACTCTTGTTTTTCGTACCTGAAACACCCCGTTATCTGGTACTGAAAGATAAAGAAGATAAGGCTTTATCGGTATTGAATCGTATTGCTGGTAAAAACGATGCACCAAAAATTCTCAACGAAATTAAGGAAACACTTCACGAGCATAATGCTCCCTGGTTGTCTTATGGTTTTATGGTTATTTTCATCGGTATCATGCTCTCTGTTTTTCAGCAGTTTGTAGGTATTAATGTGGTGCTTTACTATGCTGGAAATATCTTCCGAAATATGGGAGCTTCAACCGATGCTTCACTTTTGCAGACTATCATTGTGGGTGCCATTAACCTGTTATTTACAGTAGTTGCCATACTTACCGTCGATAAATTTGGCCGTAAACCTTTGATGATTATTGGTTCTATTGGTATGGCAATTAGCATGTTTGCCCTCGGTTTTACATTTTACCTGGGTGGAAAAGAATTGTCATCAGCAGCAAGTTTTACCGCTCTCATATTTATGCTTACCTATGTAGCAGCTTTTGCCATGAGCTGGGGACCTGTATGTTGGGTATTGCTCTCCGAAATATTCCCCAATAGTATCCGCGGTGCTATGTCGATTGCTGTTGCTGCCCAATGGATAGCCAACTGGTTGGTTTCGCTTACCTTCCCCATGCTCAACGATAACGTGTGGCTGGTGGAAAAATTCAATCACGGATTCTCCTACTGGATCTACGGAATAATGGGCATCCTTTCTGCTATTTTTATGTGGAAACTCGTTCCCGAAACCAAGGGCAAATCACTCGAAGAAATTGAAAAACTCTGGAAAAAATAATCTTCAAAATCCTACTTGAAGAAAAGAGACGCAAAATACACTTGCGTCTCTTTTTTTTAAGGTAGATTACACGCCCAAAATACCCCATTTTAAATAATAGAACACTGATTATACCGATGCAACGGATAATCACGGATTAGTTTAATCTGTGTTAATCAGTGAATTCTAAGACTTATGCAACAAATTATCTGTGTTAATCCGTATAATCCGCGTCATCCGTGTGCTATTGATAACAACAGACAGTAGATTTAATCACAAATGCAATGGGGTAATTTTTAAAAGCCAATCTTTACAACTTATTATCTATATAATAGCCTGAATTATTTCCATCACACCGAATTATCGAGGGATTACCCTATAATAACTTGCTCCATAACCACACCAAATCCCCAATCCATTTTGGATGTTGGAGGGTATCGATAAATGATTGGCTGCAAAAGGATTACCCGCATTTAATAGTTCTTCATCGTATGTACGCCAGTACTCAAAAGCTAACTCATCCATTGTCGTAAATCGTACAATAATTGTATCTTTTTTCGGAAAATATATGTTTTCAATGGGTAATATGTTGTTTGTCCTTCCCTTATTGATGTAAAAGGTAAATCGCTGACCATTAAAAAAACGATCGTTTAAGTTGGCAACCAGCGCTGGATAAAAACGATGCTCCTTGCCCTGTATACGGGTAAAAATTCGATAATAATTTTTTTCAGTAGGATTATCGTCTAAAATACACTTGATTATGCCTGAGGAATCCGAAGTACTTTCAAACCAGATGCTGTCGAGCTGTACCGGTGGTAAAATAGAAGTTACCGCTATTACTGTATCTAACTCATCTTCAACAATTAAGGCATAAGTCTTTCCAACTTCACCAATTAGCGAGTACCCTTTGTAAACGTATGGGGGAAAGTAATTCGTATCTTTTGTGAGCGTTAATATTTCTGTGTTAACGCCATCCGTTACAGAAACTTTTGCACGCGTTGCTACCAACTGCCTGAATGAAGCAGAATCGAGATTGCCAAAATATGGAGTATTGTAGGTAAGCATTACAATAGCTGATCGACCATTTTCAATCCAACCATCAACTACTATTTTTTTGTCAATGGTAAACATTTTTGAATCGTACGCTGGTTCGCATCCCCATAAAATCAAACCAGCTATGATTGCAATTGTCCAATATTTAAGATATGTTCTCATCTACACTACAGTTTAATACGAAAAACGATACGAAATCGATGGCATCATGGGGAAAAGAGCTACGTATTGGGGCGTTACGGTGAGTTTATACCGTTTTAAATCGCCCGAAACTTTATAATACATAAAGTAGGGATTCAATCGGCTATAAACATTATAGATGCTAAATACCAGTTCATGATTCATGCCTCTGTAACTTTTTAAAATTCTGCTAAATGCGATATCGAGTCGATGATAAGGAGGCATACGAAAACCATTATATGCCGTGTATTGATTCACGATATTGCCTCCCACCAGATATCGACCAACGGGTAGGGTAGTGGCTTGTCCACTGGCATAGGTAAAGGTTAGCGAGCCTTTCCAATGGAAATTTATCGATCGCATGAGCACTACTGTTAAATCATGCAATCGGTCGTATTTCGAAGGAAAAGGTCGTCCCTGATTAATCTCCGCAAATACCCGTTCCGATCTCGAAAGCGTGTAGCTAATCCATCCCGCCCATCGTTCTAATGAACCTTCGACGTACAATTCAATGCCGTACGAACGTCCTTTGCCCAGCAAAATGTTTTCCTCCATCGTGGCTTTCGAGAGACTCTGAAGCAAACCCTTATCAAATTCAATTACAGGGTTAAACCATTTGTAATACATCTCAACAGACAAGTTGATGTTCGAATACCAGTTTCTGTAATAGCCTATACTCATTTGCTGCGCAACAAGTGGAGGAACCTGATGTGAGGCAGGTAACCAAAAGTCGGTTGGCAGGGCTACCGTCGTTACATTTACCTGTTGAACAAACTGATTGTTGCGGCCAACATTGAGCTTTAACGCAGATAAACTGTCGATCTTATAGCGTAACAACAGCTGTAAATCAAGAGTATTAAATTTTTTGACAACACTGCCGTAGGGATAATACAGGGTATCCGTTATTACCCTGGTATCGGCCGATCGTACAAATTGACTGTATGGACCAAGATGCGTATACACATTTTCCCGTATTCCTACTGAAACCAAAAACCTATTGCTAAATGCGATTTCCGATTCTGCATAACCGCTTAAAGTGCTTAAATGATACTCATTGGGAGTTCCAAAGTTAGCTTGAAGCTCATTCAGCACAGCCGCGCTCCGATTGGGAATTACCCACTGCTGTAAGTATTGTCCTCCTATCTTAATTTTAAATCGATTAATATAAAAACGATGCTCGTGTTTGATGGAATAATCCTCATTGGTCGATATTAATCGGTAGTTGAAATTACTCTGACCAATGAATAATCTTAAATTTGATTTGGTAAAATATGCCGATGTTTTGGAAATATGCCGCGCATTGAAATAGTGTGTCCATTGCATGCTGGCCATTTTATTATTCCATTCCATGTCGTATTTGAGTTCGAAAGCAGTACGATTGAGCGTAAAATTATCGCTTCCCAGGTACGTACTCAGAATAATATTATCCTGCTGAGTAAGACGATAGTTAACAATAAAATTACCATCATAAAAGTTGTAGGAAGAACTTTGAAAGAATGATCGACTATTGGGAAAAAACTGCTTGCTAAATGGCTTAAGCGTATAATCAATATACGACCGACGAAAAGCCACTGTACTCCAGCATCGATTGCCTAACGACCTGTGTACCGCTACATTCGACAAAAGCAATCCGACGTTTCCTTCAATCCGATTCGATGATGGGTTTTTCCCCGATTCTGCTAACAACATGGATGATGTTCTACCTCCATAATCGACCGGAAGCCCCGTTTTTATGAGCGTAATTTTTTCTACAACATACGGATTGAACATCGATATAAAACCTGCAAGATGGGTGGGGTTGTAAATCATACCCTCATCAAAAATGACCAGATTTTGGTCAATGGTACTTCCTCTTACCAGCAGTCCACTCGAAAGATCAAATTTTCCTACACCAGGCGTAAGCTGAAGAATTTTTAAGGGATCAACTTCGCCCGTAAGGGTAGGGAGCTGCCGGATACTATCAACCCTAATTTCAGTTACTCCCACTTTCGTACTTTCAAGCGACTTTATTCGCATCCCCTGACCCGACACTATGACCGCATTCATTTGCGTACTTTTCAAGCGTAAAACTATTCTGTTCTGATCCTTAGAATCACTATAAGCTAAGCAAGTGTCTATATATCCAGGCTTTCTAAAACATATTTGTTGATTGGGCTGTATTTCAAGCGAAAATATTCCGTTCTGTGTACTCTGTGATAACACATGTCCCAGGCTATCGGCAATAACAACTCCTTCCAGTGGCTGTCCCTCCTCATCCCAGATTACCCCTGATAATTTGATAGTTTGTCCAAAACTTGCCGCCTGAATCATGCATAGCAGTATAAAAAATTGCAGGACAGTTTTCATCGAACCTTTTTTCATTTTATTTTTGAAGCCTTATTTAGCGAAAATACATAAATCTTTAATAAAAGATGATACAGGGCGAAATTAAAGTACGGGTTAGATACGGCGAAACCGACCGAATGGGTTATGCTTACTATGGTTACTATCCTTTTTACTATGAAATGGGACGAACGGAACTGCTACGCAATTATGGGCTTACCTACAAAGAGCTGGAAGATAGCGGTACACTTTTACCCGTGTCCCGTCTCGAAATTCATTATATAGCACCAGCTTTATACGATGAAGTCTTAACAATTAGAACTTCAATACCTCAAAAACCTTCGGTTAAGATTATCTTTTTCTATGAGGTTTTTAACGAGAAAAACGAGCTTATCAATACGGCTACTACCGAATTGGTGTTTGTGGATGCTGTTACCCGGAAACCCTGCCGACCACCAAAATATTTTATGGAAAAAATAAATCAGCTAAACTGGGACTAAGGAGGTTTTGATTTACTCGTTTCGCAATGTCAGGACTGTTATCTCTGGCCACATGCCTACACGTGCCGAAAACATGGCACTACCAACACCATGACTGATATATAGGTATTGGTCTTTTCGAGAATATAGTCCACACCACGGATTTTTTGGATTAAAAGGACTCCAGCGAGTACGCCCATTATCAATGCCAAACTGATATGCATGCGTATGTCCCGAAAGGGTAAGTTTTATCTGAGGATATTGGGCAAGAACTTTTTGCCAGTTCCACGGGTCATGTGCTAATAAAATGATGTAATGATCATTAGTTATTCCACGTAACGCCTTTTCCCAGTCGGCATGACAGCCATAGGGGATATGACCACAATTTTCTATTCCCACCAGAACAATTGAAGCTTCAGGCAACGTTACCTGTTCATTATTTAACAAGCGAATATTGGCTAACTCGTAGTAATATTCCAGCATTCGATGATTCCATAACTTTTCTTTTTTATTTTTCCACCAGAAATAGTCACCATAATCATGATTCCCATGTATAGCGTATACACCATATTTTGCACTCAATTGCTTCAAATAGGGAACAAAATGCTTCATTTCCTCGGCAAAAAAGCATATCATATCACCACCCAGTACAATTAAATCGGGGTGCTGATTGTTAATTTGCCGAATCAATTGTTCAAACTCCCTTTCGTGCCCATAGTACTGACCCACATGTAAGTCGGAGATAAATACAATTTTTAACGATGTATTTATTTTATGCTGGGTATAAATAACATTTTCTTTTATAATAAAATTAAAACGTCCCCAATACAACCCCCATAATAGGATAATAAACACAAACAACCCGGAAATAAACGCAGTCTTGATTATAATTTTTTTATTGAAGAATAAGGCAAACAGCGCAATCAGCAGAAAAAAAATCTTGGAAAGATACAGAATTGACAAATGATTGGTTAAAAAGAAAAAAGGAGAAAAACTTTCGAGATTACGTTCCCAGGAATGAATAAAAAAAGCCCATAATAAGCTAATATAAACGACACCAGCAACAATAAGGTGTAACTTATATATCCAATAATTTCGCTTTGGCAATCGCTTTTTTAGAATAAAAGCTATTAATCCATCGATTAACAAAAAAATGCCGAGGAAGATTAAAAAAACTTCAAAGGCAGAATACTTATACAGGTAAAGTAAACTCATATGGGCTCGCATTATTAATACTACAATATTAAACAAAAAACCCGGCATTGGTTGCCAGGTATCCTCAAATCATCATCCTTAAACTTTACTATTCTTCATCCGGAATGTTGTCGGGGTCTTCAACATCATCGGCTTCATCGAATGTTTCATCCGGTGTCAGCACGTCATCTGGTTCGCCCACAAAATCTTTTTCATCAATCTCTTCCGGATTGGTGTCAATTTTTACCGGAACTTTCACCAAATAACTTACCTCCGGGGTATCAAGTGTGACCCCATAGAAAAAATCATTCTTGGGCGTGGTGACTTTTATCACATGATTCTGATACCCATCCGGATATTTTTTGTGCAGAAGCTCAACCAGTTCCGGCGACAAGTTTTGCAAACTTACTACCTTATTCACTTTTCCCATGTTTCTGCTTTTGAATTTTGTGCAATTATACATTTTTCATCGAAATCAAAAGAATTTTTTTGACAAAAAATGATAAAAATATTTTATCATTTTGTCGTATAATTAATATTATGTTAAATTGATTTTTTTTAAAAAAGGAAACCACCAGGGGTTCCCTCTTATCTCATTTACCAGCCCATTTCGGCATTAATGGCATCGTACTTGTCTTTCATCTGCATACGGAAATAAAGGCCACGTAATGTTTTAGCACAAGTTTCTTCCTTTGGGTCAATCTTATGGGCCTGTTCAAGGTAAGGAATACACTGTTTCAAAAGTTCATTTCCCTGCTCAAGCAACTGATTATACTTGGCATCATCTTTTTCATTGCTGGCTTCGTCGAAAACTTTTACAGCTTTATTGTAATACAATACGCCAAGGTTGTACCATGCATTAAAACTTTGAGGATCGATTTCGGTTGCTTTACGATAAGCAGCCTCAGCTTTGTCAAAGTCATTTAACTTTTCATAAAGTGTTCCTTCGGCAAAGTAAAATGAACTATTGTTGGGCTCTTTTTCTTTAGCAATCGAAAGATATTTCAGTGCATCTTCAACTTTTTGAGCTACAATGTAATAGTTCACCAGGTCAACAATCATGTTGAGATCGTTGGGATATTTTTCGAATCCTTCTTGTAGTGTACGAAGTGCAGCAGCCGAGTCTCCCTTTTCAGCATATGCCGTACGGAGTAACGAATAAGTTACCCCACCATTATAACCATATTGAGCAGCCTTCTGGAAATATTCGATGGCCTTATCGTAATTTTTGGCATTCAAGGCCGCTAACCCGGAATTATAATACATCGAAGTGTCAACGATGTTTTTAAATATCGGCGCTGTCTCAATTTGTAAGGCAAGTTCAAACATATCCAGGGCCTTTGCATAATTTTTCTTTTCAAATGCTTCGCTACCAGCCATCACAGCGGCAATGTACAAATCGTTTAGTTGAAGATTGACCTTATTACGCATTTTCACATCAATCTGCAAAGCCTTTTCGTATGACTCGTAAGCTTGCTTTACGGGTGAATCAACCAGGTTACGCACCGTCGAATCGGTCGACTTTGCCATACTTTGCAAAATTAACCCTCTCAAAAACCAGGTATTGGCATCGCCTTTTGTTTCTTCATGCTGTAATGCTGATTGCAGAGTATCCCAGGCTGTTTTAATATTCCCCTTGTTCAACTCCTTTTCAGCAATGCGGACAACTTTTTTTTGTGCTATTAACATTCCTGTGGTCATAAGGCACAGGAAAAGCAAAAATATTTTTTTCATCTCTTCAAAATTTAGGTTTGTACTTAAATTGCAAATATAATTCTTTTACAAAACATTAGCCTTTCACTATTCCATTTCATTACCATTCTCAGCCGACTCGTTTTTTTCAGCTGTTACTTCGTTTTCTGGATATTCCTCGTTTTCTGTACTCTTAGGCACCTTTGCAACGGCAGCAATGGCATCATTCTCGCGTAAATTAATGAGTCGCACTCCTTGTGTAGCCCTTCCCATAATGCGAAACTGCGATACGGCAAGTCGAATGGTCAGTCCCATGCGAGTAATGATCATTAGATCGTCCTCATCGGTCACATTTTTAATAGCAATGAGCTGACCCGTTTTGGGAGTAATGTTAAGCGTTTTTACACCTTTACCTCCCCTTCCGGTAATCCGGTAATCGGCCAGGTCGGAACGTTTACCATATCCATTCTCCGAAACCACCATGATGGTCTCATTGTCTGACGCAATACTTACCATACCCACCACCTCGTCATTTTCATCGGAAAGCGTTATCCCCTTCACTCCAGCTGCTGTACGACCCACAGGACGAACTTTCTGTTCATTGAAACGAAGTGCTTTTCCCGACCGAACAGCCATGAGTATTTCACTATTGCCATTGGTTAGCAAAGCCTCTATCAGCATATCGCCTTCCCTGATATTTATGGCATGGATACCCGTTTGCCGTGGCCGTGAGTATGCACTTAGCAGCGTTTTTTTGATGATACCTTTCTGAGTACAAAGAATCACATAATGCGAATTCAAAAATTGTTCATCTTCAAGATTGGGAACATTAATGAATGCTCTAATCTTATCGTCGGGATCAATGCTCAATAGGTTCTGTATTGCTCTACCTTTCGAATTCCTATTTCCTTCGGGGATATCATATACCTTCAGCCAAAAACATTTTCCTTTTTCGGTAAAGAAAAGAATGGTATTATGCATGGTAGCACTAAACATGTGCTCCAGAAAATCATCATCGCGTGTAGCACTGGCTTTTGAACCTACCCCTCCCCTGCTCTGCGTTCTAAATTCAGCCAGTGGTGTACGTTTTATATAACCCAGATGCGATATGGTTATCACCATGTCGTCGTTGGCATAAAAATCCTCAGGATTAAATTCACTTTCGTCCGGAAGTATTTCGGTGCGTCGATCATCGCCATATTTTTCCTTAACTTCTTTAAGCTCATCCTTTATGATCGACATACGCAACGAAATATCTGCCAACACTTGTTGGTAGTAGGCTATTTGTTTTACCAACTCATCGTAATCGGCTTTGATTTTTTCGCGTTGCATGCCAGTAAGGCTTTGCAGTCGCATATCCAGAATCGATCGTGCCTGCACCTCCGACAGACCAAACCTTTCCATCAATCCATTACGGGCGTCTTCCGGTGTGCGAGATTCTCGTATTAAGGTTATTACTTCATCAAGATGATCAAGGGCTATGAGAAGACCTTCCAGAATATGCTTCCGCTTTTCTGCCTCCTGCAAATCGTATTGTGTGCGACGAACTACGACTTCGTGGCGGTGATCCACATAATGTTTAATAAGTTCTTTTAAAGATAAGGTACGTGGACGACCATTAACGAGCGCTATATTATTAATATTATATGAAGTTTGCAGAAGTGTATACTTAAACAGCTTGTTAAGCACCACGTTGGCCGATGCTTCGCGCTTACAAATCATCACGATGCGCATCCCTTCACGGTCGCTTTCGTCGTTGAGATACGAAATCCCTTCAATTTTTTTCTCGTTTATTAAATCAGCAATTTTCTGAATAAGCTCGAGCTTATTTACCATGTACGGTATTTCGGTCACCACAATACGTTCCCGCCCGGTTTCAGTGGTTTCAATTTCGGTTCGGGATCTGACTATCACCTTACCCTTACCGGTTTCGTATGCCTCTTTGATACCCGATACCCCCAGGATGATACCCCCGGTGGGGAAATCGGGTCCCTTGACATACCGCATCAATTCATCGGTAGTAATATCATTGTTGTCGATGTATGCCACAATTGCATCAACAATTTCACACAGATTGTGGGGCGGCATGTTGGTAGCCATCCCTACGGCAATACCCGAGGCACCGTTTATCAGAAGGTTGGGAATTTTCGAGGGCATTACCGTTGGCTCCTGCAAAGTATCATCGAAGTTTAGCTGAAAATCAACCGTATTCTTATCAATATCCGCCAGCATTTCCTCGGCAATACGCATCAGTCGGGCTTCGGTGTAACGCATGGCTGCAGGACTATCCCCATCGATCGAACCAAAGTTACCCTGCCCATCAACAAGAGGATAACGTAACGACCACGGCTGCGCCATTCGTACCATCGCATCGTACACCGATGCATCGCCATGGGGATGGTATTTACCCAAAACATCCCCAACAATTCGCGCCGACTTTCGGTACGGACGATTTGCAGTTAACCCCAATTCAGCCATTCCATATAATACGCGACGATGTACAGGTTTTAATCCGTCGCGGACATCGGGCAAAGCACGGGAAACGATAACCGACATCGAATAATCGATGTACGCAGTTTTCATTTCCTCCTCAATGTTCACCTGAATAATACGTTCATTATCAGCCATATATCAGTATATCTCTTGCAGATTTTTAGTGCACGAATTTAAGGTTTTATTTGCTAAATATAATGAAATCTTTGCTTCAAAATTTATTAACATGATTAAGGCCGCTCTCAGAAAACCATGGAAGAACTTTGCATTGTTGTCTCATTATTTACAATTTTTCCTAAACACCCAACATGTTTCAAAGATTTTATGTAAATTTACTTAACTTTGCCACATCAAAAAGGTATAATAATTGTTATATCCTAATACAAAAGGAGATTTTATATGGATTCACAATTTTCACAAAAAATAAAAGATGTATTGTCATATAGCAAGGAAGAGGCTATCAGGTTGGGTAATGCATACATCCGACCCGAGCATTTTTTTCTTGGTATCCTGCGCGATGGGGAAAGTATTGCTATTGACATATTGTCCGAAATGATCGATCTACAGGAAATTAAATATTTTCTCGAGGAATCGATACGAGAATCGGCCGATGCAAATCGCGATATCGATCATATACCCCTTTTAAAATCATCGGAACGAATCCTCAAACTTGTATACCTTGAAGCTCGTGCGCTTCGTGATGAAGAAATTTCAACGGGTCATCTTTTACTGGCTATCCTGCGCGATGAAAATAATCTGGTATCGAAATATTTGATGGAAAATAATATCGATTACGAGGTTATCCGTAATGCCATCGAAATTCGCCACCCAAAAGATTCGTCATCGGATTATGGCGATGAAGATGATGAACGAAACTCTCCTTTTGGGGGGATGGGTAAAGGAAGTCAGGGCTCTTCCCAAATTAAGTCGAACTCCGATACACCGGTGCTCGATAATTTTGGGATAGATCTTACTAAAGCTGCCGAAGAAGGACGACTCGATCCTATTGTTGGTCGTGAAAAAGAAATTGAACGTATAGCCCAGATTCTCAGTCGTAGAAAAAAGAATAATCCAATACTTATTGGTGAACCAGGCGTAGGTAAATCGGCCATTGTAGAAGGACTGGCGCTTCGTATTGTTCAGCGAAAAGTTTCTCGCGTGCTTTTTAATAAGCGAGTAATTGCTCTCGATTTAGCATCGATTGTTGCTGGGACAAAATACCGTGGGCAGTTTGAGGAACGCATGAAAGCCATCCTCAACGAGCTACAGCGTAACCCCAATGTTATCCTTTTCATTGACGAAATCCACACCATCGTGGGTGCAGGGGGAGCAACCGGTTCACTCGATGCAGCTAATATGCTTAAACCTGCTCTGGCGCGTGGCGAAATTCAATGCATTGGCGCTACTACCCTCGACGAATATCGTCAGCACATCGAAAAAGATGGTGCGCTCGAACGTCGTTTCCAAAAAGTTATCGTGGAACCTACAACCCCTGAGGAAACCCTCGAAATTCTCAACAATATAAAAGATCGTTACGAAGAACATCACAACGTAATTTATACCCCCGAAGCGTTGGAGGCTTGTGTCAAGCTCACCGCTCGATATATTACCGACCATCATTTGCCCGATAAGGCTATCGATGCCATGGACGAAGCTGGTTCACGCGTCCATATTTCTAACATTGTTGTTCCCGAACGAATCTTAAATCTTGAAAAAGAAATTGAGGAAACCAAAAAGGAAAAACTAAAATCGGTTAAAAACCAGAACTTCGAAAGAGCAGCAAGCTTCCGCGATAAGGAAAAAGAATTACTCGAACGTCTTGAGCTTGAAAAACAACGTTGGGAACAGGAACTTAGTAAAAACCGAATTGTCGTTGATGCTGACAAAGTGGCAGAAGTTGTTGCCATGATGACGGGAGTGCCCGTTCAACGTATTGCGCAGGCCGAAGGTACCCGCTTGCTGAAAATGGCCGATGAGCTGAAGGCAAGTGTCATCGGTCAGGACGAAGCTATTGATAAGGTAGTACGTGCTATTCAACGTAATCGTGCTGGCCTGAAAGATCCCAACAAGCCGATTGGTACCTTTATTTTCCTGGGGCCCACAGGAGTGGGAAAAACCCAGCTCGCTAAAGTACTGGCCAAATACCTTTTCGAAAGCTACGACAACCTGATTCGCATCGATATGAGCGAATACATGGAAAAATTCTCTGTTTCTCGGCTCATTGGTGCACCTCCGGGCTATGTGGGTTACGAAGAAGGAGGTCAATTGACCGAAAAAGTCCGCAGAAAACCCTATTCCGTAGTCCTACTGGATGAAATAGAAAAAGCACACCCGGATGTATTCCACCTTTTATTGCAGGTACTGGACGAAGGTATTCTTACCGATAGCCTGGGTCGAAGGGTTGATTTCAAGAATACCATCATCATCATGACTTCCAACATTGGTACGCGTCAACTGAAGGATTTTGGCCAGGGTGTTGGTTTTGCCACCAGTGCCAAAATAGCGCAAGCCAATGAATACATGAAAGGCGTAATTCAGAATGCCTTGAAAAAGACTTTCTCGCCCGAGTTTCTCAACCGTATCGACGACATTGTGCTGTTTAATTCGCTCACCAAAGAACACATATCGCAAATCATCGATATTGAACTGAAGGGGCTATACGATCGTATACATGCCATGGGCTACAAGGTTGAACTTACCGACGAAGCCCGCAACTTCATCATTGAACGTGGATACGATTCACAATTTGGCGCTCGTCCGCTCAAACGTGCCATTCAGAAATACCTTGAGGATCCTATGGCCGAGGTTATTATCAAAGCCAGCATTAACGAAGGCGATAAAATTTTGATTGGCTTTGATAAAGAAAAGGACGAAATCAAAATAGATATTTTACATAGTGAAATTAAGGACAACGTTAGCAATAACTAATTTGCCTAAAAATAGTTAATTGCCGCGTTCCGTGTGCGGAATGCGGCAATTTTTTTGATGTTCGCATCATCCATGCAAGTTTGAGAGCCTAATTAAAGATTTTAACATCCTAATTTAGGATAAATACATTTTGAAATGGCTCTAAATTGTACAATTCCATGTTTTTTCCGTTCGTCGTATGGGTAATTTTGCATAATTTTACAGGTTTAAAATTTTAATCATAAAATATTGATAAACAATGGACTTGTTGAATAGAATTATAGAGAATGCCAAAAAGCATGGCAAAAAAATTGTTTTACCCGAAGGAACGGAGGAACGGACTTTAAAAGCAGCTGACATTGTGTTGCAGGAAGGAATTGCCCAGATTATACTTATTGGGGATCCTGTTGAAATACATAAGCTTGCCAAAGAGAAAAGCCTTAAGAACATTGAAAAAGCTACCATTGTTAATCCCAAATTTCATGATAAAAAAGAACAGTATATCGACCTAATGGTTGAATTAAGAAAAAACAAGGGATTGACGCGTGAAGAAGCAAGCCAGCTTATTGAAAACCCTCTGTATTTAGCCACCCTGATGATCAAGAATGGCGATGCCGATGGTGAGGTAGCTGGTGCCATGAATGCAACGGGCGATGTGTTGCGGCCTGCCTTTCAGTTTGTCAAAACCAAGCCGGGAATTAGTGTTGTGTCCGGCGCCTTTATCATGATTTTAAAGGATAAAGAATTTGGTCACGAGGGTATTATGGTTTTTGCCGATTGTGCAGTACATCCTAACCCTACCGATAAAGAACTGGCAGAAATTGCAGTAACTACTGCCAATACCACTCGTGCTATAATTGGAATTGAACCTAAAATAGCCATGTTAAGTTTTTCGACCAAAGGAAGTGCTCGACACGAAATGTGCGATAAAGTTATTCAAGCTACCCGCATAGCTCAATCCATAGACCCTACCCTGCAAATCGATGGGGAATTACAAGCCGATGCGGCTATTATTCCGTCCATTGGGAAAAGTAAGGCCCCTCAGAGTCCTATTGCAGGTTATGCCAATGTGTTGATATTCCCAACCTTAGAAGCTGGAAATATTGCCTATAAATTGGTACAACGTCTTGCCCATGCCGAAGCTGTAGGTCCCGTATTGCAGGGTATGGCTGCTCCCATCAACGATCTCTCGAGAGGTTGCTCAGTGAGCGATATTGTTAATCTTATTGCCATTACGGCCAATCAGGCTGCTGGTTTTTAAGCATTGCTCTTTTATGAACATATAATTTATACGATATGAAGGAACAGGTCATGACAGAATCCCTTGAAGATTATGCCTTAACCCGAAAAATTCACAAAAAAGACGAAATCCATACCATTGGCATTGTGGGATGTGGAAGAATGGGTCAGGAAATTTGCCGAATTGTCTGTCAGTTCGGTATGAATGCAATTTTTCTCGACGTCTCGGAAGAGAAAATCAAGGAAATATACGAAAGCATAAAGAATCAGCTTAATGAAGAGGAAAACCAATGGGGGCTAACGGAATCTGATAAACGCGCAATACTTTCCCGTTTACAGGGAACCATCGATTACAACGATTTGGCTGGATGCGATTTAGTTATTGAATCTGTAAATACCAGATCTTCAGGTAATAATCTGGAGTTACGTAAAGATGTATTTAAAAAAATTGAAGCAGTTGTTTCCCCCGAGACCATCATCGCTACCAACACATCGACCCTGATGATTACCGAAATAGCGTCGGTTTTGCAGACGCCCGAACGAGCCATAGGACTCCATTTTATGAGCCCTGCAACTACCATTAAAATTGTGGAAGTGGTGAAAGGGATGGAAACCAACCAACAAACCTTTGAAAAGGTTTGCAAATTTGCCAAAATGATCGACCGAAAGGTCATCGTTATCAACGAGTCACCAGGACATATCAGCACACGTCTTATCGTTACGCTCATCAACGAAGCCTGCGAATTGTTGATGGAGGGAGTTGCTCCAGTGAGTGCCATCGATAAGGTGATGAAGGAAGGTTACCGGATGCAATTGGGACCTTTTGAACTGGCCGATAAAATCGGGCTTGATAAAGTAGTTAAATGGATGGATAATCTTTATCAGGAATATAGTCTGCAGAAATTTAAAGCCTCCCCCGTCATTAAGCGATTGGTTCGGGCAAATTATCTGGGACGTAAAGTGGGTAAAGGGTTCTATCGGTACGATAATGGTAAAATTGTGGGTGAAACCATTCAAAGTGCTGAATTTAGACTTCATTAAATTATTCATCCTATGTAATTTATAAAAATTATTTTGTCCTTTTATTGAAATATTAGTATTAGTTTTTGTTGAATATACGGTAAAAGAAAATAAAATGAAAATCATTGTCCTGAATTGCGGTAGCTCGTCCATAAAATATCAGTTGTTCGACATGGAGAAAGAAAGAGTTCTTGCCAGAGGAATAGCTGAGAAAGTTGGATTGCATGGATCCTTTCTTAAGTATGAACCTTACAATGGCGAGGCAGTTAAGCTCGAAGGTGAAATCATCGATCATCAAATGGGGATTGAATACATTCTGGGAATCATGAGTAGCAAGCGACGCGGTGTAATTTCGAGCTTCGACGAAATAGATGCCGTAGGACACCGGGTGGTACTGGGAGGTAAAGAGTTTAAAAATAGCGTTTACATCGACCATCATGTCATCCAGAAAATTGAAGAATATGTTAATCTTGCCCCTCTTCATAATCCTGCAAACCTGAAGGGGATATATGCGATGCAAGCTTTGCTACCCGAGGTACCCCAGGTTGCTACCTTTGATACTGCATTTCATCAAACCATGCCCGAAAAGGCTTACATGTATGCTATCCCCTACTCGCTCTACAAGAAATATGGTCTGCGACGATACGGTTACCATGGCACCTCTCATCGTTATGTATCAAGGCGTGCATGCGAAATACTTGGAGTAAAACTTGAAGAACAGAAAATTATTACCTGCCACCTGGGAAATGGAGCTTCCATCACAGCCATAAAAAATGGTCAATCGATTGACACTTCGATGGGCTTGACGCCTGTAGAGGGGTTAATCATGGGCACTCGAAGTGGCGACGTCGATCCGGGTATCGTTACCTTTATCATGCAAAAAGAATCGGTTGATGCAGCTACCGCCAATACAATCCTGAATAAACATAGTGGTATCCTGGGTATAACAGGCATCTCGTCCGACATGCGAGAGGTAACAGAGGCAGCCTACAAGCATAATAACCCTCGCGCTAAGCTGGGATTGGATATGTATCATTACCGTATCAAAAAATACATTGGTGCTTATGCAGCTGCAATGGGTGGACTCGATATCCTGGTTTTTACCGGAGGGGTGGGCGAAAACTCCGACGACACCCGCCGCGAAGTTTGCAGCGACATGGAATTTCTTGGCATTAGCATCGATCCTCAATTAAATAATGGTCTGCGGGGTAAAGAGCAAATCATCAGTTCCAAAACCTCAAAGGTAAAAGTTTTGGTAGTGCCAACTAATGAAGAATTAGAGATAGCAAAAGACACCATGGAGATCGTCATGCAAATGAAAAACAAAAACACTATAACCTACTGAAATAATAATAACAGGTGTTTTTCTAACTATTATCATCCAGGTACATCACCTGCTTCAGGAAAAATATACCTGTTTCGGCGTAAATTTTATTTTTTTCAAAAAATAAAAACTTTACCTTTATCCTAAATATGAGCTTTTTATGGACAAAACAGCAGTACTACAAAAAATTGAAAATTTAAAATACCTCGATACTAATAATTTTTTCCTGTTTGCAGGTCCCTGTGTCGTCGAAAGCGAAAAAATAGCTTTTGAAACAGCTGAAAGAATTCTGGAGATAACAGATAAACTAAAGATACCGTTTGTTTATAAATCATCGTATCGTAAAGCCAATCGACAACGAATCGACTCGTTTACAGGGATAGGCGATCAGAAGGCGCTTAAGATTTTACAATCGATTGCTGAGATATACGAAATACCGGTTGTTACTGATATTCATAGCGAGGACGATGCTTTTATGGCAGCGCAGTATGTGGATGTAATCCAAATTCCTGCATTTCTGTGCCGGCAAACCGAGCTTTTGATTGCAGCAGCCAAAACGGGTCGGGTGGTCAACATCAAAAAAGGACAGTTTGTGGCTCCGGAATCGATGAAATATGCTGCTGAAAAAGTTGCACAGAGTGGAAATCCCAACATCATTCTTACAGAACGAGGATCGATGTTTGGCTATTACGACCTTGTGGTGGATTATCGCAGCATTATAGAAATGCAAAAAACAGGCTATCCCGTAATGCTCGATATCACCCATTCGTTGCAACAGCCCAACTTACCGGGTGGCGTTTCGGGTGGACGACCAGAGCTTATTGAAACTATTGCAAGAGCTGGTATTGCCGTTGGTGTCGATGGAATATTCATCGAAACTCACCCTAACCCCGCTGAAGCTCTTTCGGATGGCGCCAATATGTTGCGACTGGATTTACTGGAACCTTTGCTCGAAAAATTGGTCATGCTTCGTCAGGTGGTTAACAAGTTTGAAAAATGAACACATTTCTGGAAATAGCCCGCAGTCGTTATTCCTCGAGAAAATATAAAAGTACCCCAATAGAGCGGGAAAAACTTGAACTGTTACTTGAGGCAGCACGAATTGCCCCCTCTGCTGCAAATCGTCAACCTATTGTTTTATACGTGATTACAGAAGAAAAATTACGCAACGAAATATGTACTACCTACCATCGGGAATGGTTAAAAGATGCCCCGGTGATAATGGTAGGCTGTGTCAACAAGACCGAAGCCTGGGTACGTTCCGATGGTAAAAACCATGGGGATATCGACCTGGCTATAGCTATCGATCACATTACGCTTCAAGCTGCTGAGCTGGGTCTGGCTACATGCTGGATATGTAACTTCGACGTGCGAAAATGCAGCACGATACTGGGATTGTCCGAAAATATTGAACCTGCCGTTATCTTGCCCGTAGCATATCCCGATGATGAGGATAAAAAAATATCCCATCTCAATAATCGGAAAAATTTGGAGGGGATTGCGATCTGGAAATAATTTTTTAACATTCCCTGGTGAACATAAATCAAAAAATAATTGTTTCTTTGTTAAATTTTAATTTGTTGCAACATGATTATTGAAAAAGGAAAAGTAGTATCAGTTCTGTACGAACTGAGGCTGGCTGATGGAAGTGATGAACTCATTGAGAAGGTGAATGAGAATCGTCCCCTTCAATATTTGCAGGGTCATGGCAATCTTTTGCCAAAATTTGAGGCAAATCTCGAGGGTTTGACGGTAGGTGATACGTTCGACTTTGTGCTCAAAAGCGATGAAGCTTACGGACCTGTATCCAAAGAAGCTATAGTCGACGTGCCTATCTCTGTATTTGAGGTGGATGGAAAAATCGATGAGGAATTACTGACAATTGGCAATGTAATCCCCATGATGGACAATCAGGGCAATCGTTTCAATGGGAAAGTACTGGAAGTTACATTAGATAATGTAAAAATGGACTTCAACCATCCACTGGCTGGGGTTGACCTGCATTTTACCGGTCGTGTACTCGACATCAGGGAAGCAACTCCTGAAGAATTAATGCATGGTCATATACACCAGGCTTCCTCGGGTTGCGGTTGCGATGGAGGGTGCTCCTGCACAACAGAAGTTACCGAATCCGAAGATACCGATGCATGCGGTTGTGGATGCGGTTGTAATTAACGTCATCAGCCACCCTGAGAATATATTCAGCAGCAGCTATACATCACAGGTATAGCTGCTTTTTTATGATATTACTTATCTGCTGCCAATCGTTTGTTAATACGACTGGGTAAAAATGGACCTGCATAGATAAATCCGGTATAAACCTGCACCAGCGTTGCTCCTGCCCGAATTTTTTCCTCAGCATCACGCTCATCCATTATACCGCCTACACCAATAATCGGAAGTTGCCCATCAGTCTTGCTCGAAATGATGCGTATTAACTCAGTAGAACGGTTTTTAAGCGGTTGACCACTTAAACCTCCAGCCCCAATTTCCTTTACTGCTTGTGAACTCGTCACCAATCCTTCCCTTTTGACGGTAGTGTTAGTGACAACCAGACCATCAATGCCCAGGCTATTTACCACATCCAGTACATCATCGATCTGTGCTTCATCGAGATCGGGAGAAATTTTAAGCAATATCGGTTTTTTAACCAGCCTATTCTTTCGACTATCTACCAGATGCTGCAGAATTGTCTGCAATTGATTTCGGTCCTGCAGTTCGTGCAGACTGGCAATATTAGGACAGCTAACATTTACCACAAAATAATCGACATAATCGTATAAGCGGTCGAAACAATACAAATAATCCTTATAGGCTTCTTCATTAGGTGTTGTGGTGTTTTTACCAATATTGCCCCCCACAATTACCTTCGACTTACGGCGTTTAAGCCGTTCTACCACAGTATCAACCCCGTCATTATTGAACCCCATACGATTAATGAGCGCCTTATCAGCAGGAAGACGAAATAAACGTGGCCGAGGATTACCCGGCTGGGGACGAGGGGTAACCGTACCAATTTCGACATGTCCAAAACCCATTGAGGCTAACTCATCGATCAGTACTGCATTTTTATCAAAGCCAGCTGCAAGACCAACCCGATTAGGAAACTTGGTTCCCACAAAAACTACAGGATTATAATAGGCTTTTCCCCAGAATAACCACCGAAATAACGTCGTGACGCCTGGAACCTTGCATACAACCTTTAAAATTTTGACCACTGCGTGATGAACCCATTCGGCATCACAACGAAATAGTATAGGACGAATCAGCCACCTGTACATAACGATAAATTTTGACAAAGATACAAAATCGTGGCTTAATTACGCCTGTTGAAAACTTCAAAGGTTTTATCGGTATAAAGAATAATAATGCGCTCAATCGGTTTGTTTACATTTGTAACATTTGATAATTGATCATGCATTTCGTCCTCGAGTACAGCAGGGTTGGACTGACTATTCAACAAGTTATCAACTTCCCCGCTAACTTTTTCCATAGGGGGGGTAGGTGTTGCGGATTGTAAACCGACGTCGGAGGAAATTGTATTTGTAGCATCGGACCGATACATACTACCATTCCCCAGGAGCAACCAGTCGGGATTTAAACGCTTGTATCGATTGAGTATTTTGGTAATAATTTCATAACTGGGGTTATTTCGACCCGATAATATATGCGATATAGCCGATCGTTGTACCCCTATTTCATCGGCAAATTGGGAGGGGGATATTCCTTCCTGGATTAAAAATTTGCGTATTCGATCCTTCATGCAAAAAGAATTTTAAAGTTTTAAAAGGTTTAAAAAGGAAAGATAAACTCGTAGGCAATATATTTTTCTCCTAAAATCAAGCTTATGATATAATTATTCACAATCAGTTGAGTGAATGCAATCCTACATGCTCTTTTTATCCAATATATTTTTCCTTCCCAATTACTAAAACTATGTGGATAAATAAAATAACATTATGACCGGATTACCGGCGAAATAATCACTTGTTACATTATTAAGGTTCATATACTCTTGCCAATAAAAGCAAACTCTTTAAAAATCGAACAGAAATTTTGTACTTTACAAAAGTAAACAAATAATTATTTACATTGGTAAAATATTGTATTTTACAATTGTAAATTATCTTTAATATTTTTTTACAGTGAAAATTTTTATAGGAAAGAACATATAAGTCGGAAGTCTACAGTTGTCATGCCGTTATTGCACACCCGGAAGTATGTTCATGGTTTTAGCCCTGTTTTACAGCAATCATCTGTCGATTGAAAATTTAAACATATTGTTACACCCTACCCTGTTATGGTCATTGAGGCAATTCAATATTATCCAGTAAGATTTTCGAATTTAAAACCAATACATTACTTCCAACTGTGTCCTGTGTATTGTAGTTTAAAGTTTTGAAATATTGGGGAAATGTAATACCATTCATGGTTATACTACAAGCAGAATACCGGAGAAAAGACTTTAAACCAGGTTTAGGATAGGTTCTTTTGAAATTAAGGTAAAACTTTATTTAATCGCAATAAAAATCTGGTTATGAGATATTTAAAAAGATAAATTTATGAATGATGGCCACTTTTTATCGATTAATGTTTTGTTTTTTTATAAATATACTTTTAATGATATTTATTAAATTGCTGGTTATAAGATATTTATATTTTATAAAATACTACAGTTGTAAACAAAAAAATTATGTTACATTTGTAACACCTGATAGTGCGTTCCTTAAAATTTCAATGGGATGAAAGGTTTTTATCCCTGTTGCATCGTAAATCTGCTGCCGACAACTTGTTCCGGGTACTGCAATACAATCATTTTTATGCATTCTTACCTGTGGAAAAAGGCTTAACTCTCCTATTTGCATCGATAGTTTGTAATGTTCGGCTTCGTAGCCAAAAGACCCCGCCATACCACAGCAATCGGTTTTAAGTACCTGGATGGTATAGTTCTCCGGTATTGCAAGCATCTGACCTATGACATTGGGATTTGAGAGACTTTTCTGATAGCAATGAGCGTGCACATAAATCATTTTAGAATCAGCACAAAACTTTTGCTTTATTTGAGGTTTTTCGAGAACAACTTTAGCCAGGTACTCTTCGATTAAGTAAACCTGAGATTTAAGTTTTCGGGCGAATTGTTGCATATCCCCTCGTGTAAGGTCAATATATTCGTCGCGAAGGGTTAAAATTGCCGAGGGTTCTATTCCCACAATAGGTTCGCCATTCCAAATTTCCTTCAATATCTTTAGATTGTCCTGTATCAAAGAAGCGGCTTTTTTTACCAATCCCTTTGAGAGGTATGTACGGGTGCTAGTATGAAATGGCAATATCTCCAAGCGTTCTCCTATGGCTTCGAGAACTTCAATGGCATATTGCGCTAATTGAGGCTCGAGGTAATAGGTAAATTCATCCACAAAAAGCCAGACGGTTGGTTGATGCAGCGTGGTTCGTTTTTTCGAAAATTTTCGATACCATTTTCCAAACGGCACCCTGGCCAATTGAGGAAGCTGACGCTCAGGGGCAATACCTATTTTACGCAGTATCGGTCGAGTCAACCATGAGGTTGATAAAATGTTGAAAATAAAAGGTGAAGCTGACCCTATGCGATATATTACTGGTAGATATGCAAATAATAAACTTCGCAGGGGAACCCCGTTTTTGTCGTAATAGTGTTGCAAAAACTCAGCTTTTAGTTTGGTCATATCTACATTCGAAGGGCACTCCGATTTACATCCTTTACACGAAAGGCATTCGTGAAGTATATCCAGAACTTCGGTGCTGTTGAAGGCGTTTTCGTGCTGATTGTGGAAAAGCTCCCGCATGACATTAGCACGTGCACGGGTTGTCATTTTTTCATTTTGAGTTGCCCTATAGCTGGGACACATGATTCCCCCCATGCCAGATAATTTGCGGCAATCGGCCGATCCATTGCACTGTTCGATATGTCTGAGAAAGCCCAGCGTGGAAGAAAAATCGAAATAGGTATCAAAGTCAGGAGTTTGGGTATTGGCAGCATAGCGAAGATTTTCGTCCATCCTGACTGGATTGACAATTATACCAGGATTGAATATATCATTGGGGTCCCATGTATTTTTCAGTAATTTGCACAGCTGATAATTTTCGCTGCCAATGATAATTGGAATGAATTCACTGCGCAATCGTCCATCACCGTGTTCGCCACTGATAGACCCCCGGTATTTTTTGACAAGGTATGCGGTTTCAGTACCAATTATTCGAAATAGCTTCTGCCCTTCCTCTGTTTTTAGATTAATCACAGGTCGTGTATGCAGTTCACCGGTGGCTATATGCGCATGGAACACACAATCGAGCTTATATTGTTGAAGTAAAGCTTTAAATTCTGTGACATAATCCAACAGATGCTGGACAGGTACTGCGTTATCTTCGACCAGCGAGACGGGCTTGGCATCACCAGGAATATTGGTTAGCACACCCAATGCTGCACGACGTAATTCCCATATACGCGATATCTCGGGATAAAAATACAGCGGAAAGGCATAGCCGAGCTTTTCGTGTTGTAATCTAAGAGAAAGTTCGTTGGTTTTGCGCACAACATCTTCGCGCGAGCTGGCCGAGAATTCGATCAATAAAATGGCGCCAGGTTCGCCTTGAATGAAAAAGCGATTTTTTTGTTGTTCAATATTATTTTTTGTACAGGCCACAATGGTCTGGTCAATTAGCTCGATGGCATCGGGTTGGAAGGTGAGCGCCACAAGATTGGCCTGGATGGCTTCTTCGAGGGTGTGAAAGTGAGCACAAAGCAGCCCTGTTTCTTTATCTTCAAGGGGTAATAAATTAAGTTTTACACGTGTAACAAACATCAGGGTTCCTTCAGAACCTGCAATGAGCTTACAAAAGTTAAAGGGTTCGTCCCCCTGTCCGAAAACAGTATTATAGAGAAGTTGATCAATAGCATAACCAGTATTCCGGCGTTTCAGGGAAGGATCAGGATAATTGTCGATTAATTGCCTTTGTATCTGGGGTTGTGAAAGCAGTTGATAAACCTGTTGATAAATTTTACCTTCTAAATTTGAAAGTTTTAATTTTTGGTTAAACTCATCGTTAGTAAGTGGTTTAAAATGAACGTATTCACCATTACTCAAATAGCCCTTAACCTCGATCAGGTGGTCCAGGGTAGAGCCGTAAATGAGCGAATGTGCCCCACAGGCATTATTGCCAACCATCCCCCCTATCGTACAGCGGTTGGCAGTCGATGTTTCGGGAGCAAAAAACAGGCGGTATGGTTTGAGATACTGGTTAAGCTGTTCCAATACTACCCCTGGTTCAACCCAGGCATATTGTTCCTGCGCATTTACTTCAATCACTTTATTCATGTAGCGCGAAACATCGACGATGACCCCTTTGCCCACTACCTGCCCAGCGAGCGAGGTGCCTGCTCCCCTTGCAATTAACGATATGCGTTGCGACTGTGCCCAGTTGATGAGTATTTCAATATCTTTTTCGCTGCGTGGATAAACTACAGCAAGCGGTCGCTGGCTATAAGCCGAAGCATCTGTTTGGTAAGCAATCAACGTATTGATATCAGTATGAATATCTCCCGAAAAATCTTTTAGCAAATCAAGTGATTTCATGGTCGCTTCGAATTATTGAAAACAAATTTTAAAAAATATCGTCACATAAAAAAAAAGTGTTGTACCAGCAGGGGGACAACACTTTCATAACTATGGATTACCTTATTAGCTTTTCACTTTTCTAAACATTCTATCCCAGCGAATTTTTTTCAGGAATGTTTCGTGTTGATTGAGTGATAACCAAATAAAAATGGGTTTACCGATGATATGATCTTCAGGTACCATGCCCCAAAACCTTGAATCGAGAGAATTGTGGCGGTTGTCGCCCATCATAAAATAGTAATTCATTTTAAATACATAATATTCAGCAGGTTTGCCGTTGATGTATATCGTATCGTTTTTAATTTTAAGATCGTTTTTTTCGTAGTGGGCTATTATGCGTTGATAAAGGGGTAGATTTTCGAGCGTAATACGGATAGAATCCCCCTTTTTGGGGATATAGAGCGGTCCAAAATTATCCTGATTCCAGCGATATCTGGGATTTTTAGGAAATACACGGGGATCGTATTCACCTGCTGGCATAAAAATAGGTTCAATAGCGACTACATTACTGAAATGTTTTATTTTGTCGTAGTTTTCAGCAGTTAGGGGCATATACACGCCATCTCCGGCATAGGTTAAGTCGCTATCGTAAATACCCATTTCACGCAGGACTTTCGAATTAAGGGGGGTACCATTTGTCCGCACGAAATAAATAAACTGTTTACCCGGAATGGGCTTTTGATGTTTACCATTCACGTACACTTCTCCGTTGATGACCTGAAGTGTATCTCCTCCTACAGCCACGCAACGTTTTACATAGTTATCGGTTTTATCGACTGGACGCCAAACTACCGTATAGTGATCGAAAATTTCTTTACGAGCCTGAGCATAATATTGTTCGTACGTTTTTACCTTACCATAGGTCGATGAATCGATGGCTTTTAGCTCATTAATACGACTGTTGATATGTTCGTAATAGCTTAAGTTACCAGGAAATTCAAGTACTACCGTATCGCCCTCAGGGTAATTGAATACTACAATATCATCACGTTGAACCTCGCCCAGTCCAGCTAATCGTTTATATGGCCATTGTATCCAGGTAAGGTACGAAGGTATTTTCCCGAAAAGAATATTCTGGGTAAAAGGAACGGAAAGCGGTGTATTGGGTATTCTGGGGCCATAGCTTACTTTGCTCACGTACAGGTGATCGCCTATCATCAGCGTACGCTCCATGGAGCCAGTTGGAATTTTATAGTTTTGAAAAAGAAAAATATTAATAATGGTCACAGCTACCACTGCAAAAATAATAGCATCGATCCATTCGACCAATTTAGAATTTTTGCCATGACGTTTTTTCCAGGGAGTCCAGTTTACTTTTTTGCTCACATAGATATCAAATATAATGGGAATTCCCAGCAGAAACCAATAGTTTCCCAGCCATATCACCCACAGGATGTACACGATGGTAGCAAATCCAAATTTGAAATATTTGTTATGCAAAAATTCCCATAACTTTTTCATATAATGTATTTTAAATAATTTTATATTATTTTTTACTTTAAGGTAATATTCCTACTTTTAAGTAATAAAATGGGATATACACCCCAGGAATTCTTCAAAAGTAAAAATATTCCTTTGAACGAGACAATTAAAAAAACATAAAATTTATAAACTCAGTACATCATTCATGGAAAAAATACCTTTTTTGCCATAGAGGTATTCGGCAGCAATAACTGCCCCCATAGCAAACCCTTCCCGACTATTGGCTATATGGGATATTTGAATAGCATCGACAGCCGAATGATATTTGATGATATGGGTACCTGGGACTTCCCCCTCCCTAACAGCCTTTATTTTCAAGGCATTCTCGTCGGTATGCATTGTATCGAGTGTCCAATGGGTATATCGAGGAATATGTTTAATAATCGCTTCAGCCAGGGTAATTGCAGTTCCGCTTGGAGCATCTTTTTTGTGAATATGGTGTATTTCCTCCATTTCGGCTCTATATTGAGGGTAACGAGCCATAAGCTGTGCCAGGTATTGATTGAGTTTGAAAAAGAGATTAACCCCGATGCTAAAATTCGATGACCATAAAAAGGCTATCCCATGTTTTTTGGCGAGGTCCTGGATTTCAGGAAGTTGGTGGGTCCATCCCGTCGTACCACACACCACGTTAACCCCCTGGGATATCAGGGTGCGTAAATTGTTCACAGCACTTTCAGGGGAAGTAAATTCAATGGCAACATCGGTATCTTGCGGAGATATCTTAAAAATATCATCGTGGTTATCGAGGTCAATTTTCCAGGATATTTGATGGTTTCTTTCGAGGGCAAATTTTTCAATCATTTTGCCCATTTTGCCATAACCGATGAGTGCGATTTTCATATACAGTTAATGAGTTTAAATTATTGATATACAATAGGATTAATTGTGTTTTCTAAAACTTTTTTCAAATATAATGAACATGGAAACACCCTTTCACAAAAATAAAAAGGAAGTCCCCTCATGTGACTTCCTTTTATATTTACCTGGATAATCATCTTACTTTACGGCATTGACAACAGCTTCAAAAGCTTTAGGATGATTCATAGCCAGATCGGCCAATACTTTACGATTGAGCTGGATACCTTTTTTACCAAGCAACCCCATAAATTGGGAATAATTAAGGCCATAATTACGAACTCCAGCATTGATTCGTTGAATCCATAGGGCACGGAATTCGCTTTTCTTTTTACGACGGTCGCGATAGGCATATTGTTGTCCTTTCTCCCATGTGTTTTTAGCTACCGTCCATACATTGGCTCTTGCGCCAAAATTACCCTTGGTAAGGGCTAAAATTTTCTTTCTTCTTGCTCTCGAGGCAACTGCATTTACACTACGTGGCATGGTTCTAACATTTTTTTGGAAAATAGCGTTCTGCGTTTAGCAGAAACTTCAGGCTAGTTTCCGGTTACACATCAATTACTTTAATGCTAGCAAAAGCTTAACATTTTTCAAATCGGGCTTACTTACCATAGCGTAGTATCCCAGATTTCTTTTTTGTTTTTTAGTTTTTTTGGTCAAAATATGACGCTTGTATGCATGTTTGCGTCTAATTTTTCCCGTTCCGGTTAGCGAAAAACGCTTTGAGGCACCGGAATTTGTCTTCATCTTTGGCATCGTGTATATAATTTTAAATGGTTAACCCTACTTTTTACCTTTAGGAGCCAGAAGGATGCTCATTTTTTTACCTTCAAGCTTAGGAAGCTGCTCGACCTTAGCAATATCCTCGAGGTCATTGGCAAGCCGTAGCAACAAAATCTCACCCTGTTCCTTGTAGAGGATAGAACGTCCTTTAAAAAGAACAAAGGCTCGCACTTTTGCACCTTCGTTGATGAAATTTTGTGCATGCTTGAGCTTAAAATTGTAATCATGTTCGTCGGTGTTGGGACCGAAGCGAATTTCTTTGACTACAATTTTAGCCGCTTTAGCCTTCATTTCCTTTTGCTTCTTCTTTTGCTGATAAAGGAACTTCTGGTAGTCAATTATTTTACAGACGGGCGGATTGGCCTGCGGTGAAATTTCAACCAGATCGAGTCCCATTTCCTCAGCAAGCTGAAGAGCTTCCTGTAGACTCATTATACCTTGTTTTTCAAGGTCTTCTCCTACGACACGTACTTCTTTAGCACGAATCTCTTCGTTGATTCGATGCTGTTTCTCGTTGTTTTTTTGCGGTTGATTACTACGTGTCCGCTGTTGTTGAAAATTCTCTGCTATAGCTTTGTCCTCCAATACTTTAGTTAATACTCAATTATATTTACGACAGTTGTTGCTTTATTTCATTTTGCAAATAACTGACAAACTCTTCGAGTTGCATTACACCCTTATCTCCTTCACCCTGCCGACGGACGGCTACCGATTGTGTAGCGGCTTCTTTTTCGCCCACTACGAGGATATAGGGTATTTTTTTCAGCTCATTATCGCGAATTTTTTTACCAATTTTTTCGTTTCGGTCATCAATCAGGGTGCGAATATCGTAATTATTTAGGAAATTTAAAACATTTTGTGCATAATCGTAATATTTTTCGCTCACAGGGACGATTACAACCTGGTCGGGTGCCAACCATAAAGGAAATTTCCCTGCGGTATGTTCAATCAGTACAGCCACGAAACGTTCGAGTGAACCAAAGGGAGCGCGGTGTATCATCACGGGTCGATAACGTTTATCGTCACTGCCAATGTATTCGAGTTCAAAACGTTCGGGCAGGTTGTAATCGACCTGGATGGTACCTAACTGCCATTTACGGCCAATGGCATCGCGCACCATGAAGTCAAGTTTGGGACCATAGAAGGCAGCTTCTCCTTCAACAACAATTGTTTTCAGTCCTTTCTCCTGTGCAGCTTCAATAATAGCACTTTCGGCTTTTTCCCAGTTTTCGTCGCTGCCGATATATTTTTCCTTGTTATTCTTATCGCGTAAGGATACCTGCGCTGTGTAATCGTTAAAGTCGAGAATACGGAATATGTAAAGGATAATGTCGATTACCTTACAAAATTCATCTTTAAGCTGATCGGGACGGCAGAAAATATGGGCATCGTCCTGGGTAAAACCACGAACACGGGTCAGCCCATGCAATTCGCCACTTTGCTCGTAACGGTAAACGGTTCCAAATTCAGCCAGTCGAATGGGCAAATCCTTGTATGAACGTGGTTTTGATTTGTATATTTCGCAGTGATGGGGGCAATTCATGGGTTTGAGCAAAAATTCTTCCCCCTCTGCGGGTGTATGGATAGGCTGAAACGAGTCCTTTCCGTATTTGGCATAATGTCCTGAAGTAACGTACAATTCTTTTTGTCCGATGTGTGGAGTAATTACCTGCTGATATCCGTGTTGTTTTTGGATTTTGCGCAGGAAGGTTTCGAGTCGTTCGCGGAGCTGGGCACCACGGGGTAGCCAGATAGGAAGCCCCTGTCCCACTTTTTCCGAAAACATGAATAATTCGAGCTCTTTTCCAATCTTGCGATGATCGCGAAGTTTGGCTTGTTCGAGCATTTGCAGATACTCCTCGAGCATACTTTGCTTGGGGAAGGTAATCCCATAAATACGGGTTAACTGCTTATTTTTTTCATCCCCTCGCCAATAGGCACCCGCGATGGCTGTAAGTTTAACAGCCTTGATAAAACCGGTATTAGGCAAATGAGGACCCCGGCACAAATCGACAAAGTTACCCTGTTGGTAGAACGAGATGGTTCCATCTTCCAGGTCATTGATAAGTTCGATTTTGTAAGGGTCACCCTTCTGCGTAAAATATTCCAGAGCTTCTTTTTTGCTCACTTCTCGACGTATGTAAGGATTTTTTTGTCGAGCCAATTCGAGCATTTTTTGCTCAATCCTGGGCAGATCTTCGTCGGAGATGGAATAGCCGTTAAGGTCGACATCGTAGTAAAACCCATTTTCAAGAGCGGGACCAATACCAAATTTGACCCCTGGATAGAGTGCTTCAAGGGCTTCGGCCATCAAATGGGCTGAAGAATGCCAGAAAGCATGTTTACCCTCTTCATCGTCGAATTTATGTAGTTTAAGCGTGGCATCGGTAGTGATAGGACGGGTAACATCCCAGATGTTACCATTAACCGTGGCTGCAATAACTTCATTTGCTAAAGAAGGACTGATACTTTTGGCAATTTCAAGTGCCGTAATGCCTTCGGGGTACTCCCTTACCGAATTATCTGGAAACGTAATCCTTATCATCACAATCATTTAAAAGAAGCGCAAAAGTAATTTGTTCTGTTGAATTTAACAAAAATATCTATGAGTGTTTTTTTATTCCAGATATGTGTAACCATATAATCCCGATCGGTAGTTTGAGAGGAACTCTTTTCCCTCTTCGGCCGAAAGGATACCGGCTTTAACCGACGAGGTAACCCATGTTTCGACAGCCCGAACCATCTTTTTGGGATTATATTGAACATAATCGAGCACCTCAGCCACCGATTCACCATCAATGATCTGGTCGATTTCGTAGCCATCTTCATGCACGGTGACATGAACGGCATTGGTATCGCCAAAAAGGTTATGTAGGTCACCCAAAATTTCCTGGTAAGCCCCTACCAGAAATACCCCCATGTAATAGGTTTCTTTGGGACGAATGGAATGCACCGGTAGGTAAAAAGAAAAATTCTTCGTGGAGATGAAGTTATCGATTTTCCCGTCGGAATCGCAAGTAATATCCTGGATAGTAGCAGAACGATCGGGTTTTTCATCGAGACGCTGAAGCGGCATGATGGGAAACACCTGATCGATAGCCCAAGCGTCGGGGAGTGACTGGAACAATGAGAAATTGCAGAAATACTTATCCGATAATAATTTAGGTAATAATCGAAGTTCGTCGGGTACGTGTTTAATTTCGGAAGTCATAAAATGTATTTCGCGCGCGATAGACCAAAACAATTTTTCCACCAGGGCACGGGTTTTCAGGTCGATAAGACCCAGACTGAATCGTTCGAGGGCTTCCTCGCGAATTTGCTGGGCATCGTGCCAGGTTTCAATCATGCGGGTTTGGTTAAGGTTGTCCCAAAGGGTATATATTTCCTTTACTAGCTCATGGTCGTTTTCGCTAATTTTATCGTTATCGTCCCACGAGGGTAAGCTGGTAGTTTCGAGCACTTGAAAAACCAGCACGGAATGATGTGCGGTAAGGGAACGTCCCGATTCGGTAATGATATTGGGATGGGGAATGCCATTTTTATCGCTGGCATCGACGAAAGTTGACACCGAGTCGTTTACATATTCCTGAATGCTGTAATTGACGCTACTTTCACTATATGAAGATCGTGTACCATCATAATCGACGCCGAGACCGCCGCCAATATCTACAAATTCGATATTGAATCCCTGTTTGTATAGCTGAACATAGAACTGTGAAGCTTCGCGCAAAGCAATTTTGATACGGCGTATTTTGGTGACCTGGCTGCCAATATGGAAGTGAATAAGACGGAGGCAATCCTTCATTTTGTTTTTTTCGAGGAAATCCATTGCCTCAAGGAGCTCGCTGGAGGTGAGGCCAAATTTGCTGACATCGCCTCCCGACTCTTCCCATTTTCCACTTCCTGTGCTGGCCAATTTGATGCGTACGCCCAAATTGGGTTTTATTTTAAGTCGCTTCGAGATGGAAGCGATAAGTTTAAGTTCGTTGAGTTTTTCAACCACAATGAAAATCCGCTTGCCCATTTTCTGAGCGAGCAACGCTAGTTCAATGTAATCTTCGTCTTTGTATCCATTGCAGATAATCAAAGAATCACTGTCGGTGTTTATAGCTATAACGGCATGTAATTCGGGTTTTGAACCAGCTTCGAGGCCAATGTTGAATTTTTTACCATGGTTAACGATTTCTTCAACTACCGGGCGCATTTGATTTACCTTGATAGGATAAATGATAAAATTTTGCGCCTTATAGTTGTATTCCTCAGCAGCTATTTTAAAGCAATTGGCCATTTTTTCGATCCGATTGTCAAGAATATCGGAGAATCGGATCAGTATAGGTGCAGAAACATCGCGCAAAGCAAGTTCATCCACCAGTTCGCGCAAGTCAACAGCTACTCCATTTTTTTTAGGAGTAACCACCACATGTCCTTTTTCGTTGATTGAAAAATAATTAATGCCCCAACCGCCAATGTTGTACAATTCAGCAGAATCCTCAATTCGCCATTTTCTCATCTTTACTTAACTCGCTTTACAGACTGTTATTGAAAAATTTGGGCGAATTTAATGATTGTGCAGGACATTATTCAAATTTTGTGAAAATATTTTACGACAATTAAGTTAACTTTTGTTTGAAGCGAATAATGGATTTTTTAACGCGAAGAGACAGTTCTTCGGGGCTAAAAGGTTTGGTGATATAATCATCGGCTCCCAATTCAAATGCTGCAAGAACGGTTTCTTCGAGTCCCACCCGCGTAACCATGATAATAGGCATGTTCGATTTGAGTTCGTTGCGCACAAAACGAATCAGGTCAAGTCCACTGAAGTTGGGCATATGCAGGTCGGTAAGCAATACATCAAAATTAGCGTTTTTAAGAATTTCGACTGCTTGCTTTCCATCGTTAGCCGAAAAAACATCATAGCCATCGAGTCGCATACGATGTTCAAGAGCTTTACGGGTCATGTTATCATCTTCAACAATAAGTACTCTCATAGTTTGGGGTTTATTGGTTAAAGTCATGCTTTAATTTATCTATGATTAAGAAAGTTTCCGCCTGAACCTCTTCGAAATAATTTTTGATAAGATTTATATCGGCCTTTGCTTTAGCGTATTGCTCAATATCTCTGAATTTACGTACCAGCTCGCTTACTCCCATAAATTCAATCGTTGGAATAAAACGATGAATCAACTGATACAATAGTTCATGGTCAGAACGATTGATAGCCTCAGCAATTTGCGCAAGCGTGTCAGGAGTTTGATGAATAAAATCCGACACCATCGACAACAAAAAATTATTGTCACCTGCGGCTAATTCTTCGAGATATTCGAGGTTATATTGTAGCATATAAAATTCCGTATTTACTCACAATTGTTTGTTCTAACTTTGCAATAAAGTTATACTATTTCTTTACACGAACGAAAAATAAAATAAATTGAGTTTTTGGTTTTTCTTACGTTTGGTCTTTTTAAAATTGCATCACAATAATAATAATTTACCATGTAAAAACGAAAAAAAATATTAAATACTTAATAGTTGGGTACATAAAAATGGGAAATTTTGCAATGCAAGGAAATACGACACCTTTAGCCGAGCGGATGCGACCCCATTCGCTACATGATTTTGTGGGACAAGAGCATTTATTGGCCAAAAATGCTGCTTTGCGCAAAATAATTGAGTCGGGCAATATACCCTCGATGATATTTTGGGGTCCGCCGGGGGTAGGCAAGACGACGCTGGCACATTTGATTGCCTCGGCCACCAATAGAGCTTTTTTTACCTTAAGCGCAGTTCATTCGGGAGTAAAAGATGTACGTGAGGCCATTGAAAAGGCCGATAAGCAAAGGTTTTTTGGAGGTTCGCCCATTTTATTTATCGATGAAATTCATCGATTTAGTAAGTCGCAGCAGGACAGCCTACTCCATGCGGTAGAAAAGGGTATTGTAGTATTAATTGGGGCAACAACCGAAAATCCTTCGTTCGAGGTGATAGCACCTCTTCTTTCGCGTTGTCAGGTATTTGTGCTTAATCCCCTAACCCAGGAACAGCTGGAGCTGCTATTACGGCGTGCCATTGAGCAGGATCTGATATTAAAACAAATGCGAATACAACTCCAGGAAACTGAGGCTTTGCTAAGAATATCGGGCGGTGATGCTAGAAAACTACTGAATGCCCTGGAAATTGTCATTCAGGCACAAAACAGCGACGAAATCATAATAACCGACAACCTTGTCCAGGAAACGATACAAAAGAATATATTGCTGTACGATAAGCAAGGGGAACAACATTACAATATTATATCGGCTTTTATTAAATCGGTAAGGGGAAGCGATCCCAATGCAGCCGTGTATTATCTGGCAAGAATGTTAGCTGCGGGCGAAGATATCGAGTTCATAGCCCGTCGAATGATTATTCTGGCTGCCGAGGATATAGGACTTGCCAACCCAAATGCATTGCTGTTGGCCAATAGCTGTTTTCAAGCTATACATAACATAGGTATGCCCGAGGCACGAATAATTCTTGCGGAAACGGCCATATATCTTGCCACTTCACCTAAAAGCAATAGCGCTTACCTTGCTATCGATGCAGCGCTTGAACAAGTAGAAAAAACTGGCGATCTTCCCGTTCCCCTACATTTGCGTAATGCTCCTACTGCTTTTATGAAGCAACTGGGGTATGGGAAAAATTATGCCTATGCCCATGATTATACCAACAACTTCGTAAATCAAGAGTATTTGCCAGAAAACCTGAGCGGAACATGTTTTTATACACCTGGCGATAATAGCAGAGAAAATGAGATAAGAAGCTTTTTAAAAAACCGCTGGAAAAATAAATATGGTTATTAAATCTATTCAACGTGTTCGGAAGCAGCAGGACGAGGGAAAGTAAGAATTTTCTGGGTGATATCCTCGACTGCTACCAGCGCCAGCCCCTTTTTGGGACCTACAATCAGAAACTGAATCCATTTGTTGAGTAAAGGCGAATAGCAATAAAAATAAGAGGTAGAGTAGAATTCACCAGCATGTCCCAGTACAATTGACCAATCAAATCGTGAGGAACCCTCTTCATTGGGAAAAACTGTCTCATAACGAAAATTTTCGATGGTATTAATCGACATTAGTTTTTGGAAAAGAGTATCGGCCTCGGTGCACTGATAGGTAAAAGTTTTAGAATCACGTTGAAAATGTACCCGGTGCAGGGCTAATCCCGCAGCATGAGCATTATAAAACAAGCCAAGTCTTTTGTATTCTTCTTCAATGAAAGGCACAAACTCTTGCAAGCTATCCGACATATCCCATGCGAAAATTTTCAGAAAGATAATGCAATTTCGATAATTGTTAAAAATTTTTTGGTGTTATTTTTAACAAAGCCTCTTAACACCTTTTAGACAATTACATTCTTTTCTGCGTAAAGCATGATAAGTCCCGCATGCTGGTTCCTATAAAATACTTATCTTACCTTTATTTTGCTATATGCAATCCAGGAGAAATTTGATTTTTAACAAAAATATTAATATCAATTAAATTCAGGTGATTATTTTTGCTTAAAAACATTGTACAATCGGAAAGTTGAGCATACATATCATGGTGTATGGGGTGTTAATGCCTTTTCTGCTACATGGGCAACAGCAGGAAGAAAAGTATAATTTAGTACCCCTAAAAAAAGGACAACGACTGGTATCGGAGAATAGGGTTATAGAACCAATAAATGACACCGTGGTAAAGATACCTGTAACTGAAGACTACGTTGTATTACGAACCAAAAGCGACAGCAATTTTTTTGATTTCCTGAAAGATAAAGCTTATCGCAGAAAATGGACAAAAGAAATACACAATATTATTATCAAATCACCCGCTACGAATGACGATGTGCTACCTATTTTAAAAATGAAAAATACGGAAGCCTCATATTTAATATACAATCAGTCGTTTATTCGAAAAATAAAAATTCGAAAAGTAAAAGTTTTTGGTGCAACCCTGGATGATCCTGACAGAGAACCACGCTATTTTTTAGGGAAAATAGGAAACAAAGTGCACGTGTATACCCGCGACTGGGTAATTCGAAAGTTTTTTTTGTTTCGGGAAGGAGAAAAATTTGATGCATATTCGGTTACCGAAACCGAACGTATTTTGCGTGAGCAACCATACATTGAAGATGTAAGGATAAATATTTATCCCATTAATGCATCGGCCGATAGTGTAGACATTGAAATTATGGTAAAAGATAACTGGTCGAAAGGGGTAAGTGCCAGTACAGCCAATCTACAGGACCTATATTTGAATGTATGGGATAATAATTTGTTGGGAACAGGACAAACATTTGATAACGAATATTTTATTGATGATAAAATATTACCTCACCGGGGCATCAACGGTTATTATCACATCAACAATATATTTGGAAGTTTTGTGAATTGTCGAATTTCGTATGATGCATTTGGAAATCAAGGGTATGGGGTACGTTTGTGGCGCGACTTTTTTACCCAAACTACCCGCTATGCAGGTGAATTGTTATACGAAGATAAAAATTTACAGTACACCAGACTTTACAATGATACCATGTATAACTGGCGATATTATCCCCTTCGTTATCGTCAACTGAACACCTGGGTCGGACGTGCTTTTCCTGTGTTAAGTGGTTTTTTTACATCCTATTCCAACCTATCGTATGCAGCGGGCATGTACTATCGACATTTTTACGAGCGTCCTTATGTAAGCCAGCAGTATCGTTATCAATTACATAACCGAACATTTTTTCTGAATAGTATCACCTTTTCATCGATTGGGCACTATAAATCTAATCTCATATACAGCTATGGGCGAACTGAGGATATTCCCTATGGTATATTGATTAATTACACCACCGGATTAGAATACAACGAATTCAGTCGTCGATCTTATCATAGTGTTTCCACTGTGATGGGAAACAACATCGGACAGCTTGGTTTTGGTTATTTCAATGCTGCATTAGGTGGATTTGTACGGCAGAATACGTGGGAACAAAGTGTGTTTAAAATAAACTTATATTTCTTTTCCAACTTGCTTGTGGCAGGACGCTATAAAGCAAGAAATTTTGTCAGTATAGGCTACGTGAAAGGATTTAATCGCAATGTTGATGAAAAGCTGAATATCAATAACTTTTCAGGAGTTAGAGGTTTTTTTAACGACACAGCATTGGGGAACAAAAAGCTTACCCTGAACTTTGAAACGGTACTTTTTACCCCATTTAAAATCAACGATTTCAGATTTGCATTTTTTGGTTTTGTGGATTTAGCCTGGATAGACTATTTGCACAGTAGACTGCTCGAAAACCCTATGTTCAGCGGCATAGGAATAGGCGTACGCATGCGTAACGAAAGGCTTGTAATAAAAACATTTCAATTACGTCTGGTTTATTATCCTAACATACGCCCAACGACTATAGGCGATTTGTTTGTTATTTCGCCTGAATGGCGCTTAAGGACACCAGATATGAACATTAAATCACCTCAAATAATCGAATATCAATAGTTTTTGTTATGTGAGAACAATTTTATTTAATGAATACTTCAATGCATCCACAGCTATTAAAAACATTGTCTGAACTATGATTTAAACAGATTGAATGATTACGCTGATTAAAAATATTGTTGGTATTAAACGAGCATGTATGGCGGCATTCACAAACGAGTATGAAAATAATTTCATTTTCGTAATTATGTGTAGGTAACTCGACATATGAGTGTTGTTCCATCTACTGCTATTAGACAATTTAAAATATCGACGGATGAAACCTTCATGATTGTGCTTAAGCACAAACACTAAATGAAAATATCGTTACTTTGTGTTTGGTATCGAACCAAACACAAAGTATTATGGAAAAGCGCACTATTGAGTATGAACAGGTTATCGAGCGGGGTTGTGGG
>JAKPGM010000071.1 GCA_029550865.1 Bacteroidota bacterium | reverse complement strand
TCTGGGATATATCATTAATTTGCTTTCGGTTCCTTTACTGGCTTTTGCTGGTTTGTGGCAGGTTGCCATCCTACTCATCATTGCCGAAAGGGTGGGGAAGGCCATTCGTAATCCTGCTCGCGATGCCTTGCTTTCGTTTGGTACACAGCAGATGGGGCGTGGCTGGGGGTATGGTTTACACGAGGCCATGGATCAGATTGGTGCGGTTAGCGGGCCTTTGCTAGTAAGTGCTGTACTGTTTTTTAAGCAAAACGATTATCAAACCGCTTATGCGCTTTTGTTTATTCCCGCACTGGTAGCACTATCTATTTTGTGGTATTGCCGATATTTGTATCCTGCTCCCGAAAATCTTGAAGTAAAAAAAGTTGACATTGCCCGTAGTGGTTTTACGCAGCACTATTGGATTTATCTTATTGCTATTGGTTTTATAGCATTGGGCTATGCAGATTTTCCGCTTATAGCCTATCATTTTAAAACCCAAGGATTAGTAAGCGATGCAGTTATTCCTATATTCTATGCCGTAGCGATGGGGGCAGATGCATTGACGGCTTTATTGGCTGGTCGTTTATTCGATCGATGGGGCATTAGGGTGGTTGCTATTGCGTTTTTTATTGCATTATTTTTTGCGCCGCTTGTTTTTTTGGGCAAGCAGGTGATTTTGTTATGGATAGGCATGGTGGCCTGGGGGATTGGTATGGGAGTGCAAGAGTCGGTAGTACGTGCCGAAATAGCTACAATAGTACCCTCCGAAAGGCGTGGAACTGCATTTGGGACTTTTAATGCAATTTATGGCCTGTTCTGGTTTTCCGGTAGTGCCCTCATGGGAATCATATACGAACATGCTTTATTAGGCGTGGTCGTATTTTCGGTACTTGCTCAGCTTCTTGCTGTAGTAGGTCTGATAATATATGGGCGAAAAAAAGCTGTTGCGAGTTAAATTATCGCCTGTTTATAATCGATCTAACGTATAAAGCGCAAATGTATAAGCTCCCAGTGCAATTGCTTTGCTGGTACCCAGTCGGGATAGTCCAACCCCTATGCGTTTCATCGGATCGTAAGGGACAAATTTGTGTGTTCCAGGAATGGGTACTTGTGTGGCTTCGCCTGTGGCGAAGAGTTTAAATTCCTCCTCATTTTCCAGGTTGAATACTTTTACCTCCAGCCGGGGCACTTCACTTCCATCAAGTCGTTGAATAGGCTTATTCATTTCATTGACCAATGCAGGAAGAAAAAGGGAAGCGGCACCAGCCAGTCCACCCCCAATAACGATGAGTCCATCGATAAGGGTAATTGCATTAGCCAACGCATCGCCGACTATTTCGCCCATTTCGGTGAAAGCACGAATAGCGGCTTGGGCGTCGTCCTCTTTTGTGCCATTGGCAATATCGTATATATCTTTTGGAGTAAGCTCTTCGTTATGTTGGTATTTACTATGTTGTAGGTATACCCGTCGGATGGCGCGTATGCTTGCCCCTTCTTCAGCAAAACATTGGGGATAAAGTTTGTTTCGCATAAGCCAGATTTCTGCTCCTGCGCCGTTGTCGCCCAAAAAAAGCTTGTGGTTAGAAACAATACCTGCACCAAAACCAGTACCCAGTGTTATGCCTAGCAGGTTTTTGTAGAGTTTTTGACTTCCTGCTTCCTGCAATCGCTGGTTAATGTCGGGAAGAAACCCAGCAATGGCTTCCCCATAGGCAAAAAGATCCCCATCGTTGTTGATAAAAACAGGAACACGAAACTTTTCTTCCAGCATGGGTCCCAGCGCTATTCCCCCACGGAAGGCAGGTAGGTTGCCCAAATCGCCAATGATACCATGGGCATAATCGGCTGGCCCCGGAAAGGCAAAGCTAATTGCTACGGGTTCCTTCTTGAGTTTTCGTTTTACTTCCTCAAAACCGGTTATAATGTTGTTCAGGCATCTTTCCAGATTATCGGCATTAGAAGGCAAACGAATAGGTTCCACTATCTCTTCGTTGCCCTGAATGGCTGAAAAAACAAAATTGGTACCCCCGGCGTCAAGGGTCATCACTATTCTATTATCGTGCGCGTAGTTCATACTTTTGTTTTTTGCTCAAAGATAGCAATTGATTTGTTTGCTGCTTTTAGGAGTTGGATTTTTTGTTTTACGTAATTGCATTACGATTTTTTAGAAAGTAAGTCGCCATAATACCATAGGGAAAATACCAAGCTGGTATACACGGGTAATCTTCTTGCGCGTACTGTTGTAATATTCGTAAAGCGGATTGCGATGATTGGTTACATTTTCTACATATACTTGCCATTCCTGAGTTGAACGAGCTTTGTTATGACGAAAAGCAACTTTTAAATCAATTTTAAAAAAAGGAGCATACTTTCTCTCAAAAATTGAACTTTCATCGTACCGGGTTTCACCGGCCTGAATGGATTGTTGAAGGTCAATTGGGATGTATCGTTTTCCGCCTGCTGTACTTAGTTTTCCATCGAAACTTATAGTCCACTGGTTATTCAATGGATGTTCGTAGCCCGTTAAAAAGTTGTAAATATAGTTTCCATCGAAAGCTGTATGGTGCCAGTTGCCATATAGGTCGGTGAAGTAGGATCGGTAGAGCGAAACGGTGGTCAGGAAATAAAAATTTTTGTACAAGAATCGTTCAAGGGTAAGTTCAATCCCATAATTCTTGCCTTTCCCCTTGTTGATCATACTATCGGTAGCAAAAATCCCCCACGAAGCGCCAGCATTTAAAATGCTGTACCACCAGGTTGTTTGTGAAACGGGTACGTTGTAAAGGTATTGGTAGTAGGTTTCAATTTTCAATCGCAAAAAGTCAGAGAATGTCTTTTCGTACCCCAACACCCAGTGATTGGCTTTAATAAAATCGAGGTTTTTGTTGGTCTCGACATATCCCAGTTGGGGGGAATACGTGCCCAGATAATAGACAGAAAGCGGTAAACTGCGTGCATGCAAGCCATAGCCAAAATTTACGGTACTGCTGGGATTATAATGAATGGCCAGCGAAAGGCGCGGTTCGAACGAGATCGACCGATTGAGCGTGAAATAAAGATTGTGTATGCCAGCTGTTATTTCATAAATGGGGTTTATTTTCCAATTAAATTGGTAATAGCTACGCAAAAGTTGCGGACCATCCATGAGGGATTTCGATTGGTTAAGATAGGGGATAAGTCGTAATGAATCGTAGCTATAGGATTTTGAATTAAGACTATACCCCATTTGATCAATTTGGACACCAGCCTTTGATGTTAAGTTGGCCGAATGTTTGTAGGAATATATAGTGGCCAGAGATGCCCTAACTTCGTCAATGTTGTGTTCGATAACTCTAAAGGGATTCTGGTTATTTAAGTCGAGGGTATCGATATTGGTTCCGCCGCTCTGATACAGGGTTGAGGCAATACATTTTATATAACTTTTTTCATTGATGAGGTGTGTATAAATAATGGCTGCTGTGCCCAGCATGGAATGATTGTACAGGTTTTGTCCTTCATTCAGGTATATGTCATTACTATCGATCTTGCTGCTTAACATAGCTATTTGGCTTTTGCCAGCAAGTGTAAATGCTTGTATTGATCCATTTTTAAGGGGAATATTGGTTTTAATAATCAAGTCCTGATACTGGGGCACACCCGATGTACCAAAATAAAATCCCAGCTTATCCATCAGGTCGAGGAAAGAGTATCGATAATAGGCGAGGAACGAACTGCCCTGATTTTTAGAGATTGGACCTTCGGCACCAAGTTCAAGTCCATTAAAACCCGATTGAATAGTGTATTCATGACGAGAGGGGTTCCCATTACGCATGCGTAGGTCAAAGACCCCGGAAAGTGCATTGCCAAATTCAGCCGGGAAAGCACCCGTATAAAAATCAGAATTGCGTAGCACATTGTTATTGAGCATGCTTACTGCTCCACCAGTTGCCCCATTTTCGGCAAAATGATTAGGGTTGGGAATTTCAACATCTTCTAAGCGCCACAGCAGTCCTGTTGGAGAATTACCGCGTATAATAATATCGTTTCGTTGATCGTTGGCAAACGCCACGCCAGCAAAGTTAGAAGCCATACGTGCTACATCACCCCGACTGCCAGCATAACGTTCCGTTTCTTCAACGATAAATGACCGTGCACTGATTAAGGCCATTTCATTGCTTGGCCTTATTTTCTGGCGTTTGCTGGAGACAACTACCTCATCGTAAATAAAAACATCCTCTTCCATTTCTATGATAAGCTGTAGCTCTTTACCAGCATTTAAGATGATATTGTTTAGTTGTATGGGTTTATATCCAATGTAGCTGACGGTAAGGGAAATACGACCAACAGGTACCTGGTTAATTTTAAAATTACCTTTTTCATCGGTTGTAGTGGAAAGTGGAGGATCAATACTGGTGACCATTACATGGGCACCCGGTAATGGTTGTTGTGTTGCTTTTTCAATAACCTGTCCGCTAATTGATTGTGTAATTTCTTGCGCTTCAATGAGAGCGTTTCCCAGTAATAGGAAAAAAGCTATAGATAATTTTCTCATCCGATAATAATTTTTAATGGTTTGTTAAATGGTCGGCACTCACCAGGAATATGTTTTGTGCAAAAAATCAAGCAGGTATGAGGAATTATTTTCATACCGTTTGTGTTTGGTTATGTATTGGCATTTTGATTAGTTATCAGCTAACCACATATTGCCTGATCTGTGCAATTTTCTCTTTAATTTCCTTAAATGTTTCGGGTGGGATATGAAATTGTATTTTTCGAGCCTTAATATACTTATTGATCGTGTCGATAGAAATATCGTCGGGGGTATAGTATATTTCAAACTTATCGTACGAACGGGCTAAGGATTTGAACATCAGGTATAGGTTATTTATTTCATTGTCCGACTGATAATTCGCCAGAATAGCTAACAGGGAACGTAACGAATACTTCTGAAAGGCTATTCGTTCCATAATTTCACGGTTATCGTTAAGTTCATCGGCGATGCGCGAGGCTACGTACATGGCCTCAATCCAGCCTCCGGCTAGTATCAACGCAGCAGTTGATCCGCGATCATTTTCTTTCAAATATTCTTGAGCCATTACATAGATATCGGTTGCATACTTCACAATAGAATCACGGTTCGATAGGTTTTTCTCCATGCTCTCAACAGCGCGGGCAAACATGATATCGGGTATGCCCAGCTGTTGGGAAAGCTTGTGAATGACCGTAAAGTATAATAACGATTTCTGATTCTGCCCAAATATTTTGTTGTATCCCATATCTACTCCATACACACCAAGATTGAGTGCAGCTTTGTAACTGGTTTCATAAAGATTAACGTTTTCAGCAGGATTTAATATATCGGGTGTGTAGAAGGCGCCAACTTTATCGAAAATTTTATACATCTCGCTGGGCAGGTAAACCCTATAAAATATCTGTCGAACTTCCTTTATGGTTTCTTCAATAGATGCAGTAGTGTCTTCTGAATCAAGAATTTTTGCCTCGTTGGTGGAATGTGAGCAGCTATTGTTAACTATTACTGCAAACAATACCGTTAGCGATAATATGATAAATTTTCCCTGCTGCTTCATATTTGTAATTCTACAATTTTTGATAAAAATAATAAATGGATTTTATTTATATGCATTTTGCAGAGTATTTTTACCAAAATATTTCGTGAAGATATCATGGATGGTCATTTGCCTCATTTACTACACATCATTCCTTTTGCTTCACTTGGCGGTACTGAAAAGGATTGTTTGTATTTCATCGAAGCCAGTCGCCGTGAATATAACCACCATATCTGGGTGCTCGGTGGCGAAGGAATTATGGTTGGACAATGGTTGGATGCGGGAGCGGATGTGAGAATACTTAACATTTTAAATTTGCCTCAAAGGCAGTTTATTAGAACACTTGCAGAATATTCAAGATCAACACCATACGATGGTATCCTGTACTGGAGTACCATTAAGTTACCCCTGGTACGATATTCCCTACGCAACCAACGGTGTCGATTGGCTGTGCATGTGGGTAATCCGGCCAATTTCCGGGTTACCTCTATGCTAAAACAGATGGTGGATCACGTCCTGTATCCTTCACCGATCGAAACGCATTTATTTGCCTGTTCCAGCTATGTTTTGCGTTCTCTTGCTATTCATCCCTATTATAGGTATTTTGGTGCTTCGGTTTCCCACAATCCGGTGCGTTTGTTAAAAGAGAATCCCTATGTTGTTCGATCGATAGACCAGCATACAGAGGTGATTATTGGTATGACTGCTCGTCTCGACCCCATTAAAGACCATCAAACGCTTTTGATAGCTTTTAAAAAAGTGCTTTCGTCTTACCCCCTGGCTCGCTTGTGGCTGGTTGGTGATGGCGCTCTTCGCAGCAAACTTGAATTTTTGACAAATCAACTTGGCATTGTCGATCGTGTGACCTTCTGGGGCAATGTTGAGGACGTTTACCAAAAGCTGCAACAAATGGATATTTTTGTGTATTCGACGACCCTTAGGGAAGGACTCGGTAATGCATTGTCGGAAGCCCTGGCATGTGGGCTGCCATGTATTGTTAGCGATTTACCTATGATGCGAGAGGTGGCAGGCAACGAAAAAACAGTAGCTTTTTTTACGCCCCAGGATGCCGACGACCTGGCAACAAAGATTGTCGAAATGCTTAACGATAGCCATTTACGAATGCAACTTTCACAGGATGCATTTAATCGAGCATTGACCGCATTCGACGCATCACGATATGTACAGGATCGGATTAACTTTTTAAGGGTATAATACTTTTTCTATGGATAAAGTTGGAGTGGCTGTGGTAGGTGATGTGTTGGACATCAATTGTTGGAGTAGTACCCCCTTTTATTTTTATACTACCGGTGCCCGAAAGGGTATTTTTCATTTGCCATGGCAATTGAAGGTGGAAAAATTAAAAGTTCATCGGTATATTTGGAATGCACGTCAACTTTTATTTCATGGAAACACTGGAGGATTTCAGTACAGCATCGATTTTCTTAACAGGGCAGAAAATCAAATCCCGCCAGCGTATTTTGAATCTACGGTGATATCCTTTAACCAGCTTTTTCCACGAGCCAGTACGGTAAATAGAAAAGGTGGGAAAATATATTACTATCTCGACGCAACCCTTTTCGATTTGTTTAATTCGCCAGCATACAATATCAGGGTGTCTGAAAAAGTTAAGCAGCAAGCTATCGCGATTGAAAAAGAAAATTATGCTCGTAGCCAGGCAGTGGTAACTATGGGTAAGTGGATCCATAGGACACTTCGGGAAGTATATCAGGTGCCATCGAGCAAACTTTTTCACATTCTACCTGGAGCCAATTTTATCCTGCCTCATGATTATCAATTTCCCGAGTGTGTCGATACTAACCGTCTTGTACTTGGTTTTATAGGAAAAGACTGGAAGCGCAAAGGCCTGTTATTGCTGAAAGAAGTGCAACAAATTCTAACACAAAAGGGCTATGAAGTAGTAATCAAAATCATTGGTCATTGTCCTGACGACCTAATCCATGCGCCTGGCATACAATATTGTGGATTTATCAACAAACAAACCGATACAGCAAGATTTATTGAGGAGATTAGTACGTGCGACATAGGAAGCTTGTTTAGCACCGATGAAGCGCTGGGAATATCGGTTCTGGAATTTCTCAGAGTGGGTGTACCCGTCGCAGGTTTTTACCATCAAGGCATGGAAGATACGTTGCTCGAAGGGGCCTCGTTCAGATTTTCGCCTTCAGCAACCGTTGATGTTATTGCTAATGCTTTTGAGGAATTTATCCTCAACCATCAATTGAGAAAAGCAATGCGGGAAAATGCTCGAAAATATTCAGACTATGTTACCTGGGATCGCTGTGTGGAGGAATGGAAGTTGTTACTTCAACAACATTAAGCGGTTCCTGTTGGTTGATCCCAAAGCGTAGGATAATCATCAGCAAACTTTGAAATCACTGTTCGCATGATTGCTTCGCGCATAAACCGCGTTTTATTGCGAATTTTATATTTCTGAAAATACTTTTCTAATGCTTGATGTTCAAGATCGTTAAACGAAATAGTCGCTTTTTTTGTACGCCTAAGTTTTCTTGAACCTTTCATTCCAAAAATAATTTATCTGTTTTTTAAATGTTTGTTATAAAACTCGCATGCAATTAATTGTGTATTCCCAATGAGGCAGGTTTAAAATGTAATTTTTATGCCTTTTTCAGGGAAAGCAAATAAACATGCTCATTTCATCAATACAAATTATCTCAATACACTTATTTTCCTAAATATTTTTAATTTTTTAATGGTCGGATGGAACTCGCATGTAATATGTTTTGTGCTCTAAAATCAAGCAGGTATGAAAAATTATTTTCATACTCGTTTGTGAATGCTGCCATACATGCTCGTTTCGCCCGATAAAAGTAGCCGAATATCAGATTATTCCAGATTGATTTACAGATTATTTTTCAACTATGCTGAAAAATGTTGTTAATAACAGCATTTTTACAACACTACAAGCATCTTAAAAAGTAATGAAGATTTTTGGTTATTCGGGTATATTCAGTACTTTTTTGTAAATTTATATTAAGTTTCCCGACAATAAATACTTACAGATATGTTAGCTAAAACCTTTATCATTCAGCAGGCTAATGAGCTTACAAAGGTGGCCGAAGAAATCATTTCTATGCTTCATCGTTACCCGGTAATCACTTTCAGTGGCAAACTGGGCAGTGGGAAAACGGCGTTAATTAAAGAAATTTGTAGACTTTTACAGGTAAAAGATACCGTAACCAGTCCTACCTTCACGTTACTCAATGAGTACGAAACTGTAACAGGGCAACCTGTTTACCATTTTGATTTTTATCGTGTGAACAAACCCGAAGAAATTTACGATTTGGGTTACGAGGAGTATCTTTTTAGCGGTCATTTTTGTTTCATTGAATGGCCCGAAATGGCCGAAAATATTCTTTTACCTGATGTGTTAAAAGTTACCATAGAGCTGGACAATCATAAGAGGCGCCATATAAACATAATTGAGCCTAAATAGTTTTAGCATTTTAGATATTTCCCAACAACAGCTGATAATTTATTCATAAAAATTGTTTTGTAGCCACAAAACATAATTATACATTTGATGAGGAATATTATTTAAAACTCGAGATGGTTGTAGTAACAGGAGCTACCGGATTAGTGGGTTCTCATCTATTATACGAATTATGTAAAGGAGGGGAACGTGTTATAGCCGTGACAAGGAGTAGGTCAAATGCAAAGCAGGTTGAAGCTATTTTTCGCTTTTATTCTTCTGACGCTGAGCATTTGTTAAGACAAATCGAATGGTATGAAGCGGATGTTCGAGATTATGCTCGGATTTATGATTTGATTCAGGCTGGCGATGAGGTATACCATTGTGCGGCAGAGGTTGCCTTTGCAAAGCGGGAGAAATCGAAGGTAATGCAGATAAACCTGGGCGGTACAGCCAATGTGGTGAATGTATGTCTGGAAAAAGGTGCACGTAAATTGTGCCATGTAAGTTCTGTCGCTGCTATAGGAAAGGCTGAGCATGGTCTACCTGCGGATGAATCATGTATCTGGGATAGCACTCAACGTCATACAGTATACTCGCTTAGCAAGTTTCATTCCGAGATGGAGGTTTGGCGTGGCATTGAGGAGGGCCTTAATGCGGTTATTGTTAACCCGTCAATAATCATTGGGCCTACGCTGAGTCATAAGGGTACGGGCGCCCTATTGCAGCTTGTGAAGAAGGGAATCAAATTTTATCCACCAGGTAGCATGGGGTTTGTCGATGTGCGCGATATCGCCAGGATTATGGTTCGTTTGATGAAGGAAGATATAACTGGCCAACGTTTTATACTCAACAGCGAAAACTTGAGCTACCAGCAATTTTTTAGCCTGGCTGCACGGGAGTTTGGAATGCCGGATCCGAACATACCTGTAAAATACTGGATGGCCAAAATGGCTGTTGGAGTTTCTGCAATTCTGGCTTTTATCCAGGGTCAACCACCCATGCTGACCCGTGAAGTTATTCAGTCGGCTTTTGCTCGAGACAGTTTTTCGGCCAGGAAAATTCAAGAACAATTACAATATGCTTTTATTCCTATCAGTGATGCATTGAAAAATGTGGTTAATTTTTATCGTTTTGTTGAAAAAGGTTAAAACTTCACATGTTTCACCCTTGGGGGAAAATTTTATTTATCTTTGACCTTCGATACAAATTATAGAATTGCCCACAATGCATCAGGCGAGTAGTAAATATCCCTTATTGGATCAGATTGAATTTCCGTCCGATTTAAAAAAACTTAAGGTAGAACAGCTTGAGGAACTGTGTTCTGAAATTCGGGAATTTTTAATTAACGAGACATGTGCAAATCCGGGACATCTGGGTTCGAGTCTGGGAGCAGTGGAAATAGCTGTTGCTTTACATTATGTGTACAATGCCCCTTATGATAAGATTGTTTGGGACGTGGGGCATCAGGCCTATGCCCACAAAATTCTTACCGGGCGCAAGCATGTATTTCATACCAACCGACGTTATGGCGGTATTAGTGGATTCCCCAAAATGTCGGAGAGTATTTACGATGCTTTTGGGGTAGGACATGCATCGACTTCCATATCGGCCGCATTGGGTATGGCAGTGGCGAGTAAACTTAAAGGCGAGACCGACCGTAAGATAGTGGCAATTATTGGTGATGCCAGTCTTACCGGAGGGCTAGCATTCGAGGGGCTGAATAATGCAGGTCATTTGAAAGCCGATATGTTAGTCATATTAAACGACAATAATATGGCTATCGACCCGCCGGTAGGGGCATTGAGTGAGTATCTTACCCATATTACTGCATCGCAAACATACAATCGTATCAAAACCGATGTGTGGAATGCTCTCAGCAAGCTTAATAAGCTGGGGCCTATGGCGCAGAAGGCTGTACAAAAAATCGAAGGGGCGATTAAAACCATGGTCATGCGCCAGAGTAACTTTTTCGAATCGCTCAACTTTAGATATTTTGGTATTATCGATGGCCATAATGTAACTCATCTGGTGAATATCCTGAAGGATTTAAGACAAATTCCAGGTCCCAAGCTGTTGCATGTGGTAACGGTCAAAGGCAAAGGATATAAATATGCCGAGGAGAACAAGGTACAATTTCATTCACCTGGACCATTCAACAAGGAAACGGGAGAAATCATTGTCGATGCTAGCAAACGTACAAAATATCAGGATGTTTTTGGCTATACATTGCTCGAACTTGCACAGCAGAATGAGAGGATTGTAGGCATTACGCCCGCCATGCCTACGGGATGCTCTATGAATATTGTTATGCAGGAATTGCCCCATCGATGTTTCGACGTGGGTATTGCAGAAGAACATGCGGTAACTTTTTCAGCTGGTTTGGCAACTGAAGGATACATTCCTTTCTGTAACATTTACTCGAGTTTCATGCAGCGAGCCTACGATCAGGTTATTCACGATGTTGCCATTCAAAATCTTCCTGTAGTTTTTTGTCTCGATAGGGCAGGATTAGTAGGGGAGGATGGGGCTACCCATCATGGCGTGTTCGATTTGGCCTATTTGCGTGCTGTTCCAAATATCATCATTGCGGCACCAATGAACGAGATCGAATTGCGGAATCTGATGTACACCGCCCAGCTAAAAAATTGGGGTCCTTTTGCTATTCGATACCCGCGTGGGTATGGAGTGCTAAACGAATGGAAGTTGCCTTTTGAGGAAGTGCCCATTGGCAAAGGCCAACAGGTTAGTGAGGGGGAAGAAATAGCCATACTGTCTATTGGGCATCCGGGTAATTTTGTTCAGGAAGCTTTACAGTTGCTGCCAGCGCATATCAGTCGCCCGGCTCATTATAACATGCGCTTTGTTAAACCTCTTGACGAAGAGCTTTTACACGACGTATTTACACGATTTAAGAAAATTATCACGGTCGAGGATGGGGTAATCAATGGAGGATTTGGCAGTGCAATAGCAGAATTTATGACTGCGCATGGTTATGATGCTGCCCTCGTTCGACTTGGGGTACCCGATCGCTTCATTGAGCAAGGTTCTCTTAAAGAGCTACATCATGAATGTGGCTTTGATGCCGAGGGTATTGTACAGGCTATACTTAAAATGGCAGGTACTAAATTATTTAAAGATATTTCGCTACCAAACTACGGGTAATGCCATTTTGCACCCACTCGGAGGTAACGCCAAGTGTAGTCACATCGATGATGTTGCGCTGCTCATCGTCGAAAAAGACCATTTGATTAAAAGGAATGCCCGATTGACGATGTATATTTTGTAAGTGATAAATTTTACGATCGGGAAATATTTCTTCGTAGTCGAACCACTGTCGCAGATCCATCAGATCCAGTATTTGTCTTGCCCAGGCTGGTTGTTCAGTTCTTGAGGCCACAGCAATTTTACGACCATGACGTTTGAGTAAATGAATTATTTCCCAAACATCGGGGTAGAGTTGAATAATGCGGTTTTCGGCATCCTTTACAAAGCCGTTTATGCGCCGATAGGGAGGCGTGGTACAGTCGCACCAAAGCCCTCCCGCATCCCATAGTGTAAAATCGAGATCAAAAATAAAGAGCTGCTTTGCCATAGGATAAAAAGCCGGAGTTTATTGCGAGAAAAAGAAGTCGTTAAGTTCGTAAATGTCGTCGGTGGTGAGATCCGACTCAAAATCAAAGAAGTCATCGATAGCTTTCAGTACCTCGTCGAACGAGAGGTAGCCATCGCCATCGGTATCAATCTTTTTAAATTTATCGGGAATTTCAGCATACTGTCCATGTCTTCCGCCTGCACCGAGATTGTTCATGGTTTGTAGGAACGCTTCCACCTGGTTTCGAGGAAGAGCTTCCTGCGCAATCACTTGCATTGCGAGAGAATCAGGTATTTCAACCCCATCACGGTCGACAACAGCGCCTTCGGGGGTATAGGATTGTTTGTCAAGGTAATCGGGTACCCCATCACGATCGTTATCAAGCGGGCATCCAGCAGTATCAACCTCTACACCACGGGGCGTATGCAAACATCGGTCGTTGATATCGAATACCCCGTCACCGTCTTCATCACCTATCAAATCGTAATCGAAATTCTCGAGTTCGAGCAGTAAGCGATTGATACGGATGGTTTTGGGATCGGAAAATAAATCGAAATGTAGCGAAAGATAACTAAAACCAAGATTGTCGAACTTGTTCCGGTCATTGATGCCCAGAATTGGATTGGTGGGGGTTATATTGTCGATGTAATCGGTGAAATTGATGTGGTATGAATATCCTAGTCTCACACTTGTACGGTTTGAGATGCTATATTCTATCCCTACATCAATAGGAACAGCCAACGTGTATTTATTGTATTGTCCCGAGGTATTAAGCGTGCTACTACGGAGGTCAGTTTCGTAAATTTCGTCGGGTTGTACCAATGTGCCTCCGCGTTCATCAGCTTGTGGAAGATCACGAATGGTACCGTCGGTCCAATAATAGAAAGGACCATTTTCGTTGGTGAGGTTTGCTTTTGTATTAAAAGTAGTAAACTCAAGTCCTACCGAAACGAAAGGGCGGAACAAACTTTTCTTTGAGATAAAATGGTCGAAATCGTAATGTGCATTAGCCCCAAACGATAAAAGGTCGGTTTGTATTCTAAAATTTCGGGCAGGATTCTGGTAGTCGCGCTGGATGACTGTCATAGCAGACCCATTGCTTCCAGGCAGGGTAAAAAGTGTATAGAGGTTAAATTTAAAGTGCTTATGTTGGTCAATGAAGGCATGCATATTGGCACGGAAGGCCAGGTTGCCCATCAAGGGTGAGGAGGAATTATTGCGTAAATCGCCAAAATAGTTGAGATAACCTACCCCAATACCCACGACAGGCATATATACTGGATTAACATTCTCAACATCTTCGATAAGCATTTTTTCCCAGTCGAGTTCCTGCGCTTTTAGACCCCAAAAGCTAATTACGGCGATGATTATACTTGTTATTTTTGTGTATAGCTTCATGCTTTTATCTGTACCATTTCTGGTTAGTAATCATAAGAGCTTCCTGGACAGTAATACGTTGACCATTGTTGTAGGCGGCGACAAAGGCATCGTTGATAGGCGTAGTGTTCCAGATGTGTACCCTGTAATCGCGGGCTTGTTTGTATTCCGTAAAAGTTCCAATGGAGTATTTGCGCCATCCTTCATGAATTTCGGCACGTACTTCATCGGTAATTTTGTATCGTCGGAAGTAACGTTTAATATCAATGGGACAATGACCCGCTGCAATTTGAATGCGGTAGTAAACCCCTTCTTGTGGTTCAAGTAAATAGGCGGGATCTATTTCCTTTACCAGTTGTTCGTTGGTTACACGTTTACGTTGCGTGGTTGTTTGAGGACTTTCACTTGTTGTGGGTTCAGCGGCTGAAGGGGCTGGTTGCTCGGGTTTTTGTGCTAGCAGTTCCTCAACAGGAATTTTCACCGGACTTGCTTTCAGTTCCTCTATAAGCTTTCGTATTTCATCCGCCGAAAGCGAGGCTAAATTCATGTCCTTTTCTACGATATCTTTTACGATGGTTTTTTCATCCACTACATAGGAAAACTGCCCTTTAATGACAGGCGTGCTGGCCGTTGCCGTAGCAGGTATCAGACGATAGGAAACGATAAAATACGGTGACTGTGGTAAGTTCATCCACAAAAATTTTGCCTGTCCATTTTTAAACACAAAGATGCCCTCTTTGCTATCCATGTTAACTGCTGTATAGCCAGCTGGAATTTTTTCTTCTATTTTGGCAAATTTTTGGGCACTTTCCTTGTAAACAAGAAGATTTACAATATAGCTATTGTCCGATTCGCCCGACGGTACGGGTTTTTGTCGTATACAAGCCACCGGAATATCGGAAATGGGGGTAATCTCAGGAATAACCTTTTCTTTAAATTCGTTGATATCGACTATTAATGAGGGGTCGATATTGGGATTGGGAAGAATCTGTACCTTCACGGGTTCGCCTTCGATGCTCATACGCTCGTTATCGGATATGTAGGAAAATTTACCTACTAAATCAAAACTGCCTTTCAAGCGCTGGTCTACTTTAATGGTGTAGGTAATGGTGAGTGTATCGGATTCAGGTAATTTGAGCCATATCAAACGTACGCGGTTGTCTTTAAAGGTAAAATCGGCGTTGGCAGAATAACCCGATACAGCTTTTAAACCGGCTGGTAATTCCTGAACCAACCTCGAAAAACTTTGTAAATTTCCTTTGTTAAGCACAATTTTTACCTGAAACTCGTCACCTGCGGTTACTTCCGTCGGTGCATTAATTTGCATGGTTACCTCGTCGCTGCCTTGTAGGAAACCTATCAGCAGGCTAACAAACAGATAAAAATATATTGCTAAACCTTTCATCCGAAAATATTTTTTAATTTTTTATAGCGGCCGGATGGAACTCGCATGTAATATGTTTTGTGCTCTAAAATCAAGCAAGTATGAGAAATTATTTTCATACTCGTTTGTAAATACTGCTCTACATGCTCGTTTCATGAATATTTTTTAAGTTATTCATAATCATCGTATGGTTTCTGCCATTAAAACTAATCATATTCCATGAATAATCAAATGTCTTTTATGTTTTATCTGAATAGTAAAACTTTCTCGTTTTCAAGCATTTGTAACTGTTGCATGCTGCTTGTTGAACAAAATGCATGACAAATTTAATCATTTATTAATGATATAGAGCAACTTGTTCAAAATTCAAGGGAATTTTTGATAACTTTTTGTGGGTTTGAATTGAAAAATGTTTCTATCTAAATAACGATTCGTCGAAGACAATAGTTCTGAATGTATATATTTCAGCGTCTTTCCAGCCTTCCCATCCAATACCTGCCTTGTCCCGGGCGCAGTGTCCCAGGAATTCTTCTTTTGTCCATTGCATCTGGGTGGCTACCTGTGGTAAAAATGTTCCGCTGAAGATCCCCTTTTTCAGAAGAATTCCGTCTTTACCCAGCTCAATTTCTTCGATGTTGTGAATTTTTTGTAAGGGGGTAAGAATTGAAATTTCTATTTCTACATCCGGAAGTTCATGCTCCTCAACTGGCGTAAAACGATGATCGTATGCCGCTGAAGAGATGGTTAAATCTCGTATGGTGAGATAAAGGGGATGTTGAGGTTGAAAGGTACCTATGCATCCCCTGAGTTTGTCTTTTTTGCGTAATGTAACAAAGGCTCCAGCTTTTTGCTGAAGATTGGGGGTTATAAGGGAAGGGGGTACCTGGTATCGACTATGCTTCTTTACGAATAATTCTAAAGTTTGTCGGGAAATGTTCAATAGGTTTTGTTTATCCTTGTCATCGAGTATAATATCTTGAAAATCCATGTTTTTATATGTTTGGTTGCTGTTCGTTAAGATATACGGCTATGGCATGGTAGCCAACTACTCTGTTTTTCTCGCCAAAAAGACTATCCCCGGAATTCTGGTAAAATAATCGGGCAATGGTATATTTGGGGTCACCCTTCATCAGGTGCAAAAGGGTAAGGATGGCTGTCCAACCACAGGCGGTTGTGACCAGTTGGGGAATGCGTTTGTTTTCCAGTTCTTTTTTGGTCTGTAAAAAGCGTTCGGGTAATCCACTCGCTATGGCTTCGGCCATGGCATTGTCCGAAATAAGGGCATCGTGGTATGCTGGATAATGCGAAAAGTCGCTGCTGATAATAAAAAGATTTTTTTCGTTAAAATAGGGTTTCAGTATTTCTGCGAGTTGTTGAGGGGTATCTTCCGATTCTCCCCCGATAATGATAGGTACAATGCTGAAGGGTTGCTTAAGCCAGAATTGTAAAAATGGTAGGATTACTTCAAGGGCATGTTCGTGAGCCTGTATTTCGGGACGATCGTTAAATAACGAATACGCTTTCAGTAATTGACTTGCCAACGGATCAATGGGAATTTTTCCAAGTGGGGTTGCATAGTCATTTTGTAAATAAAGGGCAGCACCATGAAATAGGTGGGTATGACTCGATCCAATTAAAAATATGTGCTGGTACGATCGATTGGGATCGATTTGAGCAATAGCAGTGGCTGCCACTTTCCCCGAATATACGTATCCTGCATGAGGTACAATCAGACTTACCAGGGGTAGCGACGAAGCCTTCTTTGCGACGGTTCTAAATAAATCCGAGAGCAAAGTTTTCAACTGTCCCGTACTGGCTGGATAGAAAGTTCCCGCTGCAATAGCTGTACGTTCCATATTCCTGGTTTTTTAAATTGCATTTTCAGGGAACGTCTGAATGAAAATCAAATTTACTGAAAAATGTTGATAGAATAAATTTTTTTATCCCTAAGAGATGGATTTATACCGCTTACCTGGCAGACTTTTGATTAATCCGGCAAATTCGAGATTGAGCAGCGCTGCTGATACCTTGTGGATGGGTATATTGGTTTCGAGGCTAATGAGATCGATTAGCATCTCATCGTGGTTGCGGATAACATTCAGGATGATATTTTCCTCTTCGCTCAAATCGGCAAAAAGTTGGGTTTGAATGTAACGCGGCTGTTCGGTTCTTTTCCAACCCAATGCGTTTTCAAGATCGTCAACGGTGTGAAAAATTCGAGCCTTGTTTTCTGCAATAAGTCGGATGCATCCGCTGGAATAAGGATCAGTTATGCGTCCTGGTACTGCGAAGACCTCTCGATTGTAGGAATTCGCCAATTCGGCAGTTATAAGTGCGCCTCCCTTCTCTGCCGATTCAATGACGATGGTAGCATCGGCCAAACCTGCAATAATTCTATTTCGGCGAACGAAAAGGGCTTTGTCGAGGGTAATTTGACTGGGGTATTCGGTCACCAAGGCACCCTGTTCTGCGATGTCTCGAGCATATTGAGTGTGAGCTGCAGGATATATCATGTTGAGTCCGTGACCCAATACGGCCACCGTCTGAAGTTTGTGTTTGAGCGCTGCACGATGTGCTGCAATGTCGATACCGTATGCCAATCCACTAACCACGAGTACTTTGTGGTTTCGATCGACCAATTGCTGAATAATTTGCTCGCAGCATATTTTGCCATATTCTGTGGCACTGCGCGTACCAACCATGCTTATCACCTTCTCTTGATGTAACGATGCTATCCCTTTTACATACAACAGGATGGGGGAATCAGCGCATTGCTTTAATCGTACAGGATATTCATCATCAAGGTAGAATAAAATTTGGATATCGTTTTTTTGTACAAAGGACAATTCTTTTTCGGCTGTTTTTAAGGTATCGGCTTTTTGTAATTGATCAACCAGGTTCTCGTTGATACCTGGGATTTTCAACAAATTTTTCTTCTTTTCCCGAAATACTTCTTGTATGCCACCGGTATAGGCAATCAGTTTTTTGGCATTAATGCTTCCTACACCCTCAATCATCGAAAGCGCAATGGCGTATAAATGTTGGGTATTTGTCATACTTTGCGGGAAATAGCATTAAGAATTACGATAAGTTGCTCGAGTTGTTGTTTACTTAAGGCCGACAGTGAAACTGGAGGATATTTTGCCCTTTTGCCCTGTATGCGTTGATAAAGAACGAGTTCTTTTCTTAAACCAAATAGTCGAGCATTGACTTTATATCCCTCGAAAGCAGTTAGCGGAATTTCTATTGAATTGTGCGACTTGGTAAAAGGTCGCAACGAATAGTAGCGAACAGTTAATTTACTACTGTCGACACTCACATGCACAAAGTTAAGATTGAGCAAGTACCGGAAGACGTAATACCCCACATATGTCAATACGACTACCCATACAAAAAAATGTCGTGAGAGTCCAAAAATAGGATTATCGAACCATTCGGAAAGTAAAATAAATGGAAGCACAATAGCTACCGCTATGGTATAGAGGTACATTCTTTTCCTGTTCTTCAATACATAGGCAGAGTTTTCAACTTCCATACGTTCAGGTTTAGGGATTGCTATAATTATGTTACGACTTAAATTTCTTCAATGTTGTAGCCTAATATCTGGATATCGTTCCAGAAATTTGGATACGATTTGACAACCACTTTAGGGTTATCAATCCAGATGGGGGAGCCTTTTATAGCTACAGGGGCAAAAGCCATGGCCATACGATGGTCGTTATAGGTAGAAATCACAATGGGTTCGTTCGATATTTGTTTTAAGCTACCATCCCATTCGAGGGTACCATCGTCGGAGTAGCTTAAAATTGCACCGAATTTTTTCAGTTCGTTTTGCAGGGCTAAAATACGGTCGGTTTCTTTTATTTTTAGGCTTTGGGTGCCCTGAAAACGAAAAGGAAGTCCAAGCATTACACAGGTTACCGCTACGGTTTGAACTAAGTCGGGATTATTGATGAAATTATAATCGAAGCGTTTTGGCAGGTTCCCTTTTTTTCTGATGATGATACCTTCGTCGGTATAGGTAGTTTCTATGCCCAGGTGAGCAAAGAAATCGGCACAACGGGCATCCCCCTGTACGCTGTTTTGCTGTAAAGTAAGTACCTGTAATTCGGCATCATCCGATAGTGCGGCTGCTTCGTACCAGTAAGAAACACCACTCCAATCGCCCTCAACATACATATCGCTGGCTCGATAGAGTTGGGGGGCGACTTTAAGCAGGCGGTCATTTTTTTCGACTTTCACCCCTGCCTGTTCCATAATTTTTATGGTCATTTGAATGTAATCGGAAGAAATGACCTGATTTTCCAGTTCAAGTTCCAGCCCTTTTGAAAAAGTGGGCGCTACCATGAGTAAAGCACTGATAAATTGGCTACTTATGCTTCCGTCAATTTTTACTTTTCCGCCCTCAAGGGGTTTGCCATGAATGTATAATGGAGGATAACCTTCCCTCTCCAGATATTTAATATCGGCACCCAGATCCTGTAATGCTTTAACCAGATTGCCAATTGGGCGTTGTTTCATGCGCTCCGAACCCGTTAATACTACATCCCTATCGGAATTAGCAAAGTATGCGGTGAGAAATCGCATAGCGGTTCCTGCATGCCCAATATCCACTACTGATTGCCCGCTCTCGAGAGCTTGCTGTAGTACCCTGGTGTCTTCACTTTCTGAGAGATTATAAAGTTGAAATGATGTTTTACTCAGTGCCTGGATTATTAGCAAACGATTGCTGATACTTTTCGATGATGCTACTTTAAGTTCGCCTCTGAGCCTTCTGTTGTTCTTACTTACTTTGTACTGCATGAAAAAATTTAATTTAATGCTATGCCTATATTTAGGGAACTTGCACAAATATAATGTTTTCATCCGAAAATATTTTTAAATGTTTTTTAAATCGGTCGGATGGAACTCGCATGTGATGAGCTTTCTACAAATAGGTAAGTACGAAACTGATAAATATTTTCATACTCCTTTGTGAATACTGCTATACATGCTCGTTTCCTCTAATAAAATTTATCCCTGAAATAACCCAATTTCCTTATAATCAAAACTAGGGTTTCAATTTAAGCAAAGGATGATTAAAATTCCAGTTGAAATGTACCCAGAAATTATAATCCATTCGTTTTTCAGCGGGGAAATAATAACTTTCAAAGGCTGTTTCGAGGCGCATGCCAGGAGCTATTGGACAACGATAGGCTAATTTGTTTGTGGCAGTCTGACGAGCATTTTCTGTATAATTGACCTGGTAGGTTGAAAGTTGTGCATAAATTTTTTCTCCTAAGGGGGCGATGAATTTTTGGCTGTACCACCAGCTACTTTCCCAGGTCAATTTTCCGTACGAAAGATGCACTACAGGATATAAAGCCCATCCCCTGGAAAATGGTTGAGAGGGATGACTGGTGGGTTTTTGGTATATAAAAAAATTGGGGTTAATTTCAATGCTCAGGTGATTAATAATCCATGTAAAACTTACCCCTGTTCCAGCATTAACAAGGGTCTCAATGGGTTGTTTGGGTCGAAGTACCTGGCCACCTTTATGCGTGACAACAAAGTAAAAGGGCAGTTTTATTGTAAATTTTTCGCCCTGCAGGAGGGTTAACAGGTTACTGCTTCCGGCCGAAATATGTTCCTGGGTACTGTCGCCATAGAACGAAAAACGGTCCCACGAAAGCCATGTTTGCGTCGAAAAATGGCTGGTATAGACTCCAAATAAGGCACCATTGTCCACTCTTTTCAAATAGTACCGCTCGGGATCAAATAAAGGGGCAGGTAAACCACGTTGACCATAATCAAGACTCCCCAGGGTGAGCGATATATGTGGAGTAAACCAGTGCTCAACGCTTAGGATTGGTTCGTTCGAATAAAAACCTTCTTTCCCAAAAAATCGAACCCAACTTAAGCCACCTCGAATATGCGTGCGGTTATCAAGGTTATATTGCAGGGTGGGTTCAGCCCAAAAGCCAATGAGTGTATAGCCTTCAACCATTTGGTTGAAGTATTCATTATCCTTAATAAAATTTGAGGTGTTGATTTGCAGGTTAAGCATCCCCGTGGTTGTATCCCCCGAATTTTGCCGACCACTGGGTAAATTAAGCCATTCAACAGTTTGTGCATTGGCAAAAAGGTCGGTCGACAAATATATGACCAGCAATATGAATAGTTTTTTCCCCATAAAACTTATAAATGCATGAGAATATTAGTTAACACCATCGAAGTAGCAGACCGAGAATACAGAAACTCCGATTGCTGCATCTCGTGCGGTAAGTCAAGCAACCGATTTTTTAAGCGTTCGTTAAGTTCTCGGTTTATTTCAGTCATTGCCATATCAATCCAAACCTCCAGTAACGGATTTTGATTTACACTTTTGATGGAATGCAATAAATTTTCTCCTTTTTTCAAAAAAGCAATATACTGCGAAATTTTTTCAGCAGAAAAGCCTGTAAGGCTATTTATTTCATCAACCAATTGTTGAAGCTCGTTTTTGTAAAGCATATGGTCAAATTTTGAATGAAACGTATCTGAAAAAAGTGCACAAAAAAACATCCGAAATGTAAAGATTTTTTTTGGGTTATTTTTTGTAATGAAAAACCCATTGTATTTTTGATGGCAAAATTGAAAAACATCAATATGTTACGATATCGACGAATTTTATTAAAATTGAGTGGTGAATCTTTGATGGGTGAGCAAGGATATGGTATAGATCCATTGCAGCTGAGAAGCTACTGTGAACAGATTCTTGAGGTGGCTCAGATGGGTGTTGAGGTGGGAATAGTCATTGGGGGAGGTAATATTTTTCGTGGATTGAAGGGGGTTGATAAGGGTTTCGACCGTGTGAAGGGGGATACCATGGGGATGCTGGCCACGGTTATCAATAGCATAGCCCTTGAATCGATGTTTGAAACATTGGGAGGGAAAGCACGTGTACTTACAGCCATTGAAATGGGTCCCGTAGGTGAACGATTCTCGAAAACAAGGGCACTGGATTTGCTTCGGGATGGTTTTATTATCATTTGCAGTGGCGGTACGGGCAATCCTTTTTTTACGACTGATACGGCTGCTGTACTACGGGCTGTGGAAATAGAGGCCGATGTTATGCTCAAGGGCACTCGTGTGGATGGTATTTATTCGGCCGACCCCGAAAAATATCCCGAAGCTGTGCGGTATGAACAAATTACTTACGACGAGGCATTGGAAAAGAATCTGAATGTAATGGATTTAACCGCTTTTGCTTTGAGTAAGGACAATCAGTTGCCCATTGTGGTGTTCGATATGAACAAAAAGGGAAATTTAAAAAAGATTATTTCCGGGGAAAACATTGGTACACTTGTAAAAATTAAATAAAGTTTGTAATTTTAAATAATGCGAGCTATGGTAGAAGACATAAAGTTGTATATGGATGATGCTAAGGAACGGATGCAGAAAGCCTTGACTCATCTTGAGAATGAACTGGTAAAGATTCGTGCAGGCAAGGCAAGTCCTGCTATGCTTGAAACTGTAACAGTAGATTACTATGGAGCCAGGGTGCCTTTGAATCAGGTAGCTAATATCAATACTGCCGATGCACGCTCTCTGGTTATTCAACCCTGGGAGAAAAAAATGATCGATGTAATTGAAAAGGCTATTTTTGCTGCAAACCTTGGCCTAACTCCCATCAATAACGGCGAGGTAATTCGCATTAATATTCCACCACTGACGGAAGAAAGAAGGCTTGCATTGGTAAAACAGGTAAAGCACGAGGGTGAGATTGCGAAGGTAAGCATACGTAATATACGTAGAGAAACCATTGATGAGATTAAAAAGTTACAAAAGCAAGGTATTCCAGAGGATGAAATTAAGCATGCTGAGGAAGAAATGCAGAAATTAACCGAGAATTTTACCAAAAAAGTTGATGATATTTTGCATCATAAGGAAACGGAGATTATGGCAGTATAGTTGAAGACCCATACGATTATGGAATATCCCGATTTTAGCCGACATACCATTCTTATCGTTGAAGATGACCCGGTTAGTACCCTTTTCCTCAAAGATGTTCTTGAGGATACGGGTGCCAAGGTACTTGATGTGGCCAATGCTTCTGATGCCATTTTTGCTGTCCATCAGAACAACGATATCGATGTTGTGCTGATGGACATACAGCTTCCCGATATGAGTGGTTGGCAGGCCACCCGTATCATCAAAAAAGTTAAAAAAAATCTTCCCATCATCTTTCAATCGGCTTACGCTTTTGAATCCTATGTTAAAAAAAGTTTTGAGGCAGGAGGTGACTTTTTTATTGCTAAACCCATAAATACTGAAATGCTTTTTGATTATATCCGTCAGGCTATCGATAAATATAAGACCCAGCAGTGAACTAATTTGGTGATAAAATTGTTATATCTCAATATTTTATCGTATATTTGTATAGATATTTTTTTTCAAGGGCGGTTTGTTGATTGAGGGTTTCGTGGTGAAATAAAAATCCGGGGTATGAAAAGAATCCTTCTTTTTTTTATGACGTTGTTGATAGCATGCATTACCATGCAGGGTCAGCAGGAAGTAAATGGTTTACATTTCGATGGTACCAACGATTATGTTTCCTTGGGTAGCTCGTCTACCCTTAAGCCTACCGATGCTTTAACCGTCGAAATGTGGGTAAAGGCCGACAATTGGGCTGCAACGGGCACCCATTATCTTATTGCAAGCTCTGCCTCCGTTGGGTATTATCTGGCTATTATCGATGGTGTGTTGGAAGCTGGGGTTTACCGTGATGGTGCATATGGTACAGTTACTTTCAATGTGAGCGCCTACACTGGTTGGCATCATGTAGCCATGATTTTTGATGGACAATATTTGTATCTATACACCGATGGCGTGCAGCGTGGAACGGATGATGCGCTTGCAGTGTACTCTATTGACTATGATACCGATCCTGTGGTGCTTGGGGCTAATGTAACTGGTAATGCTAATTTTTTTGCAGGTACCCTGGATGAAGTGCGTATCTGGTCAACTACGCGATTTATCAGTACGAGTACTACAATTACAGAGGTATTGCCTACTACTGCTGGGCTTTTGGCTTATTACCGTTGCAATCAGGGTACCGCCGGGGGCGATAATACTGCCATTAGCTTACTAACCGATTATACCACTAATGCTCTCCATGGTACGCTTTATAATTTTACGCTTAATGGGAGCACATCCAATTTTGTTGTGGGTAAGGCGCTTCGTCCAGCCAATCAGTCAACGAATGTGACTTTTACCAATAACCAGTCGAACCAGATTACTTTTTCATGGACTCGTCCGGGTAGCAATAAAGGGGGCAATGGCGTAAAGGTTTTTGCAAAAGCCAATGTTACTTCAGGTAGCGCTGCTCCTTCCGATGGTGTCAACTACACGGCTAATGCCAACTTTGGGTCTGGCGGCCAGATTGGGACTTCGGGTTGGTACTGCGTTTATGATGGAACGGGTACCAGCACTACGGTAACAGGTCTTAGTGCAGGTACGGCATATCGTTTTCACGTAACAGAATATCAAACGGCTAATGGTGAGATACGTTATATTTCCTCTTCTGTAACAGGAAATCCCAATACCTCTTACACGCTTTTCCCAACTCCTACAACGCAGGCATCGGGGATTACTTTTTCAAATCTCAACGGAACCTCTTTCCAGGTTAGCTGGACAAGAGGAAATGGAAGTAATTGCATTGTGTTTGTGGCCGAAACTACCACAGGTACAGCCTCTCCAGTTGACCGGACTACCTACACCGCTAACAGCAATTTTGGTTCAGGTTCGCAAATCGGAACCAGTGGCTGGTATTGTGTTTATAAAGGCACAGGTACCTCTGTGACCGTTACGGGACTTACTCCGGGAAATACCTATCGTGTTATGGTAATTGAATTCAATGGAGTGGCTGGTTTTGAAGCCTACCTCACCACCACGGCTTCCAATAATCCCAACAATCAGTTGGCTGATTATACCACGCCTTCTACACAAGCTTCGCAAGTTACATTTCCCTCGGTCAATGAGAATTCATTTCAGGTTAGCTGGACAGCTGGCAGTGGAACTAACTCTATTGTATTCGTAAAACAAACAACAACGGGTTCAGCTTCGCCTGTTGACAATACTACTTATATTGCGAATAGTATTTTCGGCAGTGGCGACCAGATTGGTTCCAGTGGCTGGTACTGCGTATATAAGGGCACGGGAACGTCAGTAACCGTAACAGGTCTAACGGTGGGACAAACCTATCGCGTTATGGTTTGCAGTTACAACGGTATTAGTGGACTTGAAAAATATAATACTTCCTCCGCTACGAATAATCCTGCTAATCAAACCACCGATTATCAAACCCCTACCACACAGGCATCGAATATTAGTGTGTCGGACATTACCTCAAATAGCTATACCATTTCATGGACAGCGGGAAATGGTTCGTCACGGGCTGTATTCATGTATCAGGGAAATACAGGTGCACCGACTCCTGTTGATAATACTACTTATACTGCTAACAGTACCTTTGGTAGCGGTGACCAGATAGGTTCCAGTGGTTGGTATTGCGTATATAATGGAACTGGCAGTAACGTAACGGTCAATGGATTGGCTCCGGCTACCACTTATCGTATCATGGTGTGCGAATACAACGGAACAGCTGGAATGGAAAAATATTTGACCAGCACGGCATCCAATAATCCGGCTAATGCAACTACCGATTATGCAGCACCTACCACTCAGGCAACCAATGTTATTTTTGCCGACGTTACCGATAATGCAGCTTCGGTATATATTACACGGGGTAATGGCCAATATGTGGCTATATTTGCCGCTCAGTCTACAACGGGAACAGCAGCACCGGTAAATAATACTACTTACACGGCTAATGCAGCTTTTGGCAGTGGCGATCAAATTGGAAGCAGTGGCTGGTACTGTATTTACAATGGCACAGGCAATTATGTATATTTAACCAATCTCCAGCCTGCAACTACCTATCGAATAATGGCCTGCGAATACAACGGTACACCTGGATCGGAAAAGTACAATACCAGTACGGCTTCTGGTAACCCTGCCAATGTGGAAACTGAGCCTGTGCCACCCACCGTACAGGCAACAAACGTTAGTTTTTCCAGTATCACCACAAGTAGTGTAACAGCCAGCTGGACACGCGGTAATGGTGAGTATTGTGCAGCCTTCATATACTTTGGCTCTACAGGTACTGCTTCTCCTGTCGATAATACTACCTACACAGCTAATCCTACTTATGGGCAGGGGAGTAACATCGGTACCAGCGGCTGGTACTGTGTTTACAATGGTACAGGCAATAGCGTAACCATCAATGGTTTGTCGGCCAATCAAACCTATCGCCTCATGGTAATTGAATACAATGGTAATGCCGGTCATGAAAAATATAATGGGGGCACGGCTACGGGTAACCCTGCCAATGTTACAACCAGTTTTGCCGGGCCTAACACGCAAGCAACTAATATTACTTTTTCGGCTATTACTTCAAGCAGTTTTAACATCAGCTGGACAAGAGGTAATGGTTCGGCATGCGCTGTTTTTGCCAAAGTGGGCGCATCGGGTAGTGCACTACCTGTCGATGGCACTACCTACACAGCCAATGCAGTATTTGGGTCAGGAACGCAAATAGGTACTTCAGGGTGGTACTGTATTTATAATGGTACCGGAAACAATATGACGCTAACTGGTTTGTCGGCTAATACCAGCTATGTAATTATGGTGTGCGAATACAATGGCAGCAGTGGAAGCGAGCAGTATAATTCGAATACGGCTACTAATAACCCACGTAGCCAAACTACCGACTTCGTAGCACCAACTACGCAGTCATCCAACGTGCAGTTTTCGAATATTACCTCAACCAGCTTTACAGTGAGCTGGACTAACGGCAACGGAAGCCAACGGGTCGTATTTGTCATGGCAGGTAGTTCAGGTTCAGCTTCGCCTGTCGACAACACTACTTACTATGCCAACACTGTTTTTGGCAATGGTACGCAGATAGGAACATCGGGCTGGTATTGCGTTTATAATGGCAATGGTAGCGCAGTTACGGTGACAGGGTTAAGCCCAGTAACCACATATCGGGTGATGGTATGTGAATACAATGGTACCAGCGGTAAGCAAAAGTACAACACAAGCACTGCGTCGAATAATCCCAATAACCAAACGACCGCAACACCGCCTACTTTTACGCAGGCAAGCAATGTTTCTTTCTCAGCTATTTCAAATTCTTCCTTTACTTTGAATTGGACTCGTGGCAACGGTACTGCTTGTGCTGTATTCGTAGCCAATTCGGGTACTGGTTCGGCATTCCCGGTAGATAATACTACTTATACAGCAAATTCAGTCTTTGGAAGTGGTGATCAAATAGGAACATCGGGCTGGTATTGCGTTTATAATGGTACCGGCAATACCGTTAGTGTCACAGGGCTTAGTTCGGCTTCGATATATCGTGTCATGGTATGCGAATATCTGGGCTCTTCGGGAAGTGAACAATATAATGTAAACACTAATAGCACGAATCCCGTTTCGGAAGTTACAACGCCCTCTACGACATGGTCGGGTTCCAGCTGGACCAATGGTACTCCCGATGCAAGTACGGCGGCGGTAATTGCTACTAATCTCACAACCTCATCGAATATTACCTGCAAGACCCTGTTTATCAAAAATAATGTAACTCTGTCGGTGTCGGCGGGAACGCAAATGACAGTGGGGGGCGATCTGGTGAATGATGGTACCTTACGATTGCTCTCTCCCAGCGATCTAAGCCCTGCTGGTTCGCTTATTACAAATGGTAATATTTACAACAATAAATCGATGGCAGCTGAACGGTACATTACTCCAGGAACTCTTGCTGCCGACAATTATGTTTGGCACTTTATAAGTTCGCCGGTTGCTTCATTCACTGTGGAAAAAACTTTTGTAGGAGATTATGTTTATCGATTTGCCGAAAACATCAACAACTGGCAAAGCCTTAAAACGGGGGACTTTATTGATCCAGGAAAGGGGTACATGGTTAAGACTACCAAAACCGGAGGGAAAACGCTTGTTTTTGGAGGAACATTCAACACGGGTTCTTTCAGTTTTTCGCTTACCAATACAGGAGGGACTGCCGATAATGGATACAATCTGGTAGGGAATCCTTATCCCTCGGCCATCGATTGGAATGCTGCATCGGGATGGACCAAAACTAATCTGTCGACAACCATATGGATATGGAATCCTACCGCTAATAATTATGCTACATGGAATGGTTTTGTCGGAGTTAACGGTGGGAGTCGTTACATTCCTGCTATGCAGGGTTTCTTTGTGAAGGTTAATGAGGGTTCTACCTCTGGAACGCTTGGAATGACTAATAGTGTTCGCGTACATAGTAGCCAATCGATTATGCGGAAAAAATCGGATGACGCGTTAAATCTTATACGACTGGTTGGCGTTGATGCAAATAACAATGCTGATGAAATAGTGGTTTTTAGGGCTAATTCGCAATATAGCTCCGAAAAGTTCTTCAGCATGGACCCCAACATACCTCAGCTTTTTGCTCGTGCTGATGCTAAAGATTATGCTATCGTAGCCATTGATAGTAGTGTTGCACGTTCGACGATTGGTGTGGGTTATGTGGTGCCTGCTGCTGGCGACTATCAGCTGAAGGTATCGGAGTTTACCTTTGATACTACCCTGTATAATGTTTATCTTACGCAACGTTCCAGTGGGCGTAATTATTCGGTAAAGTTGTTGCAAACGATAGGCTTAACTGCCACCCAGCCCGATACGATTTGGTTTGATATTAGTATTGAAAAGAAGAGCAATACGGTAACCTATCGTTCATTAGAAGAAACTGCTGCTATTGCTGTATGGTCCTATGGAAATGTCATTTTTGTTGATTTGCCCGTAGATCAAAAGGCTGTTGTTGAAATTTTTAATCTGTTGGGAGCAAAGCTTATGGCAAAGGATATATCCCGAAAAGGAAAATACCAGTTTGATGTAAACCAAAATGGCATATATTTGGTAAAAATTTCAAACGAACGGGTATTAATGGTAAAGAAGGTTTTTGTTAAGAAATAGGGGATGATACAAAAGTTTATACATACGACAAAGTATTTTGTTTTTTGTTTGATAATTTCTGTTAGCCTATGTTTAAATCCAGGTGAGGTTTATGCACAGGGCAGCGGTGGTCCTCAGGCCTTGCCTAATGCGTTTGCAGGAGGCCCACCGCCACCTCCGGGAGGAGGAGGAGGGGGCGGTAACCCCATTCAGGATGTTCCGCTCGATAGTGATGCCCTTTTTGTCTTAGTTATTGCGGGGTTGGTCTATCTAATATTTCATCATCGCAAGAAATGGTTGATCCAGAAGAATATTTCTACAGACCATGGTCAATGAAAATACTTCAAAAAATCTCCATTTAAAAGTTTTTTTTGCCTCTGGAATTTCCTTTTTTTTAGCGCTATTGATTATTTACCTTCCTTCGCAGATGTTGGTTCATGGGGTAGCCTCTTTTTTTAATATCCCCACAAAATTTCATCGGTTTCAGCTCATTTTCCCAATTCTCGATCATTCATTCCTCTGGACGCAGCTTTCGGTATCGTCGATTTATTCGGCAACTCCTTTAGTAGCCCTGATTGCCTTTTTAACTGCAAGGATTATTTTTTTTCGAAAACACATAACGCTTTCGTATTCGAGCAGTTTATTGCTCATCTGGCTTAATGCGCTGGGTATTCATTTTTTCTTTGGTGCTTTAATGGTAGGCATACCCCTGGTGAAGGATTTTGGTTATGTTCCCGATTGGCTATATTTTCCTGAATGGATTCGCATATTTTTAGTTGTTTTTTCGGCTTTGGTGCTTTTACTTAATGGTATTGTTATCCGTCGTCAGGTGGAAACCTTGATGTATAGCGAACGACAGCAGCAACGTCCTTATTATTCGTTTTTATTTAAATGGTATGCTATTTATGCTCCCGCCATTGTTTTTGTGTTTTTATTCATCGTACTGGGTTTTCCCAATAACACCCTGTTTATGCGTCTTTTCTGGCTAATGTTCTTGCTACAATTGATAGGTGTTTTTCCCTTTAAGTTTATCTATGCTCCGCTTTTGCATAGTGAAGATACGGTAAAAATTTCGGGTAAATATGTTATATTATTAGTAATTTTATTGTCGATGTTGATTCTCTGGCGAACTATCCATCTGAAACTATTTCCCTTACCAGTAGGGGAATATGTTTTGGTTTATAATCCGTTGGAGCGCATCACAATTTAAAGTTGGCTCATGGATAGGTTGGAAAAACTAAAACAGGTTTATCGGCAATATTTGCCATTAAGTCAATACGTTCTGGTTTTGCTGGTGCTATTGCCTTTGTATCCTATTCTTAGACAGGAACTTGCTTCGGTCGATTCTTTTCTTGTCAAAAATTATGCATTGTTGATTCAGCGGATTAGTGTTCTCGTAGGGCAATTAATCGGAGTGGATAGGCAGGAACTGTTAAATATATTTTTAAGTCGGATAAATCTCGATAGCCGATTCATGTCATTCTGGCAAACGCTACTTTTTTTGCTGGGTATATTTTTTCTGCGAGCTTCTGCAAGTAAGCGTATCATTTGGGGGGTATTTATTTTGTCTTTTATAGTTTTGTTCAATTCTTTGCGTTGGCTGGTTCTCACCAGCGGAGAGGTGAGCAATGCAAATTTTTCATTAGTTTTTTGGAATGGTTCCCTGGTTGCCTTATTAAACTTAATATTGCTCGCTTTTGGTTATTGGTGGTGGAAAAAGAATTATCCATTAAAACGACTTCTTATTGGGCAACTGCAAATCAGTTCAAATGCTGTACGCAGGGTAGTTCGAAATTTATTAATAGTAGCAGTATTGCTGATAATTACACAGTGGGTAACATATACACAGACTTTGCCCTTAATTGCCTGGATATCAAAGGGCGTGTTGGAGATATCAAGAGTATTACTGGCTGTATTCGGTTATACCACCTATGTTTATGAACGATACATTTATACCGCTAATGCAGCTATATTTTTTAGCGATACCTGTGCAGGCATTGAACTTATGCTGATTTATGCCAGTTTTATTGCTATCCTCAATGGTAAGTTTAAAGCCTGGTTTATTGCCGGAGGTATTGTTTTAATCTTTCTCATGAATGTGCTTCGTATCAGTTTAATTATGATTTACCTGATACATAATGGAGGGCATTATAATTTACCGATTAATATTCATGATATCTATACCTATCCAGTTTATCTAGTAACTTTAATCCTCTGGGTTATATGGATTCATTTTTTTAATAAAGTGGAAGAGGCCACTGTAAAATCCTGATTTGTTTTTTTATAAAAAATAAAGTTTTTTTTACTGTGTTGCTAACATTTCGGCTTTGGTGGTTGTATATTTGCAACAATGATAGCTAACACGCAATGTGTAACCATACGAAAATAAATCTTTTTGAATGAATTTATTGGACGCCATTATTTTAGCCATTGTAGAGGGCATTACAGAATTTTTACCTATTTCGTCGACGGGACATATGATAGCGACCTCAACCCTTATGGGAATTGCACATCACGAGTTTACCAAACTATTTACCGTTGCCATTCAATTTGGGGCAATATTGTCGGTAGTAGTGTTATATTGGCGAAGATTCTTACAATCGGTGGATTTTTATCTAAAACTATTTGTGGGTTTTATCCCGGCTGCCATTTTTGGGTTTCTTTTTTCGGATGCCATCGATCAATTGTTGGAGAATGCCTATGTTGTGGCTATCATGTTAATAGCAGGTGGTATATTTTTTTTATATGTCGATAATCTTTTCGATGAGAAAAAGGCAATTGATATGTCGGTTCCTGATTATAAAAAATCTTTTGTTATAGGTCTGTTTCAGTGTATAGCCATGATACCGGGGGTGTCGCGTTCGGCAGCTACTATAATCGGAGGACTGTCACAACGTTTAACGCGGAAGGCTGCGGCCGAATTTTCTTTTTTTCTTGCTGTGCCAACCATGTTGGCTGCTACTGCAAAAAAACTTTTTGACTACTATCACAATGGGATAACGCTTACCCCCACGGAGGTAAAATTGCTTTGTATAGGTAACATAGTGGCGTTTATTGTTGCCATGATTGCGATAAAAACTTTCATAACATTTCTTACCCGACATGGATTTAAGTTGTTTGGTTATTATCGTATTGTTGCTGGAATTGGGATTCTCATCATGTTGCTTCTTGGGGTTCAGCTAAATTTTTAAATTGCATGGTATGACTGCACAGGAACTGGTGGAGGGAACCGTTTTGTTGATCGATAAACCTATTCGCTGGTCGTCGTTTGATGTAGTCAACAAAATACGTTCGTTGATACGTAAACGATTACATGTGGAAAAAATAAAGGTAGGACATGCGGGAACACTTGACCCATTGGCTACCGGCCTTTTAATTGTATGTACAGGTAAAATGACAAAAGCAATCGAAAGTCTTCAGGCTGCCGATAAAGAATATATTGCAACCGTAGGTTTAGGTCACACTACACCATCCTACGATCTGGAAACAGATTTTGATGCTGAGTATCCCATTGAGCATATCAATCAATCATTGGTTGAACAGGTTATCGCTCAGTTTATTGGTGAAATCGACCAGGTACCTCCATTATTTTCTGCCAAGATGATCAATGGCAAACGTGCCTATAAAATAGCCCGAAAAGGTAAGGAGATGCAATTGCCTTCGCAGAAGGTGATTATTCATGAGTTGGAATTACTATCCTTTCAACCTGATGAATTGCAATTACGTATTTTGTGTAGTAAAGGAACTTATATTCGGAGTTTGGCACACGATTTGGGAAAAGCGTTACGATGCGGTGGTTACCTCAAAGCATTAAGACGAACAAAATCAGGAAATTATAGTATAAATAATGCCATAACCTTGCAACAATTCGATGAACATTTATTAAATTTGCAACCTTTTCCAATTGTCAAAACTTGACTAATAAATTATTGAATATCAAATTTTTATAACGAAAAAATATTAAAACCATATACAATGAAGTTGTCCAATTATAAGTTCAGCTTACCACCCGAATTAATAGCCAAATATCCGGCTCCCAATCGAGATGAGTCGCGTCTGATGGTGGTTCATCGGGATACGGGAGAGATAGAACATAAAATTTTTAAGGAAATTATTCAATATTTCGATGAAGGGGATGTAATGGTGTTCAATAACACCAAAGTATTCCCGGCTCGGTTGTATGGTAATAAAGAAAAAACGGGAGCAGAAATAGAGGTTTTTTTGTTACGTGAACTTAATCGGGAACAGCGTTTGTGGGATGTATTGGTTGACCCTGCACGTAAGATACGTATTGGAAATAAGCTGTATTTTGGCGAGGACGACGTGCTGGTAGCAGAGGTCATTGATAATACTACGTCGCGGGGTAGGACTTTGCGTTTTTTGTTTGATGGGGATTACGATACTTTTAAGGAAACGCTATATCGTTTGGGTGAGACACCACTGCCCAAATTTATCAAACGAAAGGTTGAGCCCGAAGATAGAGAACGTTACCAGACGGTTTTTGCCCAGCACGAGGGTGCAGTGGCTGCACCTACTGCAGGTTTGCATTTTAGCCGCGAACTTATTAAACGCCTCGAGATAAAGGGCATTGAGTTTGGTTTTATTACCTTGCATGTAGGTCTGGGCAACTTCCGTAATATCGACGTGGAGGACCTTACCAAGCACAAAATGGATTCGGAGCGCATGATTATTACCGATGAGGTAGTAAAAGTAGTGAATGCCGCTAAGGAACGTAAGAGTAAAATTTGTGCAGTAGGTATCTCAGTATTGCGTGCACTTGAAAGCTCTGTTACCACCGCCGGAATGCTCAAGGCCTATGATGGTTGGACTAACAAATTTATCTTCCCGCCTTATGAGGTAATGGTCCCCAATGCGATGGTGACCAACTTCCATCTGCCACTTTCCTCGCTGTTGATTATGACCTCTTCGTTTACTGGATACGATCTGCTAATGAAGGCATACAAGGTGGCCGTAAAGGAAAAATATCGCTTTGGAACTTATGGCGATGCCATGCTAATACTTTGAGGTGAATTTGTTCTTATAGGTTGCTGGCTGGATAGTTCCAGCCAGTTTTTGTTTTTTGGGGTTACTGAACCATCGGCTTTTACACCGTATCGATAAAATTTTGTTCAGTTTTGTTAAATATAAGTATGCCTAATAGGAAAACCACCAGCGTAAAAAGGGTAGCATAGACCAGCCCCCAAAGACTAATATGACCAGCCCCCAAAAAAGCATTTTTAAAAGCCTCTATGATGGGAGTCATGGGATTGGCCATTATATAAAGCTTATATTTTTCGGGTATAGCCGATACCGGATAAATAACGGGTGTGGCGTACATGAGCAGTTGTACCCCAAAGGCAATTAAAAAATTTAAATCGCGATATTTCGTAGTCAGCGAGGTAAAAATTATACCAAATCCTAACCCTAAAATGGCCATTAGTGCCACTAAATAGGGTACAAGCAGCAGATTGAAATTGGGATGTATGGAGTTGGTGTTGAACAGAAAATAAAAATATACCAATAGAAAGAGTGCAAATTGAATTCCAAATTTTATGAGGCCTGAGATTACCTTCGAGAGCGGCATGATAAGACGAGGAAAATACACCTTGCCAAAAATGTTGGCATTTTCGGTAAAGGTTTTGGCGGTGATGTTGAAGCATTCCGAAAAATAATTCCACATGATGACCCCTGAAAGATAAAAAAGAATCATGGGAACGCCATCGGTGGATATTTTAGCAATACGGCCAAATACAAGTATATATATCAGGGTGGTGAGAATAGGCTGGACAAAAAACCAGAGAGGACCTAATATGGTTTGCTTGTATACCACAACAATATCGCGACGAACAAACATGGCCAGCAAGTCACGATATTCCCAGATGGCTTTTAGGTCGATATCGAATATACTTCGCCGTGGACGTATTACCAGATCCCAGTGTTCACTCTTCATATACTAATAATAAAGTTTTGCGCTAAAAATATCATTTAGTCCTGGTTGTAAAAGTACAAAAATTATTTCCATGTCGAGGCAAGTAAATACGATGATAGGTTGTAGTTTTTAAAATAAGATTATCCATTTTCAATTAATCAACTCTCCAGGGGGCACGCTTTTCTCCTATGTTTACCACACAGGTTTCCAATTGCAGCATAACATCAATGCGTAATTTTAGAATACCCTTTATCAAGGTCTGAAAAAACTTGCCAGGACTTTAACGGTATTTTTGCAGTCGATAAAAAAATAATTGTGTATTTTTGTTTAACTTACAAATTCAAGGATGAGAAGTATTGCAATTGTGTTGTTGTTAGTGCTTGGTACGGGTTGTCTTTATGCGCAAACAGCCGTTAAAGAGGTTCATTGGTATAGCCTCGAGGAAGCTGAAAGGCTTAATAGAACAATGCCCAAAAAGATACTCATTGATGTATATACCGACTGGTGCGGTTGGTGTAAGAAAATGGATCAAACTACTTTTTCACATCCTGTTATTGCTGAGCTACTGAACAAATATTTTTATACGGTTAAATTTAACGCCGAAACCACAGATACCATTCAATTTAATGGCGCAAAATACATCAACCTGGTACGAAACCAGCGGAGTACACATCCCCTGGCTTTATCGTTGCTTAACTGGCGTCCCTCCTATCCTTCCATTGTATACTTCACAGAACGAATGGAATATTTGGGTGTAATACCTGGCTACAAGACACCCGAACAGATGGAGGTGATCCTCAATTATATTGCTTTTGAAAAATATCGTACAGTTTCCCTGGAAGAATTCCAGAAAACTTTTAAGGGGACCATTTCTGCCACGCCAGCAGCCCAGTAAAGCGTCAGTTTTCTGTTTTCTGACGGGGCTTTTTCATAATAGCATATAGGACAAAAATATACCCTGCCAATACCACTATAGGCGCCAGCGTAACACGACGAAAGCTGAAAATCTCATTTTCGTTGAATACATTCGGATCAGGAGATTTTCCCCCGGACATCAGTATGTATCCAATCAGAATAATGAGGCAACCAATGACGATTAACTTAAAATTTTCTTTTTCCAGCGCAAAGTTCTGTGAAGGCGTTGTTGGTTTTTTCTTTTTCATCCGAAAATATTTTTAAATGTTTTTTAAATCGGTCGGATGGAACTCGCATGTGATGAGCTTTCTACACATAGACAAGTACGAAATTGATAAATATTTTCATACTCATTTGTGAATACTACTATACATGCTCGTTTCATCCGGATATAGTTTTTAAATGTTTTTTAAAGATACATGCTCGTTTCTTGAACGTTGATATTTTAATTTAAATATTGTTGGTCTATAATCGATATAAATTATCAGTACTTAAGCGCAAATAGCGATTTAAGGCAAAAAAGGTACAAATCCAATTAATAACGATACCAGTGGTGACAACTCCAATGAAGAGGTATGCAAGCAAATCATAGGAGAGAAATAAATTAATCTCCTTTAGTTCCTTATTAATAAGGTATATTATACCCCAGATAAGACCATTAGCAAGCACCCCCGATACGAGTCCTTGCAATAAACTTTTATAAAGGAAGGGCTTACGGATAAACCCACGGGTAGCCCCTACCAGCTGCATGGTGCGAATAATAAAACGTTTAGAGTAAACGAGTAATCGTACATTGTTATTGATAAGGGAAATGGCTATTAAAAACAATAAAGCTGTAAAGCCCAGAATAATGATGCTAATATTACGGATGTTTTGATTGACCAGATGAATGAGCGATTTTTCGTATATTACCTCTTTTACCAGTGGATTTTTTTTGAGTTTTGATTCAATAAGTTGTACAAATGGCGTACTGGCATATTGTGCGTGAAGGGTAGCCTCAATGCTTGGAAGTAAAGGATTATAGCCGATAAGTTTTACAAAATCTTCTCCTACTTGTTTTGAAAATTCTTCAGCAGCCTGTTCTTTAGAAATGAATCGAAGCGTTTTAATATACTTCATCGAACGCAATTCATCCTGAATAAGCCCGAGATCTTCAGCATTTATTTCATCCTGCAGAACAATGGTTAGTGTTATGTGTTCTTTTACGGTATCCGATAGTTTTTTGGAATTAAGTACCAGCCAGCCTACAATGCCAAGCATAAAAAGTACCAACGTAAGACTAATAGTTGTAAGGATATACGCACTCGTGATGTTACGTCTCGATATGTTGTTTTTCCGGGACATAAGGCGCTACTTTACGTTTTGCGTAAGAAAACTATAAGTCTATTACTCTTGTCCACCCAAATCGATCGGGTATTTCGCCAAACTGGATAGCGGTAAGTTGTTCATATAAACGTGTACAGACAGGGCCTGGCTTATCGTCTTTGCAATACACGTATATTTTTTGATTATCGGGATCGACGATTGATTTGATAGGGGAAATTACCGCAGCGGTTCCACAAGCGCCTGTTTCTTCAAACTCTTCCAGTTCCTCCAGGGGAACAGGACGTCGTTCGACCTTCATGCCCAGATCCTGTGCCAATTCCATCAGGCTCTTATTGGTAATAGAGGGTAAAATAGAGCGTGAAGCAGGGGTTATATAGGTATTGTTTTTTATTCCAAAGAAATTTGCAGGACCACTTTCGTCGATGTATTTTTTTTCCTTTGGGTCGAGATAAATGGCAGCGGCAAACCCTTTTTCATGAGCCAGTTCCATCGACAGAAGGCTTGCAGCGTAGTTGCCACCTACCTTTACATGACCCGTACCCAGTGGTGCAGCTCGGTCGTATTCCCGGCATATCATCATGTTAACCGGCTTAAACCCTTCTTTAAAGTAAGCCCCGACAGGAGTGACAAATACCATAAACAAATATTCTTTAGAAGGACGTACTCCTACCTCGGGACCAACCCCAATAAGTAAAGGTCTGATGTACAAGGTTGCCCCTGTTCCATAGGGTGGAATGTATTTGGCATTAAGCTTAACAGCTTTTATAATAGCTTCAATAAATAATTCTTCGGGTACTTCTGGCATTAAAATGTATCGAGCGGTATTATTCATTCGACGAGCATTTTCCTCAACCCTGAATAACCGTACTTTACCATCTTTACCCGTATATGCTTTCAATCCTTCAAAAGCCTCCTGCCCGTAATGTAAGGTGGTAGCCGCCATATGCATTACGATATACTCAGAACTGCTTACTTCGAGCTCACCCCATTTACCATTCCGCCAATAACAACGAACGTTGTAGTCGGTTTTAAAATAGTTAAATGGTAAATTTTTCCAATCAATGGTATTCATGTTGATGCAATTACAAAATATTAATTCCCTTCAAAGGTAATAGATTCAAGCCAGAAATAATACAATTTTTTTACAGGGAACTTAAATTTCTTCGAAAATATTGTTAAATTGTACAAATAAATCAGAATAGGTTACTGAATCTGTGAAAAGTTGGCACTACTTGTAGATGAGTCACAGATAATACAGTATGGATATTTTGACAGGTATAGCAATTATTTGGTTTTTCCCCTGCTTGTTTACTATTTACTATATGTGCTCTTTCTTTAATAGGATTTCAATTTGCTTTTCGGGGCTTACATCGCGCAGTACATTGGCTACATGGGTGTAAAAACGGTGATTGGAGAGGATAACCATTTGCATTTTAGCCCATTCGTCCCACGACGTTACTTTTTGATGTTCGTACATTTCGCGGAAATATAGTTCATTGAGGGTTTCAAAGTCGGCCCTGCCAAGATAACTCATTTCGGCATCCAGTAGGATTTCTTCCAGCTTATTTTCTGGCTTTCGCATGCCACGAGTGGCTTCAATTAAATTAACAACCACCTGAATCTGCTGTTCGTTGTAGCGGTATTGGGGAAGTATTTCCCGGGCAAACCGTATGCTTTCGTTTTCATGTTCGTCGTACGACCAGATATAGCCGACATCCATGAGTAAAGCTGCTGTATGAACCAATAAGGTTTCTTCCAGAGATATCTCTTCCGCACGGCTATAAAGTTCCACCAGGTGATAGATTTCTTCTTGCCATTTGGCTGTATGGAAGTAAATATTTTGGGGTAGCTTTTGCTGTAACAGGCCAAATACATATTCTTCCAGGTCCTGTAACCGCAGCAACTGTAGCTTGAGGAAAAACTTTTCGTTAGGCATATAAGGACTATCTGCGGCAAGGTCGGGTTGAATGCCCTTTACAAAGTACATGTCTATTTCTCCTTTGTACTTTACAGGCATTTTTCCTCTATATTCACAAACAAAAAAGTCCTTTACCCATTCGTAAGTCTGGCCGGAGATGTTAATCTTGCCGGCTTCACTTGAGGATTCCATTCGACTTGCGGTATTTACCGTGTCGCCCCAGATGTCGTACGATAATTTTTTATGCCCTACAACTCCGGCAATGACAGGCCCCGTATGGATACCAATTCTTAAATCCCAGATATGTGCGTTGGATGCTTTCAGAGTTTCCATGTACTGTACCATTTCCAGAGCTGCCAGAACAACTTCCACAGGATTGGTACAATTTTTATTGGGTAAACCGCCAGCACACATGTAGGCATCCCCGATGGTCTTTATCTTTTCGATGTTATATTTTTCAATTACGCTGTCGAAGTGGAAGAAGAAGGAGTCTAACTGGTCGATGAGTAATTCGGGATTCATTTGCTCGGCAATTTTCGTGAATCCTTGAATATCGGAAAACAATACAGTTACCATCGAAAATTTTTGAGTCGAGGCCTTGCCCGTTTGTTTCAATTCATCGGCAGTAGTTTTGGGAAGCAGGTTGGCAATCAGTTGTTCGCTTTTCTCTTTTTCTCGAAGTATTTCAGCGGTTCGTTTTTGAACCAGCTCATCGAGTTCTTGTTTCTTTTTTATAAAACGCCAGGTGCTATAACGTAACAGAACAAATACTGAAAACAAAAATACAAGTACATAAAGAATATAAGCAGGTAAAGTACGATAAAAAGGAGGATGGATGTAAAAATTAAGTTCTGTTGGCTCCGACAGTGACCCGTCGAGGTCGAGGGCTCTGACCTGAAAAGTGTAGTATCCGGGTGAAAGTTTTCGGAAAATAAAAGTGGTTTGTTGTGACCATTCTGACCAATCGTCCTGATAGCCGAGCAAACGATATTGGTAACGCACAAAGGGTTCAGACTCAAAACGTGTAGAGGCTATCTGAAATTTGATGTTACGGTAACGGTAACTTATTTCTGGGTCTTCGAGCTGAATTCTCAGGATAGAATCATTGCCGATGACGACCCTTTTAATAATGGTTGCAAAATTTCTTTTACTTGCCAGCTCTGATGAAAGATCGTAGCAAAATAACTTGTCTTTGCCACCAATCCAAACATAGGGTGAATCGATGAATAAAGGGCTGAAGGTTGAACCTGTCCGGAAAAAATACGATCCCAATCCTTCTTGGGTTTTGTTACGTCGAAATAGTAAAATCCCTTTTTGGTTTTCCAGGTTTCCAGTCACGCCATACCATTTGCGTTGACTATCAGTATACAATTCGAGTACAAAGGGTATTTCTTCAAGGTTTACCGGAAGTACACTTGGCAAGTCGATGAGTTTGTTCTTCGTGTTATCGTAAACATATATTTTGTGTCCAATGCAAAAGCGGATCCCTTTTGAGGTGGATACTATATGCAAAGGAAGTGGCTCGTTACTGGGTATATCAAGGTATGTTATCCTACTTTTATGATCGATTTTGTATTGTTGGGCTACAACTCTACAGAGCTGTTTGTTGGTAGTTTCAACCCAAAGTTCATGTGGGTGCCAGGCAAGCTGGTTAATAGCAGTACCACGCAATAACGTATCGGTAAATACAATAGTTTGTTCCTTAACTTCGCCAACTATTAAACCATCATTATTGGCAATATATACCTGTTGGCTAGTCACATCATGTTCAACATCCCGTATGGTAATTGGAATAAAATGGGAAGTTAGCTCATTGGTGCCAAACCTAAAAATGCCTGTTGGTGTAAATACATATGCTTGTTGGGGTGTAGTCAGGATTTTTATACATTTATAGATAATTTCAGGTACTTTATAGAAAACAGGCTGATTATAGCTTTTATTAATGGGGAAAGACTGTTCAATATACAGTCCATCTGTGGAAGCTACCCATAGTTTTTGTTTAAATTTCTTTATATCCAATACTTCGCCTTGTAATCCACTTTCTTTTCCAAGTACAAAAATATTATACTGTCCTTCGATGCGGCTTATACCGTTGGGATGAAATGCCCATATATTATTTCCACCATCGAGGTGGAGAGTAAGTACGGTATTGTCGAGTAATCCTTGAGAAACACCTATTCTTCGAATATTTCGAGTGGTTGAGTTATAATAGAATACACCGGCCGAAGCTGTTGCAATGACAAAAGTATTATTGGGTAAAATAAGCAAATCATTAATACCAGCGTTTTTCAATGACGATTCAAAACCAAGGGATATTGGTGTTGTTTTTTGATTTTTTAGATACAAAAAGCGATCCTGTCGGCTGGGTTTTAGCAACCATCCTTCCTGGTAAGGTAATATAAATTGTAGATGTTCATTTCCTATTTCATTTTTCAACTGCAGTGGAATGCATCTTTCCTGATCCAACCAACAAAGCCCAGTCTCGGGTTTGTAAACGAACAGCGTATCGTTTATCCTGAAGAGTTGCAAAAAATATTGGCTACTATCTATTACCTTAATCTCATTCCCTTCGGTTGTGACAAAAAGTTTTTTTGAATTATTAAAATACAGACTGTTATGGTAAAGAAAAACATTAAAAATCTGTCCAAAGTTAGTTTTGGTGCGAGTGTCATCGATTAAAGGGATGAGTTGGGGCTGGCTGTTTTTATAAAATTTTATAATGCCCAATTGATTATATCCTGTGTAAAATACCGATTGTTGATTGGCAGATACATAAATCTGTCCTTTCATGCGTAGTGGTACAAACTCATTTCCGTAAAATAACACCAACTGTTCTCTGGTACCAAGAAGGAAATAACCCTGAGGATCTTCATAAACTGAGATAGTATCGACATATTGATACGAATCGGGAAAAGTGAACGTTTGAATAATCGGAGCACCTGGCACATATTGCGAATAAGCATGCTGAGCTTGCAAAATGCTTAGCAATAAAAAAATAGCTCTCGCATAGCGTTTTTTCCCTAAAAAATACATAACTTAGGCCAGTATTTGGAGAATATTTTTTATCAAAAATAGGGAATTTTCTTTATCGGTGAGCATAAATTGCTAATTTATTCATAATTGTATGGAAAATACCAATAAAACCATCTTAGTGTTGTGGGACTTTAGCCCTAAAGCTGAATGTGCTTTTGCTCACGCAGTAAACTTTGCCGAGGCGACGGGGGTTGACATTACATTATTGCACGTAGTAAAAGGGGAAAAAGATGTTGAACCTGCCCAACAGAAACTTACCGAGGTCGCAGAAAAGTTAGCAGCAGAAGCTAAAATACTGGTACATGCCCAGATTATTACGGGTAGTATTTTTAAGAGTATTAGTAGCTATGCTTCTCACAGTCATGTCGAAATGGTAGTGATGGGTACCCATGGTATAAGAGGCGTTCAACGATTCACAGGTAGCTGGGCTATTAAGGTAATCCGGGGAAGTAAGGTGCCTTTTCTTGTGGTTCAGGAGATGCCACAGAGCAAAAAATACAACAACATCCTTTTCCCAGTTGACTTCAAAAAAGAAAACATTGAGAAAATTAAGTGGGCCCATTTTCTGCATAGTTTATTCAAGGGGAAGGTCTACATCATTCATCCACGAGTTTCTGATTCGACTTTTAAAAAACGAATCTATTCAAACATGGTGTTTACCAAAAAATATTTTGATAACACTGACATTCCCTACACAATTGAAACAGTTGGCAAAGACCTGGCCAGGGAAACGACTGACTATGCTAAGAAAATTAATGCCGACCTAATTTTGATAGCTCTTTCTAAAACGCTCACTTTTGCTGATTATTTGATGGGACCTGCCGAACAGGCTATCATTGCTAACGATGCCAGGATACCTGTAATGGTCATCAGCCCTCGTCCAAAACAGCTTTCGGGTGGATTTAGCGCTACTGGTACCTGATATGTATTTAGCACACTAATAATTCGTTGAGCTGATCTGCCGTATATTTTGTGTTTTTTCTGCTGGTGTGGATTGATATTTTATTGTCGTAAAGATAAATTCTGCTATATAACACATGCCATTTTTGAAAGAAAATTTTAGTTTTGAGCCCCAATATGTATTGCAGTAAAATGTAATTAAAAAAAATCTTGTAATTATGTCGGGGAAAAAATATGTACCGTTTGTTTCGTCGGAAGAATCACTTCCGGAAATGACGCTTCGAGCCTTCATTATTGGTATCGTTTTGAATGTGGTTTTGGGTGCGGCGAATGCCTACCTTGGTTTAAAAGCAGGGATGACAATAGCAGCAACCTATCCGGCAGCTGTTATCAGTTTGGCCATACTGAAGGCTTTGCGGGGGAATATACTCGAGGAAAATTTTGCCCGAACGGTAGGGTCTATTGGGGAATCGGTAGCTGCAGGCGCTATCTTTACCCTGCCGGCATTTTACATTGCGGGATTGTGGGTGCCATTTTTTTCTCCGACCAACTATATCACTGCCAGTATTATCCTGGTAGCAGGCGGCGTATTGGGTATTCTTTTCGTGGCCATACTGCGACGCATTATGGTGGAGGACAGCGAACTTCCTTTTCCTGAATCAATTGCTGCTGCCGAGATACATAAAGCTGGACGCACCGATGCTAAAAATTCCAAATATCTTTTTCTGGCCATGGGGATTGGGGCATTGGTCAAGCTATTGGGCGAGCTTAAGTTTTTTGCCGTATATTGGGAAAAGTTCATAGCTTTTGCAAAACAAACCATATCGGGTACGCAATTCTCTGCAAAAGGAGGAATGCTCATTGGTTCCCCCGAGATAAGTCCTGCCTATTTGGGGGTAGGTTATATTATTGGACCTCGGCTGGGCGCGCTGAATTTTAGCGGAGGAATACTTGCCTGGGGAATACTTGTACCGGTAATACTATATTTTATGTTGCCTTCCATCGATGTTGCTGCGCTGCAGGCAACACTTATGGCAAATAATCCTGGTATGACACCCGAGGAAGCAGCACAGGGAGTTACCTTATCTATTATTGGACAGATTGCACGATACATAGTTAAACCCATTGCTATTGGGGGGATGCTGGTTAGTGCTTTTTATACCCTCTACCGCATGCGAAAAAATTTGTTTGCCGGAATTACCCGGTCGGTCAATGATGTAAAAAAATCGATGCAAGGACATCAAATTCATGTTCCACGTACTGAAAAAGACCTGAGTCTTCGCACTATTATGCTGGGTATTCTTGGTATAGCCATATTAACCTTTTTTATTACTTTTTATTTTTTCAAAACGACCTTCACCGTTGCATTGGTATCAGCTACGGTATTGATTATCCTGGCATTTTTCTTTGCGGCAATATCGGGTTATCTGGTAGGTATTATGGGTTCGAGTAATAATCCCATCAGTGGACTTACGTTGACGGGACTTGTGGTAACTGCGCTAATTATGGTGTTGATTGGGGTCCGGGGTACCGAGGGTATTGCGTCGGTACTGGGTGTGGCAGCTATCGTGTGTGTAGCTGCTGCCGTGGCAGGAGAAATGCTGCAGGACCTTAAGGCTGGTCATATCCTGGGAGGTACGCCCTGGAAAATGCAGGTGGGTGATGTTGTAGGTGTTTTTACGGCCTCGCTGGTTATGTTTGGCGTGCTGGTCATGCTCAATAATGGCGATATAGCTCAGGGTGTTCGGGAAGGATATCAGGGAGGTTTTGGAAGTAAAAATTTACCTGCCCCACAGGCCGGTTTAATGGCTTTGCTTTCCAGAGGAATTGTAGGTGGAGACATGGCCTGGCCCCTGATAGTGGCGGGGATGTTAATGGCTACTGCTTTAATTCTGATGCAGGTGAAAAGCCCCATGCTTATCTGTGTAGGCATTTATTTACCTCTCCAGACTACCTTTGCTATCTTTATTGGTGGACTTATTAAGGGTATTACCGATTGGTGGATCAACCGAAAAAACTATTCCGAGGTTCAAAAAAGTAAGGTAGAAAATGTGGGTATTCTGGTTGCCTCTGGTTTAATTGCTGGGGAAGCGTTAATGGGACTTGTACTGGCTGGTTTTAGGGGATTCAATATTTTCCTTACCGATTATTTCTTCTTTTTCCGAAATCCCAGTTTCATCATCAGTCTTGTTGTATTAGCGCTGTTAGCTTTGATAATGATTTGGTGGCCGGCAGTAATTGGCAAAAAAGAAAGTTAGAATAGCGGGCTCATAAGCCTTGCAAAAGATTCCCTGAAATTCAACCACCAGGGTCTACTGTTCCACTCGTCGAGGGTATAGGTGTAACATTCATCTATATCGGCAAGGAATTGGCTTTCGAGAAATTGGGTTATCTCTTCATCGTAAATAATAGCATTAACCTCAAAGTTCTGGTCAAAGCTACGAATATCCATGTTAGCCGTTCCAATGGAAGCAAATATACCATCGACCAGCATGAGCTTTGCATGGTTAAAGCCGGCATGATAAAAGTAAATCTTGACACCTGCTTCCAGCAATTCGCCCACAAATGATAATGTGCTCCAATATACCAGGCGGGAATCGGACTGATAGGGAAGCATTATTTTTACATCAACTCCGCCTAATGCTGCAGTTTTTAGGGCGGTCAATATACTTTCGTTGGGAATAAAATAGGGGGTTGCAATGTATATGTGGTCGGTAGCAGTAGCAATGGCAGCAAAATAGGCTTGCATGATACTTGCCCAGTCAGAATCGGGGCCGCTGGTGATGATCTGTACCAGATGAACATCGTTAATATTCGGGGCTGGAAAGTAAATGTCATTGTTCAGTGCAATATTGGATACAAAGTACCAATCGGTTAAAAATATGACCTGAAGAGAATGTACCGCTTCGCCTTCAATACGCAGCTGCATGTCTTTCCATTGTCCCATTCCCTCTAATCCTACAATGTATCGATCGGCAATGTTCATCCCCCCTACATGGGCAATAATTCCGTCAATAACAACAATTTTACGATGATTGCGATAATTAATTTTATTGGTAAAGTATGGAAATCGAACGGGTAAGAAAGGATAAATTTCAACCCCTGCTTCAATTAAAGGATCAATGTATTTTTTCGACAGTTTCCAGCTACCAACATCATCGTATATGACACGTACCTCCACACCTTCTCGAGCTTTTTGAATTAATAGGTCACGTACTTTTCGGCCAATGTTGTCATCTTCAATGATATAGTATTCCAGATGCACATGATGTCGGGCGGAGGCTATATCGTTCAAAATGTAATCGAAGGCTTCTTTCCCTGCCGAAAAAATTTGCAATTTGTTACGCTCCGAAAGTAAAGATTTACTATTGTTGATTAGCAGTGTAATAATATGTTGTTTGCTTTTGATTTTGGGATTCTTTAAAAAGCTTTTTTGGGGTAGTTCCTGTATTTGTAAATGGCTAAAATCGCGCATGCGTTCCATGTCGCTTAGCCCCTTTCGATTAAAAATTTTCTGCCTTCGATAATTTTGCCCGAAATAAAAATACAGGATAATGCCTATAATTGGTATCAATAACAGAACCAGCGACCAGGTAATGGTTTTTAAAGGATCTCCTTTTTGTTGAACAATCAATACAATGATAAACAATACGGTAACTAAGTATATAATACCAAACCAATAGTAATCCCCTGAAAAAAGAGTGCTCCACATTTACTTAACGAAATTTTCGATTCGGTACGAAAGCATAGGTATTTTAAGATAATGGGTGATTTTTTCTGCCTTTGAAGCCTCGAATAACGATTTAAAGAAACCCTCGTGCTCTTTAAGCATTAACAATAAATCGGCTTCGGCAGTGTGTTCAATGATTCCCTGTACTACATTTTTGTGGCTTTTTAGCTGGAAGGTAAAATTTTGATAATGTGTCTTTTCGGTAATAAGTTGCTTCATTCCTGCCATTTTTAGTTCGGTCGTAAAATCTACTCCCTTGCTGGTAACATGAAGAATGGTGAGTTTTGGGGCAAAAATCGTAAAGCTATTCAGGAAATGTGCGAGCATATCCAGCTCTTCCTTCAGAAAATCGGTTGCAAAGACTACATGCTTTATTGGCTTATACGCAAATCCCGAGGGTACCACCAATACCGGACATTGCGCTTCGGAAAGAATAGTCGAAATGGTGTTGTGCGTAAAACGAGTCATCAAATCCTGACTACTCGAAACAGAAAGGATAATCAAATCAATATCAGGCATTGCCGACCGCACTATCATCTCATTGACCAGATGACCTGTTACCACCTCGGTGCGATAAGGAACACCCGAAGGTACTTGTTGCAGTATTTGGGCCACAAAATCCTCAAACGATTGTTTGGCGGCTTTCTCCATTTCTGCAATATTTTCGGCTGGAAGAATAGTTGATATTAATTCGGCCTCTGAGGTTCCTGCAGCAAACTTGTATATTTCCAAAATATGTACCAGTTGTATCTCAGCACCTATGCTTTGTGCGAGGTGGAAACCATAAACAACGGCATTCTTTGAAATGTCCGAGAAGTCCGTGGGTATTAATATTGTCTTCATCCGAAAATATTTTTTAATTTTTTATAGCGGTCGGATGGAATTCGCATGTATTATAGTATCACAAAATTAAGCAGGTATAAGAAATTATTCTCATACTCGTTTGAGAATACTGCCATACATGCTCATTTCCTTTTTGATAAGGTCATCAAAATCTCCTTCAGCCTTTTGCTTGCAATGTTATTATTTTGCTTTCAAATAATCAACTTGTTCCCGAAGTTAGCTATTTTTTTCGAAAAAATCATTGAAACTTTTTTGGCTGATACGAAGTATTTAAGCAGATCGAGTGTTTTAATTAGTAAAACTTTTTTTTCCATGGTAACGACAAAACTGAGACCACTTGTATTAAAAATCTTTTTGCTTGCTACATTTTATTATTAACTTTACAATATTATGATATACGCTATAGGCTATCTTGCATTAAATTATTATCTACCTATTTTTTAGGGATAAAGCTAATTGTTAGCAAATACAGGCATAATTTCGCAAGAGTGGCACAAATAGTGTAACTTTGAACATTAAAACGAATGGAACATGTTGTTTGATCAGCGATTAGTGATTTTATTATCTTTTCTTACAGCTTTTTTCATTGTTCTAACATCTATACCTACCATTGTTAAAGTAGCGCATGCCAAACGATTAACCGACGAACCCGGGAAACGGAAATCACACTCGACAAGTGTACCGACATTGGGGGGGATTGCTATTTTTACGGGTATCCTTATTCCTTTTACCTTGTATACCTATTTCTTTCGTCATTTCGAATTTCAATACATAATTGCTGCGTCCCTGATCCTTTTCTTTGTGGGGGTAAAGGATGACATTCTGGTTACAGCCCCCCTAAAAAAATTAATGGGTCAAGTTATCGCATCACTGATTATCATCGTTATGGGTGATTTTCGATTCACCTCATTGCATGGATTTTATGGAATTTACCATATTCCGTATTGGGCAAGTATTGGGTTGACCCTTTTTGTATTTTTAGCCATTATCAATGGGTTTAATCTTATCGATGGGATCGATGGGCTTGCATCGGGGGTAGGTATTGTAGCCACTTTATTTTTTGGTACCTGGTTTTTTCTGGCAGGTTCCATTGCCTATGCTATTTTGGCAGCGGCTGTGATGGGGTCACTGTTAACCTTTTTTGGATTTAATGTTTTTGGACGAAAAAATAAAATTTTCATGGGCGACACGGGTTCGCTTATCATTGGCTTGTTTATGGCGGTATTTGCTGTTAAGTTCAATGAAATGAACACCAACCCCGACATTCCCTATTTTATCCATGCAGCACCCGCCGTATCGTTCGGTATTCTCATTGTGCCGCTCTTCGATACGCTTCGCGTAATGATTATTCGGCTGGTAAAAGGACGATCGCTTTTTAAACCCGATAAAAATCATGTGCATCATAAGCTCCTCTCAATGGGGTTCTCGCATTTTCAATCGACGCTTTTAATTATAACAGCCAATGTAATCATCGGACTTACCGTTGTATATCTCAATCACTGGGGGATTATCGATCTGGGGATGCTTATTTTTATCATGGCTATTATTTTCTCAGTACTGCCCGAAATTGTCTTTTTTGTGAAAAGCAACAGATTTTTCTGGTAAAAGCATGCAAATATTTAAAATTATTGCTTGTATAGTAATTTTTCTTGCAGCGCTGGAAAATGTTCTTGGTCAATATACTGGCTATTTTTCTAAAAGCGAACGCATTGTTATAGATAAATTATATCTTAGTAATGTAGCCTATCATTCGGCATTTGCCAGCGTTCCTATCGAAGCAGATACTGTGTCCAGGCAATTTAAAATCCTTCCACTGTTAAATAGCAACATAGGTTTTTCGAGTAAACAAAAAGTAATATACAGCGCTTCGCCAGGGTTGTTTACTTCATTACCGATGGGTAAAAAAATATCGTTGTGGCTTGCCTTGTCCGTAAATATTGAAAGATATTCCAATTGGATAGCCTCGCAAATAGATAGCAACCGGATTTTACCGGAAGGCGGGAAAGCTCTAACATTAGGGAAAACCAACTATTACAGGCCTTTACTTTTGGGTGAATTAAGCTATGTTCCTTTAAAATACTGTGCTTTTGATGTGGGTTATGGCAAAAAGCACTGGGGTGATGGTTATCGTTCGCTCTGGCTTTCGGATTATTCGGCATATTATCCTTATTTGCAATTGCGTGTACATTTCTGGAGAATCCAATATCATATCCTGTGGGGCTACCTTAAAGATATAAACACCCAGGCTGCTTCAGGCAATTTTTTAAACAAATATGGTGTTTTTCACTTTTTCGATTTCAAGGTCACTCATAGGCTTTCGTTGGGATTTTTTGAGTCGGTAATCTGGTGGGATAAGGATGCAAGCACTCAACGTGGTATAGACCCCTCATACCTGAATCCTATAATTTTCTTTAGGCCGGTAGAATATTCCCTGCACTCACCCGATAATGCTAACCTTGGCCTTCATGTCTCCCTATTATTGGGACAATCAACCCGACTTTATCAGCAGCTTTTTATTGATGACCTGAGTATCAAAAAAATTGTACAACAACCGCAGTGGTGGGGAAACAAATATGGTTTACTGGCAGGAATAAAAACTTATCGTTTGTTTGGCGTGCCCAACCTGTATAGTCAGTTTGAGTACTCGCGCGTAAGGCCATATACCTACTCGCACAGTTCATCCGCTCTCAACTATGGGACAAACTATCATCCGCTGGGGCATCCCCTGGGAGCAAATTTTGAGGAATGGCTGTTTGTTGTACGATACAACAAAGGGCGTTGGTCGGTTTTGGCTAAAACAAGCATGGCACTTCAGGGTAGGGACAGCCTGCCCACGCAGAATGTGGGACAAAATATTTATCGTTCGTACCTGATTCGCCAAACACACAACGATGAGGCAGTATTTCTGCAGGGCGAACGTCATCGACTGTTTTGGGGAGAGGTTAGAATATACCGTACCATATCAAAACGATTTCCTATCCATGGGTTTGTAAGTTTACAACACGTGACAGATAATAGCCCTAATAGTATTGCTGAGACAATTGTTCGGATAGGTATTACCGCCCAATTCTTTAATGATGAAAGAGACTACTAACATGAATAGCAAAAGTGCAACCAATTTTGAGAATAATTTTATCAACCTGCTTGCCAGTTGGATTGAAACTTTTATCATGCAAATAATATCCGACCATTTAGCGAACATTTAATTTTTTTTGGGATGCGAGACGTGTTTTGCAACATAGCTTTCTTTAGACGTATCAACATGATTTTGTTGATCGTGCTAAGTATTTCATTTTTCAGTATAAATACATCTCTCACCCAGGCACAGGTTTTTGTACCCCTCGAGCGCGAGGCTATCATACAAACCGAGCAAAGCATATTTGGTAATGAAATCGTTTATTCGACTTTCCTCAAACCTTATGATTATAGTACTTTCGAGAATATCTATTCAACAAAAGATACCTTCCTAAGCCATCGACAACGTCCCTGGTGGGTGCGCAAGATGTTTTACGAATCATATCTTGTAGTTGATTCCCCCAATTATAAGCTGATTGCCAACCCTCTCTTTCACTTTAGCTATGGAAAGATGTCGGATAACTCGTTGCCTTATTATCACAACATTCGCGGGGTGTTGGTAGGAGGTAATCTTTTGGGAAAACTTTATTTTGAATCGTCGGTGCTTGAGTGTCAGTCGAGGTTTCCCATATACCTTTCGGACTACATCCATAGCGCCAATGTAGCGCCAGGAATGGGACAGGCGCGACGGTTTGGAACGGGGGCATTCGATTATGCTATTGCCCAGGGAAACATTGCATTTTCGATTCATAAAAGGTTGAAATTGTATTTAGGAACAGGGAAATTTTTTGCAGGGGATGGCTATCGTTCCCTATTGCTTTCCGATGTATCATTTAACTACCCATATCTTTCGTTACAATATCATTCCGGTAGATGGTATTTTACCAGAATCTTTTCGGTAACCATGATCGATACGTTACCCATTAGCGCTTATGGTGTAAGAGGGAAACGACTCAATAGCTTTGGGGTCATTTCATTTTTGCCTCATCGTCGAGTAGAGCTATCGTTTTTCGAAGGGTATGTTTTCCGATATCCCAACCGAATTCAAAATACCAGGCTTAATCCGCTATTTTTTAATCCGTTGCCGTTTGCCGACCTAATAAAAAGAGATTCGGGATTCAGTTCTGTCATTGGGTTTAACATTCGCTTAAATGTGTTGCCAAGGCTGATTCTTTACCAGCAGATAGCCCTGGGCAATCCTCACTATCGACAAATAAACAAAGCAAATGCGGCCTATCAATTGGGTATTAAATGGTATAATGCTTTTAGCGTACCAAATTTATATTTGCAAAGCGAATGGAATATTGCAGGGGAACAGGTGTACACCTCATCTGATTCGGCACTCTACTATTCTCATTTTAATCAACCCCTTGCACATTTGTTGGGCAATAATTTTGATGAAAAGATTTTGTTTGCCGTTTATTCGTTTCGGCGTGCAACCTTTACTGCACAAAGCGTATGGTCCAAATATGGGTATAAAGCTATGCCACTGCTTCCCAAAAAGAGTCGTTTCGTATCAGTTCTTAGTTATCCAACCCCCTTTCTGGGGACCAGTCCCTACACCGAAACGAATTTTATAGCTTTATCGTTAGGGTACTGGATTAATCCCCAGGCTCGTCAGAAAATTGAGATTGGCTATATTGTACGCAAGGGTAATATTAATCCGCTTGTACTTGAGTCGCAATTGTTCTATATCGCATTCAAGGTGAATTGGAATAATGTGTATATTGATTTTTAGGGAAAATAGTATTTACAAGAGGTTTCAGTACTTTATTGCGCTAAACCATATTTTAAATATTTTCGTAATTTTAACAGGTCTTAGAATTGTTTACCAATCATGTCGCGTTTTATTTTTCATGTAGGTCAGTATTTCATCTTTCTCAGTAAGGTTTTTGTAAAGCCCGAAAGATGGAACATATATATACGCCAGACTATTCGGGAGATCGACAAGATTGGAGTTCGTTCGATAGGGATAGTTACGCTCATTTCGGTATTTATTGGGGCGGTATTAACAATTCAGGCAGTATACAATGTAAAATCGCCAATTTTGCCAAACTATCTAATAGCCTATGCAGTACGTGATTCATTGTTGTTAGAATTTTCATCGACGATTATTGGGCTAATACTTGCAGGAAAGGTAGGTTCAAACATTGCTTCTGAGATTGGCAGTATGCGTATTACCGAGCAAATTGATGCACTGGAAATGATGGGGGTGAACTCTGCAAGTTTTGTTACACTTCCCAAAATAATAGCAGCCTTGTTGTTTAATCCCATACTAATGGTTCTTAGTACCATGGTGGGGATCATCGGGGGTTGGGTGGCGGGTTTCACTACCGGTATCATTGCTTCCGACGAATTTATCTATGGGATTCAGTACAATTTTCATCCTTACTACGTGACCTATGCAACCATTAAAACACTGGTTTTTGCGTTTTTAATTACCTCCATATCCTCCTACTTTGGTTATTATGCTCGAGGAGGTTCAGTAGAGGTTGGTAATGCCAGTACACAGGCAACTGTGTATGGTAGCGTGTTTGTGTTATTTTTCAATCTCGTATTAACCCAATTATTGCTCGCATGATCGAAGTACAACATTTATCAAAATATTTTGGCGATAAGCAAGTACTTTTCGATATTTCCGTTACATTTCAGAAGGGAATTACTAATCTGGTTATTGGACAGAGTGGTTCGGGAAAAACAGTGCTGCTAAAATGTTTGGTAGGGTTGTTAGTTCCCGATGAGGGGCGAATACTGTACGAGGGAGTTGACTTCACTTCGCTTAATGATCGAGAAAAGAGGGAGATTCGAAAGACCATAGGCATGCTATTTCAGGGTAGCGCTCTTTTCGACTCAATGACGGTAGAGGAAAATGTGAAGTTTCCGCTCGACCTGTTTACCCAGCTTTCCGAGGCAGAAAAAAAGGAGAGAGTAGCCTTTTGCTTGCAACGTGTAAATTTGTATAATGTCCATAAACTTTACCCTTCTGAGCTCAGTGGAGGTATGCAAAAGCGGGTGGGTATAGCACGGGCTATAGCGCTAAATCCACAATATTTATTCTGTGACGAACCCAATTCGGGCCTTGACCCCAAAACAGCTATTGTTATCGATGAACTCATCCAGGAAATTACGGAAGAATATGGAATAACGACTATTATCAATACCCACGACATGAACTCGGTAATGCGACTGGGTAAAAACATCGTTTTTCTTGCCGATGGTCATGTGGCCTGGCAAGGGAATAATCAACAAATATTAGATGCCGAGAATGAAAAATTGCGGGATTTTGTTTTTGCCAACACCTTACTTCAACGACGAAACGAACCACTCTAGCAGTCGGTACAAATATAAAATAATGCTTATCCTTTGCTTGATCAGGTATTAGAAGATTAGCTTGAGAGAAAAATTGGTTAGAATAAACATGAAATGCTACATACCAAACCAGGCTTTAATTTTTTCTTTTAGTGTCCGTGGTGTTTCACTATCCTGATAGTAATCGCTGCCATATGCATAATAGCTATAGCCATAAGTATAATGGTAGGAGGTATAGCCATAACGAGAAGCATAGTACGAAGAATATCCATAATAACCAGGAACTTTCACATCGTTTACCAGCAGGTAAACACGCTTGAGTTGTTGTCGTTCGGCCAGCTCATCCGCCAGGTCTACTACATCTTTTGTAGAATAATTATACCGAGCAATGTACAAAGTAGCATCGGCATACTCCGATAGAATAATGGCATCGGCAACGATAGCAATAGGAGGGGAGTCGATGATAATATAGTCAAATTGTTCCTTTATCGATTCAATTAATTCTCGCATTTTATCTGTTTCCAATAGTTCTGCAGGGTTAGGAGGAACTGGTCCCGAGGGAAGTAAGTAAAGATGATTGATGTTGGTTGCCAGAATGATATCATCGAGATTGGCCTGGTTAATCAGGAAGTTGCTAATACCCAAGGTATTGGGAAGGTCAAAGTACTTATGTAACTTTGGTTTTCGCAAGTCAAACGATGCCAGCAGTGTTTTTTTGTTCGACATGGCCAGAATGGTCGCAAGGTTTACGGTACAGAATGTTTTCCCTTCGCCACTGATGGTTGAGGTGATTAGAATAATTTTTTCATTTTTCTCTCGTAACAAATAATTTAGATTCGATCGTAATCCCCGGAAAGATTCTGCCAGGGCAGAACGAGGAAACTCAAATACAGGTATTTCCGATTCTTTGCTGTTATGACCTACTGCACCAATAAAGCTTGCTTTTTTCAAGCGGCTTACAATACGCAAATCGGTAATTTTATTATTTAAGAATTCCATCAGAAGAATGATAGCCAGCGGAATAGCCAGCCCTAAAATTAGCGATAGTGTATATACTCGTGCCCTGTTAGGTTTAATTAGGCTTGCATTTTCGATTCGTGCAATATCCAGTACCTTACTGTCGGCTACATTAGATGCTTTATTTATCCCTGCTTCGGCTCGCTTTTGCAATAAAAATGAAAAAATGTTATTGTTGATGTCGTATTCACGCTGGATAGCCATCAAACGTCGTTCGATGGGGGGTAAATTAAAGAGCTTTTTTTCCTCGTTAACAATAGCATCCTGAGTAATTCGCTGAGAGTAATTCAGCGAATTTTCTATTTCATTCAAACTTTCGAGCAAAATTTTTCGGGCAGCTTCAATTTTGGCATCCAGAACTTTGTAGTTGGGGTTCTTCTCGGTTTGAGAAACATTCATCAGTGCCCGCTCATTGTATAAAGCTATCAAACTATTTACAGCCGAATTGAAAACAGGATCTACAATATCAAAAGTTGAGGGGGCTACTACGTCGCGAAAGTCAGCTTTTCGATCGATATAGTTGCGAATATACCTACAGTAGCGAAGTTTTAACTCATTGTTGAACTTTGTTGTTTGCAATTCGTTGAGTCGAGAGGTGGAGAAATTTTCTTCCAGCTTAATGTCAAATATCCCATTTTCATTGCGAAAATCCTGTAATCGTTTCTCAATCTTAGAAAGCGAATCAGAAACCTGAGCAAGTTGAAGATCGATAAACTTAATGACATTTTCCGAAGCTCTATTTTTTTCATCCAGATTGTTACGGATATACACTTCAGTCAATTTATTGAGATAGTCGACTTCCTGTTCGGGGATTGGTCCGGTTGTGGAAAGCGTTATTACCGAGCTTTTCTTCTCATCAAGAGAGATTTGTAACTTATGCTGATATATTCGCACCAGTTGTTTGATATCATTGACAAAAAAGAAAAACTTGATTCGCTGATCAATAAGGCGGGGATTGATGGGTTCATTTCTTTCTTTGACGATGGTAAAGCTAAAATACTCGTTTTCGAATCGTTCACCAAAGCGCAATACCTTACGTACTCGTTCTGGGTCATTGATTTCGACGAGGAATTCATTATCATTTAAAAATGTAAGATAAACAGGCGCATAGGTAAGGTTATTTTTCGAAGTGTCGAGTATTACCCGAAAGAATGGTTTATATATTTTTGTTTCTTTAACACGACCTACCAAAACGTAAGAAACCAAATAGTCAAGCTCTGATAGAGTTTTTAAGGTGAGGGTATATGACTTTAGCGCTGTAATTTCGTTCTGCATATTTTTCTGACTAATGGCCTGGCCGGCAAAAGGAGAAATAAAAGTGACTCCCTGTGGGTCGTTGTTGATTACCAGGGTAGTGCTCACCTTATAAATGGGCTCTGAATAACGTATGGTTAAGTAACCAATTGTAAATGCTATTACCAGCGATATGATAAAAAACGGCCAATTCATGATGACCTTAAACAAATATCGCTTGATGTTAAATGCAGGCTCTTCCTGTTGATATAGTTCCCGTTCGTCGAGCGTCATAAGATTTATTGACTTATAGATCTAATTAAGAAATACATACTGGTAACTGCCGTAATAGACGAGATAAATAAAGAAAGTTCCGAAAGTGATATACGCAAGGAAGCAGCCTTGGTAGGCTCAACGTAGATAATATCGTTGGGTTGTACATAGAACAGGGGTGAACTCACGATATTTTTATCCGTTAAGTCGACCCGGTAGCTGCGCATGCCCTGGGGGGTGGTTCGTAAAATGAGCACATTATGCTTGTTACCTGTTTTTTGTATATCACCGCCCATGGCCAGAACCTCCAGCAAATTAGCTCGTTCGGCAAGGATGGTATGCTGCCCCGAGCCAATTTCGCCCAGAAGAGTCACCTTAAAACTCAATAAGCGAACCTTCACCTCAGCATCGGGAATGTATTCTCGAACACGCTGTTGTACCTGTTCTTCAATCTCCTTCTGGGTTAACCCCGACACATATATCTCCCCCAGAATTGGCATCTTGATGAAGCCCAGTTCATTGATAGGATATCCCGAAAAGTAAAAAGTCCCCATATTGTTCATGTTCCCCGAAAGTGCAGATGACTGCATGTTTTGATTAAACATTTCTTCTGCTTTGGGGTCCAGCGCACTCATTACCCGTATATACAGCACATCAAAGGGTTGTACTTTATATATGTTATAGGTAGTTTGAATAAGCGAATCGGATACACTTTGTCCTATACCTCGCAAATAGGTAATATCCCTATGCCGGGTACAGGATACCCCCTGAATTAACAACGGAATTATGAAAACAATCCACCACTTCTTCATGCCATGACTTTTATTTGCTAATTACATCCCCAGGAGAATGCTTCTTATTACTTTTATTTCTCAGCATAATAAGTTGCAATTAGCCCCTAAAGATAAGCATTTACAAATTGTAAATATAATGGAAAAATACCAGGGAACATTTCAGTAGTGTATAAATCGTATTTGTTTGCTCAAATTTATGCAATTTTATTTTTCTAACCCTATTTCGACGGATAGAAGTAAGATATGCCGACCTAAATGAATGCACATACGAACATGATTGTAAAACTACCGCCTATCCGGACGTCTTCTTTTTTTGAAGGAAGAAGGGTGGGGAAGAGGTGGTAATGAATTGCTACCATAAACTCAACCGGCAAGGATACAGGTTCAAGATATGCCATAGCTTATCCTGCTTGTTGATACTACGTTTTTCAGTGCGGGTGGAGTATTATTCATGCTCTTATCCGAATATATTTTTAAAATTTTTCCAAATTTCGGATTGGACACGCATGTAATGTGTTGTACCCTAAATGAAGCAGGAATGAGATATTATTTTCATACCTGCTGTTAACACTGCCGTAACTGTTTGATTGTCATCGGTTTTTAACGCCTATAGCCTTTTTTTCGAGCCGCTTCTTCGAGACGAGCCTGGAAACTCGATTTTTTCACAGGTTTCTTTTTATTTTCATTTAGCTGTTGCAGCAGCTTTTCCTCGTCGATACTGCGTTTGAATATTTCGTTTTGTATAATGGTAATCACGTTGGCCAGGAAGTAGTAATAGGTCAATCCAGCAGAATATTTGTTAAGCACAAACATGAAAATGATGGGCATCATATACATCATGGTTTGCATGCCTGGCAAAGTTTGCTGGGAAGCATTGCTTTGGTTGTTCATGCGCATGGTGATGATGGTAGTAATGGTCATCAGCAGGTTGAACAAGCTGATATGGTTGCCAAAATATTCGGTTATCAGGGGAATATGGGCATTCCAGCTGATAATAGCATCGTAGCTCGAGAGGTCTTTTGCCCAAAGGAAGGCTTGCTGTCGCAATTCGATGGAAGCCGGGAAGAAATAGAACATGGCAATAAGCACGGGGAATTGCAGTAACATAGGCAAACATCCTCCCAGCGGATTTACGCCAGCTCGTTTATAAAGAGCCATGATGGCCTGCTGACGTTCCATAGCTTTTTCGGCTGGGATACGTTCATTTATCTGGTCGATTTGGGGCTTAAGTACCCGCATTTTAGCCATCGAAAGGTACGATTTGTAGGTAAGCGGGAATATTAACAATTTAATGAAAATGGTCAGCAATAGGATGATGATACCATAGTTGGAAATAAACTTATTCAAAAAGTTAAATACCGGGATAATGAGAAAACGGTTAATAAATTTTACAATGGATCCGCCCAAACGCACCAGCTCTTCCATATCGAGATGAAACTTTCGTAAGGTTTGGTAATGATTGGGGCCAAAGTAAAACCAGAACGCCAGCTGGTCATTTTTCTGGGATGGGCTGTAAGCTACCCCTGCTTCGGTTTTCATATATTTAAGCAGCCGTAAGCTGGTGTCGTTTACATTACGTATCAAAAGGGTTGCATTCTCAAAGGGTTGCTCCCCTACCAACACTGACGAGAAAAACTGTTGTTTATAAGCAATCCACTTGATGCGATTTCGAAGGTTTTCAACCTTTTCATCAGTTTTGCCATTGTTTTCGAGCTTTTCAACATCTTCCTTGTTAAACTTATAGGTGATATTGGTAAAAGCATTTTCATTGGGTATTTCTTTTTCCTGAGCCCGTAGATACGTTGCCCACACCAGATCGAGTTGGGTGGTGGAAGGAGCCATCAGGGAATCGATACCTACCAGTTGCACCTTAAAATCGACTTTGTATGAACTGGGTCGCAGGGTATAAATGTATTCGATGTAACGGTTTTCCCCAGCGTACAAGCGCATTCGTAGTGATTTTGCTGTATCCGATTCGCTTAGCAAAATATGTTCACTGTTTTCAACAGGGCGGAAATACAGTTCAGCAGTATTGATATGTCTATTGCTTCGCGTGTAAAAGTTAAACCCAAATATGGTAGAATCGCCATAGAAGAGTATAAGAGGTTTCTGGTCGAACGTCTTATATTTCTTTAATTCAACTGCATAAGGACTCCCCCCGCGTGTGGAAACTTGCAATCTCAACAGATCGTTTTCAATGCTAATGATTCGAAAAGAATCCTGGGCAGCCTGGGCAAATTCAGCATATTTATCTATCGCACTAATGCTATCTTTTTGTATTGTCGAAATGGATTTAAGACTATCAGGTTTCTGCTGATTGGTTATAGCTTGTTGAGCAAGTGCAATTGAATCGGCCTTGCGCCGGGCTTCCTCCAATGCCTTTCGATCGGGGGTATTCCAGATTGAAAACACTATCAGTATTGCTGCTATTAAAATTAGCCCGATTACACTGTTCCTGTCCATTTAATTAATGTTTTTTGGCTGCAAAGGTAAACGATATTTTCAAAAAAATTATTTTACCATAAATTCTGTTAATTTTACAGGCAAACTTTAATATCTATGGATTACACAGAATATACGTTTACCATTAAACCTTACGATAAAGAAGTAACAGAAATATTGATAGCGTTTTTAAGCGAGATGGGATTTGATGGATTTATGGAAAATGGGGATGGATTTGTGGCGTATACTACTTTGCCAAATGCCTTGTCGAGTGTAGAAAAGAGCATTGCTCGCATAAAGACTTCGTCGGATATAAGCTATACCTTTCGTCCGGTGGAGCGAAAAAATTGGAACGCATTGTGGGAAAGCAATTTCTCGCCTGTGGTTATCGATAATACGCTAGCGATTATTGCTCCTTTTCACCATATTGCTACGAATTATCCTTATACGATTATCATTGAACCAAAAATGTCGTTCGGAACCGGTCATCACGAAACTACTTACCTGATGCTTCAGCTAATCCTGCAATACGATTGTGCCGATTTGGATGTGCTGGATATGGGCTGTGGAACCGGAATACTATCGATACTGACGGCCAAAAAAGGAGCACGCAAAATTACAGCCATCGATATTGACGAATGGGCAATTGAAAATACCATCGAAAATTGCCAACGCAATCATGTTACAAATATTGAAGTATTACGTGGTGATGCCACTTTGATTCCTGCGCGGAACTTTCAGCTTGTGTATGCAAATATTAACCGAAATATTCTGCTGCAGGATATCCCTACCTATGTCAAACACCTCGACAAGGCTGGGAAGATTTTTTTGAGTGGATTTTATGAGGAAGATGTTGCAGCTATTAAGCATTGTGGCGAAATCAATGGTTTACGATGGATTCAGAGTATAACTAAAAATGGATGGGTAGCTGCGGTAATGGAAAAGATATAGCGATAATAGGCATCATGTAATATTTTGTAACACGGGGGTTCATCCGAAAATATTTCTTAATTTTTTATAGCGGTCGGATGGAACTCGCATGTAATGAGTTACCTACACATAGGTAAGTACGAAAATGATAATATTTTCATACTCGTTTGTAAGTGCTTCCATACATGCTCGTTTCATCCAACCTAAAAAAGTTTCAGGATGAGGAGAATCTTGCTGATAGTGTATTTGTGTTTTGGCTTGCAATACGCCATCCACGGACAGGTTTTTAAACAGTTCTCGGGCAAAATATCAGAGTTTATTCCTGAGTTACGATTGTTTTATCAGAAAACAATAGATCAAAAAAAGGATGTATCGGTTACGCTGCAACAGTTTGCTGTGTTGTGGGATTCGGCAAAGCTTTCAGAAGAACAGAAAAGTCGAATACTTTCTGTTGCCAGTTATCTTATTGATCGAAAAATTCGCCCATATCCTGAATTTTATACCTTTCTACAAGCCAATGGTTCGTTTTTTCGTCTCAATCATTCCATGGACAGCTATGACGAATGGTTGCAGGGATTGGTAGCGGCATGTGAGCAAAGTCGTCCTATTTCGGCTTTCATGAAAATCTGGCAAAATACGCTTTTATTGCTTGAGGAACATACGATATACAAATCCTCTGCTATTCGCTGGAAGGCATCTGATACTTTATTTTCGTTTCGCAGCGCCGATCCTATTCAGGCATGCTTTAAAAAGATTGATTTGTATTGCTATGCGAATCTCGACAGTGCTATTATTTATAGCACAACGGGAACCTATAATTTACTAACCTCACAATGGACGGGTAGGGGTGGATTGGTAACCTGGGAAAAGGCTGGATACTCAAGGGATAGTGTGTATGCACAGCTGGCTGAGTATACCATCGATATGAATTTTTCGAGTTTTGAGGCCGACTCGGTTATGTTCTTCAATCGTATTTACTTTGGCTTTCCCATGATGGGTAAACTCGAAAATAGTGTGGAGCGATTCATCAATGTATCCTTGTTGCAGTATCCTCGTTTTGAGTCGTACCAGAAAAGGTTTTTTTTGAGAAACTTTTACAAGGGGGTTGATTATAGAGGAGGTTTTGGGATGATGGGGGCAAAATTGGCTGGTCGTGGTAGTCGCGAAGAACCGGCCATGCTCACTTTCTTTCGTAACGATACTTTGCGGGTAAAATCTACCTCTATGCTTTATGTATTCTATCCTGGAAGAGTAGTTAGTTCCGATGCCTCTATTACCATTTATCTCGATCAGGATTCGATTCACCATGCGGCACTGCAGTTTTTATACCGTGTGCCCAACCGAGAGCTATCCTTATTGAAGTCGGAACGATACACTGCCCGCAGTCCTTATCTTAACTCATATCACCGGATCGATATGAACTTCGATCAGCTTCTTTGGCGTATTGATGAACCACGAATATATTTTACCCTTGCGCCCGGTTCGGCACGAAGTCTTGCTATTTTTGAGTCATTCAACTATTTCAAGCAGGAAGATTTCGATAAGCTGCAGTACTACGACGAGCAGCATCCCCTGGTTTTACTGGCTAAATTTTCGCGTTATTTCAATAATGCTACTACGCTTTCGGCAAAGGATTTTGCCAACTTTATTCGTAAATCGCTCGATAATGTACATACGCTACTTTTTCCCTTAGCCGTTCAGGGGTATATCCTATATGATGTAGCCACAGAAACTATTGTGCTTAAAGAAAAACTGTTTGATGCATTGAAAGCTAGTTCGGGGAAAATAGATTACGATGTTTTGCGCTTGTATTCTCTGGTTGAAGCTCCCAATGATAATGCCGTGCTCGATTTAAGGAACAACGATTTGATTGTCAATGGGATTCCTAAAATTTTTGTAAGCGATTCGCAGAATGTGGCCATAGTTCCCACTGCCAGTCAAATCGTGATGAAACGTAATCGGTGTTTTCAATTTAATGGTATGGTACAGGCGGGTCTTTTTACTTACTACGGGAAAAACTTCTTTTTTCAGTACGATACCTTTAAAATTGTGCTCCGTCAGATTGATTCGCTAAGGGTAAAAGTAATTGTAGGTTACGATATTGCTAATAAGCCCATCCTTCGTGAAGTGTCTAATGCTATTTACGATGCAACCGGTGAGATACTTGTCGACGATCCCAATAATAAATCGGGATTAAAAAATTATGCACAATATCCAATCTATCGAAACTATGGATATTCCTACGTTTACTATGACGATCCGAATATTTTTAGTGGCGTATATCAACGAAACAGAAATTTTTATTTTCGGATGAATCCTTTTGAGATAGATAGTCTGGACAACTTTAAGAAGGAAAGCATGCAATTTGCCGGCACCTTTTATTCGGCCGGTATTTTCCCTGATATTGTCGAGGACCTTAGGTTACAAAAGGATTTTTCGTTAGGTTTTTTCCATCGAACTCCCTCAGAAGGGCTTTCGTTATATCAGGGGAAGGGCCGCTATTACGATACCATACATCTTTCGAATCAAGGTTTAAGAGGCAGGGGTAAGTTTGAATACATTACCTCGTCTGTTGCCTCGAACGACATTATTTTCTTTCCCGATAGCGCTACCAGTACCTCGGCACAGCTGACCATTGGAGAGGAAACCAGTTATGCACATTCCTATCCTAAGGTATGGGGTCGAAACATTAAAATTCGATGGCTCCCTTATCAGGATGATCTGAATATCCGGACAACTACCAACCAGTTTAATATTTATGACGAAAAGACCTTCTTCGAAGGGTCGTTGGTTTATAACCCAAAAGAGCTCAGGGGGAGTGGAATAGTTGATTTAACCTTAGCGACTACAAAATCCAATCGTTTTGATTTTAAGCAATACGATTTCTCGTCCGATACCGCTAGCTTCAACATTAGGGTATTGAATTCTCAGGACTGGGCGCTTACTACCGATAATGTTCGTTGCCAGGTGGATATGCGACAACGTTATGCACACCTCCGTTCGAATGATCCGCTGGCAATAACCCGTATACCCACGCATCAGTACATTGCACAAATCAATGAATTTAAATGGTGGATGGATAAACACGAGCTAAATTTATTGGCTAACCAAACTTTTGCTCCATCCAACGAAGGACAAAAATATGGATTTAAGGACGAGCCACTCATAGGTGCGCGTTATATATCGACCGATAAGAATCAGGACTCGCTTAGCTTCGTTTCTCCTTCGGTAATGCTTAATTACGAGAAAAAAGTTCTTGAGGCCAGCCGTGTGAAGTATGTCGATGTGGCCGATGCTAGAGTGTTTCCGCCAAACGAACAAATTGTAGTAGGCCCCGATGCGCGTATGATGCCAATAAAGAATGCAACAATCATCGCCAATCGTGAAACACGTTTTCATCAAATATATGATGCTTCTGTAAATATTTATGGAAGGTTTGCCTATTCGGGTTCGGGTAAATACGATTATATTGATGAAAACAATAAGCGACAGACCATTGTATTTTCGGATATTACGGTGGACACCACCCGGCAAACCATTGCAACGGGAAGTATTGCCGAACCCGATAGTTTTACGCTTAATCCCTTTTTCCTGTTCCAGGGTGAGGCCCAGCTGGCAGCTGCCAGAAAGTACTTGCAGTTCGATGGTGGTGCCCGCATTATCCATCAGTGCCCCAATGTAGCTGCCTCGTGGGTAAAATTTAAAGCAGTATTAGATCCTTTGAAAATTCGAATCCCTATCGGTGACAAGAATATTGATATCAATCGTAACCCGGTTGTAGTGGGGCCAATTATGTCGTACGATTCAATTCATCTGTACTCGACTTTTCTGGGTCGAAAGAAGTATGTTGACGATTATGTCATGGCTACGGCTTCGGGTCTATTGTGGTACAACAAAGCTTACAACGCCTATGAGGTAGGTGCCGAAGACAAACTCAAACGCCATGGATTACCGGGTCCTCTGGTATCCCTAACCCCTTCCACTTGCATCCAATATGCCGAAGGACCGCTCGACCTGATTGTACGATTTGGTCAACTTAAAGCCTGGTGGGCAGGAAGTATTACCCATAATTTGCAATCCAATGTGTTTTCGCTTCGAACCACTATGGCGATCGATTTTTACTTTTATCAGCCCTCGCTTAAAATTATGGCGTATGTTATCGATAGCCTGGCTCCTAAAACCGATACCATCAACATTTTCGATGCGTACTATAAGAAAAATTTTGCCAATCTGATTGTGCCCGATACATTAAAACAATACTACCAGCAACTTACCGATACGGCTAAAAACAAAAAGGTTCAGCTTCCTTCGCTAATGGCTAAGACCCTGTTTATTGATGAGGTAAGCTTTATTTACGACGATACCACTAACTCGTTCCGATCGGTTGGTAAAATTGGCATTGGTTACATCAATGGTCGATGGATTCATCGCAAGATTGATGGATACATTGAAATATGGCGAAAAAACTCGGGCGACCAGATCGATATATATCTACAGCCCAATGGCAACACCTTCTATTATTTTGGCTACGAACCGGGTAAGATGATGGTGTTGTCGTCGGACAAAAATTTTGAAAATCCAATTCACAAGTTACCCGAGCGTCAACGTCGAATGAAGGTGGGACGTGGTGAAAAGGCATACCTGTATACCATTGCATCCGATCGCAAGGTAAGTTTAGTAAGGAAACGATGGAAAGCGGAACCTATTGATGTGGAACTATTGGAAAGTACACCCGTAATAGAATATAACGAAGAAGAGTCCCCTGCCGAACCACAGAACGAAGTCATTAATCCCGAGCAATAAAAAAACGCTTTGCACCTTCAGGTGCAAAGCGTTTTTATTTTATTTACAAACATGCTTAGTTTTCAGCTATTTTGCCTTTTAACCACAGAATCAAACGTTGATTGTTGGGGTCGTTGGTAATAATAGTAATCGTCTTGGTTTGTGTGCCGCTACGGCCAGCCGAATTAAATTCTGCTGTCAGGGTTGTGCTTTCGCCCGGTTTAATGACTTTAGATTTTACGTTAGCAACGGTACATCCACAACTTGCCGTGGCTTTACGAATTATCAGATCGCTTTTACCTGTATTTTTCAGTATGTAATCGTGAGTAACTTTTTCTCCGGGTTTGATGGTGCCAAAGTCAAACTCAGCATTGTCTACTTCAATTTTGGGAGCATTCTTTTTTTGTTCGTCGGTAAGTTTCGAAAAATCTTCCTGGATATTGGCGGTTACAGCCAATCGTCCTGGTATTTTTTTGTCATTGATAACTATGCCCAATCGGTCGTAAACAAATCCCCAATCGTTTTTTGCAGCAGCATCGTAAGTAAGGGTAATTTGTGCTTTGCCTTTGGGCGGAATGGATGAGGGAGTAATTTTAGCCGTAATGAAAGGCGGAACATCCATAAAATCAACTTTCATGGGTGCATCGGTGCTATTAACTACCTCAACGGTTTGAGTAGCTTTTTCGTTAGGACCGATGTTGTTAAAAGCTATTTGCATGGAGCGCATGCGTAATCCTTCAATGTTATTGGGATACATGTCCTCCAGCGTAGGTTCTTTGGGTATAACTTCACCTGTAATTTTAAGGGTGTAAACATCGGGATCCCCGTTGGTGTATACGGTAATAGTTTTTTCGAATCGTCCCGGCCGCCCAGCAGGATTGTAGGATACCGTTAGGGAACGTTTTGTGCCAGGTAATATCGGATCCTTAGGATAATTGGGCGTAGTACAGCCACACGAGGTTGCTACATTGGATATAATCAATGGCTCGCCTCCTGTATTAGTAAATTCAAACTGATACGTAACCGGACCATCAGCCTCTTTTATTTTCCCAAAATCGTGTACTTCCTTGGCAAAGGAAGCTACTGCCTTTTTGCTCTGGGCATTCACCGGCGCAACAACAAGGGAGATAATTACCGGCAGGAATGCAAAAATTTTTTTCATAAGCTATTGTTTTAATTAAACCAAAAACGCATTGATTGTATTTTCTTGAACAAAGTTATGTTTTTTTTAATACTTTGCATGCATTATTAACGCTAATCTGGTGTTAAAAAATATTAATCATAGAAGGCTCTTATACAGCGGGTATAGACATTATTTGAATAGTTGCCAGAAACAAGGATTACTGTAAATAATTACCCTGAATAACTAAATAACAATAAATCTGAAAACAATTGGGACTGCCTGTTGGTAGGCTAAAGTATTATTATAGCTTGATTTTGATTTGTTATGGGGAACGTTTTATTTGTGATATGCCAGATATAGCAGACAGTGTCTGTGTCCTTTCGGTCTTTGAGGCAGATGTAGCAGTTATGAAGGATTATAATTACGCTGTCTTCAATTGTCAAGAAAGATAATCAGTTGAGTTAATTTTGGTCCAGTGAATTAGGGTGTTAAGACACTTCACCAGTGTGTCTTCCAATATCTACCTATCCATTTTTTTTAAAATATAAATAGCAAGGCTATACCCAGACAATAATCCAAAACAATACCAAAAACCATAATTTATTACCATTATAACAAATTCATTCGTTAAACTTTGTCTGACAATAGTAACGAATATAAGTGCAATGATGAATAATGCACAAATACAGATATATGCATATTTGTACAAAAAATTTTTCATATTTTTTTACTTTTATTGCGCATATATATTACTATTTCCATTATAATCATTCCTACTAGTCCAATCGATAAAATTATATAAGAAGAAATGTTCCAAATATAACTTAAATGTTTAACAAAAAAGAGCCTAAATATGAGAGTTGTAAGAAGCATAACTCTAAAAATATCTCTTAATAAAATTAATGTCTTCATTGTATCTATTTGTTAATCATAGGTTGAACAACCTTTGTTTTATCAGCTGGTAAAGGTTCTGGTTTAGGCCAATTTTTATATAGTTCATACGCAGCTGCACCCCCAACAAATGGCCAAAACCATTTTGGTGGGTTAGTCCCAGGCCTATAATAATGTTCCCTATTATCAAATGAATTTTCAAATCCATCATTAGGTATCCATGGTTGTTCTGTAGTTGTATGATATCCACCTTTTCCAGCAATAGTTTCATATAACAAAATAGAACTGTATAATACTACACCTCCTGCCACAATAGCTACTGCAACCGGAGGCATTTCAGAGGAGTATACCCCAAGAACTAAGGCACCTGCCATTACTGCTTTTGCGCCATCATTCCCTCCACCTTCATCCCCACCTACTGCACCTTTCCCTTTCCCATTTCCAGTTACTTTCGGACCTGTAAGGGTTTGTTGTCCTGGAGCAAATCCATTTCCCCCATTTAATCCTCCCCCATGATTTGACCAGCTATTTACAGTCACTTCAAAATCATAGATAATTTTCGTCAATTCCCTGTGTGTTTCATGCAATACCCCATGGTTATCGATGTAAGCTGTGCACCAATAATATTCCGTTTGCGTAATATGTATGCTAATATCCCCTCGTCTTACCCCCTCAAATG
>JAKPGM010000041.1 GCA_029550865.1 Bacteroidota bacterium | reverse complement strand
TATCCATTTTCTTGTCTTGATACAAGAAAGTAGCAAAGAAAATCAAGCACAAATGATCCCCTACCCGCACCACGCCACCGTGCATTTGTGCAGCCCACCGCACAAAGCTTGGATTTTGGGTTGTGCTAATTTTTATGGCTGCTAAAACTCCTTCTCCCCAGTCTATCTACTTAATTTCACACCTTGCCGCTGTTCCTTTTTACACCTCACCCCCTACTCCTCGCCCTTTCTATCCTCACCCCCGTCCCCTCTCCTTTGCAAGGAGAGGGGTGGCCGAGAGGCAGGGGTGAGGTTGTAGGAGAAGGGTATCTGATAAGAGAAGGTCAAATTTTATTTTAACCTATCCTTTGGCAAATACAACCCTAAAAATCTTTGCTCTTCCAACCCCGTAGGGGTGACTCTTATGGTAGCAAAAAGAAAATCAAGCTTGTAAATTTGTTACTGTAAAAAAACGCTACTGAATAATTTAACCTTAAAGTAAAATCTAACATTTGATGTTATCTTTGTTGAGTAAAATAAATAGTTCGTTATGTCGTCATTGAATATCGGAATTTTAACGTCGGGTGGAGATACGCCTGGCATCAATGCTGCAATACGAGGCATTGGGAAAACAGCACTTGCCAACCAGGGAGTACAACTCATCGGTTTCAAGGATGGGTTTAGAGGGTTAATGGAAAATCGTACCGTTGAATTCGATAACAAGATGCTATCGGGTATTCTTACGCTGGGGGGTACCATATTGGGCACCTCACGCGAAAAGCCCTACCGTATGCTAGTGGCAGGCCACGAACGCGACATGACCGATGTTATAGTCGAAAACTATCACCGTAACCACCTGGATGTACTGGTATGCATTGGCGGAAATGGCACACAAAAAAATGCTTACCACCTGGCAAAAGCAGGGCTCAATATCATTACCCTACCCAAGACCATCGATAACGATATTGTACATACCGACACAACCTTTGGTTTCGATACAGCCCTGGGCATAGCCACCGAAGCCATTGACCGGCTGCATAGTACGGCAAGTAGCCATCATCGCATCATACTGGTCGAAATTATGGGACATAAAGCAGGTTGGCTGGCATTAGGTGCAGGTATTGCCGGCGGCGCCGATGTTATCCTTATCCCCGAAATTCCCTACTCTATCAAGACCATAGCTGAATCGATTCTCGAACGCAAGAAGCAAGGAAAATCATTCTCCATTATCGCCGTGGCCGAAGGGGCTATGTCAAAAGATTATGCAAAAATGTACCAACAAATCGAAGAAAAAATTGAGAACGAGCAGGACAAAGATAAAAAATCACAATTAAAAGCTGAACGCAAGGAACTGGAAAAGCTTCACACCAACAATACCATACGTCTTGCCAACCAATTGCAAGAGTTTACTGGTATCGATACGCGCGTTACCATATTGGGGCATCTGCAACGAGGAGGTACCCCCTCGGCTTACGACCGTTTACTGGCTACCAAACTGGGAACGGCTTGCTTCGATTTTATCCTGAAAAAAGAGTATGGGAAAATGGTTGCCGTTCAAAATAATGAAGTTGTAGCTATTCCGTTGGAAAAGGTAGGCAAAAAAATTAAGAACGTTCCCCTCGACCATCCCTGGATAAAAAGTGCACGCAGTGTGGGTACGTGCCTGGGCGATTCTTAAAATGGTGATATAGCACCCTTTCGATTATACAGGCCAATCGCATAATTTTTTGCACTGCAGCCAATAAAAACCTATATTTGCCAATAAAGGTCAAGGACTCATGGCTAGTGGAAATATACCCGAACGTCTTAAAATTTCTACCTTTAAGCTGAATGCTTTGCTTGCTATTACCCAGGCGATTAATGAGAATTTATCCCAACAGGAACTTTTACAGCGTTACGAAAAACTCCTCAAGGAAGACCTGAATATTGGGAAAATTGTAATTTATAAATACAACGGCAACTCGTGGGAATGTTTGCTGGCATCGGGTATTAAGAATCCAGAAAACCTCAATATTAACATTGAGGCCGACCTGATGAAATATACCGAAATAACTTTTGTTACCTCACGGAGTATTTCATCGTCCGAAGCTTTTGATATTGTAATTCCTGTTTATAACAACAATCAGCCGCTATCGTATGTACTCATTGGCGATATTGAAGAGGAAGGCGAAGGGATGAGCCCCACCATTAAACATCTTCATTTCATCCAAACGCTTTCGAATATCATCATTGTAGCGATTGAAAACATGCGTTTGGTACAGGAGAGCTTACGACAGGCTGCCCTGAAAAAAGAGCTCGAGTTGGCCTCCCGCATGCAATCGATGCTCATCCCAAAAAGTTCGGAACTCCCTCACAACGACAATATTTGGATTACAGCATTCTACCATCCCCATCTTGAGGTCGGAGGCGACTATTACGATGTTATCCCTCTGAGTAACAAAGAAATAGGATTTTGCATTGCCGACGTGTCGGGTAAAGGTATTTCGGCAGCCATTCTCATGTCGAACTTTCAGGCTAACCTGCGTGCGCTATTTACTACCGATATCACCCTACCCAACCTAATAGAACGCCTGAATGATCGGGTAATTAAAAGTGCTAATGGCGAAAAGTTTATCACACTGTTTGTCGCTAAATACAACTACGAAACCCACGAACTGGAATATATCAATGCCGGGCACAATCATCCTTTGCTGTACGAGGTGGCCAGTAAAAAACTTCACTTTCTCAAGGAAGGCTGTGTGGGCATTGGCATGCTCGACGAAATACCGGTAATACGCAAGGGGCATGTTAAAATTAAAGAACTTACCAAATTGCTATGCTACACCGATGGACTGGTAGAACTGATGGACGATAAGGAGGTAGAATTTGGAACCAGCATCATTGAGCAACATATCTCAAACGATGCCAACATACAACAATGCATCGACAGCATTATTGCCGACCAACATATACTTTCGGGCAACAAAGCAATCTTCGACGATGTAACCATGCTCGGTATTGAGTTTTATCCCTGATAGGCAATTACAGAAAACGGCAGACTAATTTTCCACAAAGCTCATGTAACAATGCCAATGCCTGAAATATGCGACAAAAAATAAAAATACCCCAAAACCTGATACGTTTCGGGGTATCATGAGAAGCTTACTATTCAATTGAAACAGTTTATTTAGCTTTTACCTCTATGGTTTTTGACCAGGTTGGTGTAGCAGCACGATTTTCGTATACATAGATAGACGTGGTATTACTCCAGCTACTATCCTGATACGACTGCAACATGATTTGGAAGTCAATTTCCCCGGTCCGGGTAGCGGTAAAAACACGAGAATTATCTGTAGAATTCAAATCGGAATATTCCCATCCTGTATTTTCCTGAAAGGCGGGGAAGAACCAATTTAGTCCACTAATTTTGACACTCAGATAGGTGCCCGCAGGTAATATTGCTCTCATCGAATAATTGCCAGCTGTATATTCAAATTCATTCTTTGAAAGAATATTGATGCCATATTTTCCTGAGTCAGGATACTGAATATAACTTGTAAATTCGAATGGAGCATTATTGATAAAGTTTTTAATAAACGCCTCCCCATCAGCCACATTGGCTTGAATACCTAATGTTTCATAACGTTTTTCAAGATTGGAACGAACAGTTGCAATATCGATGGTACGAGCATTGTTCATAAGAATGGAGCCCAAGGTACGACTATCGAGCTTGCCATCCTCGCGAATGTCAGTGCTAATATTAGCCAGCAATTCCGACAGGTCACCTACCGACAGATGCCCCTGTAAAATTGCTGATACTGCCAATAAAATTGCATGGTCATCTCCATTTTTCGACAAATCCAGAAGCTCAGCAGCTACCATGTCATCCTTGTTAATTTCAAATATATTGAGTATCTCTTGTTCAGCCTGTTTTTTAGCATCCTTAAAACTTTTTCCTTTTGCAATCAAATAATCGACCCTGCTTTTCTCGAGATGCGTTAAAACATTAACATTGATCGAAGCATGTTCACTAACATCAGCCAGGGCATAAAGTATTAAAGGAGCTGTTGAAAGGCTGTTTTTTACCTCATCGAAATAATATCCTTCGACCTTCAATTCGACATAGGGAGAAGCAAGGGTGGCATTTCGTAATTCAAAGGTTCCCCTATTGTCGAGTATCTGTGCCGAAAATGTTTTTCCGGTAGGAACAAGATTTTCGTCAAGCTCCGATAGGGTAACAGAGGCACCATTGATAAATGGGCCTTTCTGGGCGTAGCCTGAGATTTTACTATATGAACGGGACCCGCCGTTTGATAGGTCGGTGTTTTCCTTATCACAGCCCATGAGGCTTGTAAAGATGATTGTTAAGATTAAAATTTGTAATGGTTTCATATGGTTAGGGGTTATGGTTAATTGCATGAGGATATATTAATAATGGATTAGCCCCCTAGAAAATCAGACTAAAGTATAGAAAAAAAACTATACTTTTATGGACATGAAAAAGAGAAAATTTACAACGGAAGAGAAGCTAAAAATTATAAAAGAAGCTTCAGAAAATGGAGTAGATGCCACA
>JAKPGM010000027.1 GCA_029550865.1 Bacteroidota bacterium | reverse complement strand
CTCGTATTTCCCCGACCCGCCAGAGTATGCAGGATCGACCAGGATGGGATGGTTGGAAATCAAGCGCAACCGATTCAATGCCTTTAAAATCATGATGGAAGATTTTTGAAATCCTTTTTGTTCAATGGCAAGCATAATTTCATTGCGTATGGCCGATTTTTCGCTTTCATAGAGATCGAACTGTTCTTCGGTCATATCGCAGTATACCACCTGTTCGCTTAGTGAGGGTAGGTCTTGTAGCACATCTTCCTTGCTACGGCGAAGAATAAAAGGTTGTATAAGCTGACGGAGTTTTTCTTCCTTCGTGGTATCGTGATGACGTTCAATGGGTAAAACGTATTCTTCCTTAAAAACTGGTAAACTAAGTAACATGTTACGGTTGAGAAAATTAAGCTGTGCCCATAAGTCCGTAAGCGAGTTTTCAATAGGGGTACCTGTAAGTACTAGCCTGTGTTGGGCATTGAGTTGCAGTATCGCTTTGTAAATTTTAGATTCAGGGTTTTTAATTATCTGACTTTCGTCGAGGATTACATACTTGAACGGTAATTCTTTCAATTGTTCTATTTCGTTGCGGACAATACCATATGAGGTTAGCACCACGTCGGCCTGCAATAAATCTGCCACATTTCGTGTTCGCTGGCTTCCAAAGTATTTTACCAGTTTCAATTGGGGGGCAAATCGGTTGAACTCATTTTCCCAATTATGCAATAGGGATACAGGCATAACAATGAGCGAGGTAGTTGATATTGGTTGTTTTACAGCCTCTGATGTCGGATTATCGTTCGGTGTAGACTCACTTTCTTCTTTCGATTTTACCAGTAAGGCAATGGTTTGAATGGTCTTGCCAAGTCCCATATCATCGGCTAAACATCCCCCCAGATTATTTTTCTGTAATTGATACATCCAGTAATAACCCATCTTTTGATAGGGGCGTAATTCAGCCTGCAAGTTTTTAGGGAATATCTGTGACGGGATAGGGGCATGGTTGGTTAATTGGTGAAGGTTGTCGGCAAAGTTGATTTGCAGTTCCGGATGACACCACTGCACCACCTGAGCATGGCATTTGCGTAATCGTAGGTTTTCTTTTTCGCCGGTCGAAAAGAGGAAAAGTTCGCGATATCGGGTAAACCACGAAGCTGGTAAAATTACTATTCGACCATCGGGAAGGGTAAATTCTCTAATGTTATGTAGAATATTGCGTTTCAAACGAATAAAAGGTATTGCATGTCCTTCGAGCACAACTACTGTTTTTACATCGAACCAGTCGATTCCCTCTTCTACTCGAGTATCGAGTGTTACCTGTCCAGTATAATATTTTTCGTAGTTGTTGTTTACAATAATATCAATGTGTTTCTCTTTTAGTGCCGACGCATGTTGATTTAGCCACGTAATGGCTTCATACATTTTTTCGGCCAGTTCATCCGATTGATATGCTATCTTAAAAAAGCTTCCCTGAGAATGTATTAGCCCAATGCTTTTCAAGAAATTTACCTGCGTTTGCTCCCAATCGAAATTCCGAACTATCTTCGTGAAAGTAAACTTATCCTCTTGCTCATGCATAGTTACCTGGCAAGGATCTATGTCGATATCATAACGGAATTGAACCGAATCGTACTGAAATACGAGTCTAAAAGCAGGTTCTCCCGATAGGTCGGGCTCGAAATGCAGAATAGTATGTCCATCGGGAGATTTTGTTGATATGTGAAAGCCTATCGAATTTACAGAATATTTTGCGATAGCACTGCGTACGAAAGTTGAAAGATATTTTTTGACATTTTTTTCTGGAACTACTATGTAGTCCTTGGTAAAAAAAGGTACGATTTTTTTGGAATCGATATCATCGATAAGATAAATCGTCTTATCAATGAGTACTGACAGGGGATGGTCGGTTAGAATTGTGAACGGACGATTGAATAGTTTTATCGTGGATGTTCCATCGCTTAATGATAACGAGTATTTAAATTCGGTGTTAGAATAAAAAAAATTAAAAACAGGATTAAGGGTAACAGGATGTAATAAAACCTCTTCGTCAGCATGTACGATTTGATATTTTCTTTCCTTACGATAAATTTTAATCGACTCGTTTTGTAGTATTTGTAGGCATTTGACTATTCTTTTCTCGCAGTAAGGCCGAATAAGCGTTTCGAGGGTATTATTATCGACAGTATCGAAAAATGTTTTTAAATTTTTCCCTTTGCAAAAAAGCTTATGAATGTTTCGTTCGGAATATTCAGCGGTTAATTTAACGAGTTGTAGCTGGGAGGGGGTAAAATCAATCGGGTAAGACGCCAGATTATCGGGAGTAAGTATTTCGATAAGTTGAAAATACGATTGATTGTTCTTACGTTCAATAATATAAGGCAGAAGCAATTCGCCCAATTTCCGGTGCGATGACAAAACCATTACAAACTCGTACGACATGCTCACTTCATCTACAGTTTACACAAAGCTACAAAGATGGGGAAAAGCTCTGAGATAGCAAAGAGAAAAATTTAACTCGGCTGAAGTTAGTGCCAGTCTTTTAATAAAGTGAGTTTCCGGCTTTGATACTTAAACCCTATTACTTCAGAAAACCTATCTTATCATTAATAGCCGATAATCCAGAGGATGCGAGATTCGTCAATGCAGCGGTCGACGATTTCTATCATCTGCCTATTAATAATCAGCAAAGCTTGATGATAGTAGTTCCACTTTTCGTGCCAATTAGGCTCGTATTGCTCCAATGCCTTGATAAAAGCCCCTCCCAGAAAGGTTTGATGTAGGAATATCAAAAAATCATTTTTATCGTGAATTTGCTCAAAGCTTTGCAAAAAATGTAATAGTTCATTGCGAAGCACTACTATTTTGCGGGCATTGTATTTGGTAGGTTCAAAATATTCGTATAATTCGTTGCTATTTTCAAAGCAGGTAACAAAGATATTAAAAATTTCGCCGTCGAGATAATAAGAGTCTTCGCTTAAGCGCTGGCAATTCTGGTTGTCGCCCGTTATATTGAATTCGACAAAATTGAGCTCATTTAATTTGTAAAAATTTAATCGCATAGGCTTGCTTTAAATGTTGGTTAAAAATAGGAAAAATATCGTATGCTGTCAATAGTTGTGCAAAATAATCTGTAGGGAATTATTTATGCAGGCTAATGTGTTAGCTTTGGTTATCTTTGCATTTATCAGAGCATCTAACATAGTTTATCGATGGAAGTTGAAAAAATAATTACTGAGGCCTGCCAACGTTTTTTGGGGAGTACATCATTTCGGTTCGAAGCTTTACCCCCATCGGGTTCAAGTCGTCGTTATTTTCGCGTTTTTACAGGCAATGATACTTTTATAGCTACTCATAATGTCGATATTAAGGAGAACAGGGCATTTCTTCATATTTCAAAACAGTTTGCTGCACTTTCATTGCCAGTTCCTATTATACTATTTGAGGATATAGAGAATGGTGTATATATTCAGAGTGATTTGGGCGATACAACACTGCTGGCCACTCTTTCGAAGGACGAGCATGGAAGACTTACGGCAGAAAGCAAAAACTATTACAAGAAAGCAATTGCTTATCTTCCCGTTTTTCAGATCAAAGGAGCTAACGCTATAGATTATTCGTTGTGCTACCCCCGCGAAGCCTTTGATCGGCAATCAATGCTCTGGGATCTCAATTACTTCAAGTACTACTTTGCACGATTAGCCAATGTCCCCTTCGATGAGCAAAAGATAGAGAATGATTTTGAACATTTTACGGAATATTTATGTCAGGCCGATCGCCAATATTTTCTCTACCGTGATTTTCAGTCGAGAAACATCATGATACACGACGGTAATCCTTATTATATTGATTATCAAGGGGGACGAAAAGGGGCATTGCATTACGATATTGCTTCGATTTTGTTTGAGGCTAAGACTTTCTTGCATCCCGATGATCGAGAGGAACTACTTGCCTTCTATCTCGACGAGTTGAATCGAATCCACAGGGTCGATACAGCAATGTTTATGGAATATTATTATGCCTACGTATACATCCGACTCATGCAGGCAATGGGCGCCTATGGTTTCAGAGGGCTTTATGAAAAAAAAGAACTGTTCCTGCAAAGTATTCCCATGGCGCTTGAGCATCTTCGCTGGTTGCGTAGCCATGTAAAATTGGCTATTAAGTTATCTGAGTTGGAAAAAGTTTGGGATTATCTGGTCGACAATGAAGCCATTCGCCAACTGGCCAGACAAAATTTACCACTGACTGTTAAAATCAGCAGTTTTTCCTACAAAAATGGTCTACCCATCGACAATTCCGAGCATGGCGGAGGCTTTGTCTTCGATTGTCGAGCAGTTGCGAATCCAGGTAGGGAAGAACAATTTCAAAACCTTACAGGTAAAGACGAGCGGGTAATTCAATATCTCGAGTCGGACGCTTCGGCACAATTATTTTTTGCCCATGTATGGGGACTTGTATCTAGTAGCATCCAAACATACCTTCAACGAAATTTTACTTATCTTTCTGTTGCTTTTGGATGCACGGGTGGCCAGCATCGTTCGGTGTATTTTGCCGAAAAGCTTAGCCGTCAGATTAAACAATGGTATCCATCGGTGAAGGTCGAGCTTATGCATCGAGAGATTGAAAAAAACGATAAATTTTTATAAAACCATGCTTCGGTCGGATTTGAAAAAATTGAATATGGGACAATGCATTAAGCATGATATGAAAAAATATTGCATGCAAGTTTTGCCATTAAAACTTTACCCCGCCTAACGGTCATCCTTTTCATTTAAAGGAGAGGGAAGGGGGAACAGGCGTAATGTGGCTCAATGTGTAGGGATATAACATTGCATGCAACTGTATTACATAGCTAATTTGTATGCGAGTTCCATCCGACCGCTATAAAGAATTTAAAATTAATTTCGGATGAAAGCGATGATATTTGCTGCAGGTAAGGGTACAAGGCTACAACCGCTTACCCATAACCTGCCCAAAGCACTGGTACCTTTTATGGGGCGACCCTTGCTCGAGCACATCGTTCGTAAGTGTATACGTTTTGGAATCACAGAAATAGTTATCAATATTCATTATCTTGGCGAACAAGTCATAGATTTTCTTAAACAGCATCATTATTTTGACATCGACATTCGTATTTCTGACGAACGCGATAAACTGCTTGATACGGGTGGCGGACTTAAAAAAGCTGCTCATCTGCTTGAGGGCGATGGGCCTATCCTGATTCACAATGTTGATATTGTGAGCGATTTAAATTTTGAGGAGTTATATGTTCGTCATAAAAATGGAGGTGCCGTAGCTACCCTGGCTGCGATGGTTCGGACTTCGAATCGTCGTTTTTTGGTAAATTCAGAGCATTTGCTTTGTGGGTGGGAAAATGTGGCTACCGGTGAACGGAAAATGGTATTTGAAATCTCAGAGTCTCTTATTCCTGCCTCTTATTGTGGAATAGCCATTATTGAAAGCAAATTTTTATCACTCATCCAGCAGGAGGGAGTTTTTTCGCTGACCGATACCTTTTTGCAGGTGGCACGAGAGCATCCCGTGCGGTTAGCTTTTTTTGAGAATTTACGCTGGGTTGATGTAGGGACGCCAGAAAAACTTGCCCTGGCCGAAAAATTATTTGAGCAGAAAGCGTAGTCTCAGACTATTGCTAACCACGGTGAAAGAGCTTATCGACATGGCAATTCCAGCAATCATGGGGTTGAGGGTAATATGCCAGATGGGATAAAGTGCGCCAGCTGCAAGTGGGATAGCAATAATGTTATAAAAGAATGCCCAGAAAAGATTTTGGCGAACTACCCGAATGGTGGTTTTAGCAGCCAATAAGCTATCTGCTATTTTTGAGATGTCACCGTGTAGCAGGGTTACATCGGCACTTTCCATGGCTACCTCGGTACCGGTCGACATGGCAAAGCTAACATCGGCCTGGCTTAGGGCTGGGGCATCGTTAATACCATCACCAGCCATGCCTACGCGTTTACCCTTTTGTTGTAGCGATCGAATATATGCCAGCTTTTCCGAAGGCAGCATTTGCCCTTTATATCTTCGTATACCTATCTGTTGGGCTACTACCGCCACCACCTGTTCGTTATCGCCCGAAAGCAAATGAATTTCAATGTCCTGCTCCTTAAGTTTTCTTATTGCCTCGGCGGCATTTTCTTTTATGGTGTCGGCTATGGCTATCAGTGCAATGACGTCTTGATTCCTTGCTACCCATACAACTGTGTTACCCGATTGCTGATAATCGATAGCCTTTTTTACAAATGCTTCCTCAATAGCTATACCAGAGGTACGGATAAAGAGTTCGTTACCGATAATATATTTTTTGCCATCAACGATTGCAGTAACTCCCATCCCTGCCGTATATTGGTAATCTTCAACCACTATTCCGTTAATGTTGGAAGTTTTGTGGTTGACAATGGCTCGGGCTAATGGATGTTCGGAACGATTTTCGATGGCAGTGATGGTCTGCCATATTTCATGGTCGAGAGCCGATGGAGCAAACACAGCGGTAACTTGAGGAATACCCCGCGTTAGCGTCCCTGTTTTATCGATAGCGATGGCGTCGAGGTTGATCATTTGTTCAAGTGCCTCCGCATTTTTAATGAGAATACCTTTTTGTGCCAGTCGCCCCATTGCCACTGCAATGGCTGTTGGTGTGGCTAATCCCAGGGCACAGGGACAAGAGATAACCAATACCGCAAAAAGTGCATTAAAGGCATGGTATAAATCATGTGTAGGGTCGAAAATAAGCCAGAGGACAAAACTCAACAGCGCTATGCCTATTACCACGGGTACAAAAATAGAAGCGATTTTGTCGGCCAAGCGTTGTACTGGGGCTTTTGATGATTGTGCCTCCCGTACCTGACGAATTATATCTGCCAGTAGCGTGTCGGCACCAGTTTTTTCAACGCGCATGACAATACTTCCCGACTGATTGAGGGTACCCCCAACTACCTTATCATCCTTTTGTTTGAAAACTGGCATGCTTTCGCCGGTGAGCATGCTTTCGTCGATGTAGGTGGTTCCTTCTACCACTTGCCCGTCAAGGGGTATTTTAGATCCTGGCAATACACGTAGTAAGTCGCCTACCTTTACCTCTTGTACGTCTACTTCTTCGTCGCCAGCTTCGGCAAGGCGTATTACGCGCTTAACCTGTAGACCAATGAGTTGCTTTAACGAACGACTGGTATTACGACGGGCTCGTTCTTCAAAATACTTACCCAATAACACAAAAGCAATAATAACCGCCGCCGATTCAAAATAAAGATGTATGTTATGCTTAGGAATGATATGGCTGTAGCCCAATATGAGTTGGGTAAGACTGAAAAAGTATGCAGCAATGGTGCCTAACGCAACCAGCGAATCCATGGTGGAATGTCCAGCAAACAAGCGACGGAATCCTACGCCAATCATACCCCAGCCTGCCCAGAGTACAGGAATAGTAAGCAGTGCCTGCCACAGGTATAGCTCATGATAATGGTGAAAAAACATGGACATGATAAAAACCGGGATAGCAAAAACGAAGGCAACAATGACACGATTTCTGAGCCTTGCCTGTAACTGGGCAAAATGCTGTTCTTCCTCTTCAAGACTCAATAGGATATCTTCCTGAAGAGAATAACCAATTTTTTCCAAAGCTTCTTTCATGTCGGTGAACTGCACACGTTCGGGGTTGTAGTCAATCAATACCGTAGCTTCAGTCAAGCTAACTCTCGCTGACGATACTCCCTCGAGCGACTGCAGGATACTTTCAACGCTTGTGGCACAGGCAGCGCAAGACATTCCTTCGACTCTGAAAGTTTTTTGCATGAAGTGTAAGATTATATAATTATATGGGCAAAGTTACGAACGTAGGGAAAATAAAATGTGAAAATATTACAAATAAATGTAAAATCAGATTTATTATGGGAAAGCGTTTGCGAGGATTCATGCTATTTCGTAATCCGAATAAAACCAGACCCCGTCGTTCGGACACCTCTCTCCTACAACCTCACCCCGTCCTGACGGCCACCCCTCTCCTTTGTAAGGAGAGGGGTCGGGGGTGAGGATTGAAAGGGCGAGGAGTAGGGGGTGATGATAAAAGGACATCGGCAGGGTTTAAAATTAAAAAGTAGGTAGGCTTGGGAAGAAGAAGTATTAACAAGCCATGCAAATTAGCACAGGCCAAAATCTAAGCTTTGTGCGGTGGGCTGCACAAATGCGCGGCGGTGTGGAGCAGTGAATGGTCAAAACGGTTGTTTGCTTTTTACATCGATTCCTTAAATTTTTTAATAATAACGAAAGCGTACAAATTCAAATTCCGAGACTTTTTTACTATT
>JAKPGM010000019.1 GCA_029550865.1 Bacteroidota bacterium | reverse complement strand
AAAAAATCATTAGCCAAGTTTAAAAATTCTCCTGTTGTGCTGGTGGTTGAAGATGTGCTAGAAAACTATCTTTTGCTCGAAGAAATATTGGTACCTCTTGGTATTCAACCATTACATGCTATTGATGGCAAAACTGCCTTACGTTTGCTGGAAACAAAAAAGGATATTCAACTGGTATTGCTCGATTTGTTACTCCCCGATATTAGCGGTTATGAATTGTTTTCGATAATACGACAAAAATTCCCCCATCTGCCAGTAGTTGCTCAAACAGCATATGCCTTATCAGAGGATAAGGAAAAAATTATGCAGATAGGTTTTAACGGCTACCTCGAAAAGCCTATAAACAAAAAAGCATTGCTCGAATTGTTACAAGCAATGCTTGAAAAAAACAGCTAAAGTAACGGAAACTGTTTATGTTGTTATAAATTACTTTATTTCAAAAGTAGTTGTTCCAATCAGCTTGCCTTCGCAAAAGAGATCAATGGTATAAATTCCCTTAATTAGCTCACCAGCATTATCCCAGTAAATGCATACATCGATATCCTTTTGTTCGTACTGAATGGCTCGTTTGGCTGAATACGCAATCTGGCGACCTTCGTATGTGATCACATCCTGCTCCGATGAGGTAAGTACCAGATTATCGGGGCGGGTAAGGCGAAGATAGATGATTTTTTCGCCTGCGTCAACCAACGGATTTTCGCGAACCGTAAAACAGGTTTTTATTTTAGCTACTCGACCGGAACGTTCAGTTTCTTTACCACGTTTGTTAAGTAATGTTACCGAAATGTTTTTGGCCGAAAGGACTGCTGCATTTTGTAATTTATTACTCATCGACTCACGTTCCTTCGAAAGTGCTTCGTTGTTTTTCCGGGCTTCCTCCAGAGCTGTTCTTACTTCAATATTTTCCGACACCAATTTCTGGTTGCGCTGATTGAGCGAATCGATTTGTACAATATAGCTTCGCATAATCTCACGCAGGGTTGCGAGCTCGCGCTTATAAATTTTGATTTTCTCAAGATTACTAGCATTGATGGCTAACAATCGACGAATTCGATCCTGTTGTTGACTGATCAAAGTATTAAGACTATCGTTTTCGCTTTTCAGCCCCTCGTACTCCGACATCATATCCTTCAGCTCATTGGCCAGCGATTCCTTTTGTTCTTCCAACGCTTCTTGCACAATAGCATTGTCGGTTTTCATCTTGTTGTATTGCATGTAAAGAGCACCCAATGCAATTGCCAAAATAACCACAATAACGGTTAATATTACCTGAACTTTTCTGTTCGATACCTGATTTTCCATCTTTCAAAGTATTATGAATTGAGGTGGTAAATATACAAACTATGTTGAAAAAAGTAAAATGGTTATCTATTATATGTTAAAGAATTTTCAATAAAGCTTAACATGACATTCGTGTGAGGCAAGATGCCCTGAGTGTTATACATGTTAGTTTCCAACAGCATGCCGATGTTCATCGAAACGTGCAGGATTTTCGGTATTCATCATACTTGGTTTACCAGCCAGTTGGGCAGCTGCATCGACGCTGAAGGTACCATTGGTAACTATTTCTTCGCCTTCGAATAGTCCACTTTCAACGATATAACTATCACCCAGTGAAGGACCGAGGACTATTTCGCGCATATGAAAGGTAGGTTCACTTTTCTCTGGATCTTTTACGTATACTATCGATCGCTTGCCCGTCCACAACACCGCCGACTGTGGAATTACCAGCTTGCCTGCTGCTCCAGGCATACGAGCTTCTACGATACCGGTGGCAAACATTTCGGGTTTGAGCAGGTTGTTTGGATTTGAAAGTTCCACACGTACCCTGGCCACCCGGGTTTGAGGATTTATAACAGGGTCAATAAATGTAATGACACCCATAAATTCTTTACCCGGCAACGACTGTAGCGTAAATGAAATTTTGTCTCCAATTTTAATCCAGGGAAGGTCACTTTCATAGGCATCAAACATAGCCCACACATGGTTTAGATCGGCTATTTCAAATAGCGGACTACCCACGTTTACATAATCACCAACATTCACCCTTTTGCTGATTACTACACCCGACACTGTTGCATTCACCTCGAAAATCGTTTTTATAGTTTCACTTTTCTCTATTTGTTCTATCTGTTGCTCACTCAATTTCCATAAGCGTAATTTTTCACGAGCGGCTTCGAGAATCTGCGGCTGTAAATCTTTCATTTTTACAGCTTCCAACAATTCTTTCTGGGCTGTGATTAATTCGGGAGAATAAATCTGAGCAATGATTTGCCCCTTGCGCACTTCCTGTCCGATAAAATTGACCAATAATTTTTCAATTCTTCCAGGCACGTGGGCAGGTTGGGACTGAATTAGACGCTCATCGGCTTCAATTTTACCGTAAAGGCGGATTTGTTTTATGGGATTTTGCTTCGAAACTATGCTGGTTTGTACTTCAGCCAATTTTACAGCCTCTTCGGTCATTGCAATGGCAGTAGAATCAACAGGAGTGTTATCCTGCTCCAGCGGAATTAAATCCATACCGCAAATGGGACATTTACCCGGATGGTCCATCCTGATTTGTGGATGCATAGCACAGGTCCAGATCGTTTTTTTTGCTTCTGTAACGGAAGTAGCGGTATGTTTTTTCGCGGAATCAGGTGTATGAAAGATTAACCAGCCCAGGAAAATACCCAAAACGATCAATAGTAGACTTCTGAGGTAAATATTATCCAGATATGCTTTGATCTTCATAGTTTTATGATTTAAAAAATGATGTCTTATTCAATACCAGTTAAATAAATTAAGGATGCAGTAGCCATGTTTTTGTCTACAACTGCTTCGATGAGCCTAAATTCATAGTCGAGAAGTTGTTGCTGCATACGTAGCACCTCTTCAAAATCGGCGCCACTTACGGAGAATGAGGTTATTAACAGTTGCACACTTTTGTCAGCCAGTTGAGCCTGTTTTTTATACAGGTTAATCCTGCGTGAAGCGTCGTACAGATTTTGAAGCGATTGCTGGAAACTCAGCTGGAGGTTGTTTAGGGTTTCCCGGGCGCGGGCGATGGCAGCCTCACGTAGCATGATTGCTTCCTGCTGCATGGCTTTATATTTCTTTCGGTATATGGGTAATGTTACCGAAACCATAGGCATGATCATGTCGTTGCCATTCATCATGGAAGTGTTATTCTCGCGGGGCTGGATAAGCATGTAGTTCACCCCCGCTCCTATCATGGGATAACCCATTCGGGTTACCATGATGAGTTTAGCGTCATTAGCCTGGGCTTCTGCTTCCTGCATTCTGACCATGGGGTGATTAACAAGGCTGTCGGACAACGATAATAAATTGTCGGGCACAGGTGTTTCGATCAAAGTATCGCCCGTAAACATATCGGTCTGTGGAGGTCGGTTCAGTAATCGGTTAAAGCTTACCTTGTCGGTAGTGAGCTGATCCCTGAGCAAGGCTATCTGATTTTCCAGGGTATTTATCTCTATTTGCACTCTGAGTAAATCAACCAATCTCCCTTTGTTAGCAGCATTCATAGAACTACCCATACTTTCTGCCGATTGCATAGGGAGAGTGGTAGAGGCTACCGACATGGAAGAGCTTCCCATTGTTACCTGACTGCCCATTGAATTACTGTTCATTCCTGTGGTATTGCCAGCAGAGACACTTGCTACTGGAGAAGACATTGCGCTGCCTGAGCTACCAGCAGAACCGACACTACCCCTACCAAATTTAATGAGTGCCAATTGTTCAAGGGTTTTTAAAATTTTAAGATTTTTTTCGGCCACTGCTATTTCTTTCTTCGTTTGGTATATTTTATAAAAGGCAGCCTTCACCTGAAAGAATAGCTCATTACGGGTATTTCTGAAATTTTCGAACCTGGCAATGGCCATTTTGGAGGCTTCGTCTTTGGCAGCCCTGAGGGTTCCAAACCAGGGGAACATTTGCATGAGCTGAATATTGGCAATTTGATTACCTCCCAACAACTCCATGGGTTTTAAGAAATACCCCAGCTGTAGTTGAGGGTCGGGCAAAGATGCAGCTTGAGGAACTTTTTGCAGGGCAGCAGAATACTCCAGGTAGCTTGCCTTGATAGCCGGGTTATTTTGTGCTGCCAGCTCGAGATAATAGCCTAACGAGTCCTGGGCATGTCCTTTAACTATCAAAAATATGGATAAACTAAAACCAATGGCCAACCGCTTCATCAGTCTCAACAAGAACATCCACTCCTGCCATGGAATGCAACGATGCAGCTCTATTTTTTGAGTTACTTCTCCAATTTGACAATTCCCGTTTTTATTTTTTTTCATGCTAGTCATGCCTTAAATTATATTCTTCTGGTTGATTTGTTTGTAATAGTTTCTTTTCCCGTTTTTTAATTTCACCTTCGCGCCAGATGCATTGAAAAATAGGTACTACAAACATGGTCATAAGTTGAATAACCATTCCTCCAAAGGTAGGGATAGCCATGGGTACCATAATATCTGCACCTTTGCCGGTTGAAGTAAGTACGGGTAAAAGAGCAATAATTGCGCAGGCTGCAGTCATCATAGCCGGTCGAACCCTTTTTTTACCTGCAATAACTACCGATTCTCGAACCTCCTGGATGGTTACAGGTTTTTTTTCTTCAAATACCTGATGGATATATGTACCCATGATAACCCCGTCGTTGGTGGCTATACCAAACAATGCGATAAATCCTACCCACACCGCTACACTAAGGTTAATGGTGTGCATCTGGAATAGGTCGCGCATATTGATACCCGCAATAGAGAAGTTCATGAACCATGGCTGGCCATACAGCCATATCATAATAAAGCCTCCTGCAAACGCTACAAACACTCCTGAAAAATGAATGACAGAGGCGGTAAATGTTTTAAACTGAAAGAACAGCAGGAGAAATATTAAAATCAAGCTGATGGGGATCACAATAGCAAGGCGTTTGGTGGCCCTGATTTGCTGTTCGTAGTTTCCAGCAAATTTGTACGATACACCCGGAGGGAGCTTGAGTTCACCTGACTCGAGTTTAGCCTTGATGTAGGTATCGGCCTGCTCCACAACATCGACTTCGGCAATGTTGGGTTGCTTGTCGAAGATTACATAGCCATTGAGAAATGTATTTTCGCTTCGTATCATTTGAGGTCCACGGGTATATTGCACATCAGCCAATTCTCCCAGAGGAACCTGAGTACCCAACATGGTAGGGATAAGAATTTTCTTAAGTTCGTCGGGCGTAGTTCGCAGCTCACGAGCATAGCGTATCCTCACAGGAAAGCGTTCTCTGCCTTCTACTGTGGTAGTTAGCGTCATTCCTCCTATCGCGCTTTGCAACACCTCCTGAACCTCATTGACGGACAAACCGTAACGCGCAATGGCCTCGCGATTTAGTTTGATCTCAATGTAGGGTGCTCCCACAGCACGGTCGTAGAATACCGATGAGGGAATTACGGAGGGGACTTCTTTCAATATCCTTTCAAGTTCTAGCCCTGCTTTTTCAATACTTTCCAGGTCGGGGCCAAAAACTTTCATGCCCATTGGTGCCCGCATCCCGGTCGAGAGCATTACTAGTCGGGTTTGTATGGGTTGAAGCCGAGGTGCCGAGGTGAGCCCTGGTAGCTGGGTTACCTTAACAATCTCGTTCCAGATATCGTCGGTTTTTTTAATATGGGGTCGCCATTGGCGAAAGTATTCCCCATTCTTATCGGGAATTAACAATCGGGTATCCAGCTCTTTTAAATTATCCTTCTTGGGATTGAATTTCTTACCATTCGACAATAAAAAATTTCCCTCCCTATCGGTTTTAAACCGCAAGCGATGTCCGTTTTCATCGAGGAGATATTCAGGTTTATAGTTGATGGTATTTTCGAACATTTGCACGGGAGCTGGGTCAAGGGCTGAATTTACACGTCCCCATTTCCCAACGGCTATTTCTACCTCGGGGATTGCAGCCAGTCGTTTATCGAGGGTTTTAATATATTCGATATTTTGTTGAATCCCTGCATGAGGCATACTGGTGGGCATAAGTAAAAAAGAACCTTCGTCGAGGGCCGGCATAAATTCTTTACCTACCCCTGGGAAGGTACGAGTAGCTGCCTGCCATAAGGATGTTTGCCTGAATTGGGTCCAACCCACTTTTTCAAATACTATCGCAACAGGACTAAAAATTTTGTCAAAACCCTGCCAGATAACTATCCCTAACAAAAAAGTACCAATGGGGATAACAAGAAATTTCCCCTTATTTCTTAACGACCATCGAAGAATGGGTTCGTAGTAATGAACCATGGCCATAAGCAAGACCAGCACAAATGCTACAATGCCCATTACAAAGAGGAAATTTACAATAAAAGGATTATGAGCTCCTAATGGAAGCCATTCGTGGGCTAGGTAATATACGGCTAAAAGTACAGTTAAGGCAATATTAATCAAATTGGCCCTATACCCTCGATGAGCAGGCCATTTATACTCCAGCAAGTTGTTTATCCCAATAAAAGTAAGTACCAAAGCAGGCCAGGTGCCCCACAGAGCGGTGATAATTATGCCGGCTATAACGAGTATTAAGTTCCATGTCAGGCTTATTTTGCGTTTGTCGAAACGTATTGAAAAAATCAAATGGGCTAATAGGGGAAGAGCAACAATGCCAAGAATAAAAGAAGCGACCAACGCAAATGTCTTAGTGTAAGCCAGAGGCTTGAAAAGCTTTCCTTCGGCTGCTTGCATAGCAAACACCGGTAAAAAGCTAATCACCGTTGTGGATAAAGCAGTAACTACTGCACTCGAAACTTCATTGGTAGCATTAAAAATAAGATTACGCAAGGCTAAACCTAACTTGCCATGATTTTCGGGCATTTCGAGATGTCGGATAATGTTCTCCACAAAAATTATTCCTACATCTACCATCACACCAATGGCAATAGCAATACCCGACAGGGCTACAATATTGGCCTCAACACCAAACAGTCGCATAGCAATAAAAGCCATCAAAACGGCTATGGGGAGTAAACTGGATACAATTAGGGATGCTCTCAGGTTAAATACCAGTACAATGATGACAATGATGCTAATAAGAATTTCGTGGGAGAGAGCCGATTCAAGCGTTCCAATAGTTTCCTGTATAAGACTTGTGCGGTCGTAAAATGGCACTATGGTAACCTTTGAAATAGTGCCGTCGGGTAGTGTTTTGCTGGGTAAGCCCGGAGATATTTCTTTAATTTTTTCTTTCACATTTTTGATGACTTCCATGGGGTTGGAACCATAGCGTGCTACCACTACTGCACCCACTGCCTCAGCTCCGCTCTTATCTAGCCCTCCTCGCCGTGTGGCCGGACCAAAACTTACGTTAGCAACATCGCGTATGCGAACGGGTATATTGTCTTTAACGGCAACCACCGCATTCTTTAAGTCATCGAGGCTCTTGATATAGCCCAGTCCGCGTATTACATATTCTACCCTGTTGAGTTCGACCGTTTCAGCACCTATATCGAGGTTGCTATTTTTTACGGCCCGCATGATATCCATGACCGAAACCCCATAGGCCTTCATCGCATCGGGATTGATATCGACCTGATATTCTTTAACATAACCTCCTACAGAGGCTACTTCCGAGACCCCTTCGGCCGATGCCAGCGCATATCTCACATAGTAATCCTGTATGGTACGCAACTCATGGGGGTCCCAACCACCCGTCGGCTTACCTGTTTTCGGGTCGCGCCCTTCCAGCGTATACCAAAAAATTTGACCCAAAGCAGTAGCATCAGGTCCTAATGTAGGTTGCACGCCTTCTGGTAATGTACCTGGTGGTAGCGAGTTAAGCTTTTCAAGTATACGGGAACGACTCCAGTAAAAATCAACATTGTCATGGAAAATAATGTATATAAATGACATGCCAAACATAGAGGTACTACGGATGGTTTTTACCCCAGGTATTCCAAGTAAAGCCGAGGTAAGTGGATAGGTAATCTGGTCCTCAATATCACGGGGTGAGCGCCCCATCCATTCAGTTGCAACAATTTGCTGGTTATCACCGATATCGGGTATAGCGTCTACCGGTACCGGATCGCGGGGCAAAAAATTAATGTTCCAGTTGAATGGAGCAGTGACAATACCCCATATAATAAATACCAGCAGCAATAATATGGTAATGAGCGGGTTTTCGAGAAAATATTTGATGATTCGTTTGAGCATCTGTTTATTACTTTAATTAATACATAACCCCATAACTTTTAGCCTTTGTGTAACAACACTTTCAGCAAATATGTCGAATTGCAACACTGAGGTATACCACACTGTAAGGTTGAAAAAAAGGAATTGAGGATAAATTTTTTATATCCAATGTTTTATTGCTATTCCGAAGAAGGATTCTCGAGGAATTTTCCTTGCGGCCCCACTCCTTCGATGTGTGTGAGGTAAGCCCCCCAATGTCCAGAAACAGAGACTGATGCTGCTGCCACCAATAAAATAACGGCTGTAATCATTTCCAGCATGAGTTGTCGTTTACGATAAAAATACATTGCCGTTATTTTAGATAATAAAGCAGCAAGTGCCGAGAACATAGCCAAAGATGCAAACAGTTCGTGCCGTTCGAGGATAATGGTCGCATGGGAAGAAAGTCCTTCGGTATGGGGATGAAAAACCTCCCCAGCCAGATATGCCGTAATTATGCCTCCGGCAAGCAAATATAGTATCATGTCATCCCATCGTTTCTTTTTAAGAACGACTCTCAAGACCTGTAAAATAGAGGCCAGCAATAATAAGACAATTGGGAAATGCACCACCAGGGGATGCAGCGTGGGAAAAGACTTATGCTTGTCAGATGCTGTGGACACCTCTGATAACACCTTTTCCATGTCAACGCTGACGGGAACTGTATCTTTTTTATGATGCTCATGTGCCGATAAAACCCATAGGGGGAAGGATAAAATGAGGCACATGGCGAATCGTTGAACAATCGCTCTCATGGCACAGAGTGTTAAATCCACGGAAGCAGTTTTTTGACAACCGTTTCCGTGAACAATTACTTATTTGCTACGCTCATACTTGCAGCAACCGGGAAGGCTGTTATAGGTTTTGTCATCGGCCTTGTATTTCTCGGTGTCATGGCCAACGGCTGCAATTTGCTTTTGCACCCTGTCGCTCGAAGTTTTGCTGGGATCGTAGGTAAGGGTGAGCATTTTGGTTTTTATATCCCATACCGCATTGGTGACCCCTTCTGTTTTTGCCGCTTTCTCAATCCGTGCCTTGCACGATTCACAGTTACCCCATACTTTGATGGTTTCGGTTTTCAGTCCATTGGATTTTTGAGCCTGCAACGATACCGGTCCCATCATAAATGCCAGTACCATAAAGCTAAAAATGAATGGCAAGGGTAAAATATTCAAAATACCTGAAACAAAGGACATAATGCCTGAATTCTTCCTGTTATTCATGGCTATAAGTATTAAATGATTAATAATAATTAAAGTTAATACATCGATAGTATTTTTCCTAATCGATACTAAGAAGGATACAGGAAGATTCACTTAAGGAATACACAAATAACAGCAAGTCTTTCCGAAGCGTGCCGGAAAGGCGAAGCTCTGTCATTTGTGTGAGTGGCAATCATAAATGGAAGTTGTATAACAATAAGGATAGGATAAATAGCCAACAAGGGAACACTAAAATGACATTTTGGTGCCTGAAGCGCTGATTGAACCGTAAAAACATCAACGCTCAGGGTTTGCACCACATTTTTACAACAATCGGGATTATCCATAGTAGGATGGGCTGAACACGTGGAGGGGTTAGATTTCATGCCACAATCGGCAGTTGTACCTTTGAGGCCAAATTTGTAAAAAACCCCGGCACTGCTACACACATGACGGGCAATGGTAAACCCGCCACTGGACAGCAGCATAAATATAAGCAGTACTATGGAAACTATTCTACGCATCGTATGGGTTAAAACGCTAATACCCATGAAAATGTTCAACAAAATTATATCAAACAGCCCTTATTTCCCCATTTGGTTTGTTAAAAAATCTTATCTGCAGGATAATTTAAACAAGAAGTAGTATCCATCATCAATAGAGCGTTATTCCATTTCTTCCTCTAAAAGATTACTTTCTTCCTTCGAACGATGTTCGCCCTTTCCAATCACAGCACTGCTGGAAAGCAAACTGGCGTATACCGAACGGTTTTTGAGTATTTCTCTGGCTTTTTCCACTTCCCTGTCGCTCTTGAGCGAGGCAATAATCCGGCCCTTCTGATAGTAGTATCGCGTAATTATCTCGTCGACCAGTAACTTTTCGATTTCATTTCGAAAGACTTGCAGATCTTTGTTTTTATCGTGCGAGATTCGTTCTTTTAGGCGGGTAAATTCGGCTTCGGCCGATTGGTAATATTTTTCCTTTTTAGCAGTTTCGACGAGCTTCTCGAGCTGTTGTTCTGTTTGAGTTTGATAGTCGAAATTCTGCTGGTTGACATATTCGGTAAATTTCTGGTAGGTGGCCTCGTCGATGGTGAATTTATCGGGTGGGGCTATGGTAGGGTGTTCGCGCACATATTCTGTTGCAAAGTTGAAGATGATGTTTTTGGCGTATAGGTTCAGGGCTATCTGGCTAAACTTTTCCTGTTCTACCTTAATATCGGGCATGATTCCGCCACCGTCGTATACTGTACGGCCTATGCGGGTTTTAAATTCTTTGATAAGTGAATCGGGGATATAACCCACGCTGCCATCTTCATTGCGGTGCGAATAATCTACTGCCTGGATGCAACGTCCGGAAGGAATGTAATATTTGGCCACGGTAACCTTTAGCTGGGTATTGTAGCTCAGGGGTCGGGTTTGCTGTACAAGGCCTTTCCCAAAGGTTCGCTGCCCCACTACAACTGCCCTATCGAGATCCTGCAGGGTTCCCGACACAATTTCAGCAGCTGAGGCAGTACCCCGACTGGTAAGCACCGCAAGAGGTATTACCGTGTCGATGGGATCGTTGATGGTCACATAACGTTTGAATGCTTCTTTTATCTTACCTTTGGTAAATACTACCAGCTGATTTTTAGGAATAAAACAATTGACCACTTCTACCGCCTCGTTGAGTAATCCTCCCGGATTATCGCGTAAGTCGAGAATAAGCGATCGGGCATTTTTGGCCTTTAGCGCTATTACTGCCTCTCTGACCTCATTCCCTGCATTGGTCGTAAAACTCGATAGACGAATGTATCCTATTGAGTCCGAAAGCATACCATAGTAGGGAACATTAGGGATAGTAATTTTTTCACGCGTAATGTTTATTTTCAGGGGTTGTTCTGCTCCCGATCGTTCAATGGTTACCTCCACCTTGGTTCCGGGGGTGCCTTTCAGTTGTTCGCTTACCGTGCTCACATCTTTTCCTTTAGCTTCTACCCCATCGATAGCCAGGATTTTATCCCCTGCTTTAAGGCCAGCTTTTGCCGCAGGACAATTCTCATAGGGTTCGGCTATGTACACGTAGTCGTCGATGCGTCGAATAATGGCACCAATGCCCCCGTACTGCCCTGTGGTCTGAAACCGGAAATCTTCAAGCTTCGATTCGGGAATATACGTTGTATACGGATCAAGTGTCTTTAACATTCCATCAATGCCTGCATTGATAAGCTTCTCGGGATCAATGTCGTCTACGTAGGTGTAATTTAACTCTTTGAAAAGGCTTATGAATATATCAATGCTTTTTCCAATTTTAAACTCATTATCAACAAAACTGGTGGTTATAATACTTCCTACAACAGCAATTACGATGAGAAGATGCTTTTTCATGATGATTGTTTATTGTTTTGGGCAATTAACTTTGTTAAAGTAAGAATTTTCATCCGAAAATAATTTTAAAAATTTTTCTTAAAAGGCCGGATGGAACTCGCATGTAATATGTTATGTGCGCTAAAATCAAGCAGGTATGAAAAATTATTTTCATACTTGTTTGTGAATACTGCCATACATGCTCGTTTCATCCGAAAATATTTTTTAATTCTTTATAGCGGTCGGATGGAACTCGCATGTGATGAGCTTTCTACACATAGGCAAGTACGAAACTGATAAATATTTTCATACTTGTTTGTGAATACTGCAATACATGCTCGTTTCATCCATTTACACTATCTGCCAGCATTTAAGTGTTTGCTTGATCATGATAGGGTAATTTATTGATTTTTACCATATCGATCGAACAAACATTTCACCACACAATGTTATAAAAGTTAAAGACAGCCGCCATAATTTTTTACTCAAAAATAGTTAAAAATTTTCCTCGGGGTCGATGAAAATAGTGTCGGAAGGGTTGACAATTAAAGAGTCCATGGGTTCAGCCAGAAATTTCTGAGCAGTACCCGTAAGGGTAACCTTGTGGTTGAGTCCAATGGTATCAGTGGGTTGAATCTGATTTCTGGCCAGCATAATCTGAGCTACACGCTGGAAATATGCTTCGAACCCGTCTTTCATCATTCCGTTGGTTTGGAAGGTGTAGCGAAAATATTTTGGGGATGGGATAATGGCTGCCAGGAAAATGCTTTCCTGCAGGGTAAGCTGTGACGGCTTTTTGTCGAAGTAAAATTTTGCTGCTTGCTTGATGCCGTAAATATTCGGTCCCCATTCGATGATGTTGAAATATACCTCCAGCATACGTTGTTTGGAAACGACATGCGAATTTTCGAGCATCCAGGTGAGTAACATCTCTTCGAATTTTCTTGAAAGCGTTTTATTTTTTGAAAGAAACACATTGCGAACCAGTTGCATGCTAATGGTACTTGCCCCGCGAGCAAAACGTTTTTTACGAATATTCTCGGCCAGAGATTTAGCAAAGGCTTCTTCGTTAAAGCCTTTATGATAAAAGAAACTGCCATCCTCCGAGGTTAACACAGCATAGATGAGATATGGGGGAATGTCGCGTAAATGGGTATAATTGGGGGAAGTAGAGTCCACATGGATTGCAACGGGTGAAAATCCTGGTTCGTGTCGATAAATGGTAAAGGTATCGTTGAGCATTGGTAAATAAGCCGTTCCATATTGCTTGATACGAAAATTAAAGGGTTGTAGATTACTGTAGAGATATATGCTATCGAGCTGCCGAAAAGGTATTCGACCGCGGAGAACAAACGACAGGTCGCCCTCTGCTTTCACGCCTGCGATGCGTCGAAAAGCCCCTTTGGGTAAAGATTCGAAAAATTGCTGAGCTGAGAATTTAAGCGCAGGTATAGCAAATTCCAGCATCGGATTGTTGGCATCATACTCGTAACGGACAAATAACGGAAATTCAAATCCATTGAAATTCACCCGCGAACTGCTATCAATCTGCCAGTATTCTTTTTCGGTTTTTATGATTAGCGAAAGCGAAGTTGTGTCGAACTGTACAGGTTGTTCGGCAAGTTTTGGGTGAAAAACCGAAAACTCTCCTGCTGAGATAGTAAATAAAATGGAAGAGGCACTGGGCAACTGGCATTCGAAATATGCGCTTTTGGCTGAAAGTTTCGCACCCCATTTTTGGGTAAGCCAGGGGAAGGTATTCTCGATCGACTTGAGTGGACGAATCGTAACAGCGAGAAAATACTTGCCTGGAATAAATTTTCCCTGAAAGGCAAAAGATTGCTGGCTGGTGGAATCTGATAAGAGGATAACACCTTTTAAAAGCTTATTTTTAATTGTAAAACTGTCTATTCGCATGCTCAACCACTGGCTGGTATCATAGTACCGAAATGTAGCAGTGCTAATTCGACAGGTTGCAGGCAATTTTTTAAATAACATTCGCAATCGATAGCTAAGGGGGGTGTGTTGTTTTGCATGAAAACTATCAGGTAGAGTATCGGCGGTCTGTTGCAAAAATCCATGTTTGTAAACTGCAAGCATGGAATCGGCCTGAAACTTTGATAATTGTATTTTTCCTGTTAAAAGCGGTAAAATTTTAAGCCTAACGTGCATAGCATTGCTCCAGAAAAGGGTATCGCCCTCGGGATAGCTTATCAATACATTTTTAAAGAATGCACCGTTAAACCCCTCTATTCCGTACTTGCCAATGCTAACATTCACCTTTAGTTTACTTTCGAAGTGCGTAATTGATTTTTGCACCGCCCAGCGAAAAATCATTCGTTGTACTCCCCATAATAAAACAATCGCTAACAAAGTCCCGATAAAATATCGCCAATAATTTTTAAGCATAACAAACATTCTCTTAAACAACGAAACTTTTATCTTTGGATATTTCAGTTATGTGACAATATTTTAATCAACAGTAATGCTTTTGGCGCTTAGTGCGGCACCATCATTGAGCAACCTTCGATTCGTTCACATGCTAATTAGATTTTTTGCAAAGTTACTGGAAATGTTTTTTCAGTTGTTCGGTAATTATCATTTTTTAGACAGAAAGCGCTGGAAAAGTGATATTGTGTGTTACAGCATTGGGGCAAAAAACTGTTTCAACAACACCCGCTTATTATAGGAATTTTTTGTACCTTTGCGCTACAAAATTGGCCCCGTAGTTCAGCTGAATAGAACGTCAGATTCCGGTTCTGAAAGTCGGGGGTTTGAATCCCTCCGGGGTCACAAAATAAAAAGCAGGATAGGAGATTTTCCCATCCTGCTTTTCGTATTTTAGTTATTCACTTTAGTATTCGTTTAACTCATCCTCCTCAAGCTCTTTCATGGTTTTAACCTTGTTGTGGTGTAACAGACGATTAACCCTGAGTTTATCCGTGTACATAACGTAATACATCACAGGTACCATTACCAGTGTGAGGAAGGTAGCAAAGCTAAGGCCAAAGATAATAGTCCATGCCAGCGGACCAAAGAACATTGAGTTTTCGCCACCAATGTGGATATGAGGATTCCAATGGGTAAACAATGAACCAAAGTCGATGTTTAAACCAATGGCCAGCGGGATAAGCCCAATGATAGCAGCGGATGCTGTTAGTAGCACAGGGGTGATACGCGTTTTACCCGCCTGGATGATAGCCTCGCGGGTACGATACCCTCTTTCTTTGAGTACATCGGTAAATTCTACCAACAGAATACCATTACGCACTACAATACCCGCCAGTGCTACGATACCCATCCCCGACATAATGATGGAAAAAGGCACCCGGAAAATGGTTAATCCCAGCAGCACCCCAATGATGCTAAATAATACTTCGCTTAATATGATGGCAGTTCGTCCCAGCGAGTTGAATTGAGCAATGAGAATGAACAAAATTAAAAATAGGGAAAGCAACATGGCTTTTGAAAGGAATGCTTGCGACTCAGCGCGATCCTCTTGCTCACCTGTTAGCTTAATTTCTACGTTATCAGACTTTTCGAACTTTGGAAGCTCCCTTTTAATTTTATTCATGATGTCGGTAGCGTTGTAGCCAGCCAGCACGTTCGAGCTGATGGTAATGGTACGCTTGAGATTAATACGATTGATGCCACCAACCGAATTAGTATAGCGTACCGTAGCGAGTGAACTCAGGGGTATCGAGCGCAGTAGGCCTGTATTCATGTCGCGATAGGTGATTTCCATGTTCATCAGCTTGTCAATATCCTTTCGTTGAGAGGGAAGAAAACGTAGCTGAATAGGGTATTGATCTTCCCCTTCACGATACTTTGAGACCTCTTTTCCCAGTACGGCAGTTCGTATAGCCGATCCTACCTGTGCCGAGGAAACACCCTCACGATTTGCTCTTTGCCTGTCGAGATCGATGATGATTTCTGGCTTGGTACGTTCGAAATTGGTTTTAAGCTTCTCTATTCCAGGTATTCCTAATGAATCGATGTAGGTAATAAACCGGTCGGCAGTTTCTACCACTTGCTCCAGGTCGTCTCCTGAAACCTCAATGTTAATAGGTTTACCCGTAGGAGGTCCCATCCGGTTTTTTTCGACCGAAATTACAGCGCCAGGGATTTCCTTCAAAGCCTCGGAAATCGGATTTATGTATCGACTGGTTTTTCTATCCTTACGATAACGATATTCTACAAAATTTACCGTAACCTTGGCTTTGTTGGAAGTAATAATACCACCGTCGAACATATCTTCCGAAGCTTGAAAAGCCACATTTGTTACAATCGATTCAACATCGGGATTGTTCTCGCCCAGTACCTTTACCACTCGTTTTTCGATTTCTTTGGCGATGGAATCGGTATAATTTACTGAGGTTCCAATGGGTAACTTGGCGTAAACGTTGATGCTATTAGGCTCGTTGTCGGGGAAGAAAACTATCTTGGGCCCGGCAATCCCAAAAAGAATAATAGAGAAGAGAAACAGGCCAATGGTACCCCATAGCAACTTTCTGGGACGGTTGCCTGTAACAGCCCAACGCAGCAATCGATCGTAGCCATCCATCAGGGCAGGGAGCGTGCGTTTTTGGAAATGTTGCAAAATTTTGTACAAATACAAGTTATGCAGTATATAAATTATCCCAATAATTAGCACGAAGGAAGCAACCCCCCAACCAGTAGTCCCAAACTTAAAACCATTTACCAGGTAAAGGAAAAGAGCAATACCGATGATATAGGATCCATATTTGAATACTTTTTTCTGATGGATTCGCACATTGTGGTCGTCTTCGTGCTTCATAAAGTCCACTGCAAATACAGGATTGATGATATAGGCAACAATGAGCGAAGCAAACAGCGTAATGATAATAGTTACCGGAATATAGTACATAAACTTACCTACCACACCAGGCCAGAAAGCCAGCGGTATAAAAGGGGCAATGGTGGTAAGGGTACCCGACAGAATGGGCAAGAATACTTCCCCTGCTGCTATTTTAGCCGATTGTACAATATTATACTTTCCTTGCCGGAAAATACGATGGGTGTTTTCAATGACAACGATCGCATCATCGACTACTATGCCCAGAGCAAAGATGAATGAGAACATGACCAGCATGTTCATGGTAAAATCGATGGTAGGCAAGACAATGTATGCCAGCGCCATGGAAAGAGGTACCGATAGACCTACAAAAATGGCGTTGGTTAACCCCATGAAAAACATCAAAATAACGGTAACAAAAATAAATCCAAGAATGATGGTGTTGTTAAGCTCGGTAAGAATACTGCGAGTATAATGAGCTTGGTTGCCCGTAATGCTTACGGACAGATCTTTTGGAAATTTAGTTTTTTGAAATTCCTCAATGGCCTGAGAAATTTTATCAGAAGCATTCAAAAGATTTTGTCCACTTTTCTTCACCACATTCAGGGTAATGACATTTTTGCCGTTAAAGCGAGAGAAACTTTCCTGCTCCTTGTAAGAATCCTTAATTTCGGCAATTTCCTTGAGAGCAACGGTTGCGCCGCTGGAGCTAATAAGGATTGTGTTTTTGAGCTGTTCAATATCCTTATATTCCCCAACCACGCGAATGCTTCGGGTCATGTTTTGCAGGTCAATAGTACCTCCCGAAATGGTCATGTTTTCATAGGCAATGGCATTGGCAATTACATTGAAGGTCACCTTGGCCATTTGCATCTTGTACATATCCACATTGACCTGTATTTCCCTATCGAGAGCTCCTACAATGTCGACACGTGTTATTTCCGGGAAACTCTCTATTTTATCCTGCAGCATTTCCGCATACTTTTTCAGTTTCGCCAAATCGTAGTTTCCCGCAATATTGATGTACATAATGGGAAATTCAGAGAATTCGATTTCGGTTACCGAAGGGTCGGCAGGCAAATCGTTGGGCAGGTTATTGGAGCTTTTAGTTTTATCGACAGCATCCTTCACCTTTTGCTTGGCCTCGGAGACTTCAATACCAGTGTTAAATTCAACGATAATCAGCGAGTAATCCTGCACCGACTTACTGGAAATCTTTTTTACCCCGCTTATCGATTTAAGATTTTTCTCCAGGGGACGGGTAACCAGATTCTCCATATCGGTAGATGAGGTGCCCGGATAAACCGTGCTGACAATTATTTGTGGAATTACAATTTCGGGAAACTGTTCCTTTGGTATAGAGTTGTAGTTTACCAGCCCAAATATAGCCAGCATGATAGCCAATACGTATATGCTGGTTTTATTGTCGATACTCCAGCTGGTAGGTTTAAATTCTTTGACACCCTTTAGTTTTTCCATGTGCTTTTATTTATTGCAAGGTTACTGACGACTAAAAATTTACGTATTGTCCTTCCTCTAATTCCTGGAATCCAATGGTAATAACTTTGTCACCCTCTTTTAGTCCCGAACGTATTTCGGTGATACCCTTGTAAGTTTCCCCGGGTTCAACATATTTTTTGCGTGCCACATAGCTATCGTCGATGCGTTCGGCAACCAGTATGTATTTACCTTTTTGGTCGGTTTGTACTACGTTTACCGGTACAACGATTGCATTCGGATTTTGATAGTCAACAATTCGGAGTACGGCTATCATATTGGCTTTAATGGCTGGATCGTTTGATGGGATGCGCAGCGTGACATTAAAAGTGCGATTGACCGGATTGATGTAGCGGCTGCAAAAATCGACCTTGCCGGTTATTTCTTTGTTCAGGTCGGGCAGGAAAACGGTAACTTTATCCCCGACTTTGATGCGTGTTGAGTAGCTTTCTGATACGTCGGCCACGATTTTCAGAGAAGATAAATCGATTACTCGAAAGCTAACCACTGCTGGCGATATCATCTGTCCTTTTTTAATAGGAATATCTTCGACTGTACCTGCTATTGGGGATACAATGCGACACTTACTAATCTGCTCTTTCAGCGTTGCCACCTGACCTTCCAGGGATTCTTTCTGATTTTTCAGATTTAGGTACTGTACTTCGCTACCTATTTTTTGTTCCCAAAGGGCTTTTTGCTTGTTGTACAGGGTTGTAACATATTCAAGGCTGCTGAGCGCTGTTTTTAGTTGGGTTTGGTAAATGGCATCGTCGAGCTTTGCCAATACCTGACCTTTTTTAACGTATTGGCCTTCAGTTACGTAAATTTCTTCAACGATGCCACCTGCACCTTCGCAAAACACATTTACGCTATTGTCGCCGTCTACTTTTCCCTGCACCTCAATGGAATGGAAAAATGAGGTAGGTTTTATTTCGCTAACCACTACCCGTGTGCCTTTGGGTGTCTTTTTAATGGTAGTATCGGCGGCAATTTGGGTCTCCAGCTGTTTTATTTTTTCTGCCAGTTCGGCCTGTTGTTTACGGAGTTTTGCCAGTTCTGCCTGTTTGTCAGTTTTTCCACAGGCTATCAGTAGGGCCATGAGTGCAATCATACCCCAGTTTACCTTTCGCATCAATTTTTTGTTCATACAAACAATATTTTTTGTGTAACAATATGGGCAATAAATTTTTTATTTACTCAATTCAGTTGGTACCAGCATTTTTTCAAGCTTGGTTCGCGAATTATTGAGTTCGAGCAAAGCGTTGAAATAGTTTGTCTGGCTTTGAATGTACTGATTTTGTACCTGCGTAAGTTCAACACTTGAGATGGTTCCTTCGCGGTATTTTACCCATGAACGATTATAAACTTTTTCAGCCAGCTTAAAATTATCGCGAGCGGTAGTATAGCTGTTAAGCGCTGCAAGATATTTGGCTTTAGCATCTTCAAAACCAATTTGAAGGCTCTGAGCAGCCTGTTGTTGGTTTATCAGCGCTTTTTCGTAGCTTATGCGAGCCTGGCTTACCCGTGCCAATCGCATGCCGCTGCTAAAAATAGGGATGTTTACCTGAACTCCCACCAGGTCGGGAGGGGTGAAAGTGATAGCTTTTGTGTTGAAATTTTTATCGTGTTGATAGAACGCTGCCACCTCGGGCAAAAATGCAGATTGGTTAAGTTTTAAATTCAGCTTCATAAGCTTGGCCTGCGTTTCAAGTAGCTGGTAATCGACCTGTTGCGTTACATTAAAATTTTGCAACAAGAGGGAGGGGTCGGCCAGGTTTGTCGCCAGCGATGATAGACTGTCAGTGAGTTGTATGCGTTGGTCAAACGAACAGCCAAGCTGAAATTTTAACAGTCGTTCGGCTATCCCTACTTGTTGAGCTATTACGTCGGCCGTGTTTTTTAAATTGTTAACCGTGATTTGCAATTGATCTACATCGGTTTCTTCTACAAACCCTTGATCATACATACTTTTCATCGATTCCAGTATGCTCTGGGTGTTGCGATAAATCGAGTCGATGAGTCTTTGATTCTCGCGCGAAACAAGTACGAGCAGGTAGGTGTTGGTAACCGATTCGGCAAGGTCCTGTTTTGATTTGGAAAGCGCAAGCTCCGACAGGTTACGATATACCCTTGAGGTTTGTAATCCAACCAGGTAGGAGCTGCTAAATAGTAGTTGACTTACAGTTACATCGAGCGTTGAGGTAGTACGCAAATCATCCAGATTGACTGGTGCACCCGAACCGCCACTCCCCATTGCAGCAAATTGCTTATAAATATCCGGTAGCGTCATAATGTAGCTATACGAATACTTAGCGCTAACCTGGGGTAGACCAATAGCTGTGGTTTCCCAGATTTTCTTTTTCGCTGATTCTACATCCAATGCCGAGCTCTTTATGACAGGACTATTCGCCATTGCGTAGGCTTTGGCCTCTGAAAGCGATAACGTCAATACACTATCGCTCGTTGATTGTGCAGCAATGGAAAGCGATACACCCAACAACAGCCACAGAAACAATTCTTTTTTCATTCTCATAAGACATTTTCGTTCTTTTCAATAAATTCAGCAGTATATAATATCTATCTAAAAGACAAATTTTTGCATTGAAATGAGAAAAACCATGGGTCAAAAAACATACCATTCAAAATTCTTCCTATATCTGAAACTGTTGCAAAAAAAGGTCATTTCCAGAAGGTGGTAAAAAACAAATCGGTAAATGCCCTAAAAAAGCAGGACGAAACGAGCAAGTTTAGCAGTGGATAAACGACCAAAAAAACACATATATCCGTTTATCCGTGTTTATTCTTTGCCTGCGTGTTCCATTTGATCATTTTGAGAAATTAAATTTATTGGGATGATGTTAACCCCACATCCCATCCTGCGGTTCCCCTAATCTGTGCAATCCTCACCCCGTCTTACGGCACCCCTCTTCTTTGTAAGGCGAGGGGAAGGGGATGAGGTTATAACCAGGGATATAATTTTTACCGCTAACCCTACCAGGTGGCTTAATTCTTACTTGCAGCGTTTCATCCGAAAATATTTTTAAATGTTTTTTAAATCGGTCGGATGGAACTCGCATGTGATGAGCTTTCTACACATAGGCAAGTACGAAACTGATAAATTATTTTCATACTCGTTTGTGAATACTGCCATACATGCTCGTTTCATCCAAATAAGTTTTTAAAATATCCTCACGCAAAGACCCCAAAGTAGTCGCAAAGTTCGCAGAGATTTTTCTTAGCGTTCTTTGCAAAAACTTAGCACACTTTGCGTTTTTATATTCATTCGAATAAAATTATTTAATATGTTGAATATTAATTATTTAAGCCATTTTCCCATTTTGTTGTATGGATAATGTTCCCCATTGTATTCATTTTGTGTTTGTGCTTGAGCACAATCATGGGGGTTTCATCCGAAAATAATTTTAAAAATTTTTCTTAAAAGGCCGGATGGAACTCGCATGTAATATGTTTTGTGCGCTAAAATCAAGCAGTCATGAAAAATTATTTTCATACTCGTTTGTGAATCCTTCTATACATGCTCGTTTCATTTGAACAATGCAAAAGATTTAATTTTTTACGGATATGAGGAAGTCGGCAGAGCGTTTTAATGGTTATGTATTTACGGATGAAGGATAAAATAGTATTTTATTATTCAGACTTATTAATTTATACAACAAAAAATTATAATTTTGAACCTTAATTTGTAAATGTCATGCAAACACTATCCCAGCTAAAACCTGAAGCTATCTGGAAACATTTTGAAGAGCTTTGTAAGATACCCCGTCCTTCGAAGCATGAAAAGGGTGTGATAGAGTATTTGAAAGATTTTGCCATTCGAAAGGGGCTTTCGTATAAGATCGACCGGGTGGGGAATGTATTAATCAGCAAGCCAGCGGCTAAGGGGCGCGAGGGGCATCCTACTGTCGTGCTGCAGTCGCACGTAGATATGGTACCTCAGAAGAATAGTGATGTAGAACATGATTTTTACAAGGATCCCATTCGTCCATACATCGACGGGGAATGGGTTAAAGCTCAGGGGACTACTTTGGGAGCAGATAATGGTATAGGTGTAGCGTGTGCGCTTGCTGTGCTTGAGTCGGATAATATTATGCATGGCCCCATCGAAGCCTTGTTTACTGTCGATGAAGAGACGGGAATGACAGGCGCTTTTAATCTCACAGAAGATTTTGTTAGTGGAAAAATACTGCTCAACCTCGATTCGGAAGATTATGGCGAGCTGTTCATTGGATGTGCAGGCGGTATCAACACTATTGCTACCTTTACCTATAAACCCGAGCCTATTGAACCTGGTCATGTAGCATATCAGCTACGGTTGGTGGGCTTAAAAGGGGGACATTCTGGTGCCGATATTCATCTGGGACGTGGAAATGCCAATAAGCTTATCAATCGATTCTTATGGAACGCCGAACATTTCTTTGGTTTACGTTTGTGCTCTATTCAGGGTGGAAATATGCGTAACGCCATACCCCGCGAGGCATTTGCTACAGTCACCATTCCCGCCGCTTTCGAAGAAGAATTTCTTAAGAGTGTTGCTACCTTCGAACAAACCTATAGGGAGGAACTCAAAGGGGTAGAAGAGAATATTAGCTTTACAGCTGTTAAAACCGAACAACCAGCTTTTTGCATCGACAAGGTAACAACGGGTAATTTGCTTGATGCACTTTATGCTATCCCCAATGGCGTAATACGCATGATCCCCGAGATGCCCAATGTGGTAGAAACCAGTACCAATCTGGCCATTGTACAATCGAACGAACAAACTCATACGATAGAAGTAATCAGTCTTTTGCGTAGCTCGGTCGATTCGGCCAAGCTCGATCTGTGCAATATGATTGAGAGTATCTTTGACATGGCTCAAGCCAGTACCCGTCATGAAGGCGATTATCCGGGTTGGAAACCCGACTTTAATTCCCCCTTGCTGGCTACCATGAAAAAGGTTTATCACGACATTCATGGCGAAGAACCGCAGGTGAAAGTTATTCACGCCGGCCTCGAATGTGGAATTATTGGATCCATTTATCCCGGTATGCAAATGGTGTCTTTCGGACCAACCATCCAATTCCCCCATTCGCCCGATGAACGTGTGAATATTAAGACGGTGGAAATGTTCTGGAACTACCTCACACGTGTGCTGGAATCGCTGTAATTTTAGTCTTCCTTAGGGTTCATCTTTCTGCAAAGACTTAGGGGGTAGGGAAATGATAAAAATCCTTTATTTTAAAAACAATACCTGTAGCGTTTGTAGCGCTTTATTGCCCAAAATCACGCGTATTGCCGACAATTTAGCAATACCACTCGACGTGATTGATGTCACTGAAAATCCTTTACAGGCAGGGCAAAATCTTGTTTTTACAGTTCCAGCGCTGATTGTGCTGGATGAGGATGGGAAAGAGCTTCGACGCTTTGTGCGTCTTTTTTCTGAACAAGAGGTGCTTGATTTCCTGCTGCGGGTTGTTCCGGAAAAACACCGCTGAAGGAGTATACTTAATAGGAAAAATAAATTCTTTTCCCCCACTACTTTGCAAAAAGCGTTATGGTTGTATGTAAAAACGGGGATATTATCCTTACCTGCTCAACTTTAGACGTAAACAACTTACATGCGAGTTCCATCGGGTCCTTTAGAAATAAACTAAAAAATTATTTTTGGATGAGATTAACACCTCACCCTGTTCTATCGGACGAGGGAGATGGGAAGGGGAAGAAGTGATATTTGAATACGATAAAACTTACACTGACGATCGGCTAACCCAGAAAACATGCATGTTCCATCGATCCTTTGGAAAGTTTAAAAATTATTTCCGATAAAAAGACTTTTGACAGGCAGGTCTGATTTTTTATATACTTTTGTCATAATATCTCAATTAAATAATGCGGTGCCGTGGAAAAACAAGAAGAGAAGGTTCGTATTGACAAGTGGTTGTGGGCGGTCCGGATTTATAAAACCCGGACGCAAGCTGCCGAAGAGTGTGAGAAGGGACGTGTTACCATTAATGGATTTACCGTTAAACCTTCCCATATCGTCAAGGAAGGCGAAATAATATGTGTGCGTAAACCCCCAGTATTGCATACCTATCGGGTTTTGGGCATTATAAAAAATCGTGTGTCGGCACAGGTGGCCAGGCAGTATGTCGAGGATTTGACCAGCGAGGAGGAAATTGCCAAGCGACAGATGATGCGTTTAGCAATGAACTTTCAGCGCGACCCGGGGAGTGGTCGCCCCACAAAAAAAGAACGTCGCGAGTTGGATCGATTACGCAATCAGGGAGATTTTTAGCAATTATGATTATAGCAAGGGAAAAACGACGCACTAATGTTGCCGAGTATGTGATATACATGTGGCAGGTTGAGGATATGATTAGGGCGTGTAAGCTCGATATGGAGCTTATCCGTAAGCAAATTATTGAAAAATACGACGCAACGGATGAAGTCAAGAAGGAAATTGAGCAATGGTACGAAAGTTTGATTCACATGATGCGCGAAAGTGGGGTTAGCGAACGTGGTCATCTGCCGCTTACCCTTAACACGGTGAGTCAGATGGAAGAGTTGCATCAGCTGCTTTTGCGTTCGCCCGATGAACGACAATACAAAATGCTGTATTATGCAGCCCGACCTCATATCATAACTTTTCAAATGAAAAGTCAGCTACCTTATAGTGGTGAAATACACGCCTGCCTTGAAGCATTGTATTTGTTATTGTTGATGCGCTTATCGAAAAAAGAGGTTAGTTCGGCAACCCAGGAGTCGATGCAAACTTTTAGTCGTTTGCTGGCCTTGCTGGCTCAAAAATTTAGGGCATGGGAAACAGGTGAACTTGATCTTTAATCAGCATATACCTTGATAACATTAATTGCCCTTATCATAGCGATTATTCTGCAATTTGCCGGTGCACTGGTGGCCATCGGTAGCATTCGCAAGACCAAACGTGCTATTTCGTGGGTGCTGCTTTCGATTGGTTTTTTACTCATGGCTATCCAGCGTTTTATCGAGTTTATTCCTTATGTGTGGCGAGAATGGGAAAAAGATGTGGCTGCCATCAATACCTGGCTGGGTATCATCACGTCTGTGCTTATTGCTGTTGGCATAATACTCATTCGGCAGATTTTTGATTTTTTAAAAAAAGCCGAAAAACAGCGTCAGGAGGCCGATAAAAAAGTGCTCAATGCAGTTATTCAAGCCGAAGAAAAGGAAAGACGTCGATTGGCCAAAGACTTACACGATGGAATGGGTCCGCTTCTGTCGAGTGCAAAAATGGCTATATCTTCCTTAATGCAACAAGAGAACGAGGAGGAAAAAAGAAAAATCATTGAAAATACCGATTATGTCATTTCTGAGGCTATACGTAGTCTGAAGGAAATTTCTAACAACCTCAGTCCGCATGTACTCGACAACTTTGGATTGGCCAGTGCTATTAAATCTTTTGCTTCGAAGATTGCCAGCATGCATCAAATCAATGTTCATTTCGAATCCAACATGTACGATTTTCGATTCGACTACAATAGCGAGGTTATCCTGTATCGCGTGGTTTGCGAACTTATCAATAATACGCTGAAGCATGCTCAGGCATCGAATATTCAAATTCAGCTATCGCGTCATAAAAAAATTATTAGTCTATCGTACTTTGACGATGGAAAAGGTTTTGATGTAAACGAAATATTACACAAAGCCCCGGTCGAGGGGATGGGGCTTCACAACATCATTAATCGTCTCAAAAGTATTAAGGCGATTGTCAACATCGATAGCGAAAAGGGCAAGGGTACCCACATCATTATCATCGTTAATGTTTGATGCGGCATACCCTAAACCTTCGATGAATAGGAGCATGAGGCAACTTTATGGTTCGATACGAAGCTTTATTTCAGCTCCTTTCAATCCTTGCGTTGTACAACGAAGAATGGCTTCTCCTGGCTGGTCGGTCGACTGGAGGATTACCTGTGCCCAGCCATTAAAAAGTTTACGATGCCACTGAGGCGCTGGATTCCATACCTGAATAAGCCCAGGGTCCGTATTGGGTTCATCGTACAGATGTTTTTTCCGAAAACGTTGTCCTACAAAGGCTACCACATTTCGCCCTTGCTTTAAAATATCGTGGTTGAGCACAAAAGATTGACCGGGGGCGTCGCGTTGAATGTTCGTGGCAATTCTGTGACCATTTACAAAGATGGTCTGATTTTCGAGTATGCTTTTTGAAAAGAGCGTGATACGGGTATTTTCATTGAACTCGGGAAGAATAAATTCTCCTCTTAAGGTAAGTAGCGTATCGGTATAGGTGCGCCAGTCCTTGTGAATTACGCTAAATGCTCTTTTCCAATCGCTATCATCAATTTCAAAAAAAGTGAGAGAAGTATCGGAAAGTGAAGGGATAGTAGCTTCTTTAAGCTTATCAATGGATATACGCTGAAATGATTCCAGAAATTGTTCTGGCTCATGGCTGGCTGGGTCGCCGTTGCCCACCCCAATGATGCGTACGGGGCCTTCTATGCTAAAGTATATATCGTTTTGTGCAGTGGGTACCACCCGCCCCTTGCTGTCGACAGTGGTAATATTGATAACCGTTACGTCCTGTCGGTCGTTGCGAAGCACGGTTTTGTCGGTTATTATTTTTATTTGGGTGGGGTTTTCAGTGGTTTCAATCTTTTGCCGAATAATAGGTTGTTTCCCTGTATATCCGACAGCCTCCAGTTTGCCTGGTCTATATTTTACCAGCCAGCTGAGATGTCCATTTTTTTCCATGCTTTTTTTGCCTAAAGATTTGCCGTTGAGGAACAACTCAACTTGTTCGCAGTTGCTATACACTGTTACGTTTATGCTATCCTGGCCGATACCATTCCAGTGGGGGGCAATATGTAAAACGGGATCCTGGGTCCACCACGACTTTAAATAATAGAAGATGTCTTTAGGAAAACCACACAGGTCGACAATGCCATATTGCGACGATACGGCTGGCCATTTGAGCGGATTGGGTTCACCACGATAATCGAACCCAGTCCAGTAGAACAATCCTGCCAGAAATGGACGCTGGCTATAATATTTCCAGCCTATTTCGGTACCCAGACTCCTGGGGCCGATACGACCATTTTCCTCGTCATCCACATAAATGCCCCGCGTGCCTATGGTGTTGCTTTCTTCCGTTCCCACGGCTGGTTGCCATGGGAATAGCCGATGATGTTCGTCGATATTGCCATGTTTGATGTAGTTGTAACCCATCACCTGCAGGATAGTTCCCGTACCGGTATCCCAACATCCACTGCAGGCAGTAGTAAAGGGACGAGTGCTATCGATGCGACTTCCAAATTCCTGCATGGTGATGCCGATGCGAGGGCCCTTTTCATTGCATTCAATGCCCCATTCTTCATTCCCTAACGACCATAGAATAACAGAAGGGTGGTTTCGATCGCGAAGAATCATATCCCGTAGATAACGCAAATGTTCTTCGTTACTACCCATCAACCTGTTTTCGTCGAGCACCAGCATGCCCAGACGATCGCAGGCATCGAGCAACGCTGGTGAGGGAGGATTATGCGAGGTGCGAATGGCATTACTGCCCATGCTTTTTAAAATTTTTATCCGATACTCTTGCAAAGCATCGGGGATAGCCGTACCCACACCGGCATGGTCCTGATGATTGTTGGTACCCTTGAGAATAACGTGTTTGCCATTCAGGAAGAAACCACTATCGGGCGAGAAACGTATAGAACGGATGCCAAAGCTGGTAGTATAGCTATCTATTAGCGTATCATTCTGGTATACTTGGGTTACCAGCTTGTGTAAATAAGGATTTTCGAGCGACCAGAGCTGGGGATTTTTGATCTCAAATTCCGAAATCCACTCGCGACTTTCCCCACCCAGTAGCGTCAGATGCTGTTGCCTGCGCTGTGCAATGATATTACCCTGAGCATCGAGTATTTGTTCCATTAAATCAAAAGAGGTGGGGCGATGGTTATCGTTTTGAAGAGTGGTTCCTATGCGTAATTGGGCTTTCTTGTTCTCGTCGATCAGACGGCTTACAACAAAAGTCCCATATCGAGCAATATGCAGCGGGGAGGTTTTAATCAACCATACATGCCGGTAAATTCCTGCTCCCTCGTAGTACCATCCTTCTTCCATGCTGGCATCTACGCGTACAGCTATTACATTATTGCCACCATAGTTGAGATAATCGGTAATATCGTATTCAAAACCATAGTATCCGCTGTGATTACGACCACAATAAAAACCATTGACCCATACTTGCGCATCCCGATGTACGCCCTCAAAATGGATAAAAACTTTTCGTCCAAAATCTGAGGTAGGAATGTAAAAATGCTTGCGATACCAGCCAATGCTGTTTTCGGGAAAGTTAATACCAATGGCTCTGTATCCATGGCTATGGCCACCCTGGGGAGTAAAAGGTAAAGTAACGCACCAATCGTGCGGTACATCAATTCTTTGCCAGGATCTATCGTCGAACTGGGGTGCTGCTGCACCATCGCCATATCCGGCTTTGGCAAAATACGAAAAGTAAGCAGTGCGATGGTGGAAATCTTTTGCTACATCGGTGGCATGCCCAAGGGCAAATAACCAGTCGTGATCCATCAACACTACTTCCCGGTCCTTTGCCACAATTGTACTGCATAAAAAAGTGAATATCAAAAACAATAATCGAGCTTTCATAGGGATAAATTTTTAAAATGCAACATAAAGGTACTGCTTATCTGCCACGAAAACGGTTAAGTTTGTTATCGATAATGGCTGATTTTGTAAAAAGAAAAATTGTATGTAGGGAGAAAAAATAAGGTATCACCCCGTCCTGTCTGCCACCTCTCTCCTTTGTAAGGAGAGAGACTGGGGGTGAGGATAGAAATGAAAGGGGCTGGGGGTGAGGTGCCCCATCCCATTGCTACCATAAGAGCCACCCCTACGGGGTTGGAAGAGCAAAAATTTTTAGGGTCGTCCTCTTAGTGTTGGGTTGAAATAAAGGTTGACCCTACCAACAGTCACCCCTCTCCTTGTAGGAGTGCAGGGGGGGGGATCATTTGTGCTTGATTTTCTTTGCTACTTTCTTGTATCAAGACAAGAAAGTAGGAGGAAAGAAAATATATGCAGCACGAGAATGGATTGCCGTATCATCCTCACCCGCCTTCCAGCATCCCTTATTTACAACCCCATCCTGTCCTGCCGGAAACCCATCTCCTTTGCATGGAAAGGGGACGGGGGTGAGGT
>JAKPGM010000017.1 GCA_029550865.1 Bacteroidota bacterium | reverse complement strand
AGTGGCTGCAAAGTTAATGATAGTTGTGGTATTTGCAAAAATTTTTTCAGGATAAACTCTTCCTGACACTTCCTGCAGTTAAACGAAATTGATCTATACTTTTTCCTTTCAAATGTTTATTCCACCTTTCGTAGAGTGGTTGTTCATATTGAAATTCTCGATATTCATCGGGATTCATAATAGGTATACCCATGACGATGGGGAAAATTCGGTTGCAAACGTGACAATAGAGATATCCCTCCTGCACATTATCGTTAAAATCGATTGCAACGATTGTCGCCTCGAGGTTGGCTTTATCGAAAGGGCAACATAATTTTTCAAGGGTTGATTTTCGCATACTTCTACATTTTTAATTGTTTTAGATACTGTTGAGCCGCAAGCAAGGGATCATTGGCCGACATAATACCCGACACAACCGCTATTCCATAATAATCGATACCGGAAAGCTGAGGAAGATTGTCGGGAGTAATTCCACCAGCCAGGAAAACGGGCATTTTAAATTCATTGATTGCTTGACGAACTATATCGAGGTTCACCAGTTCGCAACTATTGGCCGTGGAAGAAGGAAATACCGAACAAAATGAAACATAGTCGAACTGGTGATGGTAAGCCCATCGAACTTTCCCCAGGTCGTTGTTACAGGTGAGGCCTTTAAGAAAGGGACGTTCAATGGATTTTTCAATAAGTTCAATATTGTTGGGAATAGTATCAAAATGCACCCCATCGAGTGGATAACGCAACAGCCATTCCCAACGATTATTGATAAGCACTGGTCGATGAAATTGATGGCAGGTTGTCAGAATACTTTCAACAACATTTTTTTCATCGATGCCTGCTGTAAAATTATCCCATATTTGAACGGCTGAAATAGATAAATGCAGAATTTTTTTTAACCGACCAAGTATTTGGTCGAGTTCCCTGGAAGGGTCGACAATAAGATATATACCCTTTTTTAGTGCTAAATTTTTCATTTCCATCCCTGTGTAAATGCATGAAAGAAAGCTGCCCAGTATGGGTCGGTTTCCTGATAAATCAATGGCTGCAATTGATTATCTTGCAACAATAATTTTTCCTGGGGATCGGGTAAAATTTCTCCAATAATGGTACAACGAATATTCACCTGATCCAGTGCATCTATCACTTCCTGCACTTTGTGGGGGCGACAGGTCATAAGCATTGAGCCAGCACCGATAATTCGTGTAGGGTCGAGGTGAAAAAGTTTGCATAGCTCGCGCTGAGCGGGTAAAACGGGTATAGCATCGTAGTAAATCCTACAACCCTTATTGGATGCAGAGGCCAGCTCATACACCGCACCCAGAATACCTCCCTCCGTTACATCGTGCATAGCCGTAATGGCCTGTGGTATTTGTCGAGCCACCAATGCCTCACGCAGAGAAGAAGTTTGATAGAACAAATCCGATACTTGATGGTAAACCTCATTACCCAATCGTTCTCGAATAGTTTGTGGGAACGATAAGGCCAGAATGGCCGTAGAAACCATTGCAGCAGTTTTGGTCATCAAAATTACATCGCCCTCCTGTGCCCCGCTGGAAAGGATAATTTGTTGTGTAGGTGCAATAGTAATAAATGTTGCCCCTCCCGCTATAGTTGAATTTTGTCCTTCGATGAATCCGGTATGGCCACCAGTTATAGTAATACCAATCTCGCTACAAAACTCATGAATGTATCGCCAATAGGTGGAAAAATCATCGAGTGAAAGGGAAGGAGGCAGATTAAGCACCATTTGGGCATACTGAGGAGCAAATCCGGTGGTGGCCATATCGTTAGCAAGGATATGAACCGATAACCATGCCGATTCGCGTAGCCCCAGGGAGGGGATTAGCGAAAGCGGATCGCTGGTAAGGGCCATGGATATACCATTACCCAGGTCTACTACCGCTACATCAACCCCGAAAGAGGCTGGGGCAACCAAGTCGGTACGCATGTAACCACACCGACCAGCTATGATTGACTGAAAAGCAGACGAATCGATTTTTCCCAGTTTATTAGCCATACTACACGTCATTAAATTTTACATACAGTCCAAAAAAATCGCCCAAAGGCAACCCCCACTGCTGGATTGGGGACCATTTAGGCAGTCCTGTACAGGTCCACTCAATGGTATACTCACGCCCCTGAAGTGCCCGATGAATGAGGCGAATCAATCGATTGGGGGTATAAAAAGTTGCTGTTATGTAAAAAGGATTTTTGCCAAAAAATTGCTGAATCCTTCGACGAACGACCTTTAGCGAGTTGCGATTCATCATACCCATGGCAATACCATAACGCCCCACACGCGCTGCTTCCTGAATTACCCGAATGGGATCGCGATAATACTCGAATGTTGTAATAAAAGCAACCGCATCGAAAGTATGATCCTTAAAAGGCATATAGTGTGCATCGGCCATCACCAGATCACCCTCGAAAAGATACATGGCCTGCGATAGCATCAGGGGTGAGATATCACCTCCAGTGGCCTCAATGCCAATATCTTTCCACCAACGCGTGAAACGACCCGTGCCACAACCAAATTCCAACAGTTTTTTTACCCGTTCATCCTTTTTAACCAGTTGCTCCATCACTCTCTTTTGCCATACCTCTGCTCGCTTGTAACGTCCCTCATACCACTGTTCATAAGTATCGGTATATTCGCGATTAAAAAACCATTCCTCCCGATTTTGCCATCGAGTAAGTGAAGCGGGAACAAGACCTTGAAGTTCACTATCCTTTGCCATCTGATTTAAAATTTAATGGATAAATAAAAAAAACAGCATAACATCGAATAACGACGTTATGCTGTAAGTATATTTTTGCTTTTTGTTCATGCATCCCTCCGTTGGCATTATCCACATCAGGTTATGCGGGTATTTTCTCAGCCCAACGTCTCCGTTGAGCACCCCGTGCATTCCTTTTGGAATTTTTTTTCTATTGCCAAAATTAATACATTCCAGGTGAATTTTTAAAAAATTAGCACCACTCCCTACAAAAATACTTAAGTGCTTACACACACAAACATTATTTTTAATTGATATTCCTAATATGCACTTAACGCGCGACTGTATATATGTTATGACAGCAAGTTTTTCGGGCAATTTATAAGATTGTACTACAGGCGTATTTTATTGAGTATTACAGGGATGTTTTTTCAAAAATCACTTTTTACCCTATTCGCCTCATGTTTCAAAGCATTTCCAACCCCCTCATTTAACCTCACCCCCGTCCCCTTTCCATGCAAAGGAGATGGGTTTCCGGCAGGACAGGATGGGGTTGTAAATAAGGGATGCTGGAAGGCGGGTGAGGATGATACGGCAATCCATTCTCGTGCTGCATATATTTTCTTTCCTCCTA
>JAKPGM010000007.1 GCA_029550865.1 Bacteroidota bacterium | reverse complement strand
CCACCTTTATAAACTTGTACATAAGTTTTTTCCGTAGTCAACCCACAGGTGGATATGGTTACCATTTTATTTGCCGTTGCAGTATATACGAACCATTGATCGCCAAAACTATTATCCGCATGGTTGGTGTCCACCTGAGCGCTTATAGCATTCTCACACAAATCACCAGGCAAAATATCACGTTCGCTCAGCACCCAATCATAGCTTCCACTGGTATAAGTATTTCGCCAACGAATGTAATAGGATTGCCCAGAATTGGCCTTAAAAGTTACTTGTGATTGGCTTGAGCAATAATTGTTATTTGAGGTTATAGCTGTACCATTACAATTGTTGTAAACTTCAACATAAGTATCCTCAGTGGTCAACCCACAGGTGGATACGCGAACCATTTTATTTGCCGTTGCGGTATATACGAACCATTGATCACCATTACTGTTGTCGGCGTGGTTGGTACCTACCTGTGCGCTTATAGCATTCTCACACAAATCACCAGGCAAAATATCGCGTTCGCTCAGCACCCAATCATAATCTCCGCTGGTATTCCAATTCCTCCAAACAATGTGGTAAGTCTCATCCGAATCGGCTCCAAAGCTTAAATCTGATTGACCACCACATGCCCAGCCACTTTCACCAACCCAGTCCAACCAATCACAGCTACCTCTAAAAACTTGTACATAAGTATTTTCCGTAGTCAACCCACAGGTGGATATGTGAACCATTTTATTTGCCGTTGCGGTATATACAAACCACTGATCACCATTACTGTTGTCCGCGTGGTTGGTACCTACCTGGGCGCTTATAGCATTTTCGCACACATCTCCAGGCAATATATCCCGCTCGTTCAATACCCAATCATAGCTTCCACTGGTATAAGCATTTCGCCAACGAATGTAATAGGTTTGCCCCGAATCGGCATTAAAAGCCACTTTTGATTGTGTTGAGCAATTATCATCATTTGAAGTAATAGCCCCACCATTACAACTGTTGTAAACTACAACATAAGTATCCTCAGTGGTCAACCCACAGGTGGATATGGTTACCATTTTATTTGCCGTAGCAGTAAACACAAACCATTGATCACCATTACTGTTGTCGGTGTGGTTGGTACCCACTACAGCCACCAGGGGATCATTGCAGGAAGAGCCTGATTGACCCCATAGATTCCATGATACAAGCAGTAGTCCTGTAAATAGGAAACATAGTTTTGTTACACTTTTCATAGTTCTAGTAGTTTAGTTGTGAGGAATTATTTTTACTAAATTTATATGTAATGCACGAATACCTATTCATGTCTATACTTAACTTAATGGCAACTTAGAAATTTGTCCCAATATAAAAATTCATTTTTTTCTAACAAAATTTTCTAACAAAAAAATTTTCGAAAAAACATATAAATAATTCGGATTGAATTCGCAAGTCATGAATTTTGTAGTATATGGCAAGCATCATAGACATGAAAGTACCTTTATAGTAGAATTCTCATACGAGTATGATAATAATTTCATTTTTGTGCTGTCGATGGTAAACAAGCTTATAGTATACAAGTCGTCCACATTAGAAAAAAGTTAAATGATTCGAATAAAAACCCCGTTTCCTAGTTTTTATTTGATTAGATACGTGGGCTGAGTTGAATGAATTGGTAACTTTTGTTTTCGAATTATAGCTATCGCTGTATAAATCCATAAAGGCTAACTAACTTTTACAGCTTCAGGTATTTTTTTTCTTATTTTTGCCCCTGGTACAATAAATGGCTTTTTTTCACGTACTAATTTTTAAACTAAATAATCTTGAAACTATCATTTCGGCTTCGGTTTATATTCCTGCTGCTAATCGCTATGGTATTGCAGTGGAGTTGCAGTACCAAACGTAATACTTTTACATCGAGGACTTACCATACCATTACTGCCCATTACAATGTTTATTTTAACGGTAACGAAAGCTACAAGCGTGGGGTAAAAAAAATGACTCAGCAACATAAGGACGACTTTACCAACCTGTTGCCTGTGTTTATCTATCCAGGTACCGAGGCTGCCAATGCTGTTTCGACCGATATGGATAGGGCAATTAAAAAAGCCTCAAAAACTATTGTTCTACATTCTATTACGGCAAAGCCCGATTACAAAAAAGGAGTAAAAACCGAAAGACAAAAAGCTTTTTACAATAAGCGCGAGTACAATAAATGGATCGATGATGCTTACCTGCTAATGGCAAAAGCTTACCTGGTAAAAGGTGAACTGGGGTATGTCAATAATATTTTGCGCCAGATGATTAAAGATTATCCGAAGGAGAATACCATTATCGAAGCGCAGCTATTATTAGCCCGAAAGCTAATTCTGGAGGATGAATTTACCGAATCGGGGGAAATATTGGAAAAACTCGCTGACCAAAAAAATTTCCCTAAGAAGCACCTTGCTTTGTTAAATGCAATATATGCTGAATATTACATTCGGCGTAAAATGCCCGATAAAGCGGCTGAAAAACTGGAGATTGCTGCTAAAAACGCGCCCAACAAATTTTATCGGCTAAGGTATACCTTTATCTTAGGTCAACTGTATCAGCAGATGGGTAATTTTCCAAAGGCAACGGAAAAATACAATCAGGTGATACGAATGAATCCGCCTTACGAGATGACCTTTAATGCGCGAATCAATATGGCCAATGTATATGAGAAGGGTAAGGGAAATGCCTCTCAGATTCGCGAGCGATTGTATAAGCTATTGGCCGATGAGAAAAATACCGAGTACCGCGATCAGATATACTTCGCAATTGGCAATTTATATCTGGCCGAAAATGATAAGGAAAAAGCCATTGAGAATTATAAGCTTTCAGTAGCTTCGAGTGTGGGCAATTCGCAACAAAAGGCGCGAAGCTATCTGGCTATTGCCGACCTTTATTACCAGGATAAAGAATACCTTTCGGCCCAGGCATATTATGACAGTTCGCTGAGTTTGCTTGATGAAAAATATGCGGACTATATGCTGATAAGCAATCGAGCGCGTAGCCTGACAATGCTGGCCAAAAGCCTTCAACGGGTTGCTTTTGAGGACAGCGTACAGTTCGTAGCCCGAATGAGCGAAAACGAACGTAATATGTTTATCGACCAGATTATAGCGAAGGTTAAAGAGAAAGAGGCGGAGGAAGCACGACGACAGCAGGAGTTGTTGCAGGAGCAGCAGAACAACATGATGGCCTACAACGAAATGCAGGGACGTAGTTTAACTTCCAGTGCTACCTCGGGCGGAGGGTGGTATTTTTATAATCTTTCGGCCAAAAGCAGTGGAGAAGCGGAGTTCAAGCTTAAATGGGGTACGCGTAAACTCGAGGATAACTGGCGACGTAGTAACAAAAGCGTTGTGAATGTAGAAACAGGCGAAGCTACAGCAGGCGAAAGTGACAAATCAGAAGAATCCGATAAAAAGACAGCTCAGAAAGGACTCAGTAATAAAACGCGTGAGTATTACCTGGTAGATCTTCCGCTTACCGACTCAGCTCTACATGCCTCGCACGAGCGCATTCTTTCGAATTTATTGACTTCCGCTTCGATATACAAAAACGACCTTCATGAATATTCTCTGGCAGCGGGTCAATATCAGGAAATTATTCGACGTTATCCCGACCGACCTGAGGCAGCGGAAGCTTATTTTCAGCTTTACATGCTGGCTCGGCAACAGAATAATATTTCAAGAGCCGAAGAATATAAAAGTAAGCTTATGATGCAGTTCCCCGAAAGCAATTACGCTCGATTACTTGCTAATCCCAACTTTGTGAATGAACTACAAGAAAAAGAACGTCGGGTAAGCCAATTGTACGAACAGGCTTATCAGCAATTTAATCAGGGTAATTTTCAACAGGTTTTACAACTTTCACAGCAAGGAATCACCCAGTATCCCAATCACAGCCTGAAGCTGAAGTTTATCTTCCTGCAAGCGCTGGCTAAGGGGCGTTTAATGGGGAACGACACACTTCGAATGGAATTGGCAAATTTTATTCGTACCTATCCCAAAACCGAAGAAGCCGGCTTAGCAAAGGATATTATTGCAGCGCTCGATGCTATTCATCCTGAAAGCAAAGCCGAAGCCGAGAAACAAATTGCCAGAGTCATTTTCCGCCAACCCCAGGAAACCGATCGGCAGTGGGTGATTGTTGCCTTAAGCGGAACCAATATCAATCCTGCAAACCAATTGAGTTTTAACCTTATCAATTACAATCTCGACCATTATCCCAATGTTAACCTCAGCGTTAAAATTGAGGCACTTGGCAATCGAAATCAGCTGGTAATTGTTCGAGAGTTTAAGAGTACTGCTGAAGCAATGAATTATTTCAAGTCCATATCGACCGACCCAGAGGTACGACGCGAGGTCAATAATATAGAGGACATTTTCGTTATCACAGAGGCTAATTATACCCTTTTGCAAGGAGAGGGGAATATCGATACATACCGAGCCTTTTTTAGAGAAGTTTATAAATAACACGGATATGGTTGCTCCTAAAGATATAACCATTCTATGGGCTGATGATGAAATTGACCTTTTACGACCGCACATCCTATTCCTCGAATCGAAAGGTTACAGGGTTATAACGGTAACCAATGCCAATGATGCTCTAAATACTGCCAAACAGCAAAAGGTCGACATAATTTTTCTCGATGAAAACATGCCCGGGAAAAGTGGGCTCGAAATTATCCTGCCGCTTAAGCAGTCGTTGCCCTTTGTGCCAGTGATAATGATTACAAAAAGCGAGGAAGAGAATGTGATGAACAATGCCATTGGTGCTAAAATAGATGATTACCTGATAAAACCTGTTAATCCCAATCAAATTCTGCTCTCAATTAAAAAACATGTTGAAAATCGTCCCCTGGTCATTAATGCTACTACACAATCTTATCAGGTTGAGTTTTCGCGTTTGAGCATGCAAATTAATACCGCTCGGCAGTATGAGGATTGGGTGAATATTTACCGACAACTGGTATTCTGGGAGTTACAACTCGAACGAACCGAAGTGCAGTTGCTTCAAACCATCCAGGCACAAAAGCAAGAAGCGAATGCTGGTTTTGGTCGTTTTATCAAAAACAACTATCAGAGTTGGTTTGATGCTCGACAGGATGAAAAACCTCTTATTTCGCCCACCGTATTTTCCAGAAAAATAGTCCCTCTCCTCGAAAAAGGTGAAAAGGTCCTGATGATTTTAATAGATAATCTACGCTACGATCAGTGGAGAAGCATAATGCCTGTACTGACCGATTTTGCAACCATTGTGTCTGAAGATTTGTACTGCAGCATTTTACCGACAGCTACCCAGTATGCACGCAATGCCCTTTTTTCGGGTTTAATGCCCATGGAAATACACCAGATTTTTCCCCACCTGTGGATCGATGAGGAAGAGGAAGAGTCGAAAAATATCAATGAGGAAGAATTATTGGCTTTTCAGCTCAAACGTTATACACCTTCTCTACCTTTTCATTACGAAAAAATCAATAATTATCGCTATGGTCAACGACTTCTGGAGCGATTGCCCAACCTGCGAAATCACCCCCTGATAGTGTCGGTATTTAATTTTGTTGATATTCTTTCGCATGCTCGTACCCAAACCGAAGTTTTAAAGGAGCTGGTACTCGATGCAGCCGCCTACCGTTCGGTTACCCTTTCGTGGTTTCAGCACTCGGTAATACCCGAGCTAATTCGTCAGGCAACTGACTTTGGTTATCGTGTGGTCATCACTACCGATCATGGTTCTATACAGGTAACAAATCCTATAAAAGTAATTGGCGATAAACGAACTACGAGCAATCTGCGCTATAAGAGTGGCAAAAACCTTGATTATAATTGGCGTGAGGTATATGAGGTGAAAAAACCTTCCACAATACATCTTCCCAGTACGAATCTTTCGACCACTTATATTTTTGCGCTTAACAACGATTACTTTGTTTACCCAAATAATTATAACCAGTTTGTCAGCTACTACAAAAACACCTTTCAGCATGGGGGCGTTTCGATGGAAGAAATGCTGGTACCTTTTGTAGAGTTGACAGCTCGATAATGTTTAATGATTAAGGGTATCTTTTGCTTTGTGCCGATGCAGGGGCTTTAGGATAAGGCGAACTTTTGAAAGTTCAGCCAGACGTTGTTCGTTGGGCAAAGACACATAGCCCGAGGCAGCAACGTACTGTTGTCCTTCGGTAAGAATCCACTTAAGAAATTCATTTACTACCCGCTGTTTGGGTTTACCTTTCGATACAAAATACAGCATTCGAGCCGGAGGACTCGGATATCGGCCCTGCTGAATAGCATGCTGTAAACTATCGAGATGTTCGTAAAAGTCTTCTTTCCTTTCAATTATACCATTTTCATTAAGGTCGATTGGTATAATGGTAATTCCCGAAAAAGGTCGTTTGGTCTTTAAATCATAAGCAAAAATCAGATTATTGTATCCAATAGCCTGAGGGTCGTTTTTTACCGCAATGGTAATACCTGGATCTCCATAAACGCCCACTCCTGCAAGCATTTCCTGTCGGGCATGCAAAAATTTTGCCCACATCTCAGCCGCCCCACAGGCATCGGATCGTGTGTATACGTTGATATGCATTGCATCGGCCGATGCTATCACTTCATCCCATTCGGTTATCGTTTGTGATACAAAAATCTGCTGTAACTGGTTTGGTGTTAATCCTTTTTGCAACAGGGTGTCGACCAATGGATTGGCTGAACTAATAATGGGAACTACAGCATCCATCACAACGCCAATTTTCCATGCTCCTTTTGCTATCTCTTCGGACGAAATATCTCTTGAAACCATAGCCAAATCTACCATACCCGAAAGCACATCGGTAATACCCTTACCCGAACCACCTGCTGTAATATCAATTTCTACTTCGGGATAAAGCTTACGAAACTCTTCTGCCCAAAGGGTAGCCATGGGGTATAATGCAAAAGCTCCCGATATAGTAACGTGTCCCTCAAGCGTTCGTTTTTTGTGATACCTGGGACTGGGGCTACAGCTCCAATATAATCCTACAACAATGACAAATGCAACAAACAGTATAGAATGTTTAATTTTCATTTTTTGAGCAAGATTGGAATGTAAAAGTAATGCATGTGTCTGATTTATGCTACTTTTTTGAGAAGTTTAGGAAGGATTGATTAAAAAGACGCAACAAAAATTATCTCAGATTTTGTTGACTACTGTGAGGAACTCGGACAGATTTTTTTATTCATCCATAATTTTTCAACAATGACGATTTAAATGGACAATAAGGTATAACTTTGAGGGAACATTAAGTGTAATGGCTTGATATTATGAAGTTTTCTCATTTACATGTACATACACAATTTTCGCTGCTGGATGGGGCATCGGATATAAAAAAACTTTATAAAAAGGCTGCTGCCGATGGTATGCCGGCACTGGCTATTACCGATCATGGCAATATGTTCGGGGTTTTTGAGTTCGTGGCCGAGGCCTATAATCACCGACTCAATCCCGATGATCCATCGGACAAACGGGTGAAAGTCAAACCTATTGTGGGATGTGAATTTTATGTCGTTGCCGATCGTTTTCGTCACTCTTTTACACGGGGTGAAAAGGACCAACGTTATCATCAGGTGTTGCTGGCAAAAAATCAGGTGGGTTATCGCAATCTGGTTAAATTATCGTCGTTGGGATTTATAGAAGGATATTATTCAAAATATCCCCGAATCGATAAAGAACTCATCCTGAAATATCACGAAGGGCTCATAGCCACCACTTGTTGCCTGGCAGGCTATGTCCCCAAAGCCATTTTACAGAAAAGCGAAGAAGAGGCAGAAGCCGAATTTAAATGGTGGCTCGATGTTTTTGGCGAAGATTATTATATCGAGCTACAGCGGCATTCGATACCCGACCAGGAACGCGTGAATCAGGTGCTTTTGAAATGGGCACAAAAATATAATGTGAAAGTTATTGCAACCAACGACAGCCATTACACCGAGCAGAGCGATTACAATGCCCACGACATCCTGCTATGCGTGAATACGGGCGAAAAAAAGAGTACACCTATCGCTAAAGAATATCTCGATGATGATGAGGTAAACCTTAAAAATACACGTTTTGGTTTTTACAACGATCAGTTCTACTTCAAGACTACAGCCGAGATGATCCAGCTTTTTCAGGACATTCCGCAGGCTATCGATAACACCAATGAGATCGTTGATAAGGTCGAACTGCTCAACCTGCAGCGCGATATTATGTTACCCCATTTCCCCATACCCGAAGGTTTTGCCAATCAAGATGCTTATTTACGGCATCTTACTTTCGAGGGAGCACGCCGACGCTATCACGAGCTTACGCCGGCCATCGAAGAACGGCTCAACTACGAATTGCAGATTATCGAACGCATGGGCTTTGCAGGATATTTCCTTATTGTGATGGACATTATCAAGGCAGGACGTGAACTGGGGGTATTTGTGGGTCCTGGCCGTGGATCGGCAGCAGGGTCGGCCGTGGCTTACTGTATTGGCATTACCAATATCGACCCCATTAAATACGACCTACTTTTTGAACGATTCCTCAACCCCGATCGCAAAAGCATGCCCGATATCGATACCGACTTTGATGACGAAGGGCGACAAAAGGTGATTGATTATGTGGTGAAAAAATACGGACGCAACCAGGTAGCACAGATTATTACCTACGGTACTATGGCTGCCAAAATGAGTATAAAGGACGTAGGACGTGTACTGGAACTCAGCCTCAACGAAACCAATGAATTGTCGAAACTGGTACCCGAACGACCAGGCATTACTTTGCAGCGAATTTTTGAAGCACCTATCGATGGCGAAAATGGCTTACGCGAAAAAGAGGGACTTAATGCCGATGAAATTGCCGATGTACTTAAGTTACGAGAAATAATAAAAGGCGATGACCTCAAGGCTCAGGTGTTACGCGAGGCGCGTGCCATAGAGGGCTCGGTGCGCAATACCGGCGTACATGCAGCAGGTATCATTATTGCTCCCACCGACCTTACCGATATCGTGCCGTTGGCTGTGTCGAAAGATGCCGACCTCTATGTTACCCAGTTCGAGGGTAAGGTGATTGAACAGGCTGGTGTTATTAAAATGGACTTTCTGGGTTTGAAAACCCTTACCATCATTAAAAATGCGCTACAACTCATCCGCCAGAATCACGGCATCGATATCGATATCGACAATATCCCTCTCGACGATAAAAAAACCTTTGAGCTTTACCAGCGGGGCGAAACCAATGGTACATTCCAATTCGAAAGTCCAGGTATGCAGAAATATCTGCGCGAGCTTCAACCCGACTCGTTTAATGACTTGATTGCCATGAATGCCCTATACCGGCCAGGTCCCCTGGAATATATTCCCAACTATATTGCCCGCAAACATGGTCGTGAGCCTATCACCTACGACCTGCCCGAAATGGAAGAATACCTGAAAGATACATACGGAATAACCGTGTATCAAGAACAGGTGATGTTACTTTCGCAGAAACTGGCTGGCTTTTCGAAAGGCGATGCCGACATGCTGCGTAAGGCCATGGGTAAAAAGGATCGAAAAACACTCGACAAGTTAAAACCTAAATTTATCGAACAAGCCAGCCAGAAAGGATACGATGTTAAGATTCTCGAAAAAATCTGGTCCGACTGGGAAGCTTTTGCTTCATATGCCTTCAACAAGTCGCACAGCACCTGCTATGCTTTTGTAGCCTATCAGACCGCATACCTGAAGGCTCATTATCCTGCCGAGTATATGGCCGCTGTGCTTAACAATGCCTCGAGTATCGAAAAAATAACCTTCTTCATGGAAGAGTGTCAACGATTGGGGATAAAGGTTTTGGGGCCCGATATCAACGAAAGTCGCGAAAGTTTTACTGTGAACAAAAAAGGAAATATACGATTTGGACTGGCAGCCATCAAAGGTATTGGCGAAGGAGTAGTGTCGAGCATTATCGAAGAGCGGGATAAGAATGGTCCCTACAAAGATGTGTACGATTTTTTCAGCCGCATCAATTATACCTCGGTAAGCCGAAAAGTAATTGAAAATCTTATCATAGCTGGCGCCCTGGATAGTTTTGGAATCAAACGTTCAAATTATTTTGTTACCGACGGCCAGACCAATTTTATTGAGCAGCTTATAAAATATGGCAGTCGTATGCAGGAGGAAAAACGTACGCAACAGCAAACCCTTTTCGATTTGCTCGATAATGGAAATGGGTTACAGATTCCTCCCCCTAAACCTCCCGTTGTTCAAGAGGATTGGACAATTATTGAGCAACTCAACCGTGAAAAGGATCTCATTGGCATATATCTTTCGGGGCATCCGCTCGATCCCTATCGCTTTGAGTTTGAAAATGTTTGTACGCATTCGCTCAGCGACCTAAGCGACCTTACCCCCCTCAAAGGGAAAGAGGTTGTGGTAGCAGGATTGGTTATTGAAGCACGACCCGGTATCACCAAAACCAATAAACCCTACCTGTCTGTTACCCTGCAGGATTACAAAGGTACCTTTAAATTTAACCTTTTCGGGAAAGACTTTGACCAGTTCGAACGCATGTTTCGCAAGGAATGGATGGTGCTGGTAAAAGCTAAAATTCAACCCCGCGAATTTGGTAACCGCGATGAGCTTGAGTTTAAAATAAATCGTGTAATACATCTGGCCGATGTTCGCGATGAATTACTTAAAAGTGTACAATTAGTTATTCCATACGATCGTATTAACGATGAATTTGTACAACAGCTTGTACAGCAGGTAAAGGACAATCCGGGAAAACTCACCCTTAAGATTGCTTTACTCGATAACGAAACCAATATTAAGGTCGATTGTATTTCTCGGACTTATAAAATTAAAATTTCAAATGATTTTCTTAACTTTATCCATGATTATTCCTTTGTGCGGCTTAGCATAGCCTGAACTTTTTTTCAATATATTGGTTTTACTTTGTATCAATAATTAAAATTTACAGTTATGGCACTCGAACTTACGGATAGTAATTTTGATGAAATGGTCCTTCAATCGGACAAACCCGTGATGGTTGATTTTTGGGCTGAATGGTGTGGCCCCTGTCGAATGATTTCGCCTATCGTTGAAGAGCTGGGAAAAGAATATGCCGGGAAAATAGTGGTAGGCAAGGTAGATGTAGATAGCAACAACGCTACAGCCATGCGTTTTGGCATAAGGAATATTCCTACTGTGCTATTTTTCAAAAATGGCCAGGTGGTCGACAAACAGGTTGGCGCTGTTTCCAAAAGCGTGTTTGTTCAAAAAATCAATAAACTGCTGGAAGGATAATACACTTTTCCCCTCTCCTTTACAGGAGAGGGGTGCCGTAAAGCGAGATGAGGTCGAGCATCTTCCGAAAATCATTAAACATATTTTTCTAAAAGCCGGATGGAACTCGCATGTAATAAGTTTTGTGCACTAAAAGCAAGCAGGTATGAAAAAATTATTTTCATACTCGTTTGTGAATACTGCTATACATGCTCGTTTCATCCTGTTTGTGAATCGCCAACCTTGCTCGTTTTATTTGGCCAAAATATGCCTTTCAGCATGGTATGACGATCGTACCAGCGGTCCGCTTTCGACATAGCTAAAACCTTTCGATAACCCTAACTGGCGATATTTTTCAAAAACTTCGGGGTGTACGTATTCGACAACTGGTTTGTGCAGCTCTGAAGGAGGCAGGTACTGTCCGATAGTGAGAATTTTCACTCCAGCAGCCCTTAGGTCGTCCATCGTCTGGATAACTTCGGCTTCGGTTTCGCCCAGTCCAAGCATAAATCCCGATTTGGTAATTACACCTTTTTGCGAAAGATAGTTGAGCATTTCCAGGCTACCCCGATAGGTAGACAGGCTGCGAATGCGTGGGCTGATGCGTTCAACCGTTTCGACATTGTGCGAAATCACCTCGGGACCTGCATCAATAATTTTGTCGAGCCATTCGAGCTTGCGCTTAAAGTCGGGGATGAGTACTTCCATGGTTACTCCAGGATTCACTCTTTTAATGGTGCGGATGGTCAGCGCCCAGAAAGCAATGCCTCCATCTTCAAGATCATCGCGGGCTACCGAAGTGATGACACAATGTTTGAGTTGGAGTATTTTAATAGCCTGTGCCACCCGACCCGGTTCAGTCCAATCGACTTCCGATGGGATGGCTGCTCGAACGTTGCAAAATCTGCAGTTACGGGTACAGGTATCTCCCAGTATCATAAAAGTGGCGGTACCAGCATTCCAGCATTCTCCCTTATTTGGACAGTTGCCGCTACTACAAATGGTATGCAGGTTATATTTTTCAGTCAAATTTTTTACTCTCGAATAGTTTTCCCCTTTTGGCAAGGGAACTTTCATCCACGAAGGCAAACGGTGCACTCTCAGTTGTTCCATATCCCGATTTCACAATTAAGTACAACAGAAATGATGGTTTTGAGTAAAACATTTATTTGCGGTTATTGTTTAATATCCTGAATATTTAACAATGACCTTTTATGGCTGTAGCAAACACTACTTACCGCAAAGGTGAGCAATTATGCAGGGTACTGGATATTCAGTGGCTCACAGATTCTGTATATCTATTACGTTTCGAACGTAACGATACGGTTTTTATTCCAGGGCAATATCTTACTATCAGTCGTGCCGACTGTCTTAACGCCAGAGAATATTCGATCTATAGCGGAAAAAATGATAATTATTTTGAGGTTTTGATTAAAGCAGTTCCCGATGGCGTTGTTTCTCAACAGTTGAAAGAGGTAAAATCGGGCAATCTTTTGCGGGTGGGTGGGCCTCATGGCAACTTTTGTCTTCCGGCTCAGGCTCCTGAAAACTTTCGATACTTATTTATTGCTACCGGTACCGGCATTGCTCCCATTCATAGCATTGTTCGTTCTTATCCCAAACTCGACTATACGCTGTTGCACGGAGTAAGCTTTGCTCACGAAGCATACGGTGCTGAAGATTTTGACGCGCAACGGCATATCCTGTGTACCTCAAAAGATAACGGAAAATTTCGTGGCAGGGTTACGCACTATCTCGAGACAATGGACGTCCCGCTCGACACGTTATGTTATCTTTCAGGCAACAGCCAGATGATTTTTGAGGCATACGGTATCCTCCGAAAAAAACATATACCTGTAAAACAGATTTTTACCGAAGTGTATTTTTAACAAAACTACATTTCAGGGTTATTCCTATTCACCCATTGAATGGCAATTTCCTTTGCCTTAAAATATTGTTCAACATCATGCGGTTTTTGGGAAAAACCAAGGAAATATCCGCCCCCTCCCGAGCCACAGAGTTTTATATAAAATACATCGTGGGTTAGCCCATACTGTTGGTGTGGGATTATGGTGGGTGGAAATAGAAAAGGAAAAATTTGCTGTTGAAGCTGGCTAAGTTTTTTTATACATTCGGGAAGTTGTGAGGAGGTGTTCAGATAGGCTGTAATACATTCGTTCACAAGTGTTGTAAGCTGCTGAACTTGCTGGGTAAATGACTCAAGGTGTTGATAATCGTCGATAAAACGGGCAACATAATCTCGAGTAGGCGCTTTAGTCTGTGAATCGATCAGAAAAATATGCATGTCTGAAGGATGGGATGGGTTGATAAGATGTATAGTACCTTCGTGGTCAAACAGCAGAGGTTTCTTGTAGAAGCATACCAGGGGGTCGATGCCCGAGCTGTTTCCGTGCATAAACTTCTCCATGCTGGCCAGTTCCGATTTAACCTGGGCTATGGGTTTATCAACCGACCTGGCATAATGACGGTATATTTCGGCAGTAATGGCTCCCGAGCTACCCACCCCATATTGAACAGGTATATCGGAGATAACAGATAAGCCTTGCTGCCAGTCGAATTGCAAACGGTCGAGGTGAAGAAAAGAAAATTCTTCCGGCTGTGACAGCAAATATTTGACAAATGGTGTTAATGACTGTTCAGAGGCTGATTTGTGTACCAGTTGACAGGAAAAATTAGGAAAGGGTATGGCTAATGCCTGCGACCCCACCAGCACCGTATATTCACCAAAAAGCAGGATTTTAGCTGGTGTCATAGTTTATTCATTTATCGAACTCAAAAAATAACTGTTCGGGGCCATTGCCCAGCCTATCGTACATTACCCTTACCGGTTGTGCAATGGAAGGGATAATCTGATTATTAATAAAATTTTCGACAGCTACAGACTCGTCTTTTGCATACAATACATGAATATTGGGTCCCGCATCGAGGGTAAAACATACGGGTATGCCCGTTTCACTACGAAATTGTCGTATTTGCTGGATAACAAATAGGGTAGCTGGTTCCATCAGGATATAGGAAGGATGAGAGGTCATCATCAAAGCGTGTAATTGAAGGGCTTCGTTTTCAACAATTTCGACAAAACGTTGTCGATCCTCGCACAAAAGGCATCGGAGTAATTCTTCGTGATGTAAGGCAGCTTGTCGGTAGCGTGCCAGTTGAAAAGGATGATCGTTCATCAGCCGATGGCCTGCCGAACTGGAAACAGCCTTGGGTTTTTCCGAAACGATAAGGATGGTATCGACATAATGCATAAAAGAGGGATGAACAGTTTTGTTGACAGGCGAGGCATATTCGTCGGATGAATGGGGAACATGCTTGCTTCGTCCCCAGCTTACATAACCCCCATATACCGATCGCGCAGCGCTACCCGAACCCAGACGAGCAATGTAAGAGGCACGCTCGAAAAATGAATATCCGATGCCTTCGTACAATTGTTCTTCAACGCTGCATAAACATAAGGCTAATGAACTCATGAATGCTGCCGACGAGGCAATGCCTGCCGAATGTGGAAAACTATTCTGGCTCTGTATATCCAATCGATAATGCTGTAAAAAAGGCATCTCATTCTCTTTCAGATATTGTAAATAGCGCTCGATTCGTTGTTGAAAAATTTCGTTAGTATTGTTTTCGAAGGTAAAGGTTACCACGGGACCCCCTTCATTTTTAAGCGGACTAAATGTTACTTCTGTTGTAGCAAAGGCTTCCGATAAAGTCATACTCAGGGATGCATTTGCTGGCAATTGGTGCCCGTTTTTTCCCCAATATTTTACCAGCGCTATGTTGGCCGGACTTTTCCATTTTACACGAAAACTGCGCATATTCAGTTATTATTTACCTTCAAGTTGTTAAAAAATTTTTCAGGGGCAATACGGTTTGAAATCCCTTGCTATTAAAATATGTTGTTACTTTCTCTGGCTGCATTTCCGAAATGGCTAACCAGAAGTCACCACCCCAGGCACCCAATGATTTTATCTGTCCGGGGAAATCGGCAAAAAGTTTTGCTTTGATAGGTTGTTCACCTATTTGCTGGGCAATAAGGGTTTCATGCTCCTCCACCAGCCTCATACAATCGCTCACATTGTTTACTTCTATAAATGATCGGGTGAGCTGTGAGATACGTTCGATGATTTTTGTATCGAAAACACTTGTACGTTCAATGGCTTCGATCGTATTTCTTTTGCGCCCACTGTATATTAGCAACATTTGATCGATGAATGGCGGTTGATATGCAACCGGTTGAACACGGGGTTGATTATTATGCACCGAATACAACAAGGGTGTTGGGCTTATCGCCGAAGCAATGTCGTAACCGGAACCACGATATAGTTTAAAATAAATGCGAAAGGGATCGACACCAGCCCAACGGCAGAGATTGACCAAAAGGGTTGCGCTACTACCCAGGCCCCAGTATATGTTGAAGTTGCAAAAATGTGTGGTTACATACGAAAAACCATCCATCAGGAAAAGGGGATTTTCATCCCGTATTGCCTTTATTATCTTTACGACATGGTTCGATTTTTCTGCATCGGAGGTACGTACAGGGGTTAGGTCGGGTAATTGCCATAGGGCGTCGAACCATAACCCATTGATATCGTATGCCTTCCAGTGTAATTGTGGCTGCTGTTCCTTTTTTTTAACGACGTGCATTTCCTGAAAGCGATTCAATGGCAAGGCGAGTCCTTCCGCACCATACATAATGGCATATTCGCCAGTAAGCAGTAATTTTCCATGGGCTCGAAAGGTATTTTCCATGGTTGCTTATTTTTTAGCACGTTGATGCTGTAGAAAATCGGCAACGGCTTTGAAGCTTACCTCATGGGTAGCAAAGTGCTTAAGCGCCATTTCGTATTCATGATCCGAAGCCTGCAAATGTTGTAGAATTTTACCCAGGTGCATTTTCATGTGGCCTTTTTGTATCCCAGTAGTCACCAGTGCTCTAATGGCGGCAAAATGATTGGCCATACCCATAGATGCAGCTATTTGCATGAGCTCTTCGGCCGAAGGATTCCCAAGTATTTCGAGGGCAAGCGCTGCCATGGGATGAGCACGCGTAAGGCCACCAACTGTACCCACTGCCATGGGTATCGTGACGCTAAAACGAAAAAGTCCATTTTCTACTTTACACTGCGACAATGAAGTGTATTGTCCACCTCGCGCAGCATAGGCATGTCCACAGGCTTCCACTGCCCTAAAATCATTGCCCGTGGCTATTACCACTGCATCAATACCATTGTAAATCCCCTTGTTGTGGGTCACTGCCCTATATGGGTCAACCTGGGCAATAGCTATAGCCTTTGAAAACCGATCGGCAAATTTTTCGGAACCCATACCACCAGATACAGCTTCCAGTTCTTCGATTCTACATTCCAGCGTACATTCTACCAAACATTCTGGCGTGTAGTTCGATAGAATAGCCATATTTACTTCGCAATGTGCCTTTTCATTGCTGAAATGCTGTCCCATAAACACTGGTAGCTCTTTAGCCATAGCCTCCAGGCAAGAATTGATGTAGTTGGCTCCCATGGCATCGACAGTGTTGAAGTAAACGTGTATACGGTGATATTGTGGAATCAGGTGCGAAAAGTCTTCGTATTCGATGCCAATGATACCTCCACCCCGTTTTTGCATATTCTCGCTCAGATACTCGCTGCTTTTAAGAAGTTGTTGCTCAAGTTCTGCCCATAGCGGATTTAGCTCGGAGGCATTCCCCGCCCAAAAGAAATGTATTTGTCCTAACTTGGTGGTGCCGACCACTTTAGTACGAAAACCTCCATGTTGTGCCCAAAATTTAGCGGCGTAGGCGGCAGCAGCTATTACCGAACTTTCCTCCGTTACCATGGGTACCCAGTAATGTTTTCCATTGATGTAAACGTTGGGAACGATACCCATGGGCAAATAATAATTTGCTATCGTATTTTCTGCAATATTGTCGAGCGTTGCCTGTTGTTCGTCACGTAGGTCAAAAGCCTCGAGCTGTTTTTTTTGCTCTTGTGCAATAACCCCATGATCAACAAGACGTTCGCGCCTTTCGGCTTTTGATAATCTGGAAAAACCTTCTATCATTTTTATCCGAAAATATTTAATCTTTTATAGCGTCGGATGGAACTTGCATAATAAGTTTTTTGCCACAAAAGCAAGCAAGTATAATAAAATTATTTTCATGCTTGTGTGTGAATACATCCATACATAGTCACACGTATTTGCTAATCACCAACTTCAGAATTTCGGAGGTTCCCTCACCAATTTGCAGTATGCGCTGGTCGCGATAGAAACGTTCGATGTCCGATGATTTTATAAGACCATAACCTCCATGTATTTGTAATGCTTCATCAGCAATTTCTTTGGCTATTTCGGAGGTATAGAGTTTGATGATGGCAGCTTCACGACCGAAAGGCAACCCCTGGTCTTTGAGCCAGCAGGCATGATAGAGGGTATTGCGGGCAAGTTCAATTTTTACCTGCATCTCGGCAAGTTTGAAGCTTATATTCTGGAAGTTAATGAGCGTTTTTCCGAATTGGACTCTTTTTTTGGCATATTTTGCTGCCAATTCATAGGCTCCCTGTGCCAGACCTAAGCCCATAGCAGCAATGGAAAGACGTCCCGAATCGAGGGTTTCAAGCATGATGCGTAAACCCTGTCCCTCCTGTCCTAAGATATTTTCAGCGGGTATTTTGCAATTATTAAAGTATACCCTTCCTGTATCGGCAGCCCGCCACATCATTTTATTAAGGATGGGTTCTTTCCTGTAGCCGGGCGCATTACTTTCGACCAGCAGGGTCGAATATACTTTTTTCCCGGCATTTTCGCCTGTGCAGGCGAGTAGGGTCATGCCAGCCGCCAGCGCCGAGGATGAGTTGGTAATAAAAATCTTTTCTCCATTAATTACCCAACCATCGGAAGTTTTTTCAGCTCGGGTGGCAATGTTTTTGGCATCCGAACCTGCATTGGGTTCCGTAAGCCCGAAAGCCCACAATCTGTTACCATCGACCAGTTTTGGCAGATAATGTTTCTTTTGTTCGGGGGTACCGTATTGATGGATAGGACCCAGCCCTAACGAGTTGTGTGCAGCTACCGTTACAGCCTGCGATCCGTCGATACGTGCCAGCTCTTCCACAGCTATGATGTACGACAATGTGTCGAGATTACGCCCCCCATATTCTTCCGGAATACACATTCCAAACAAACCCATCTGTCCCATCCTGCGGGTAAGATGTTCAGAAAAAGTAGCTTTCTCGTCAAGCTCCGCTGCTAATGGATAAATTTCAGTCTCGGCAAAATGCCTAATTTGTTCGCGAAGCGCATGATGATGTTCTTTCAGTAAAGGATGATTCATCTTTTGCATAACTATCTATTAATTTTTACCGATTGTAAATAAGGTTTGATTGGCTTTTACCGTTTCGCCTGTTCTGACAAATATTTCTTCCACAATTCCTTCGCTTAGCGCAGTGAGTTTATTTTCAGTTTTCATCGACTCTATGATGGCCAGCAAATCGCCATGCTTGATTCTTTGCCCCGCTGTAATGAAAATTTTTGCAATCTTGCCCGGAATGGGGGCTACAATGCGATTGGCATCAGAAACATTCTGTTTTGTCGCTTGTGGCTTTAGCCAACGATGTTCCCGGGTATCGAGATAACGTGCTAAAATATCTGCCTCTGCTTTTTTTCCATTACTTTCGAGGTAAATATGCCCCGCAGAATCGATGGCATAATAAATTTCATATGTTTGATTGACCGAAGCATTATCGTTCGTAGTTACTTCAACTGCAAAGGAATGATTTTGTACAGGCTGGCCGATAAAGCGAACCTCGAAATTACCCTCATTCCCCTTAATGTGGATAAGATTATTCGCAGGATAATATTGGTATTGAACAATGTTTTCAGTTTCATCGGTGCGCAGTCTCAAATAGGGGAATAAACGCCATCGACCATACCACTGGCTATAATACGAGGTATGGTGCTTTAAACAATGTTCCTGATGAATAAAGGCTGCTGTCGCCAATAAAACTGTTTCGGTGTAACTAAGTTGTTGATTTTGAAAAATTTTCGATAGAAGTTCGTTCAGATGAAGCTCAAGAAAAGTAGTATAAACATTGTTTTGTTGAAAATCGGGATAACTAAATAAAGCGCGTAATAAGGGCAGGTTTGTGATAGTTCCCAGCACAATAAACTGGTCGAGCGTTTGACTCATTCGTTGAAGGGTTTGTGCCCTATCATTGCCCTGAACAACAATTTTGGCCAACAACGAGTCGAAGTTGAGGTTGATTTCCTGCTCGTTTTTCACATCGGCTTCCACCCTGAGATACGATTTTTTGGGTACATCAAATACTTTTATTGTACCTCCAGAGGGCAAGAAAGCGTTAGCAGGATCTTCAGCGCATAAGCGGCATTCAATGGCATGTCCCCGGGGTTGAATATTCTCTTGTTTCCAGGGTAGCTTTTCCCCCTGAGCCGACCGAATTTGGCAGGCTACAATGTCGATTCCGGTAATAAGTTCGGTAACAGGATGTTCTACCTGAATGCGGGTATTGACCTCGAGAAAATAATATTTGCCCGATGGTAGTACGATGAATTCAACCGTGCCGACGTTGTCATAGCCGGCTTTTTTTGCCAACTTTACCGCATCCGCCAGTATTTTCTCCCTCACATTAGGGTCGATTGATACGCAGGGGGCTTCTTCGACAATTTTCTGGTATCTTCGCTGGATACTACATTCGCGGTCGTATAGGTGTACCACGTTTCCCCATTTATCGGCCACAATTTGTACCTCTACATGCCTGACCTGTTCGAAATAGGGGGTAACAAAAAGTTGAGCATTGCCAAAGTACGATTGAGCTTCAAAAGCAGCTGCCTCGAGCTGTCGACCCAGTTCTTCTTTGCTGCGAACAATTTTCATCCCTCGTCCACCCCCACCACTGGCTGCTTTTATGAGTAACGGAAAGTCCATGTTTTCGCACTGGACGGTCAGCTCTTTTAATTCGCCTGTAACCGTAGGAATGGTAGGAATATCCTGCGATACAGCTATTTTAGTGGCTTCTACTTTATTCGACAACAATTCCATGCTCTCGGGCGATGGTCCTATCCATACTAACCCTGCCTCGATACATCGACGAGCAAATTCAGGGCTTTCCGATAAAAAACCATATCCCGGATGAATGGCATCGCAACCTTTTTTCTGAGCAATGTCGAGTATCCGGTCGATGTTTAAAAAGGTCTCTTCAATGCTATCTCCTTCCAGAAACTCAGCTTCGTTTGTCTCTCTATGATACTGCAAATGTCGGTCACTCTCTATCCAAAGGGCTACCGTGTGTATGCCCATGTTTTGTGCACTACGGTTGATTCGTCTGGCTATCTCTCCCCGGTTGACAATTAACAGCTTTTGTATCAATCGCATTTTTTCGTCTCTAATATCAGTATAACATTGTTTTTTTAGTTTTGTTGTAAATGTTGAATCTCTTAAACTAAGTTCCCTGGATTATTGTTGGAAACAAAACAGAAATTGCAGAAAATGATTGAAGAAGAGTACTTTTCAGGAAAATATTCTTTTTTCAACATTGTTTCCAGTAACCATTAAAAAAATCTTTTTTTTTTATTTACATGCGTCTATCTTTGCATGATTTTTTAGGATAACCCAATTGAGAAATAGGGTGTAAATACATAAGCGTGAATTAGTTGCGTATGAAATTTGCAGAATATCGCGATTTTAATTTGTCGACAATTAACCAGGAGATACTGGAACGCTGGAAGACGGAACGTACGTTTGAAAAGTCACTGGAACAAAGGAAAGGGCGTACACCTTTTGTGTTTTATGAAGGTCCGCCATCGGCCAATGGTATGCCGGGTATACATCATGTAATGGCACGTACCATCAAGGATGTGGTGTGCCGATACAAAACCATGAAAGGCTTTTACGTCAAACGTAAAGCTGGCTGGGATACCCATGGTTTGCCCGTTGAGCTGGGTGTCGAAAAAATGCTCAACATTACCAAGGAGGATATTGGCAAAAAGATAAGTGTTGCCGAATACAATCAGATATGCCGACGCGAGGTGATGAAATACACCCGCGAATGGGAGGAACTCACCGAAAAAATCGGCTATTGGATCGACATGAATGATCCGTACATTACGTACGACAACAAATACATAGAGTCGTTGTGGTTCCTGCTGAAAAAGCTGTACGAGAAAGGTCTGCTATACAAAGGATACAGTATTCAGCCTTATTCGCCAGCTGCAGGAACGGGGCTAAGTTCGCACGAGCTTAATCAGCCAGGTTGCTACCGCGACGTAAAGGACACCACGGTTGTGGCGCAATTTAAAGTTATCCGTGATTCACAGTCGGAGTTTCTTTTTGCCGATACCGATACCGAAGTGTTTTTCCTGGCCTGGACGACAACACCCTGGACATTGCCTTCGAATACGGCATTGGCCGTTGGAGCTGATATCGATTATGTAAAAGTTCGGACCTTCAATCCTTATACCGGCTTACCCATCACCGTTATCCTGGCCAAAGATCGTTTTCCAGCTTATTTTCCCGAAAAAAACAAAGATCTCGATTTAAATGCCTATCAAAAAGGCGACAAACAGGTTCCTTATCGTATATTGGCCGAATACAAGGGTAAGCAGTTCGAACATATCCGTTACGAACAGCTTTTACCTTACCAACAGCCTACTAACGGGGATGCCTTTAAAGTAGTGTGTGGCGACTTTGTTACCACCGAAGATGGTACAGGTATCGTACACATTGCACCCAGCTTTGGTGCCGACGACTATCGCGTGGCTAAACAATATGGCTTAGGTTCACTAACGCTGGTCGACAAGCAGGGCAAGTTTATTGAGGGCTGTGGCGACCTGACGGGGCGTTACGTGAAAAACGACTACGACCCCAATCTTACGGAAGACGATGAAACCGTTGATGTATACATTGCTACCAAGCTAAAAGCCGAGAATAAAGCCTTTAAAATTGAAAAATACGTTCACAGCTATCCGCATTGCTGGCGAACCGACAAGCCCGTACTCTATTATCCCCTCGATTCGTGGTTTATCAAAACCACTGCTTATCGGGATAAAATGATAGAGCTCAATCAAACCATCAATTGGAAGCCCGAATCAACTGGAAGCGGGCGTTTTGGCAAGTGGCTCGAAAACTTGCAGGATTGGAACCTTTCGCGTTCGCGTTATTGGGGTACTCCGCTGCCTATCTGGCGTACCGCCGACGGTACGGAGGAAAAGTGCATAGGCTCATTGGCCGAACTCAAAGCCGAGGCTCAAAAGGCTGTGGAGGCAGGATTAATGCCTCGCAATCCCCTCGAACATTTCGACCCCAATGATTTTTCGACTGAAAACTACAACAAAATAGACCTGCATAAACCTTTTGTCGACGAGATTGTATTAGTTTCTCCTTCGGGTAAACCTATGTATCGTGAACCCGATCTCATCGATGTTTGGTTCGATAGCGGTGCCATGCCCTATGCACAATGGCACTATCCTTTTGAGCATGACCTCAAGGGCGAATTTCCAGCCGATTTTATTGCCGAAGGGGTTGACCAGACCCGGGGTTGGTTCTTTACCCTTCATGCTATTGCAACGATGCTCTTCGATTCGGTGGCTTTCAAGAATGTTATTTCCAATGGCCTGGTACTCGATAAAAACGGGAACAAAATGTCGAAAAGGCTTGGTAATGCTGTTGAACCAGCCGATGTCATTGAGAAATACGGTTCCGACCCCTTGCGCTGGTACATGATTACCAATGCCAATCCGTGGGATAATCTTAAGTTTGATATCGATGGGGTTGATGAAGTAATGCGCAAGTTTTTTGGTACGCTTTACAACACCTACGCCTTTTTTGCGCTTTATGCCAATATCGACGGATTTACCTTCAGCGAAGATGAGGTACCCCTCTCGCAACGTCCCGAAATTGATCGCTGGATTATTTCTTTGCTCAATACCCTCATCGAAGAGGTTGACCAGCATTACGAAAATTATGACCTGACAAAGGCAGGCAGGGCAATTGCTCATTTCGTCACCGAAAACCTGAGTAATTGGTATGTTCGATTGAATCGAAAACGTTTCTGGGGCAGCGCCTATTCGACCGACAAAATAGCTGCTTATCAAACGCTATATACCTGTCTGGTAACAGTAGCTAAGCTGGCTGCACCTATTGCTCCTTTCTACGCCGAAAAACTGTACACCGATCTCAACAGTTGTACTGGGCGAGAAAAGTATAGTTCGGTTCATCTGGCAGACTTCCCTCAATCGCAGGCTGCTTATATCGATAAAGACCTGGAGGAAAAGATGGAGCTGGCACAGCAGATTTCTTCGATGGTGCTGAGTCTGCGTCGTAAAGTTAATATTAAAGTACGTCAACCACTCCATAAGATTCTCATTCCGGCTATCGACCCAAAACTCATTGAGCAGATTAATGCGGTTAAAAACCTTATCCTTACCGAAGTTAACGTTAAGGACATCGAATTTATAAAGGATACGAAGGGTGTTCTTGTTAAAAAAATTAAGCCCAATTTCAAAACCCTCGGTCCCCGTTATGGTAAGTTGATGAAAGGGATAACAGCTGCGATAAGTAGTTTTAGCCAGGATGATATCTACGCCTTTGAGGAAAAAGGAGGTGGTGAAATTATCGTCGATGGGCAAACAATTCCGCTAACCCTCGAAGATGTTGAAATAACCTCGGAGGATATTCCGGGTTGGTTGGTGGCCTCCGAAGATAAGGTAACAGTAGCGCTCGATATAAAAATTACCGAAGAATTACGCCAGGAAGGCATTGCTCGCGAGCTGATTAACCGTATCCAGAACATTCGTAAGGAAAGTAATTTTGATGTCACCGATAAAATAAAAATAGAAATCGTTAAACACGAGGCTATTAATGATGCTATCGAGAATCACCGGCAGTATATTTCGTCACAGACGCTGGCGGCCTCCCTGGTAATGGTCGATGACATTCAACACGATAACAAGAAGCTGGTGGAACTCGACGAGGAAATACAAACTTTCATCAGTGTGGAACGTATAAATGCCAATTAGCTAAAGAAACCTAACATTAATACCTAAACATATGGCAGAAAAAACCAGATATTCGGACGAGGAGCTTGCGGAATTCAAGAAAATCATTCTTGAAAAGCTTGATCAGGCTATGAAGGATTATGAGCTCCTTAAAAGTGCTATCACCCAAACGGGTAGCAACGATACACAGGATACTTCTCCTACTTTCAAAGTACTGGAAGAAGGAGCAGCAACCCTTTCGAAAGAAGAGGCCGGTCGTCTGGCACAACGCCAGTTGAAATTTATACAGCATTTGCAAGCGGCTCTGGTACGCATCGAGAACAAAACCTATGGAATTTGCAGGGAAACAGGAAAACTTATTCCCAAAGAACGCCTTATGGCGGTTCCTCATGCTACCCTAAGCATTGAAGCTAAACAGGGTGGGGCAAAGTAAACAATATCGATTTCATAGCCACGCCATAGTATCCTCGTGATGCTATGGTATTATTTTTTTGTGTTGTATTTTAGTGAGCTGATTTTTCATGGAAACGAGCATGTAGGGTAGCATTCACAAACGAGTATGAAAATATTTATCAGTTTCGTACTTGCCTATGTGTAGAAAGCTCATCACATGCGAGTTCCATCCGACCACTATAAAAAATTTAAAATTATTTTCGGATGAAACGTAAAGGACAACTTGCCTGGATTATCATCATTGCCGTTTTACTCATTGATCAATTGCTTAAAATATGGGTTAAAACCCACATGTATTTGGGGCAGGAATTTAAAATTACCAACTGGTTTATCATACATTTTACCGAAAACAAAGGAATGGCCTTTGGAATTGAGCTTGGTGATGGTGATCAGGCAAAGCTATTTCTGAGTCTTTTCAGGTTGGTCGCCATCGGTGCCATTGGTTATTATCTGTACTCGCTGATACGTAAGAATGCTCCCGTGGGACTAATAGCCTGCATATCCCTTATTCTGGCTGGGGCTATTGGAAATATGATTGATAGTGCCTTTTATGGTTTAATTTTCAATGAAAGCTATTATCAGGTAGCGCAAATGTTCCCCTCCGAGGGGGGATATGCCGGATTTTTACATGGTAAAGTGGTGGATATGTTTTATTTTCCCATCATTCAAACCACGCTTCCCGCCTGGATACCCTTTTGGGGAGGACAGGAATTCGTATTCTTTCGTCCTGTTTTTAACATTGCCGATTCCGCCATAACGGTGGGTGTAATTATCCTGCTAATTTTTCAAAAAAAGTTTTTTCCTAAGTAAGTTTGCGCCTGTTTTAATTTTCGACAATCCTTTTAGAAATAATAAACCCGGTCATCAGCCGGGTTTTTTTATTGCTTATATCCATTTGTCCTGTAAAATTCTCTTTTTGTCCACCTTTTTTATCCTCGAAAAATTTTATTTTGTTCTCAATAAGCATTTTATTGCCGATGCAAAATTTTGAGGTAAGTTTTTGGAGGATGAAACGATCATATAGGGTAGTATTCACAAACAAGTATGAAAATAATTTCTTATAACTACTTGATTTTATGGCAAAAAACATATTACATGCAAGCTCTATCCGACTTTTTAGAGGAAAATTTTTAAATGATACACAAATGAAACGAACGTGGCTTTTTCTTTCCATACTTGCCTGTTTTGCTGGTATCATTAAGGGAAATACCCTACAGGGATTTGATATGGCAGAGGTAAAAATAATGCCGGCTAACGTTTTTTACCAGGCTCAACAGGCCGACTTAAAGTATTTATTGGCATTAGACCCCGATCGATTACTGGCTCCTTTCCTGAAGGAGGCCGGTATTACTCCCTTAAAGCCCAACTATCCCAATTGGGAAAGTATGGGACTCGATGGGCATACTGCTGGCCATTATCTTTCAGCCCTGTCGATGATGTATGCAACTACCCAACAGCCACAGTTACTTATTAGGATACAGTATATGCTCAACTGGCTCGATAGCTGTCAGCGGAAAAATGGCGATGGCTATGTTGGCGGTATACCCGATGGAAAAAGCCTGTGGAACGATATTCGGAATGGAAAAATCGATGCGGGCAGCTTTTCGCTGGGTAATCGCTGGGTGCCGTTATATAACCTACACAAAACTTTTGCAGGCCTACGCGATGCCTACCTTTATGCCCATCAAACAAAAGCACTTGACATGCTGGTAAAACTTACCGATTGGTTCGATCAGTTGACCCAATCCCTCTCCGACGATCAGGTACAACAAATACTGGCTACCGAGCATGGGGGACTTAACGAGGTGTTTGTAGAGGTGGGGCAGATTACAGGGAATAGCCGTTATTTTACGCTGGCGCGCCGTTTTTCGCATAAGGCTATCTTACAACCCCTACAGGAAGGTAAAGATATTTTGACCGGGTTACACGCCAATACGCAAATACCTAAAGTTATCGGCTTTAAATGTGTGGCCGATGCTACTCACGATCCCGACTGGGATAAGGCTGCACGTTTCTTCTGGGATCTGGTCGTCGGCAAATATACGGTTTCCATTGGTGGGCACGGCGTTCGTGAGCATTTTAATCCTGCCAACGACTTCAGCTCTATGATTGAGTCGAACCAGGGACCCGAAACCTGTAATAGCTACAACATGCTTAAGCTTACCCGACTGCTATTCCTGTCGTCGGGACAAACAAAGTACCTCGACTACTACGAACGTACCCTGTTTAATCATATCCTGTCTTCTATTCATCGCGATAGTGGGGGATTTGTGTATTTTACTCCTATGCACCCTTGCCACTACCGCGTGTATTCTACAGTCAATAATTCATTTTGGTGCTGCGTGGGAACAGGGATGGAAAATCATGCTAAATATGGTGAAATGATTTATGCCAGAACGCCTGATACGTTGTGGGTAAATTTGTTTATTCCCTCTCAACTTATCTGGCGGGAAAAAAATGTTGAAATAGTCCAACAAACTCGTTTCCCTTTTGAGCCCAATACGCAGCTTCAAATTCAAACTTCTACCCCCCTAAACATGACGATACGCATTCGAAAGCCTGTGTGGGTACGGGAAAATTATCTTGCAGTGCGCATAAATAATGGCAAAGAGCAACGAATACCTGTCAAAGACGGTTATGCGGATGTCAAACGGGTGTGGAAAAATAAGGATGTAATCCAGATAGCGTTGCCCATGCAACTGTTGTACGAACGATTGCCCGATGGTTCTTCCTGGGTTTCTTTGTTGTACGGTCCTATCGTATTGGCAGCCGCCTGCGATACAGCCCAACAGATAGGCTTGTTTGCTGATGCTTCCCGAATGGCACATGTAGCAAATGGGCCACTTTATCCACTGGACGAACAGTCCTGTATTGTGTCCAATGATGATGATTGGATCAAAAAAGTAAAGCTGTTGGATGCCAATAAACTTCAGTTTTCTATACCCATGCGACTGAAAAACAATGAAGAGGTTAACATCATGCTACAGCCTTTTTTCGAGTTGCAGGCTACCCGTTATACGCTATATTTTCCGTTGTTTTCCGAATCACAGTTTAAACAGCAACAGCAGCTATGGCTCGAAAAAGAAAAGGAAAAATTAGCCCTGCAACAGCGGACTATCGACGAGGTAGCTCCTGGTGAGCAGCAATCGGAGGTCGGACATAACTTTAAAGGTGAAAATACCGAATGGGGAATTCATCAAAACCGTTTCTGGAGACATGCCTCCGGATGGTTTTCCTACGAACTTTCCGATAATGCTAAGCAAGCGCGATATCTTTCACTAACTTTCTATGGACTCGATAATAACCGTACCTTCGACGTATGGCTGAATGACATTAAGGTGGAGACCATCCATTTGAAAGGTGATCGAGGAGATACCTTTTTTACGGTCGATGTTGAAATTCCTGCATCGATTCGCGAATCTGCCAGCACGAACTATACGGTAAAATTTGTGGCTCATCCTGGTTCATTGGCTGGAGGCGTTTATTACATCAGATTATTGAAATAATTGATTTATAGCAATATACATCGTTTGTTAAACGTTTAAACTAAGTATTATGCAAACTCGTCTTTCGTGTGTTTGGGTTACTATAATGTTTCTAACCATGCATTACAACCTCAATGCCATTAACCCCATAGAAGTTAAAAGTCCCGACAACAACATAAGCGTGAAGGTAGAAATTAACGGCAAAGGTATGCTTACCTACACCATTCAGGATCATGATGAGACAGTACTCATGCCTTCACGGCTGGGACTTAAGCTAAGCAATACCAATTTTTACGATTCCCTTATTCTCGAGAAAGTTGGACAGGTTGTTCCTGTAAATGACCAGTATGTAATGCTAACAGGGAAAAGGAAAAATTGCAGCTATAGCGCCAATGAACGCACATTGGAAGTTATCAATCGACAAAATCAACGATTGCAGATAATTTTTAGAGTATCGAACGATGGGGTTGCTTACCGTTATTACTTACCCGGCACAACTGACGTACCTGTTCAGGTAGAGAAGGAATATACTTCATTTCGTTTTCCTGGGGATGCCCGAGCATGGTTGCACCCTCATGCTGATGCTCGCACTGGGTGGAACGCCACACAGCCATCGTACGAGGAAAACTATTACATCGATGTGCCAGTAGGTACACCTGCTCCCCAACAAGCGGGTTGGTCGTTTCCTGCACTCTTTTTCGCAAATCATCATTGGGTGCTGCTTACCGAAACTAACGTACGGGAAAATTATTGTGGTTCTCGCTTATCTGCACTATCGCCCGAGGGTGAATACTTTTTAGCTTTTCCTCAGCCGCTCGAGACTACCCACGAGCAGGCCCCTGTATATCCAACTGCGCGTCTACCCCTTTACACCCCCTGGCGTTTAATCATAATGGGTAAAAGTCTGGGAACTATTGTCGAATCGACGCTGGTTACCGATTTGGCCGACCCTGCTATCGACAATAATCTTTCGTTTGTTAAACCGGGACAATCGGCCTGGTCGTGGGTGTTACTCAAGGACGATTCAACTATTTTCCCCGTTCAAAAATCTTTTATCGACTATGCTGCACGTATGCACTGGCGTTATTGCCTTATCGATGCCTATTGGGACACACAGATTGGCTATGAAAAAATACAGGAGCTTGTCGAGTACGCTAAACAAAAAAATGTAGGTATCCTGCTGTGGTATAACTCGGCAGGTAACTGGAATACAGCCCCATTAACCCCTCGGAATCTGATGGTCGATCGTCAAATCCGACGCAGCGAATTTGAAAAAATCAGCAAAATGGGCGTGGTAGGTGTAAAAGTCGATTTTTTTGGTGGCGATGGTCAATCGATGATGGCATATTACCAGGAAATTCTAAAGGATGCTTTTGATTACAAGCTATTGGTAAATTTCCATGGAGCTACCATTCCCAGAGGTTGGAACCGCACTTTTCCCAATCTGATGACGATGGAAGCGGTGAAAGGATTTGAATTTGTAACTTTCGAACAGCATAATGCCGATCAACAGCCTGTACATTGTACGGTGCTGCCTTTTACCCGTAATGTGATTGGCCCAATGGATTTTACACCGGTGGCTTTTTCGGAAGTGCCCAATATTCGCAGAATAACCTCCAATGCCTTCGAATTAGCTTTGTCTGTTCTTTTTCAATCAGGTATTCAGCATTTTGCCGAAATACCACGGGGAATGGCCGCACAACCCGCTTATGTACAGCAGTTCATGTCGTCAATCCCCGAAGTATGGGACGATATTAAGTTTATCGATGGTTATCCCGGCAAATATGTGGTTTTAGCCCGAAAAGGCAATGATATGTGGTATATTGCGGGTATTAATGCACAGGATAACGAACAGCAGGTTGAAATAAACCTTTCGCTCATAGATCCTGAAGTAAAAAGTACCAGCGTGATTACCGATGGTGATACTAATCGAACCTTTTATCAATTTAAAACAAACAATCCTGTGATAAATCTGAAAATCAAACCCCGCGGAGGTTTTGTAGCCGTATTGAGCAACAATCTTGAGCCCTGAAAAGGGGTTACTTTAATTGAATGCTAATTGTAGTAGAGGTAGGGTTCTTATTTCATATGCCTGGATGGAAAGCAGGCAGCTAAAGGGCAATTGGTAGGTTCGGTCACCCTCAGCACCAAGCAGCTTAAAGCTGGAATGTATACCCTGCGGGTGGTACAGGATGGTAACGTTGAGGTACGGAAGGTGGCTGAAACAGTAAAATCTTCTACTTACTTCTTAAAGAAGCTGCCCTACGCGGGCAGCTCTGGTAAAAGAATCGGAGAAAAAGGAACTATGGTAGATTAGGTACAATCCAGTTTACCCATTTATCTTTATCGAAAATAAGGTTTCCATCCGTTTTCATCACCTGGGTATCATCGGTACCTGTACCGACGAGAAATTTTTTGACATACGCCTGTAACTCGGGAATTTGTGCAGCAGGAAATCCACAATGATCGGAGTGGCCTACCTGAGAGAATCCCATATAGTCGGGTATTCCCAATGCTTCCCAAACATAGTGTGCAGCATTAGCGGTAGTCCATGTACTCAGGTTGCCCAACCATTCCATCGAGGTATTTTCAATTACCAGAAGAGCACGTGGAGCACATAGGGCCATAATCATATGATGGTCGAAAGGCAGCCTATTAGCAGTGGTACTAAACTGGTTAAAGTCGGCTCGGAACCAACAATTTTCGGTGACAATCTGTGAGAGGGTCTGCACATTCTGACCAGCAGCTTTTTGTGCGTCAGATACCCGCCAGCTAGCTGCCCCTCCAGAGCCCGATTCCTGGGGAATAGTTAATTTTATTCGTTCGTCGAAAGCACCTGCCACTAAAGCGCCTTTACCATACCGAGAACAACCCGTTACACCCAATCGTGTAGGATCAATATTAGCCTCAGGTGTTTTTTCAAGCGCATCGATAAGTCGGCTTACCCCCCATGCCCATGCCATAAGCGCTCCTGCTGAATGGTTGCTACAGTATAGGTCATAAAATTTACCCTTACCACGCGAACCTGTACTTTGCTGTTCGGCAATTTGATCACATGGGAAATTAATTATTGCCACACCCAAATTGGAAAGTTCGTTATTATTCAGGAAAGAAAAACCAATTCCAATCATTGCTGGATAAGGGGCAGTGCCTGTTGCCGGATAAGTAATGGTACAATCGAACGAAATGGTTTTACCATTTTCTGTTACGGTAACCGTGAGCGTATTGTTACTGCTGTTAAAGGTAGCCGTCGTTGCTGAATAAGGTGTACAGGGTTTATTCCCAAATTCAAACTTTTGAGCAAGAGCGGCAATCTCGGCACGACGACAGGTCCAATCGGCCCTGGTAGTTACCTTCGAGCCATCGAGGAAAGTAAAGGGATCGGGTAAATAAGCGTTCGAGGTTAATTCACCATACGTGGGTAATTGTGCAATAGCACAGCCAGGAGTTTCACAGTATTCCTCATCGCTATCTGCACAGGGTATCCCTTCCTGGGTAATTTTAATCTTAGGTTGTTGTTTAACTCTATCGCTCGACAGGGTAAGTGTTAACGAACGAGGTCGAGAAACAGTCATGGTCTCATTGGTTTTGACCGTAATGGTAGCATTTCCCGTTCCTGTCAGCGGATTCACGGTTAGCCAGCTTTGAGGCGATGTTATCGTCCATTGGGTATTGGAAGAAACCGAAAAGGTAGCCGAACTGTTTGCCTCAGGACCCAATGTTAGCGTAGTCGCCGACATCGCAAGATAATATTTGCTCCCCCGTTGCACTACCTCAACAGTATCGGTACCAGCATCCTTCGAAATAAGTATAATCCTATTGCTTCGTGCGGCTGTGTCGGCATTTTCGGTTAAAGCTTTGACAACAACCTTTGCTGATTGTGATCCCTGTGTCGGATTTACCGATAGCCATTCGGATATCCCTTTCAGTGACCACTCCCCAGGACTAAAAATCTGCAACGTATCCAGGCTATTCGCTGCCGAGTCGAGTACAACCCGCCGGGGCAAGGCATACAATTTCCCGCCTTGAGTAACCTCTATGACTCGGTCGTTGAGTCCTTCAGCCCTAACGACAATGTTTGCCGTTCGTGCCGAAGCGTCTGAATTAGCTGCAGCCACTACGATTACCGTGCTATTGTCTTTCCCCGCCTTAGGGGTAACCGTAATCCAGTCGGCATCCCATACAATCGTCCATTCGGTATTCGAATGTACCAAAAAACTATCCGTACTATTAGCCACAGGGGCTAATACAAGAGAGGTTGGGCTAACCTCCAACTCGGGTTTAAATGTATCATCACAGCGCATGATGGTATATGCCGAAACTAGCATGAAGAAAAAAATCAAATATTTTTTCATATTCCTGGATTTTGAAATGAATATGCAAGTTAACCTCCCGCTAAGCTTCTCAGGGGATACATTTCTTTCGTCTTCTGATACGAAATGGTCGAGAACAATTTTTACCCTGTTTCTGACAGTTTTTTAACTTGACTTACAAAAAATTATAAAAAATTGAGGAGACCCCAACTGGTATGCATATACCGATTCATCACATATGAGGATATTCTGTATCATTGAACGATAAAAATTACCCACAAATAAGGATGGTTTGCCGTTTTCAAAGACAATAGTTTTGCCTGCAAAATTTTAAAAACAAATACTATGGCAACAAAAAACAAAATATTTTTACTTTTTCTGTTCTGCAGTGTAACAGCGGTTGCACAAGATCGATTATTTACCTATACCTATCAGAGTACTGTTCTGAATAAGGGGCAAAAAGAGCTGGAGGTATGGAATACCCTGCGTACGGGTCGTGATAATTATTATGCTCGACTTGATCACCGAACCGAATATGAAGTAGGACTCGGCAACAATTTACAGACAGCTTTTTACCTGAATCTGACAGCTAAATCAGCAGCAGACAGTGTACAGGTAAAAACCGAAAATAAAATAGGATTCTCCAATGAGTGGAAACTCAAGTTGCTCGATCCCGTTGCACATCCCATTGGTTTGGCGTTGTATGGCGAATATACCATTAGTACCAATGAATATGAGTTGGAAGGAAAACTCATACTCGACAAGCGCATCCATAATCTCACCGTTGCATTTAATGGTGTATACGAATTTGAGTTAGAGCCTGAAATTGAGGACAATCATACTGAGTGGGAAAAGAAAAACAAAATCGATGCCTACCTGGCTGCTGCATGGTCGGTATCACCAACCTTTGCTCTTACCGCCGAAAGTGCCTGGAAAAATGTGCTGGAAAAAGGGGAAGTAAAACACAGCGCGCTTTTTGGTGGAATAGGTTTCTCTTACGTAAGTGAAAGTTTCTGGGCTAACTTTACCCTACTCCCTCAACTAACATCGTTCAAAGGAGCTGCTTCGGGCAATTCGTTAAATCTGAAAGAGTTTGAAAGAATCCAATGCCGTTTAATTTTCTCCTATGTATTCTAAAGCTAAAATCTGTACAATCATTGTGTTTACCTGCCTTGTTGGAATTCTGGCATACCAGTGTGGAGGGGCGTTATATGCCCCTACCGCACTCGATGCTGAAAGGGTACAGGTAAACCTCGATACCCTTTTATTGGGAAGGCAACTTTATATTCGTAATTGTGGTGGTTGTCATCATTTGTACTTACCCGAGAAATACACCCAGACCCAATGGAAAGAAATAGTAGCACGTATGCAAAAGCCGGCTAAAATTAACGATAATCAGGCAAAAATTATTTACCAATACTTATCAGCTGGGGCAAAACCATAATGCCTTTAAATCTCTAAAACAAAAAACCACCCATCCGGGTGGTTTTTTATGCTAAAATAGTACTTTTAATCTTTCAAGGCAAATCGACAAAAACCTGTAACCACAAGGTCTTTATCGATGGACTGAATATATTGTCTAACCGTTTTCTTATTATCCTTAATAAACTCTTGATTGAGCAGTGTACTTTCTTTAAAGAATTTATTGAGTTTACCTTCGGCAATTTTTTCAATCATATTTTCAGGTTTTCCTTCCAGGCGAGCCTGTTCGCGACCGATTTCAAGTTCCTTTTCAATTCTTTCTTTGCTTACAAATTCTTTATCGACCGCAACGGGATTCATAGCAGCCACCTGCATGCAGATATCCTTGTACACCTGTTCATCAAGACCAGCTTTATTAAAGCCAACAATACAAGCCAGCTGGTTTCCAGGGTGGATGTATGCGCTGACCTTCTCAGCCGAGAGAGAAGCATAATAGCTCAACTCCATTTTTTCCCCAGTTACACCAATTTTTTCGGAGATATGGTTTTCAATGGGTCGTCCATCTACAACTATACCTTTCAGCTCTTCAACAGAAGCAGGACGGTTTATTAGGGCAGTTTGCGCGATAAGTTCGGCTAAAGCAACAAAATCGGCATTTTTGGCCACAAAATCGGTTTCGCAATTCAAAGCCACTACAATGCCATACGTTCCATTCTCGGCTACCTTGGCCAATACCACCCCTTCCGTTGCGGTACGATCGGCACGTTTACTGGCAACCAACTGTCCTTTTTTGCGAATAATTTCAACCGCCTTGTCGAAATCGCCATCAGCTTCTTCCAGCGCTTTCTTACAATCCATCATTCCTGCGCTTGTTGCTTTACGCAGTTTTGTTATATCGGCTAAGGTAACTTGTGCCATATGCTTACATTTTTAGTTCCGTTTATTTATAAAAAGCAGCGTAGCCATGCTGGCTACGCCCATTTTTTGTATGTTGAAAAGATTATTCGTCTTCCTTTATAGTTTTCTTCTTAATAGGTACTTTTTTCACCTCGGTTTCGAACTTATTCAAAACAGCGTCCTCAACATCTTCTGCCAGTACCGAAGCAGTTGTAGCCTTAACTACCTTAGGTTTTTTGTGTTCCTTAGTTTCCTTGGCTTTTGATTCGGCCTGTTCCGAATCTTTCTCAACTTTACGTTCGTTGAGCCCTTCCTGCACAGCCTGACATATTACATCGGTAATAAGGGCTATCGACTTGGAAGCATCGTCATTGGCTGGGATAGGAAAGTCTACCAGATTTGGATTTGAATTGGTATCGCAGATGGCTACAACAGGTATTCCCAGACGTCGAGCTTCCTTCACCGCAATATGTTCTTTGGTAATATCAACCACAAACAAAGCAGCAGGTAAGCGTGTAAGATCGGCTATACTACCGAGGTTCTTCTCCAACTTCGCACGCTGACGTGTTATTTGCAACCGTTCACGCTTGGATAGCGTATCAAACGTGCCATCGGTCATCATGCGATCAATTGCTGCCATTTTCTTAACAGCCTTACGAATGGTAGGAAAGTTGGTGAGCATTCCGCCTGGCCAACGCTCCGTCACATAAGGCATGTTAATGGCTTTTACCTTCTCGCTAACAATGTCTTTAGCCTGCTTTTTGGTGGCTACAAACAAAATTTTCCTTCCCGATTTAGCAATTTGCTTTAACGCATTAGCAGCCTCTTCCAGTTTGACAATAGTCTTCTGCAGGTCGATGATGTGGATACCATTCTTTTCTGTGAAAATGTATGGCGCCATTTCAGGACACCATTTTCTCTTCAAATGGCCAAAGTGTACACCCGCCTCTAATAGTTGTTCAAAAGTTACTCTCGACATTCTTTCATTTTTAAGTTTACCTTCTATATTAAGCAACCCCCTGGTAGTCCTTTCGGAGTCCAGCGAGTTTAGATACTAAACTTAGCTCTTCCAAACGTTGAACATTAACGTTTGCTGAATTGAAATCTTTTTCTGGCTTTGGGACGACCCGGTTTCTTCCTTTCCACCTCACGGGGATCGCGGGTGAGTAACCCATTTTTCCGAAGTATGGCTTTGTACTCTTCGTTATATTTAACCAGCGCACGTGCTATGGCAAGTCTCAACGCTTCGGCTTGTCCTTTAAATCCGCCACCCGTAAGGTTAACCTTGATGTCAAATTTGTCGGTTAAGCCTACCAATACCAATGGCTGTTTTACTGTGGTTTGTAATTGAATGGTGGGAAAATAATTTTCGAATGCACGTTCGTTGATGGTAATATTTCCTTTGCCCTCTGAAACGTAAATACGGGCTACTGCTGTTTTTCTTCTACCAACTGCGTTAATTACTTCCATGTTTATTATTTAAGTGAGTTGATATCAATAAGTTTGGGTTGCTGCCCCTGATGGGCATGCTCACTGCCTGCGTAAACATGCAAATTTTTAAAAATTGCATCTCCGAGACGGTTCTTGGGTAACATTCCCCTTACAGCTTTTTCGACCAGATCGCAAGGATTTTTGCGATAGATATCGAGCGGGCTTTTAACAATTTGTCCGCCCTGGTAACCCGTGTGGAAAAAATGTTCACGATCGGTCCATTTTTTACCAGTCAGGCGAACCCCTGCTGCATTGATTACAATAACATTGTCGCCACAATCGACATGAGGGGTATAGTTGGTTTTGTATTTACCCCGCAAGAGTTTGGCAACCTTTGAAGCCAAACGGCCTAATACCTGTCCTTGCGCATCCACTATAACCCAGTTCTTCTGAACGGTAGCCTTATTGGCCGATATTGTCCGATAACTAAGCGTATTCACTTTTCTAAGCTTTTTTTGTTGAACTGTATGCACTTACCCACTTTCAAAAAGTGGACTGCAAAAATACAACTATTTTTTTATTCACAAATTTTCTTTAAAAGATTTTTTACAACGATGGATAACCTCTATGCTTTTCCTCTTTGTTGATGAATAAATTCGCTTGGAGTCATGCCAAACTCTTCCTGAAAGCGCCTGGCGAAATAAGAACTATTGGTAAATCCGACCTCAAACATCACCTGTGAAATATTGCCATTTCCCTGTAAAAGTAGCTGTGCAGCACGTTTCAATCGAATTTTTCTAATAAAATCATTGGTCGATAGTCCCATAAGCGCCTTAATTTTTCGGTATAAATGTGTTGAGCTGATGCCTAATTCCCGGCTCAAATCATCGACCGACAGATTGGGGTCGGACATCCGATCCTCCACTAACTGGATTACTTTTTGTATAAGCTGCTTATCGAGAGACGATAGCGTGGGCATTTCGTTATCCATGCTAAATTGCTGCTGAAAATGCCGTTGCAACTGCTTTCGTTGCTCAATAAGTTTTTCAATGCGCACCAGCAAATGACGATGATCGAAAGGCTTGGTCAAATATTCATCGGCTCCCAGATGATACCCCTTAATTTTATCATCGATATTCGATAATGCCGTGAGCATTATAATGGGTATATGGCTGAGTCGGGGATCGGTTTTTATTTTTTCGCACAGCTCAAAACCATTCATTTGAGGCATCATAACATCAGAAATAATAATATCGGGTTCTTTCTCAAGTGCCAGCTGCAACCCCGCATTTCCATCGAATGCATAGTAAATGTGATATTGCTGTTCAATTAGTTTCCCTATATACTTGATAATTTCAACATCGTCTTCAATGATAAGCACACCGGGACTATCCTCCTTCTCGGGACGACTAAATTGTAATGTACCTGGCTCGTTAAAGGTAAAAGCAAATTTCTCAGAACTTTCTGTACCATTCTTTGCAATATGTTCATTATCAGAAAGAATAGGAATATTTTTTTGTAAAAAGTAGGAAGCATGTACTGCCAGAGTAGTAGTAAAAACCGAACCTTTACCAACAGCACTTTCCACCTTTATTTCGCCCCCATGCATCACGGCCAGCTCCTGACAAAGTGTAAGTCCAATACCCGTCCCCTTGATGGCATGTTTATCAGCAGCAGGCAATTGGTAAAAACGTTTGAAAATGTCGTCCAGCTTGTCGGCAGGAATACCCTTTCCCGTATCCTCTACCTTTATTACCAGGTAATGTATGTCCTTTTCAAGAATTGTTTTTTCAAATCTTTCGTTATAAAATTCTATCTCAAAACGAATATTTCCACCGGGCTGGGTAAATTTAAAGGCATTGGAAAGTAAATTGAATGCTATCGTCTCTATTACGTTTTCATCGAAATAAATCATTGCACTTTTCAAAGGAAAAGAAGCTGAGTAACTGATTCTATGCGACTGCGCTGTGCTTTTAAAAAGTTCTACAATTTCTTTCAGAGGGGGTATTACATCGCTATGGGTTATTTTTAGCTCATAGTTACCGGATTCTACTTTTCTGAACTCGAGTAACTGATTAATCAGGTGAAGTAGGCGTTTACTTCCCGAACGCATAAGCATAAGCTGTTCCCTGGCAGCTTTATCAAGGTCGGAGCGTGAAAGGATATTTTCCAGCGGCCCCATAATTAGGGTCAGCGGTGTACGAAATTCGTGGGAGATATTGGTAAAAAACTGCAATTTCATTTCATTGTACTCCTCGCTTTTCTTTCGCTCCATGCGCTGAAGTTGAATTTCGTGACGATAACGGGCACGTGCCAATATCTGCCGACGAAAGAAATACAACAGCGCCAAAAGTATAAGAGCATAAAGCATAAAAGCCCAGATGGTTTCGTAAAATGCTGGCAAAACAGTAATGTGCAGCTCAGCCATTTGCTTACCCCATTCACCATCTTCGTTAGTAGCCTTGACCCTGAAAACATAACTTCCCGGACGCAGGTGTGAGTAGGTAGCATAACGGCGATTGGCATCGGTATATATCCAGGCATGATCAAAATTTTCAAGTCGATAAGCATAGCGTATCTTTTTTTGCGAACGATACACCAAAGCGGCAAATTCGATAGTAAAAGGATATTCGTGCCGACGAAGGGTAATATGACGGGTATATAATATAGACTGCTTCAACAATGCATTTTTTCCCGAGGACACCTTTACAGGTTGGTTGAAAAGCTGAAAATTAGTAATACAAATCTCTGGAAAACTGCGTTGAACAAGGATACTGTCGGGATAAAAAAGATTCAATCCGTTGATGCCCCCAAAATACATGCGCGAATTTTTGCCCCTGCCATAAGCGTTCCAATAAAACTGATTACTTTGCAGTCCATCATCAATGGTAAAATTCTGAAACACATTTTTAGCCGGGTCAAATTTCGAAAGACCATTGTTAGTACTTATCCAGATATTGCCTCGATTATCGGTCAGCATTCCATATACGATATTACCGGCCAAACCTTCGTTATCGGTATATGGCATAAATTGAACAGAAGCTATTCTGCTCCCCTTCCACTGAACATGCATTTTACTGATACCACCGGTATAGGTTCCCAAATAGAGATTCTGGTCAAAATCCTCGCCTATACTAAGAATTCGATTATCATTCAAGCTATTGGATCGATTAAGCTGCTTGCGAAAATGGTATAGCGTATCAATGATGATTTTTTCGAAATCCTTGAATACTATACAATTTAATCCATCGAAGGTACCCACCCACAGATGTCCGTTTTCATCCCAGTGAATACGATTCACCGAATTGGCGGTAAGTCTCCTCTCGGTAACACTATCGTCGTCACAACGAATCAATTCCCCAGTAATGGGCCAATATACATACAGACCACCATTGCATGCAATCCATAGCCGTCCATATTTGTCGGAGGCTATTTGATTAATGTAATCGGGTAAATGAAGATTTAACCGATTGATGGTGAAATTTCTGGTATTCATTTTACATAATCCTCCCCCCCAGGTGCCTATCCATAAAGTATGTTCATGCTCATGCAAAGCACTAATGATATTATGACTGAGACTATTGCTATTGTTTGGCTGATGGAAAAAATGCATAAATTGCTTCCCGTCGTAACGATTTAAGCCCCCACCATAGGTGCCTATCCACAGAATTCCTTCTGAATCTTCATATACCGACCGAATGGTATTGGCAGAAAGGGAGTTAGGATTACCTGGTTCATTTTTCAACCATTGGAACTTTTTCGGTCTGATGTCCACCAGGTTTACCCCATTGTTTACCGTACCTATCCATAAATATCCAGCCTTATCGACATAAAGATTGTCGATGTAGTTATCACTCAAACTATTCTTATCAACTGGATTTTGCTTCCAACAAAAAAATCGTCGTTGGGCATAGTTATACTGATTAAGCCCTCCCGATTTGGTGCCAATCCAGATATTACCTTTTTCATCTACATCAAGCGCAGTAATTGAGTTATCGCTTAATGCATACATGTCGTTTTTCCCAGCAAAATAATGACGTATGGTAAAATCTTTCAACGAGAGCACATTCAGCCCCTCTTCTGTTCCAATCCATATTTCCTGATAGGATACATTTTCGACTATTGCAGTAATAATGTTATTGGTAAGCGACGTACTTCCATAACTCATACTAAAATATCGTAACACTTTTTTTTGTAAAGGGTCGAACTGATAAAGCCCCCTGTCGGTTCCAATCCACAAAGTGCCGTCACTCGCCTGAAAAATGGTACGAATATCTTTTGCCACCTCGCTTATCGAGCCGGGTGGTTTGAGCAAATAACGTACAAATTGCTTTTTACCGGGATAATAACTGCATAACCCCTTGTTTGTACCGATCCATAGGTTTCCCCTGCGGTCAATAAGCATGGAGTTATGATGAAATATAAAATTCGAAGGAAGGCTATTGATATTTTGGGGATCGTGGTAAAAACTTGTAAATCGATCGAGCCGGGGATCATAGCAATTGAGCCCACCGCCCTGGGTTCCCACCCATAAGTTGCCAGCGCTATCCTCGATGATTGTGCTGATGAAATTATCGGATATGCTATTTGTATCGTTATTTGAGTGCCGAAAGATGACAAAATTATACCCATCGTAACGATTGAGCCCATCGATGGTGCCAATCCATATAAAACCCCTGCTATCCTTAAAAATACAGGTCACCGAATTATTCGACAATCCATGTTCAAGGGTCAGCTGGTGAAATAAAAAATAGTCATTTTGTCCTTTTAACGACAAACCAAAAACTAATAAAAACAGGAATATACATTTTTTAAACACCATGCTTAAATGTACAAATTACCCTTAAAGATAGCACAAATGTGAAAATTATTTTGAAATAGCAATACATGACTTTAAATAATCTTTAGCAAAATAGCAACTATCCTGTCGAAATACCAATTCAGTATTTAACTCGTCAGCCTCCGTCCCGATATGGTTATTAGCATCCTTTTTTCTGGTATTTATGCATATTCGCTGAAATTGTAGGTACTATTTGCAAAAATTGTATGCCTTACACCCGACGGTATATTCGTTAATTTGTAAGCAAAGGAAATATTTTAAATAAATCTCAAAAACAAGAAATTATTATGAGCTCAGAAGTAGAAAAAATCAAACTTTCTGAAAAAATAGGTTACAGTCTGGGAGATCTTGCTGCAAACCTAATTTTTCAGACGCTAATGACTTTTTTGGCCTTTTTCTATACCGATGTAGCAAAAATTCCTCCTGCATCGGCTTCGGTAATAATTTTCATCGGAGGAATGTTAGGTGCATTTTTTAACCCCATCATGGGCATCATCGCCGACCGCACCAATACCCGTTGGGGGAAATTCCGGCCCTGGATTCTTTGGACATCTGTCCCCTTTGGGGTAATGGCAATATTGGCTTTTACCACACCCAATTTCAGTACTACCGGCAAAATAATCTATGCGATGATTACCTATATTTTGCTGGTAATTGTATACTCTGCCAATAACTTGCCCTATTCGGCTTTAAGCGGGGTAATTACCGGTAACATGTCGGAACGAAATAGCATTTCTTCGTACCGATTCTTTGCCGTAATGGTAGCCCAATTCATCATTCAGGTCTTGCTGCTTCCGCTGGTACTAATTGCTGGTCACGGTGATAAAGCAGCAGGGTTCGAAAAAATCATGGGAATATTCGCTGCTGTGGGGGTATTGTGCTTTATTATCACCTTTTTAACCACCAAGGAACGTATTATCCCCAAGCCCGAACAAACCTCAAGTGTAAAGCAAGACTTAACCGACCTGATCCACAACAAGCCCTGGATCATCATGCTTATTGTAACGGTATTTATCTTTATTACGCTCGCCCTTAAAGGGGGTACCTACGTTTACTACTTTAATTATTACCTCGAAAAAGATTCCCTGGCTTCATTTTTGAATGCCATAGGATTCAACCATTTTATTGCCAGTCTCAACGCGTTTCTTAGCAGCATGGGACTCGTAGGTTTTCATTGGCCCGAAGATGCCTCAACATCGGCTTTCAGCTTGTTTAATGCAGGGGGCATCATTTTTATGATTGTAGGTATTGCGCTGTCGAAGGGATTGGCCGATAAATACGGAAAACGCGATGTATTTGGTTTTGGACTTATTACGGCAACGCTAGCGCAGTTAGCTTTTTACATCTATCCCCCTACTTCCATCGGACTGGTTTTTATCACACAAATCCTACATGGATTTTTCTATGGACTTACCATCCCGCTTTTGTGGGCAATGATAGCCGACGTAGCCGACTATTCCGAATGGAAAAACAATCGTCGTGCCACCGCCATCATATTCTCGGCGATGATATTCGGACTTAAGGCAGGACTAAGTATTGGCGGTTCACTGGTTGCAGCCATTCTTGCAGCTTTTGGCTATCAGGAAGGGTTGCCGATGCAATCCGACTTGACCATTCAGGGCATTCGCCTCGCTATGAGCGTTTTCCCCGCAATTACCTTCGGCGTAGCCATCGCTAGCCTATTTTTCTACGAAATCAATAAAAAAATGGAAGTGCAAATCGAACAGGATCTTAAAATCAGGCATAGCAATAATTCATGAATGCAAAGTTTTAAGCATCATAGCATACACCAACATGCATAAAATGTCGATATAGCTATAATTGGTACAAAATCAATTACATCCAATACGAAACATTTGAAAACATTAAAAAATATTTAGGGAATGAAAAAATTAATAAGTTTGATAAGCATCATTGGCGGTTCGATTATAATATTTTTTGCTACCTGCAACGCTGATCAAAAAAATGAAGGTTTAAAAGATGCCTTAAAGGATAAATTTTATATTGGGGTTGCCCTAAACGAAGCTCAGATTGAAGGGAAAGATACAATGGCTCTTAACATTGTCACCCAGCATTTTAATTCGATTGTTGCAGAAAACTGCATGAAGATGGAAAAAATCCATCCAGCGAAAGATTCTTTTAACTTCAAACTTCCCGACGCTTTCGTGGAATTTGGGCAGCAACACCGCATGAAAATTATTGGTCATTGCCTGATATGGCACTCTCAGGTGCCCGCCTGGATTTTTGTGGATGACAAAGGCAAAGAGGTTTCTCGCGAGGAACTTATTGCCCGGATGAAAAACCATATCACCACAGTGGTGAGCCGCTATAAAGGACGTGTTCACGGATGGGATGTGGTTAATGAAGCCATTGACGACAATGGTCAATATCGCCAAACGAAATGGTATAAAATCATCGGGCCCGAGTATATTGAGCTTGCCTTCAAATTTGCCCATGAGGCTGACCCCAATGCCGAACTGTATTACAACGATTACAACGAATGGAATCCTACCAAACGCGATGCCATTTATAACCTGGTCAGTGGACTGAAAGCCAAAGGAATAAAAGTCGATGGCATAGGCATGCAGGGACATCTTTCGCTCGACTCACCCAGCATTGAAGAATACGAAGAAGCTATTGTAAAATATGCCAGCCTGGGAGTAAAAGTGATGATAACCGAACTCGACATGACCTTACTTCCCTGGCCAACCGAACGGCTTACTGCTGATGTGTCGTTTAAAGCTGAGTTAAGGGCCAAATATAACCCCTACCCCAACGGCTTACCCGATTCGGTCAACATTGCTTTTACCAATCGATATGCAAATCTTTTCAAACTATTCCTCAAACATGCCGATAAAATAGATAGGGTTACGCTCTGGGGGGTATACGATGCTCAAAGCTGGCGCAACTACTGGCCTATCATGGGACGAACCGACTATCCTCTGTTGTTTGACCGGCAGTATCAACCCAAACCTGTAGTGCAGGAAATCATAAAAATGGCCCAAGAAAAATGATAACGCTTAAAATCTATGTACTATGAAAAAAGCAAGATACCTGGTTGACCATATGTACACAGCCGACCCATCGGCACATGTGTTTAATGGAAAAATCTACATCTATCCCTCGCACGACATTGATGCAGGTATTCCCGAAAACGACAACGGCGACCATTTCGACATGCGCGACTACCACGTATTTTCCATGGATGATATCGATGGACCGGTAACCGACCACGGAGTGGCTCTCGATATTAAAAATATTCCATGGGCAGGTCGTCAGCTGTGGGCGCCCGACTGTGCGCACAAAAATGGAAAATACTATCTCTACTTCCCGCTTAAAGATAAAACCGATATTTTCCGTATTGGGGTAGCCGTAAGCGATAAACCCGAAGGTCCCTTCATCCCCGAAAAAAATCCCATCATGGGAAGCTATAGCATCGACCCGGCTGTTCTACAAGATGATGATGGCAAGTACTACATGTATTTTGGGGGTATTTGGGGTGGACAACTTCAGCGCTATCGCAACAATAAGGCCATAGAATGCGGTCACGAACCTGCCCCCGACGAACCCGCACTCTGCGCCAAAGTAGCCCGATTGAGCGAGGATATGCTTGAATTTGCCGAAGAACCCCGGGATGTAGTTATCCTCGACGAAAATGGCCAACCGCTCAAAGCCGGTGACCATGAACGTCGATTCTTCGAAGCTTCGTGGATGCACAAATACAACGGAAAGTACTATTTCTCGTATTCTACGGGTAATACACATAAGTTGTGTTACGCTATTGGCGATAATCCCTATGGACCCTTCACTTACAAAGGCGTTATCCTAACCCCCGTAGTCGGCTGGACTACCCACCATTCTATCTGCGAATTCAAAGGTAAATGGTATCTCTTCCATCACGATAGCGTACCTTCCGGTGGTAAAACCTGGCTACGTAGCATAAAAGTCATTGAACTGGAATACAACCCCGATGGTACCATCGTCACCATCGATGGAGGTGGAAAAGGTTGAAAAAAATACGCACATTCGACGATAAAGTACCGGTGGCTATTGGTAACCACCGGTTTTTTTATTTCTTATCATCCAGCGTTGAACCAATTAAAAAATTTATTTTCAAAATATTTCTCTATATTTGCAGCTCAAATTTTTAAAATTAATAAGTCGGAACAAAAGCGTTAAGTTATGCCCGTAAGAATTAGATTATCGCGTCAGGGGAGAAAAAAGATCCCCTTCTACCACATTGTGGTAGCGGATAGCAGGGCGCCACGAGATGGCAAATACATTGAACGGATAGGTCGTTACTATCCTAAGACAAATCCTGCTACTATTGAACTCGACTTTGATAGAGCATTGTATTGGCTACAAACTGGCGCTCAACCATCCGACACATGCCGTTCGCTTCTTTCAGCAAAAGGCGTATTGTACAAGAATCACCTGCTCAACGGTGTAAAGAAAAATGCACTTACGCTGGAGCAAGCTGAAGCTAAATTTGCTGCATGGCTGGCTGAAAAAGAGGCCAAGCTTCAGAAACAAAAAGAAGCTCAGCAGCTAAAGAAAGAACAAAAACGTAAGGAACAGCTCGAACGGGAGCAAAAAGCCCGTGAAGCTAAAGCAGCACAGATTGCTCAAAAAGCCGCTGAAGCTGCCACCGCTACGCAGGAAGAAGAAGCTCAGCCCGAGGCTAACAGTTAATACCTTTTACCATGCTTACCGATAATCTGGTAAATATTGGTAAGCTTACTCGTGTTCATGGTGTAGAGGGTAAGGCCATTGTAGTTTTTGAAAACTGGGCTTTAAAACAATTTCAAAAATCGGAATGGGTATTTCTGAATATCAACAGATTGCCCGTTCCGTTTTTTGTTTCAAACCTGGAAATTATTTCGCCTACCTCGGCCATTATTCAGCTCGAAGATATTAATTCCGTCGAAAGCATCCGCCGGTACATCAACTGCCAGGTACTTATCGTATGGCAGGGGAAAAGAAAGCCGGCCGCCCTGAAAACAATTGTTGGATATGATGTTTTCCATCACAATACAGAAAAAATTGGAAACATCGTCGAAGTAGCCGACTTTAATGGAAACATTGTAGCCCGCGTTAAAGGAGAAAAAGGCGAAATCTGGATACCCCTGAATGAATCTACCCTCCAGCAAATTAATCACAACAAACAATTCGTCCACGTGATTCTGCCCGAAGGCTTACTTGACCTTTATCAATAAAGACAATTCATTTCAATCCAATCGTCCAGACGGACGTCCATTATTGCCAGAAAAACTGTTTGTTTTTGCCTTTGAAATCATTAGATATCTACGAGAAAAATACCATCCTGCAAAAAAGTTTCCCATTTTTTACACATTTTCCATGACTCCTGGCTATATTAGCTTAAAATTACAAGCCATGAAGTCAATCATAACGCTTGCCCTTTTACACATTATCAATATCAGTCTTTACGCTGAGCCCATGATTAACAATGTAATCAATCGCAACACAACCAGCCTCAACGGCAAATGGAATATCATCATCGACCCTTACGATAACGGATATTACGACTACCGCATGCAGGAAAATCCATGGGGATTTTTTCGAAATCAAAAACCCACCGATAAAAGCGATCGTGTCGAATATGATTTCGACTGCAGCGAAACATTAAACGTTCCGGGCGATTGGAACTCGCAAAAGGCCGAACTGCTTTTTTATGAAGGTAGCATCTGGTACAAGCGTTCGTTCGATTATACGCTCAATAATGGAAAACGCCTGCTGCTATGGTTTGGCGCCGTTAATTACCGCGCCGATGTTTATCTCAATGGCAAAAAACTGGGCAGTCACGAAGGAGGATTCACCCCATTTTACTTCGACATTACCTCGCTAATACAGGATAAAAATAACTTTTTGATTGTCAGGGTGAACAATCAACGACACCCCGATGGCGTACCTACCATCAACACCGACTGGTGGAACTATGGCGGCATTACCCGCGACGTACTTTTGATAGAGGAGGACAGTATATTTATCTTGAATTATCACCTGTACCTCAACAATCAAAACCCCAACCTTCTTCAGGGATGGATACAGTTAAACGACAAGATAGCAAACGAAAAGATTCAAATTGACATTCCCGAGCTTAAGCTATCCATTCAAGGGAAAACCGATGAAAATGGAATATTTGTTTTTGAAAGCAATGTAAAGCATTTGGTTCGCTGGGAGCCGCTTAAACCCAAGCTATATTCAGTATTTTTACGTCATCGTCAAAATGTTTTGAAGGATAATATTGGTTTTCGTACCATTACCACAGCTGGTAATCAGTTACTTATCAACGAAAAACCCGTATTTCTAAAGGGTATATGCATCCACGAGGAAATGCCCATGCGTAAAGCAAGAGCGAATGGGTACGACGATGCAAAAGTATTGCTGGGCTGGGCACTGGAACTGGGCTGTAACTTTGTTCGTCTGGCTCACTATCCACACAACGAATACATGGTTCGCATGGCCGATTCAATGGGACTTCTGGTATGGTCGGAAATTCCCGTTTACTGGACCATCCAGTTTGGTAATAGGCAAACCTACCAGCTGGCTGAACAAATGCTCACCGAGAATATTCGTCGCGACCAAAACCGGGCTTGCATCATCATCTGGAGCATAGGCAACGAAACCCCTGTACATCAAGAACGTATTGAATTTATGAAGAATCTGGCTCTCAAAGCCCGTCAACTCGACCCTACACGACTGATTTCAGCAGCTATGGAAGTGCATGTGAATCCTTCCGACCCCTTTACCTATCACGTCGACGACCCCCTGGGCGAATATCTCGACGTCATTGCATGCAACGAATATGTTGGCTGGTACGATGGTCTACCCGCTAAAACCGAAAAAATTAAATGGCAAACAAAATACAATAAACCTTTTGTGTTTAGCGAACTGGGGGCAGGAGCTCTATTCGGATATCACGGGGATTCCCTTACCCGATGGACCGAGGAATATCAGGAATATTTTTTCACAGAGCAGATTAAAATGCTACAACAAATACCCTTTCTCACAGGGCTATCCCCCTGGGTACTGGCCGACTTTCGCTCCCCCCGACGACAACTACCCGGTATCCAAGACTTCTGGAATCGTAAAGGTCTAATCTCCGACCAGGGACAACGAAAAAAAGCATTCTACGTTTTACAAAAGTGGTATCAGACAATAAAATAGTCACTTGCAGAAAATTTGCCCATATTTTGCTATTCGATAAACCCCAGATTTACAAAGAGCGGGTTATATATTTCTGGGGGTGTTATCCCTACCCATAAAAGTTACAAAGAAGTTGTTTTATAAAAAGGCCTATCAAAAAGGCATGAAAAGAACATGTATAGCGGTATTCACAAACTGTCTGAAAATTATTATTTTCATGCTTACCGTTGTTAGCAATCGCATAACATACAAGCAACACCCAACATTGATGTGACCCTAAACATTTACTTGAAGGTCCATCGATTGATACTTATAATTTTCAGGAAATGTAAATTTTTCAGTAGTCATATAATCGAGTAATCCTCCTAATAATATTTAGCTTATTATCAACAGCCTATATCAAATTTATTACTTCAAAATCTTATTTTTAATAAATATTTATATATTTGCCTTATATACCTAACCCATGAAACCCATTCAATTGTTCATTTTGGGCATATTTTTCAATGCCTCATGGCTTGCTGGCCAGATAAGCCTTTAGCGTTGGGTAATCAGCAGTTGGGGGAATACTACAAGTACTGCTGGTATATACCTTTCACAGACTGCAGGTCAGCCTTCTAACACCGCCAAATTCAACAATCAGCTCATTATTAATCAAGGATTTCAACAGGGGTATAGCATACAGTCGAAAATATATAACGCTGACGAGCCAGAAATTAAATGTTTTGTTTATCCTAATCCGTTTGTACATGAAGTTCATGTGACACTAAATACGTGGGAACAAGATTATACCCTCCTATTATACACCTTGCAGGGCAAACGAATAAAACAATTCCCTGTTACCTCTACTCACATGATCCTTGATTTTCAGGATATTCCCTATGGCGTTTACTTGCTAAGACTGTCCAGCAAAAACAAATCATTGAGTATTCATCGTATTGTTAAGCTAACCCGTTAAACCATGACCCGTTGCATCATTACTATTTGCCTGTTATTTAGCCTAAAAAATCTTTTTGCCCAACTCGAAAACGAAAAACGTGTAAATATTTTCTTTGGACAGGTATTTTCGAGCATCAGCTACCGTAATAGTCAGGGACAAACCGATTCCTATCTCAATGCAGAAATCAAAAGCACCTATGGAGTATGGTATCAGCGTTTTTTCAACAAGCTGGTGTTTATTCAACCTACCTTATACTACATCAATCTGGGCGCACAAAGTACAGTGAACAACCAGAAGGTAGAATGGGATTTTCACTATTTAGGCCTGTCTGTGGGAGCAGGTGTAGGAAGAACCCGTAAATTTATCCACAGCGATTTTATTTTCAAACCTTATGGTACGCTATCTATTTACGCCCAGTATCCTTACAAAGCCGATCAGACCATCGGCGAACAGTATGTTAACCTCTTGAAAGATAATGAATTTAGAAATTTCGATAGTGGCATTCGGCTTACTGCAGGATGTGTTGTTGATTTCTCACAGGATATTGCGCTCGATATCGCATATACCTTTCTACGCAGCCTGATTAATCTGGAAAAACAAACCCAAACCCAAATAATGTACAACCAGGCCAATATTTTTTCTTTTGGTCTGGTAGTAAAATTATAAAGTTAACCTTATAAAACCTGGAGCTATGAATAAACTTACTTTATTCTGCATAACTCTTTTCATGGGAATACTGTTATTTCCAGGCAAAATGCTATCACAAACCCCTGTGGTCGATGGCATTAATTATCAAGCCGTGGCCCTTGATGAGAACCGTAAGGAGATTGCGGGCCACGACATTTATGGTACAGTTTTTTTCGATAAAGAAATAGTAGTTCGCTTTTCAATAATTCGTGACAAACCCGATGGAACGGTCGTGTATAGCGAGACGCACACAACGCTTACCGATGCCTATGGTCTCTTCTCGCTTACCATTGGGCACGGGCAACCCCTTGTAGGCCGTTTCTCCGACATTCGCTGGGGAGAGGCTCCCCATTTTCTCAAAGTGGAACTCGACTATAAACGCAATGGTGAATTTTTGCTCATGGGTATCCAGCAGCTTATGGCGGTACCCTATGCCATGCATGCGCTTTCGGCAAAAACCATCCTCGCCGAAGAAAAAGATCCCATATACAGTGCTTCCCCTGCCAGTGGCATTACTGATGCTGGAAGCGGTAAGGTTATTACCGATGCTGAAAGAAATCTAATCCGTAATACCGACAGTCTTACTCAACAATTGAATAAACAAATATCCGCCGAAACCAACGAACGTCGACTCGAAGATAGAGCCTTACGACAAAAACAACAATCCGATAGCATCCATTTCCAATCGGCCATTAATAACGAAGTAGCGCTCCGTCAGCAAGAAAATATTATATTATCAAACCGTTTGAATCAGCATCTGACGGATGACAAGGATACCAGTACTACCAACGAATTACAACAACTCTTCATCAGCGGAAACACGCAACCGCAAATTACCTTGTCGAAAGGGGGTGGCACCCTTACCCTCAAAGCTACAGGATCAACCACGCTTAACCAAAACAACGATACCATCATTATTTCTTCATCCGACTTAAATTCAACTTACACTGCTGGCAATGGTCTGCAATTAAATGCCAACGTGTTTGCTGTAAAAACGAAAGGGAATACCCTACATGCCGACTCTGCTGGACTTGCGATATCACCTGAAGGGATTGGTACATCCGAACTCGCCGACGGTAGCGTAACAACAGCCAAACTTGCTGATGGAGCTGTATCCTCCTTAAAACTTGCCGATAATAGCGTAACTTCAGCCAAAATAGCCGACGGCACCATCACCAACGCCGATATTAGCAACTCGGCTGCCATTGCCGATAGCAAGCTGGCTACCATCTCCACAGCCGGTAAGGTGGCCAACTCGGCCACCAGCGCTACCGCCAGCAACAACCCCAACACCATCGTCCTGCGCGATGCCTCAGGAAACTTTTCCGCAGGTACCATCACCGCCAACCTGGTGGGTGACGTTAACGGTACAGCCTCGGCTATTGCCGACAATACCGTTACCAGCCCTAAAATTGTCGACGGTTCCATCACCGCTACCGACCTGGCCGACGGTAGCGTTACCACCCCCAAACTTGCCGATAGCAGCGTAACAACAACCAAACTCGCCAATAATAGCGTAACTTCAGCCAAAATAGCCGACGTCACCATCACCAACGCCGATATTAGCCCTACGGCTGCCATTGCCGATAGCAAGCTGGCTACCATCTCCTCAACCGGTAAGGTAGCCAACTCAGCTACCAGCGCTACCGCCAGCAACAACCCCAACACCATCGTCCTGCGCGATGCCTCAGGAAACTTTTCCGCCGGTACCATTACTGCTAACCTCAACGGTACGGCCTCTATGGCATCGGCCATTGCCGACAATACCGTTACCAGTTCCAAAATTGTCGACGGTTCCATCACCGCTACCGACCTGGCCGACGGTAGCGTTACCACCCCCAAACTCGCTGATGGCAGCGTAACAACAGCCAAACTTGCTGATGGAGCTGTATCCACCATAAAAATCGCCGATAATAGCGTAACTTCAGCCAAAATAGCCGACGGTACCATCACCAACGCCGATATTAGCAACTCGGCTGCCATTGCCGATAGCAAGCTGGCTACCATCTCCTCAGCCGGGAAGGTGGCCAACTCAGCTACCAGCGCTACCCCCAGCAACAACCCCAACACCATCGTCCTGCGCGATGCCTCAGGAAACTTTTCCGCCGGTACCATTACTGCTAACCTCAACGGTACGGCCTCTATGGCATCGGCCATTGCCGACAATACCGTTACCAGCCCTAAAATTGTCGACAGTTCCATCACCGCTACCGACCTGGCCGACGGTAGCGTTACCACCCCCAAACT
>JAKPGM010000006.1 GCA_029550865.1 Bacteroidota bacterium | reverse complement strand
TTAAATATCGGCTGACCGACTAAATTTTTTTCGATATCTTTGCTCATAGTTGTGTTTTTGGTTTTGCAACATAAAACTACAACTTTTGGGCGAAACCTTCGGGCGGTAGCCCTTATTTAAAATTTTTGTCGGTCAGTAGTGTTTCTGAATAAAAGTTAGTACCTTTGTCCTCCTTTTTTATCATTCGTGCGGCGATATATAGTAATATAACGGAAAAGCATGTAGCTTAACCGGATATAAAATCATTCTGCTGTAAATGCTGAATGATGTTACCTATGAAACGAGCATGTAGCAGTATACACAAGCGAGTACGAAAATAAAATTGTGTTTGCGCTTGCCGTTGGGTTTGTAAATTTATTAATGCGAGTTACATCCTGCCACGATTTTAAAATTATTTTTTGATGAAGAATTCGACAGTTAGCTATCGTGAAATTTTTCGTATTAGTCTTCCAATTATAGCCAGCAGTGCGGTTGAGAATATAACGGCAATTATTAATACTGCGTTTTTGGGGCATGTTGGCGCTGTCGCGTTGGGTGCCGCGGCGGTAGGGGGTATTTTTTATCTGGCTCTTATTATGCTGGCCTTTGGATTTGGAATTGGGGTGCAAATTATCGTGGCACGACGCTATGGTGAGAAAAGGATTCCGGAGATAGGTCAAATTATTCAGCAATCGTCGCTTTTTCTGGTGAGTTGGGGGATACTACTTACCTTGCTTTTTCATTATTGGGGTATCCCATTATTTCGTCATTTTGTACAATCTGATGAAATTTTTTCTGAGGTAAGAGCCTACCTGTCGTTTCGTATCTGGGGTTTGGCGCTGGCATATGTTAATATCATTTTCCGGGCTTTTTACACCGGTATCATGCGTACGCGGGTGGTAGGATATTACAGTGTAATATTGGCAGCTACCAATATTTTCTTTGATTATGTGCTTATCTTCGGGAAAATGGGTTTTCCTCGCATGGAGATTGCCGGCGCTGGTTTATCGTCGGTGATTGCTGAAGGTATTGCTACTATTTTTTTTGTGATTTATACGATTAATCGTAGAAATATCAAAGATTTTGCACTAACGCGTAAGCACGCCTTCGACTGGAAGGTGATGTTACACACCTTACGTATTGCCAGTCCGGTTATGTTGCAGTTTACCTTTTCTTTTGGCGGGTGGTTTTTGTTTTTCATGTTTGTTGAAAAAATGGGTGAAATCCCATTAGCAGTATCGAACCTGGTGCGTACTTTTTACCTTATTGCCTTGCTTCCCCTGTGGGGGTATGCCTCGGCAACCAACACTCTGGTTAGCTATCTTATGGGAAGTGGCCGAACAGAAGAACTTACCGCTACCATACGGAAAATATTATTACTTAGCGCAGGAACCATCACCACGCTGGTAGTTATTTTGAGCCTTTTTGCCCGATTTTATTTTCATCTTTTTACCGATAATATTACTTTGATTAATCTTTCATTGCCCATTGTTTATATAGTAGGGGCTACGTCAATATTAGTGTCGGTTAGTATTATTTTATACAATATTATTTCGGGAGCCGGCAAGACACACATTACGTTGACGATTGAGGGTATTGTTATGCTTATATACGTGTTATGGGCATATGCTGTGGCCTATTGGTGGCATGGTACGGTTACCATGATTTGGCTATCGGAACTGTGGTACGGTATTTTTATGGGTTTAATTGCGGGTAGTTATCTTAAATTTGCCAATTGGAAAAAAGCGATAGTATAGCAACGGCATGAAAATAGTGGTTGGTTTATCTGGGGGTGTTGATTCAAGTGTTGCGGCATGGTTGCTTAAACAGGATGGCCATGAGGTGATAGGTATGTTTATGATTAATTGGCACGATACCACGGGAACCTTATATGGTGATTGTCCCTGGAAAGACGACCTGGTATTTGCCCAACTGGTTGCCCGCAAATTGGATATTCCGCTTCATACGGTTGATTTAAGTGAACAATACCGCCAGCGTGTGGTAGATTATATGTTTGAGGAATATCAGAAGGGTCGCACCCCAAATCCCGATGTGCTGTGTAACAGGGAGATAAAGTTCGATCTTTTTATTCAGGAAGCCCGTAAGCTGGGAGCCGAAAAGGTGGCTACAGGGCATTATGCTCGTTGCGAAACTCTGGAGATTGACGGAACTACTTATTATAGATTATTGAAGGGAGTCGACAGTAATAAGGACCAGAGCTATTTTCTCTGTCAGCTTTCACAGTCGCAACTGGCGCTTTCGGTGTTTCCAGTGGGTGGGCTTACAAAGCCAGAAGTTCGTAGGCTGGCCGATACGTTAGAGCTACCTACTGCCAAAAGAAAGGATTCGCAAGGGATTTGCTTTGTGGGAAAAGTTGACCTACCATCTTTTTTGCAGCAGAAACTGGCAGCTCGCCGGGGACCTATCATTGAAATTCCAGCGAATTCGCCTATTTTTAAAAAAAACGACACCCAGCTACTTGAGCTGGCACAGCCATACCTGTATCGACCCATTATGGGCAAAATAGTAGGGTATCATAATGGGGCACATTTTTTTACCATTGGACAAAGAAAAGGTTTACAGGTAGGCGGAAAAAAACAGCCGTTATTTGTCATTGGACTTGATGTAGATAGCAATATACTTTATGTGGGAGAAGGAGAAAATCATCCGGGGCTTTATCGAAAGGCGCTGTATGTGAGCGAACGGGATATCCACTGGATACGACCCGATTATGAGCTGGACCCCCAGGAAAGTCAGCGTTTTAAGGTACGCATTCGATACCGACAGCCTTTGCAGGATGCCTCGGTGTATAAGCTCGATGAAGGATTGGTAGTACTGTTTGATCAGCCTCAGCGCGGTATCACGCCCGGACAGTTTGTTGCCTGGTATGATGGCGACGAACTTATAGGATCGGGTATAATTAACGCCTAGGTCAGGGCATCAATAGCGAACTATCGCCATAGCTAAGAAAGCGAAAATTGTGGTTTAGTGCATAATCATAAATGCTTCGCCAGCGATCCTTACCCACAAAGGCAGCTACCAGCAGTAGTAGCGTGCTTTTTGGTTGGTGAAAGTTGGTTATCAACCTATCGATCAGTTGAAAACGATACCCCGGGATTATCATAAGCTGGGTTTCGGCGTGTAATCCTTCAATTGCCTTTTGTTCGCAGAAATGAATGAGAAAATCTAACACTTCTTTGACGGGAGGTTGTGGCAAATGTTGGTATTCCCATTGAGCTACCTTCAAATGTGTAAGGTGTGGATTAAGCATTAATTTTACGCCGAGCCAGTAAGTGCTTTCTATTGCTCTAAGGGTGGTAGTTCCAACTGCTGTGATGTTTCCCTGATAACGACGCAGTTGTATTAAGGCCTCAAGGGGGACGTAAAAATGTTCGCTATGCATATCATGCTGTAATACGTTTTCGTTTTTTACAGGACGGAAAGTACCTGCGCCGACATGTAGCGTAATGGCAATATCGTTTATTGTTTTTTGTTTGAGCTGATTAAAAACCTTTTCGCTAAAATGAAGTCCGGCAGTAGGGGCAGCAACTGAGCCTTCGAGCCGGGAAAAAATGGTCTGATATCTGACCTTATCAATGTTTTCGGCTTCTCGCTTAATGTAGGGGGGTAGTGGCATATAACCAGCAGCTTCGAGCAAGGCCCCAAAGGTCATTTCGGCAGGGGTCCATGTAAATTTAACTTTTTGATAATATCCGCAATGCTCTATTAATCTTGCTCCCAGGACAATCTTTCCTGAAGGGGTAGCGAGGTTGAGGCTTAGTATTTCACCCTTCCATTTTTTTAAATTTCCTACCATGCATTGCCATACACTCTCCCCAGTTTTTTGAAAAGCCAGGTTGTAATCGGCAGGCTCCAATGGCTCAAGACACAGTATCTCGATATGCGCACCCGAGGGTTTTTGAAACAGCAGACGAGCATTGATAACCCTTGTATTATTGTAACAGAGTGCACTGTTTTCGGGAAGATATTCAGATATGTGCTCAAAGATGTCCTCAAAAATCTCCCCCTGTCGATAGACTAGTAATTTAGATTTATCCCTTTCGGGTAATGGGTACTGAGCAATTTTTTCCTCGGGCAAGGGGTAATCGAAGTCATTTATGGAAAGCATATCGGACAATTTTGCGCAAAGGTAGTATTAGATTTTGATATTTTTTGAATAAGTAAGATTCGATGTAAAGTAAAAAAGATACGAATAATTTCTAAACAAAAAATTGTTCCTGGCGTTTATTTAGGTTAATTTTGAATGTAAATGTTAAATTTAAAAATGTACGAATTATGGCAGTGTTAGTTGGTAAAAAAGCCCCATCGTTTAAGGCTAAGGCCGTTGTCAACGGGGGAGAAATAGTTGAAAATTTTAGTCTTGACCAATATCTGGGCAAGAAGTATGTTATTCTGTTTTTCTGGCCTGCAGATTTTACGTTTGTATGTCCTACCGAAGTATTGGCTTTCCAGGAAAAGCTGGCTGAATTTGAAAAGCGTAATGTAGCAGTGGTGGGTTGTTCGGTTGATTCTGAGTTTACTCACTGGGCATGGTTGAACACCGAGAAACGTAATGGTGGTATCAAAGGTGTTACCTTCCCCATTATTGCAGACCTTTCGAAGACAATTTCTGAAAACTATGATGTTCTGGCTGGCCGCTACGATATCGATGATGATGGGAATGCTGTGTTTGAGGGAACGCCCATGGCCTATCGTGGTTTGTTTTTCATCGACAAAGAAGGCATTGTACGTCATCAGGTAGTGAACGATATGCCGCTGGGACGAAGCGTAGAAGAAGCGCTACGTATTGTGGATGCCTGGCAGTATTACGAAAAACATGGTGAGGTTTGTCCGGCCGACTGGAAACCTGGTAAGGAAGCTATCAAGCCTACCCATGAGGGTATTGCAGAGTATCTGAGTAAAAATTAAACTATGATTGTTGTCAAAAAAGGCGCCTGCGTAAAGGCGCTTTTTTTATTTTTAGGGTTCTAAAAAACATTCATGCTCATGCGTCAGGTACTGTCGGCTTCGTTTGAGAACTTACAACAAATACGAGCAAATCTGCTTCAATGGGGGGCATCGTTCGACTATTTTATGCTCCTTGATTCGAACAGTGATGCGGAATATGGTCGGTTACCTGAGGCGTATCTCAACTACCAGTTTTTGGCTGCTGCTGGCATAAAACGATGCCTTCGACTCAATTATCCAATTTTCCAGCCGATGAAAAGGTTTGTTGAAGAACAACCCGACTGGTATTTTGTGCAGATAAGTTTTGATGCGAAGCTTGAAACGCATGGAGTACCCTCTCAACATGTTGATTTGATCGGTTTCCCTAAAGCTTTTGTTTTTTCACCCTTGTGGCTTGTATTGGTGAAGGATAATACCCTAGAGCTACACTATTCCTCCTCGTTGGATTGTGGCGAGGCAAAATTGGTGCTACAGAAGTTGCTAAAACCTGCCACGTCTAATGGGGCTGATAAAAAAGAAGCTTCGAAAATAAAATTTAGTGGGGTTTCGTTTGAAGTGTACCAGAGAGCATTTGAATCGGTGCAAAAACATCTGTTACGTGGCGATATTTATGAGATGAATTATTGCATCAATTTTACAGCTAGCCAGGTCGATATCGATCCTGTGGGCAGTTACTTGAGATTAGCAGATTATTCCCCTGCACCTTTTGCGGTTTTTTACAGGCACGGTAGTTCCTATTTATTATCGGCCAGTCCCGAACGTTTTTTAAAGAAGGCCCACAAACGCATTATTTCGCAACCAATAAAAGGAACAGCCCCAAGAGGAAAGGATAGCGTCGAGGATGAAGCCTTAAAAACCTATCTGCAACAAAATGGAAAAGACCGATCGGAGAATATCATGATTACGGATCTTGTTCGCAATGATTTGTCGCAATTTGCAGAGGAGGGAACAGTAAAAGTTACCGACTTGTGCGGCGTTTACACTTTCCGACATGTGCATCAAATGATTTCTACTATTGAGTGTATATTACAACAGCAAATGCACGCTATCGATGCTATTCGTTTGGCCTTCCCTATGGGTTCGATGACGGGTGCGCCGAAAAGAAATGCCCTGAAATTTATTGAAACATACGAAACGTTCAATCGAGGAATTTTCTCTGGTTCAGTAGGTTATATCACCCCTGAAGGTGATTTTGACCTGAATGTAATCATTCGCAGTATCCTGTATAATGCAGCTACTCGGTTTCTTTCTATTCCAGCCGGTAGTGCTATTACTGTTTATGCCAATGCCCTGCAGGAATATAAAGAATGCTGTTTAAAGGCTCAAGCACTTATGGATGTATTATCCTGAATTTGAGATTAATATACCATTCATAATTTCTTGTAATAAAGACCTAAATCTACCTCATGTTTATTTATGGCACACGGACGACAAGGATAAACAGACTAATACTGATGTTATCCGTGGCTATCCGTAACATTCGGTTCTGTTCTTGTTTTTTTAAAATGGGTCATTTTGGCTTAACACTCTATATTTTCGATAATTAGTGGTAAAGGCTGGCTTTTGACAGCTTTTACGTATTGACTTGCCTGAGTAGGATGCCCTTTATAACTCACTGTTAAATTTTCCTTTGCTGTTTGTAGCTTAATAATGCCGCAACCTGAAAAATGTCTATTAAGCCTCATTTTTTCATGTTTCTCACATGACTATTTTACAAAATCAGAATTATTTTGAAAAAAAATTTATTAACTTTGAAAAAAATGTTGCAGCCATGAAAATGATTGGAAAATTAAGGATACCCAATAAGCAGACGGAGAGGAAGCTGATGAGCAAAAAATACCATGTTCCTGTAATTGGTCATTTTGCCAATAAAAGCGTTGAGTTTCGTAGCATTATTGAGGCATCAGCTGCAACAGGGATTCATTATTCTTTGATTTTCGAGGCATGCATTGGCAAAATATATACTGCCAGGAATGTTATCTGGGAGTTTAAGAAAGGGAATCACTACATTAAGTACAAGGCATTTTACATCAACGCTGCCACCAACTACAAACGTAAGGTTGGGTTTAATGGTTAGCATCTTTATATTTTCGGGCAAAATCCTCAGAGATATAGTTATCGTAGCTTAGACACACATCGGTAGCAAAGTCGATGCCTGTTTGTAAGAGTTGTTGAATGGTTGTTTCATCAAGTTCAGCAAGGTCGTTATGACCTAATCCATGGGTAAAAAGATAATAAAGCACCCCTGCGCTAAAGCTATCGCCTGCACCGATAGTACTGGTTGGAGTGATGGTGGGCACGGGCACGCTTACCTGTTTGCTGTTATTTTTAAAAATGACGTCGTTGCTACTCTGCGTGTAAATAAGGTGGGCACAATATTTTTCGATTGTCTGGTAGCTTTCTAAAAGGTTGTTTGTTTGAAAAATCATTTGCAGGTCTTCGTCCGAAGCTTTTACTAATGAAGCCAGTTGCATGTTTTCAATAATCATAGGGAATAGCTGAGGTAATTCATGCAAATGGGCTTTACGAAAGTTGGGATCGTAGATGATGGTAGCCCCTGCTTGTCGCGCATGAGTAACGAGTTCTAAAATTTTCCTGCGTATTTCGTTGTTGATGGCGTAATACGAACCAAACAGTACATAATCAGATGGTGTAAAAGTAGGTGTGGTAATAGCCAGGCGTTCCTGAGGAAGGTCTTTGTAAAAGGCATAGGAGGCATTACGTTTTTCATCGAGGAAAGCCAGCGCTATAGAGGTTTTGCTGGTGGCAAAACGATACACAAAGCGGGTATCCACCCCGTTATTTTTAAGGAAATTATCGATATGTTGACCCAGTGGGTCATTTCCATACTCGCTGATGAAGTACACGGGTAAGTCCATCCGTCCCATCGATACTGCGCTATTGAGCATCGAACCACCAGCCTTACCAGCTACTGGTTGGGTGCCCTGAAAAATAATATCAAAGACGGTTTCACCAATGCAAAATATTCGCCCCATTTTCTTATTTCTTTTGCCCAAAAATACAAAAATCATAACGTAGTTGAGGAAAATGCTTTTCGAACGCTAAGAAATTTTTAATTTTACCAACAAGTTATAATGTTCTGATTTAGTATTGATAAAAAAATTAAGTAATATTGCATAGCAATAATAATCGGATAAACTGAAAAAAATATTCAATTATGGAACAAGTATCACAGAGGGTTGCGGCATTGTCGGAATCATCGACCATTGCCATGAACACCAAAACCAAAGAATTACAGGCACAGGGTGTGGATGTAATAAACCTTACGGTGGGTGAACCTGATTTTTATACCCCCCAACATATAAAAGAAGCTGCAAAAAAAGCCGTTGACGACAATTACTCGTTTTATACCAATGTGGCGGGTTATCCCGAGTTGTTGGAAGCTATAAGCAAGAAGCTCAAACGCGAGAATCAGCTCGACTATGCCCCTAACCAGATAATTGTTTCCAATGGTGCCAAGCATAGTCTGGCTAATGCGATATTAGCACTTATTAACAAAGGGGATGAAGTAATAATACCAGCTCCTTACTGGGTAAGTTATTCAGAGTTAGTTAAGCTGGCAGAGGGCACGAATGTCATCATTAATACAGAAGTAGAAAGTGATTTTAAAATTACGCCCGAGCAACTGGAAAGAGCAATAACTCCTCGTACGAAAGCTTTCTTGCTGTGTTCGCCTTCAAATCCTACGGGTAGCGTCTATACGCGTGAGGAATTAAAGTCGTTGGTGGATGTATTGGTAAAATATCCTAACATTTTTGTGATAACCGACGAAATCTATGAGCATATCAACTACATAGGTGGACATCAAAGTATAGCACAGTTTCCTGAAATTAAGGACAGGGTAGTGTTGATCAATGGGGTATCGAAGTCGTATGCTATGACGGGATATCGAATTGGCTATATGGCTGCAGCGCCATGGATTGCTAAAGCTTGTAATAAGTTACAGGGGCAGATGACTACCAATGCTTCGACCATAGCTCAGCGGGCAGCTATAGCCGCACTCAATGGTGATCAGAGCTGTGTAGAAGAATTTCGCAAAGCCTTTGAGCGTCGCCGTAACCTGGTTTATGAGGCTATATCGCAAATACCTGGTATTAAATGTAGCAAACCCGCAGGGGCTTTTTACGTGTTTCCCGATGTAAGCTCGTACTATGGAAAGTCGGCTAATGGTAAGGTAATCAACAACTCAGACGATATGAGCTTTTACCTGCTGGAAAAAGCTTTTATCGCAACGGTACCCGGCTCGGGCTTTGGAAACGACAAGTGCATTCGTATATCGTTTGCTACCAGCGATGAAAAGCTGAAATTGGCAATGGAAAGACTCAAAGATGCTTTACAGCAATTAAAATAAGGCTATCACCAATCAAATCATTAAAGCAAAAAGGGTTGTCACTTAATAGCGATAACCCTTTTTTGTGTCTATTTGATCTCATGGGTTTATAATCCATGTTTCCCAGCCATGAACGGGTGATTTTATTCTTCGAATAATCGGAAATCGATTTGTTTTTTTAGCAAATTGGTACGCCAGACTTTAATTTTTACGGTATCGCCAATCTGGAATTTTCGGCCATATCGTTTCCCTATCAGACAGAACTTTTCTTCGTCAAAATAATAGAAATCATCGTCCAGTTCGCGAATGGGAATCATTCCTTCACATAGGTTTTCTTTAATTTCCACATATAATCCCCATTCGGTAACTCCCGAGATAATGCCTTCATAAACTTTGCCAATTTTGTCGCTCATAAACTCGACTTGCTTGTACTTTATCGAGGCACGTTCGGCTTCGGTGGCACGCCTTTCCATGTCGGAGGCATGTTTACACATTTTTTCGTACTTATTTTTGTCCTTGGAGGCACCATTGTGCAGGTAATGGTCGAGCAATCGATGTACCAGCATATCGGGATAGCGGCGGATAGGGGAGGTAAAATGGGTATAGTATTCGAATGCCAATCCGTAGTGCCCAATATTCTGCGTTGAATATTCGGCTTTTGCCATGGCACGTAGTGCAAGGTTTTCAATTACTCCCTCTTCGTTTTTACCCTTAACCCGCAAAAGTAGACTATTGATACTCTCTGCTGTTTTACGAGCATTGGCTGTATTAATTTTGTATCCCAGGTTTTTTACAAAATCGGCAAAAGCTGTTAACTTTTGTTCGTTGGGTTTGTCGTGGATACGGTATACAAAGGTAGGTGCCTTACGTCCCCGTAGTTTTTTCCCAACCATTTCGGCAACACTTCTATTGGCCAACAACATAAATTCCTCGATCAGTTTGTTGGAGTCCTTATTTTCCTTAAAAAAAACTTTTAGGGGTCGTCCTTCGGCATCGAGCTCAAATTTAGGTTCAAGGCGGTCGAATTCAATGGCGCCTTTCTTCATGCGTTCCTGCCGCAAGATTTTTGCAAGTTTATCAAGCGTTTGCAGGATATCTGCAAAATCGCCTTCCCCAGTTTCGATAATCTGTTGGGCTTCCTCATAGTTGAAACGACGGTCGGAATTGATGATGGTACGACCAAACCATTGGTTGATTACCCGAGCATTGGCATCCATCTCAAAAACGGCAGAATAGCAGAGTTTGTCCTCGTGAGGGCGAAGCGAACAAACAAAATTCGACAACTTTTCGGGTAACATGGGTACTACCCGGTCGACCAGATATACGGAGGTGCCCCGCTTATATGCCTCTTCGTCGATAAGGCTTCCCGGCTTGACGTAGTATGTAACATCGGCAATATGTACCCCAATTTCGTAATTGCCATTGGGTAAAATCTGAAAGCTGATAGCATCGTCGAAATCTTTGGCATCAATAGGGTCGATGGTAAAGGTAGTTACATGGCGAAAATCCCGGCGGTTTTTAATTTCTTCGGCGGGTATGCAATCGGGAATTTTTTCGGCTTCCTTAAGCACTTCTTCGGGGAAGCGATAGGGAAGTTCGAATTCGGCCAGTATGGCATGAATTTCGGTTTCGTTTTTGCCAGGTGCACCAAGCACTTCAACGATTTCGCCAAATGGATTTTTTACATGGTCTGGCCAATCGGTAATGCGAGCAACGGCTTTTTGCCCATTTTTGGCCTTATTGAGTTTGTTAAGCGGAATAAAAATATCGTATGGGATATCCTTACTTTCGGGTACCAGAAAAGCAAAGTTTTTGGTGACCTCAACGCGACCAACAAATTGTTTGCGTTTCCGTTCGAGTACTTCCACCACTTCGCCCTCGAGCCTACGACCGGGACGCTTGGCATAAAGGTACACACGTACGGTGTCGCCGCCCAGTGCATGATTTAAATTTTTAAAGGCTATAAAAACCTCTTCCTCTACCTCATCGCTTATTACAAAAGCATTGTTGCTGCTGGTTAGCTGAAGGGTGCCTGTAATGTACCTTGTTTTAGAGTGTAGCTTGTATTTGCCTGGTGCTACTTCTTCGAGCTCTTCATTCTGAGCAAGCTGGGCTAAAATGTCAATGAGTCGTGCACGTTGACTATCCTGCTTAATATGCAAACGTTTGGCAACCTGCTTGTAATTAAATGCTTGTGTGGGATGACTGGCAAATAGGTCAATAATCGCATTTATAAGTTGTATCGAGTTATTGTTGCCATTCCCTTTTTTTCGTTGTTTTCGTGACATAGATAACGTTAAAATTTTGGCAATAAAGGTAGGTAAAATATTTGGGATTAAAGCGATAATTCAATGGTGTACATCAAAAACGTATAAAGGGTATGTGCAAGGATTATCAAGCGGTGGCATGTATGTTCGATATTAACTATATATACGAGTTGTACCTATGACGCAAAGAAGTTGTTGATTTAAAACATTTTAACATTTTTACATGGGCAGGACGAGCTATCTTTGCACTACTTTTTTGCCATTATAGCGAATTATTTACTAATAACCAACAGAGTATGGAGAAAGTAAGTAAGATCGCAGTAATTGGTAATTTTTTGCCTCGCAAGTGTGGTATTGCAACTTTCACAACCGACTTAACGCATGCTTTTAAGCAGTATAATCCAAAGCTCGAGTGTCATGTTATAGCCATGAACGATAACCCAACGGGTTATGCTTATCCTGCGAACGTAAAGTTTGAAATTTATCAGAACAATCGTGATGATTACCATCAGGCTGCCGAATACCTTAATTATCATAATTTTGAGGTGGTAAGCCTGCAACACGAGTATGGAATTTTTGGAGGGGAGTGTGGCGAATATATCATCCATTTGTTGGAAGAACTAAAATTACCCGTAGTAACCACATTACATACTGTATTGAGTCAACCTTCGACCAAACAGTATGAAGTACTGAAAAAGATATGCGATATCTCGGCGCGTGTTGTGGTAATGGCCGAGAAAGGAAAAGAATTTTTAACATCCATTTATGGCATTCCGGAAAACAAAATAAAGTTAATACATCATGGAATTCCCGAATTTCCCTTTATCGATCCTTATTTTTACAAGGAAAAGTTACAATTTTCAGGTAGACGGGTCATTTTAACGTTTGGGCTAATTTCCTCGAACAAGGGCATTGAGTACATGCTTCAAGCAATGCCGCAAATCATTGCGCATCATCCGGATGTTATGTATGTGGTATTAGGGGCAACGCATCCGCATGTTATTGCCCACGAAGGGGATCGTTACCGTAAACAACTGGAATCCTTAGTGAGCGACCTCAGATTGGAGAATTATGTAAGGTTTGTTAATCGGTTTGTCTCTCAGGAAGAACTTCACGAATATCTATCGGCTACTGATATTTACGTTACGCCCTATCTTTCGGAAAATCAAATCACGTCGGGAACGCTTTCTTATGCACTCGGGTTGGGTAAGGCGGTAGTATCGACGCCATACTATCATGCGAAAGAGATATTGTCGGAGGGTAGGGGTATACTGGTGAATTTTAGGGATGAAAAATCATTGTCCCAGGCCATAATTCGCTTGCTCAATGATTCTGAGGAGCGCAATGCCATCCGAAAACGAGCCTACCTGTTTAGTCAGCAATTCTGTACCTGGCCAAAGGTGGCTGCTCTTTATCTCGATCTTTTCGATGAAATAAAATCGAACAAATTACGATCGAGGTATATTTTTAATGAAATTAAATTAGAAAAGCGTGGGGAAATTAGTTTACCCGAGCTGAATATAGACCATCTTGTTGCATTAACCGATGAAACAGGGCTTTTGCAACATGCAAAATACCATATTCCCCATCGCGAACATGGATACTGCGTCGACGATAATAGTCGAGCTTTGCTTTTAACAGTTTTACTTGAAACGCTTTTTGGGATGAATCATCACATCAAAAGGCTGCAAGATATTTACCTTTCTTTTATTTACCATTCCTATAATGTAAACAATGGTTGGTTTCGCAATCTGATGAGTTATAGCCGCAATTGGATTGAGGAAATTGGTAGTGAGGACAGTCATGCGAGAGTATTATGGAGCCTGGGAGTAGCTACAGCATTTACACGCGATGAAAATATTTTTTTGATTGGTATAGAGTTGTTTAGAAATGGGTTGAAAAAGGTTTATGAGATTCATCATCCCCGTTCACTGGCGTATGCTATTTTGGGGATGCAGGCGTATTTGTGGCGTTTTAGTGGTGATCTTGAAATTAAGAGAATGCGAGATTATGCACTTGAGAAATTAATGGATCACTTTAAGCATCAGAACGATCCTGCGTGGCCCTGGTACGAGGACAAAGTATCGTATGCCAGCGTGCGTATACCGCATGCCATGATACATGCGGGTTTTACTTCTCACAATGAGGCAGTAATGCAGCGTGGGTTGGATATTCTCTCGTGGCTTATTGAGGTACAAACCCATAAGGGTAAATTTGCCCCCATTGGTAACAAAGGTTGGTTTTTTAAAGGGAAGGAAAAACCAGCTTACGACCAACAACCTATTGAAGCAGCGGCCATGGTGGATGCCTGCCTGACTGCCTTTTTTACTACTGGCGACAGAAAATTTTATGAAGCAGCCGATAGAGCTTTCCGATGGTTTCTGGGGGAAAACGATCTCGGAATATGTATGTACGATCCTAAAACACATGGCTGTTACGATGGACTTATGTCGGATAACGTAAATCGCAATATGGGGGCCGAGTCTACTTTATCCTGGCTTTATGCGCTAACGCTAATGCATGCCGTTCAAAAACACAAAAACGAAATATTTTATATCGATGCAAATCAGTTTCAGAAGAACAATGTGTTGCTGAATTTATAAGGTAAGTGTTTCAAATGAAACTGTGTATCTGTATTCACAGGGGCGAAAATAATTTCACTTCCGCGCTTGTGGTTGAATCTGCAAGCTTATAATATGCGAGTTCCATCCGACCGATTTAAAAAACATTTAAAAATATTTACGGATGAAAGTAAAACGTTGTAAGTTAAAAATTGAACCGTCGCCTATTCGGGTTTTAATTCGGCCATTTATTCCTGGGGAAGAGCGTATTAAGCTTATCTTGATGCGTATTCTATCCCTTTCGCCAAAACAGGTACATAGCGAGCTTAAAAGGATAAAAAAAGAGTTCTCGGCAAAAGCTTTTAAAATCGAGGATTTACTGATTGACCATTACGAACGAATAAAACATCATATTCCGCAGGATCGTTTTTTACAACTTGAGCAAAAGTTATTGATTGGAGCCTATTTTACCCATGAATATTCCTTGGAGTCGACTGCTTTGTGCAACCCATCCATAGTGCCACATTATGATCAAAGTGGTGTGGGGGATGGAGAGTTGAAATTTATTTTAAGCCTGCGAGCAATAGGGGAGGGACACATTTCTTCTATTGTGTTTAGGGAAGGTATAATTACCCGCGATCATCAGATAGTTTTGTTTCCACCAAATCCTATTGTTGCTGAACCACGCAAAGTATCTGACCCAATAATTGTTAAATCTTTATTTATTAGAAAATTGGCCGAATTGGGAGCATGGAACCAGTTAAGTCGTTTAATCCTTGAGCCTCTTGAGGAAAATTTTAGCTTAAGTACTTTGATGTCGCATGCCATAAGGGTTACGCGTGAAAATATTCATCTTGATTATAGTCAGGGAACCTTCGATGTCATTAGAACATTGGCTCATAACAACTATGAAGTATATTTTCCCGAGAATCAACCCATCTCGTCGCGTGTAATTTTTCCTTCGTCACCCAGCGAAATGAATGGGATTGAAGATGCACGTTTTGTTGTTTTAACGGAGGAGGGTGGCCATAAAAAATATTATGCTACCTATACTGCATATGATGGGAAAGTAATTTTGCCACAATTGCTTGAAACAGACAATTTTAATAATTTTAAATTTATCACCCTCAATGGTAATGCAGCCAAGAACAAAGGTATGGCTTTATTTCCACGAAAAATTAATGGACAATATGTAATGCTTTCGCGCCACGATAACGAAAACCTGTATGTAGTATTTTCGGAGAATATACATTTCTGGTATGATCCGATAAAAATTATGCAGCCCTCTTTTCCTTGGGAGTTTGTACAAATTGGAAATTGTGGTTCACCTATCGAAATCGACGAGGGTTGGTTGGTATTGATGCATGGAGTAGGGCCAATGAGGAAATATTGTATTAGTGCTTTTCTGCTGGACAAAAACAATCCTACCCGGGTAATAGGACGCCTGTCCGACCCCATTTTAAAGCCCGAAGGGGATGAGAAAGAAGGTTATGTCCCTAACGTAGTGTACACCTGTGGGGCAATAGTGCACAATAAACGGCTTGTAATCCCCTATGCCATGTCGGACTATGCGACCAAATTTGCTACCCTCGACCTTAAAGATTTGCTCAATGAAATGAGCTAAGAGTACAAGTGCTACTTGTAGTTTAGGTTAGCGGGTAGCCATGCTTCAACCTGTTCAGGGGTTACACCTTTTCTACGGGCATAGTCCTCAACCTGATCGCGCGAAATTTTATCAACGAAAAAGTATTGTGCACGGGGATGGGCAAATATTAGTCCGCTTACCGAAGCACCAGGCAACATCATAAAGCTTTCGGTAAGAGCTATGCCGGCTTTACGGGTAGCATCGAGTAATTCGAAGAGCGTAGCCTTTTCGCTATGATCGGGGCAGGCAGGATAACCATGTGCTGGCCGTATGCCTTTGTATTTTTCCAGCATCAAATCGTCAAAGCTCAGATTCTCTTCAGAGGCATAACCCCATATTTCTTTTCGGATTTTAAGGTGTATGAGTTCGGTAAACGCTTCGGCTAATCGATCGGCTAAGGCTTCAATCATGATGACATGATAATCATCATGTTCTTGCTTGTATTGTTGGATGAGTTCGTCAATACCAATTCCCGCTGTTACAGCAAAGGCACCGAGATAGTCTTTGATACCGCTCTCTTTCGGCGTTATAAAGTCCGAAAGACACGGATTGGGTTCACCTGCAGGTTTGGCAACCTGATTACGCAGGTTACGGAATACTTTTAGCACTTTTGTGCGACTTTCGTCGGTATAAACTTCTATGTCATCGCCAACAGCATTAGCCGGATAAATACCAAAAACAGCATTAGCTTTCAGGAGTTTTCTTTTCTCAATTTCATCCAGCAATCGGTTGGCCTCGTCGTAGAGTTTACGGGCTTCTTCACCTTTTTGGGGGTCATTAAGTATGTCGGGGAATTTGCCACGCAGCTGCCATACAATAAAGAAAAACATCCAGTTGATATAAGGTCGTATCTCGGAAATAGGGTAATTGTTCCAAACTTTAGTGCCAACAAATCGGGGAGGGAAAGGCGGTTCAGCAGCCCAGTCGATTTTAAATTTGTTAGCTCTTGCTTCCTCAAGGGTTACGTATTGTTGTTTTTGCTTTGAATTGGCATACTGTTCGCGTAGTTCCTGATATTCGCGCTTAACGTTTTCGACAAAATTTTTCTTTAGCGATTTAGAAAGAAGATTACTTACTACGGGCACACTTTTCGATGCGTCCTTTACGTGGATTATTGGATGCTGGTATACCGGGTCGATTTTTACGGCTGTATGTACACGTGAGGTAGTGGCTCCACCAATAAGTAGCGGAATATCAAAACCCTGCCGTTGCATTTCGGTAGCAACGTGTACCATTTCTTCGAGCGAAGGCGTGATAAGACCGCTCAATCCTATGATGTCCACATTTTCTTTACGGGCAGTTTCCAGAATTTTTTCGCATGGAACCATTACACCTAAGTCAATGACTTCGTAATTGTTGCAGGCAAGTACTACGCTTACGATGTTTTTACCAATATCGTGAACGTCGCCTTTGACGGTGGCCAGTAGTATTTTTCCTGCCGAAGTATTGGTCTTTCCGCTGGCTTCTCGAGCTTTTTCGATGTAGGGCATGAGCACGGCGACTGCCTTTTTCATTACCCGAGCACTTTTGACCACCTGCGGCAGGAACATTTTGCCTTCTCCAAACAGATCGCCTACCACATTCATTCCAGCCATGAGCGGCCCTTCAATGATTTCAAGTGGGTCGGGGTATTTTTCCAACGCTTCCAAAATATCGGTTTCTATAAAGTCCGTTATTCCCTTGATTAGGGCATGTTGTAGGCGTTCTTCTACCGAAAGCGTTCTCCATTGCTCATTCGCAACAGTCGTTTGTCCGGTACTTTTTATAGTTTCGGCAATAGCCATTAGTCGCTCTGTAGCATCGGGACGACGATTTAGTACAACATCTTCTACTGCCTCGCGGATATCTTCGGGAATTTGGTCGTACACCTGTAACTGGCCGGCATTAACAATACCCATATCGAGCCCTGCTTTTATGGCATGGTATAAGAAGACAGAATGGATAGCCTCGCGGATTGCATCGTTACCCCTAAAAGAAAAGGATATATTGCTTATACCACCGCTTACTTTTGCATGAGGGAGGTTTTGTTTAATCCAGCGTACAGCATTGATAAAGTCCACCGCATAGTTGTTGTGTTCCTCAATTCCAGTTGCAATAGCCAGTACATTGGGGTCGAAGATGATGTCTTCAGGTGGAAAATGTACTTTTTCGGTCAGTAATTTGTAGGCACGGCTACAAATTTCAATCTTACGTTCAAAGGTATCGGCCTGTCCGCGCTCGTCGAAAGCCATCACCACCACGGCAGCCCCATATTGTCGGATAAGTCGTGCCTGTTGCAAAAATTTTTCTTCTCCTTCCTTCAGGCTGATGGAGTTGACAATGCATTTCCCCTGTAAACATTTGAGGCCAGCCTCAAGTACTTCCCACTTCGACGAGTCGACCATGATGGGGACCTTAGCGATATCGGGTTCGGCCATTAGCAGGTTGAGAAAGCGTACCATGGCTTTTTCGGCATCTATCATGGCGTCGTCCATGTTGACGTCGATGATATTGGCGCCATTTTCGACTTGCTGTCGGGCTATAGCAATGGCTTCCTCGTATTTTTCTTCCTTGATTAGTCGGGCAAATTTTTTAGACCCAGCCACATTGGTTCGTTCGCCAATGTTGATAAAGTTCGATTGAGGGGTTATATACAGTGCCTCAAGGCCTGAAAGTCGCGTTACAGGTTCGGGTTTAGGTTTGGGGCGCGGTTTTTCGGATTTTATAGCTTCGGCAAAACGGCGGATATGTTCGGGGGTAGTTCCACAACAGCCTCCTACAATATTTACCAGCCCTTCCTTTGCAAATTGATGAATGTGTGGCGTCATTTGTTCGGGTGTTTCGTCGTATTGCCCGAACTGATTGGGAAGACCTGCATTGGGGTGAGCACTTATGTAAAAATTGGCTTTCTTCGCTAATTCCTGAAGGTATGGACGCATTTCCATGGCTCCCAGGGCACAGTTGAGCCCTATACTCAATAAGTCTACATGGGAAAGCGAAATCATAAAAGCTTCAACCGTCTGTCCTGCCAACATACGTCCGCTGGCATCGGTAATAGTACCAGACACCATAACAGGTATCTTCATTCCACGCTGGGAAGCTACATTTTCGATGGCAAACACTGCAGCTTTGGCATTGAGCGTATCAAAAACCGTCTCAACCAGCAGAATATCGACTCCACCATCGAGCAATCCTTCTATTTGTTCGCTATATACGCTTACCAGATCGTCGAAACTAACAGCACGGTAACCAGGGTCGTTTACCTCCGGCGATATCGAGGCAGTTTTATTCGTTGGCCCTATTGAACCAGCTACAAATCTTGGTTTCTCGGGAGTAAATTCCGTAAACTTATCGGCTGCCGCACGGGCTATCTTTGCTGCTGCTACGTTTAGCTCATACACTATATCCTCCAGATGATAATCCGACTGCGATATTGCATTAGCATTAAAGGTATTGGTTTCAATTATATCGGCGCCCGCATCGAGGTATTGCTCATGAATCTCCCGGATAATTGCTGGTTGGGTAAGGCATAGAATATCGTTATTACCCTTCAGAGGGTATGGAAAATCTTTAAATCGCTCGCCTCTATATTGTTCCTCGCTAAGCTGGTATCGCTGTATCATCGTACCCATTGCTCCGTCGAGGATAAGAATTCGATTCTTTATTTCTTCGTAGATATTTGCTTTTGCCATAATACATGATTATTTTTACAAAAGTACAAGAAAATGTCGGCTTTAGCACGTTGAAAAAAATCGGAAAAACCAAATATTACTCTTTTCAACAAAATTTGTTCCCTTTATGTTTGGTGATTTATGCCTAATTTGGCATTTCGATTCATAAATTAAAACAATGGATTATCAGCCACTATTTGGCGAGTTGGAAAAACATGCTAATCCTTTCATAGCCTTGCAAATGTCGGCCTATATGCGCAATTTGTTTCCCTTTTTGGGCATAAAGGCACCGCAGCTAAATGATCTCTGTAAGCCTTTTCTAAAAGAATATGTCACCAATAACCCGGTGGATTGGGATTTTGTGTTTACCTGCTGGCAAAAACCCTATCGCGAAGCTCAATACGTTGCGGTAAGATATCTCGAAAACGTTGCTCCACGTCTAAAGGCAAATGATATGAGTTCTCTTGGAGAATTGATCGTAACAAAATCGTGGTGGGATACTGTGGATGCTTTAAGTAAAGTAGTAGGCGTGTTGGTCATGCGATATCCTCAACATGCTGCTACCATGATCGAGTGGAGTTGTAACGATAATTTCTGGATCAGAAGAGTGGCTATCCTGCATCAATTGATGTATAAGGAAAAAACCGACACGGTTATACTGGAACAAATCCTCACAAACAACTGGGGCACAAACGAGTTTTTTATCGATAAAGCCATCGGATGGATATTGCGGCAATACAGCAAGACAAACCCCGATTGGGTAAGAAGATTTATTTTTGAACACAAGACGAAGATGTCGAAGTTAACAATACGAGAGGGAAGTAAATATATTTGAGATATTTTAGTAAAACCTAGTGTTGCTTTTTTGAAGCACGCACTAAAAATTATATACCATGAATGATCATCATTACACACTCAGATTCCGAAAAGCTGAGCACATAAGTTGTTTAATGTACTCTCTATTACTTTTTGGTTTTTTGATGTACTTTACCCTGCCGCTTAAAGGGGAGGTGCGTTTGCCACGTTTGATAAATGATGGCATGGTATTGCAAAGAGACATGCCCATAACGCTCTGGGGGTGGGCTACACCTGGAGAAAAGATTATAATTCGATTTGGTGCTGAGGAAAAACAGGTTTTGACGGATAAGTCGGGAAAATGGAAGGTTATCATACAACCGAGGCCAGCAGGCGGGCCCTTCGAACTGGTCGTATCGGGTACCAATACGATTGTGGTGCGTGATGTGTGGATAGGGGATGTATGGCTATGTTCGGGTCAGTCGAATATGGAGTTGCCTATGCGACGGGTTAGCTGGGTGTATCCCGAAGAGATTGCGCAGGCTAATTATCCTCAGATTCGTTACTTTGAGGTGCCAAAGCAGTACAATTTCAAAGCTCCACAGGAAGAACTGCCGTCGGGACAATGGGTAAGTGTCAATCCGCAGCAGGTGTTATCCATGTCGGCGGTGGCTTATTTTTTTGCAAAAGGGATTTACCAGAAGTATGGAGTGCCCATCGGTATTATCAATGCCAGTCTGGGGGGATCGCCTATTGAAGCCTGGTTGAGCGAAGAAACCCTGACGACGTTTCCCAACTATCTCGAGGAAGGTAAACGTTTTAGAGATAGTGCTCTAATTGCCTCCATACAACAGTCCGACCGTGCCAGGACGCAGCAGTGGTACAGCGAATTACAACGCAAGGATAGCGGCTATCTCGAACCTGGTCGACCATGGTTTTTACCAAATATCGATACAAAAAGCTGGGGTAAAATGACGCTGCCAGGTTACTGGAATCCTATGCCTCTTGGCAAATTATGTGGCGTGGTATGGTTTCGTAAAACCATACAGTTACCGGATTCATTGGCAGGCAAGCCAGCTTTACTCATTCTTGGACGCATTGTTGATGCCGATTCGGTGTTTGTCAATGGAACCTTCGTGGGTACTACCTCCTATCAGTACCCACCCCGTCGATATGCTGTTCCGTCGGGAGTACTTGTGGCGGGCGCTAATACCATCGTCGTAAAGGTTATCGCTAACGGTTATATGGGTGGTTTTGTTCCCGACAAACCATACGAATTGGTAGTGGATAAGGCAACAGTTGACCTTAAAGGAGAATGGTTGTATCGTGTGGGGGGAACTATGCAGCCGCTTCAGCCGTCGACATTTATTCAATGGAAGCCTATGGGGCTTTACAATGCCATGATAGCTCCGTTAACTTATGTGGGGCTTAAGGGTGTACTTTGGTATCAAGGAGAGTCGAATGTAGAACGCGCCGAAGAGTATGAAATGCTTCTGTCGATGTTGATTAATAGTTGGCGAACTGCGTTTAATCAGCCCAACCTACCTTTTATTTATGTGCAGTTGCCTAATTTTCTTGAACCTCCAAAAGAGCCTTCGGAGAGTAAATGGGCACTACTGCGCGAGGCACAGTTGAAAGTGCTTAAAGTCCCGAATACGGGTATGGCGGTTACGATCGATGTGGGGGAATGGAATGATATTCATCCATTGAACAAAAAAACGGTGGGGGAACGTTTAGTGAAAGCTGCGTTGAGGCTGGCTTACGGTGATACTACTACCGTGGGTTGCGGTCCCTTGTTTAAGTCGATGGAAATTAAAGGGAATAAGGTTTATATCACTTTCTCGCATGTGGATGGGGGACTAACAACGCTTGATGGAAAAGAGCTTCGTCAGTTTGCTATAGCTGGCGCCGATATGAAATTTATTTGGGCACGAGCGGACATTGAGGGAAATCGGGTTGTTGTGTGGCACGAATCGATTGAACATCCAGTAGCCGTGCGGTATGCCTGGGCCGATAACCCTGAAGGGGCTAATTTAGGTAACCGAGAGGGTTTGCCAGCCTCACCATTTCGTACGGATATGGCTAAATAGCCCTTTTGTAGGGACAGTCATCGGAAATGGTTAAAAAATCCTATTTAGCGTGGTTGCTGAAAAAAAAATGTTACATTAGCGCCAAAAAAGAATTCATGTCATCCGACACTACCCGTTCGATTCAGAAAATAGGTTTGTGGACCACGGTTTCGTTTGTCGTTGCCAATATGATTGGTACCGGCGTTTTTACCTCGCTGGGTTATCAACTCAATGTGACCGAAAACATTATCACCATCCTGTTGCTATGGGTATTGGGTGGTGTAATTGCCTTAAGTGGAGCGCTGGTGTATGGTGAGTTGGGTGCAGTGATGCCAAGGTCGGGGGGCGAATACCATTATTTAAGTGTCATTTATCGCCCGTGGGTGGGTTTTCTGTCTGGATGGGTATCGCTCACGGTGGGCTTTGCAGCCCCTGTAGCGCTGGCAGCTATGGCGTTGGGAAGTTATACCTCTCGTATTTTCCCAGCCCTGTCGCCTCAAAACATAGCCCTGTCCGTACTTTTGTTTATAACACTCATTCATGCTCTCGACGTTAAATTAGGTGCGCGTTTTCAGGTGGTCTTTACCAGTTTTAAGGTAATACTTATCATTGTCTTTATTGCCTGTGGTTTTTTACTGACAAAAAATTTTCAAAGTTTTTCTTCCTCATTCCACACTTTTCATTTTAAGGAGTTGTATCAACCAGGTTTTTATATTTCGCTTATTTATGTGACCTATGCTTTTTCGGGTTGGAATGCTTCAGCTTACATCGCCAGTGAGATAGAGAATCCCCAGCGTACCTTGCCGTTATCGTTACTGATAAGCACGGTGGTGGTGACCCTTCTGTATTTTTTGCTTAATTTAACTTTTTTGCTTACCACACCCACCATTGAGCTTAAGGGTCAGCTCGATGTAGGTTACATAGCTGCAGCCAAGATTTTTGGTTCGGCTGGCGGACGTATCATGGCTATGCTCATATCCATACTTCTTATTTCGACGGTAAGTTCCATGATATTTGTCGGGCCACGGGTTACACAGGTAATGGGCGAAGATTACAAAATTCTTAGTTTTCTGGCTGAGCGGTCAAAGCGCGGAACACCCGTATATGCTATTCTGCTGCAATTTACCATCAGCTTTTTTATGATTCTAACTTCTACCTTCGAAAGTGTCCTCACTTATGCAGGATTCACCCTGAATCTTTTTACCTTTCTTACTGTGCTGGGAGTGTTTGTGCATCGTTATAAATACAAAACAGCCGACCGACCCTATCGGACCTGGGGGTATCCATTTGTACCGCTGGTATACCTTGCGGTAATTATGCTTACCCTTTTATATCTTATCTTCAGTCGACCCTATGAATCGATGATGGGCTTTATTACTTTGTTTTCAGGTATTTTGATTTATTTACTCAATAGCTGGTACGTAAAAAAGCAAGCAAATAAAGTATGAGATTGATAAGTTTTCTATTCATTGCAAGTGTTCTCAGGATCACCTTTGCGTTTGGACAGACCGATACCACTTATAGTCGTCCCAAAGTAAGTAATTCTGGAATAAGCGACATGAATGCAAATGATGTCGCTCTTTTTGTGGCTGGTTATCAGCCTCCGCAGCGTTCCCCCTTGTGGCGGTTGGCGCAAACCCCTGCATGGAAACGCTATCAACGGGAAATGGATATGGGCTGGTCGAAGTTTGAGAGAGTGTCAGAAAGTTTTAAAATATTTGCCCGAACGGAAATAACTCCTCCTTTTGATACCATTCGCACGCTTTTTTACCCTTTCAGTGGACCTGATTTTTTGTTTGCCAACATCTTTTTCCCTAATGTCAAAAAGATGGTTTTGATAGGACTGGAAAAACCTGGCAGTATTCCTGTCTTTCCTGTTCAGCAGGATAGCTTGCGAAAAACATTGGAGATGTATAAGGTTGCCATTGAAGATGTCATTCAGCTAAGTTTTTTTCGTACGCTTGATATGAATAAGGAACTGGCCAATCAGATTATTGATGGAACTACTCCTATTCTGTTATTATTTTTGGCTCGATCGCAAATGTACGTGCACTCGGTAACCTACCATAAGATTCGACCAGATGGGACCTTACAGCCATTGCCCTATCCCAGCAGAAGAATAGCCGATATTGTTGAAATACGCTATTCAGCTAAAGGCGACACTGTTCAACGGACAATTCAATATCTTTCCACCAACCTGGCAGATCCTGCTTTGAAGAAAAATATATCGGTTTCGAATTTCTTATCCCGTGTTGATTCGCCCTGTGTTACTCTTGTAAAATCGGCAACGTATTTGATGCACAAGTCTTATTTCTCTTTTGTCAGAAATATATGTTTAAGCCATTCTGTATTTATCTTACAGGATGATTCGGGAATAGCTTTTAAGTATTTCGATAAAAACGTCTGGGAACTTCAGGGTTATGGAACATATACTAAGCCTATCAAGTTGTTTGAAGAATTTTACGAACCCGACTATCGTCAATTTTTTAATTCAACAAAAATAAAGCCATTGCCTTTTCGTATCGGGTATTCTAATCCCTCGAATCTGTTAATTGCAAAGAAGAAAAGTGTGTTGACTCGCAAAAACTGATCCGATGAAGGTACAATCATTGCTGTTATTTATTTTTCCTATAGTTACAATCAATTTTTCATTATTGGTTTCCCATGCGCAGGAAATTGCTCATGAATCTCCTGAAGAGGATAGCACGCAGGTAGTGGAGGAGCAAGAAGATGAATTTCAAAATTATCTCGACACCGTATTTATGGGGGTGGATACGTTTTACTGGAATTGTAAAATGATTAATTCTGGTAGATTTGACTCAAAATCGATGAACGATACAATTCGTATACCACTTAACGATTCGAGTCTAAATGGTTTACGGTATTGCCATCCTTTTAAAAATTATGTTACCAGTAACTTTGGTCCTCGTCGTTATATTTTTCACTACGGGGTTGATATAAAACTTTACAAGGGTGACCCTGTGTGTGCAGCTTTTGACGGTGTGGTACGTGTTACGAAATACGACCGGCGAGGATTTGGTAATGTGGTGGTCATTAGGCATCCATTTGGTTTGGAGACCATTTATGGGCATCTTTCAAAAATAATGGTTGTTCCCATGCAGAAAGTGAAAGCCGGCGATATTATTGGCTTAGGCGGAAATAGCGGTCGTTCTACAGGTTCGCATCTACACTTTGAAATTCGTTATCGAGGTGAACCTTTTGATCCTAATTATTTTATTGATTTTAATGAATGGAAGCTAAAGGCAGATACTCTTGTGCTCACACGAGCTAATTTCGAATATCTGATAGAATTGCGTAAGGCTAAATATTGTACGATTCGTAAAGGGGATACATTGTATAAAATTGCTCGACGTTATCATACTACCGTAAGACAATTGTGTAAGCTAAATCATATCTCGTCCAAAACGATACTCAGACCAGGACGAAAACTTCGTTATCAATAATACATTTAACAGTAAGGGTTTATGGAACAATCAGCGAAAATATCTCCACCTGCATGGCTACGATGGCTGGTGCTGTTTATTGTAAGTTTGGCTATGATGGGTAACTATTACATTTACGATAGTATTAGTCCCCTGGCCGACCTATTAAAACAGCAGTTGGGTTTTTCGGATACCGCTATTGGTACGCTAAATGCTATATACAGCCTACCCAATATCATCATGGTGTTGATAGGGGGTGTTATTATCGATCGTATTGGCATTCGAAAAGCAGGATTCATTTTTGCTTTTCTAATCATGATCGGAGCCTTACTTACCTGTATAAGTGGTAAGCTATCGGTGATGGCGACTGGACGATTGATTTTTGGGTTAGGGGCCGAATCGATGATTGTTGCTATTACCACGTCTATTGCGCGTTGGTTTAAGGGTAAAGAGTTTGCGCTGGCTTTTGGTCTAAACCTTACCATTGCCCGTTTGGGTTCGTTTATGGCACTCAATTCCCCCAGCTGGGCGCGCGAACTTTATCAGATGGGCTGGCAATATCCGCTGATTATCTCGGCAGTGGCTGGTTCGATGGCATTGCTGTGTATCTCGCTTTATAGTATTGTGGATTATCTGGCTGAAAAACGCTATCAGCTACCCAAAGAGGGTAATACCGATAAGATTGAAATAAAAAAGATCTTTCAATTCCCTGTTTCCTTTTGGTTCATTAGTTTGTTGTGTGTGGTTTTTTACTCAGCCATGTTCCCTTTTCAGACTTTTGCGGTTAAGTTTTTTCAGCATGTGCATCATACCACACGCGACGCAGGAGGCTTATTGTCAAGTCTTTTGACGCTATCGGCTATGGTATTTACACCTATTTTTGGTGCTCTTTCCGATAAAATTGGACGTAGAGCTACGCTGATGCTGGCTGGTTCCCTATTGATTATTCCTGTATACTTGCTGATGGGCTATGGGGTTAATCTCAGTGGATGGTTGGGGTTGCCTGAGAGTTTACACATAAAATTTGCCTTGCTAAAAATCGATTCAGTGTTGCCGACCAATCTATTTATCCCTATGGCCATGATGGGGTTGGCATTTTCGCTTGTCCCCGCCGTGATGTGGCCATCGGTTGCTTACGTGGTCGATGCTACAAAATTGGGTACCGCCTATGGTCTGATGACGCTTATTCAAAATGTAGGTTTGTTTTCCTTTAATCTTTTGATAGGGGCGGTAAATGATATTTTTGCGGCAGGCCCTACCAATCCCAATGGCTATTTGCCCGGGATGTGGATTTTTTCTGCCTGCGGGGTGTTCGGTATGGTGTTTGCCTTATTGCTGCGGAAATATGCGCCTGCCCTGGAAAAAGGAGTCAAGCAGTAATGATTACTTTGTTAGTAGATCGCATACATACTGGTCGATAGGGAAAGTAAACATTTTTTTGTTGAGTTGTTTTAGCGGAACCCACCGAAAGTTAATATACCCATTGGCCATTTTTTCATCATGCGGGATAGGCGTCGGCGAGAGAGGGAATTGCCTATCGCTAATCAATTGTGCCCGGTAATAGATGCTTATTAACTGCATGTTTTTATGGAACACATCCTGCTGAAAAAAATCAGTGGTATAAAAATGTTCAATATCTGTCAGTCGTCCGTTTAATTCCTCTTCAATTTCGCGTTGTATGCATTCGATAGTTCCTTCGCCATAATGCAAGCCGCCGCCGGGGAATTTAGTCATGAACATGTTTTTTTGGAACTCATCGGCCACCAGAACTGCCGTATGGTCGTCATTAAAAATAATGGCATATACTCTGATATTAAAGCTTTTGTTGTTCATAGCTTAATTACATAAAGCTGTCCGGCCAATGTTTTAATCACTTTTACGTTGGCTTCAGGTTCAATAAATCCTGAGTCGGAAATAGCATCGTAAATTTCCCCTTCAACTTCAATTTTTCCTGCAGGTCGTAAAACTGTCACGGCCCTACCCGTTTTTCCAATAAGGGTCGAGAGCATATCAGCCTCTACGCCAACAAACCCTTCGTTTCGCTTTTGCTCGGCTTGGAGGGCAAGCCGAAATTGTCGGTGGCCAATAATTTTTGAACTTAAATAGAGCGATAGAATAAAAGAAAGGGTAATAGACAGTACAACCGTTACAAATGCCTTAAGTACTGGGGCGAGAAAATTCATCCGAATAGGTTCATCGGGTAATTTTTCGACCATTGCCATAGTTAGGCCAATGATTACGAGCGTAATACCCAATATGCCCGTAACGCCAAATCCGGGAATGAGAAAAATCTCTACCGCAAGCAAGCTGAGCCCCACTATAAACAGAATAATCTCCCAATGTTGGGCCAATCCCTCCAGATAAAGGGGTGAAAAATAAAGTACAGCTGCAGTAATTGCAGCAATTAATGGGAACCCAATTCCTGGAGTTTGTAGTTCAAAATAGATACCTGCCACGATAATCATGATAAGAATACCCTGAACGATTGGGTGCGTAAAGAAGCCAATTAATTTATCCAGTAAGGTTGCACGATATTCCTGTATGCGATAATTGGTGATTCCTGCTTTCTGGAGAACTTCCTCAACATTTTCGGCTTCGCCTTCACAAAAGCCAACAGCAATGGCTTCAGCAGTAGTGAGGGTTAATACCTTCCCTGAATCATTTACTCCCTTAATAGCAATTCTTGGGTCTACCATAGCCTGAGCAATATCGGGGTCGCGGTGCCATACCCATATCGTATCGTTGCCTTTCACGACTGGTTTTTTCCCATGAGCCTGCGCCGTGGAACGCATAATGGCTCGCATATAACTCTGATACTTGTCGGGAACCACTTTACCTTCCTGATCAACTACGGTGGCTGCCCCAATACTGGCGCCTTTTCGCATATAAATGCTGTCGGCGGCAATTGCTATCAACGCGCCTGCCGAGGCTGCATTGTTGTCGATAAAGGCCAGTACGGGTATACGACAGTTGAGTATCCGCGTACGAATGGAATCGGCCGTGTTTACAAGCCCACCATACGTGTTGATTCGTATCAAAATATAATCGGCATTAATCGATTCTGCCTGTGCGATAGCTCTTTTGGTTACCTGCCAGGCAGATGGCATAATGTCCTGAACAATGTCAAATTTAAAAACGACCGTTTCACGCGAAAACAATGTGACACTCTGGCTGACAAGAAAAATACTGGCTAATATAATCCTCTTTATCCTCTTCATCATTTCATGTTTGGACAACTATTATTCATCAAAATTCATGCAATTATTCCCAGCGAATAACGTATTCAATAAGTTTATCCCCCTTGGCTATTGAGCGAGTTATATTTACCGTAACGTTTTTGCACCCCGACTTTTCCAAAGCACGTTCCATCCGGCAATATTTTCTTCAAGTATTGTTGCCGATTCGGGAAATACAGTTATATGAAGCACTAACCCATTTTTTTCGACATTAAGCACCGTAAGCTCAGAAGGTTGAAAGTAGGTGGCAAAAATCTTGCTGGCCTTTTCAATAATGTATCGCGGTGAACCAAATTGAATAAAAAATCGGTAAACTCCGCTTAATGCGGTATCAGCACTGTATCGACCCATGGTTCGTGCTGTTTTTACATCATCGCCACCAAAAAATAATTTACTGATTGCCTGCATGGGCGTAATTAAAGATTCTTTAATCGGATACCAATTGTTAGTAAATAGAAATCCCGACATAATTTTTCTCGATTCTTCCGGTAAAGCATTAAGCCAGTTTTGTTTTTGTGTCGGATAAAATTTATCAATAAATTCCACTACCGACCTAACAGAAGTCCCTTTTACATCCATTTTTTCAGCCATAGTCATATAATTTGCTCCATAAAGTTAATTTGTTTTTCGACTTTTCCCAAGGAAATGGGTATACTTTCCGTCTCAAATGTTTTTTTACCCTTTTTCTGCTGTTTAGCTGAGCTTTTTGTACTTTTGCTGAATTGATAAAGAAAAACTTTGCAATGATTTTTCGTTCTAACTGTCGTTATGCACTATTGGTGCCTACCAGCATGGGCGTAAGGCTTACTCCTGTTGACCGTCAACCAGTACATTGTAGCGATCGTTATGTGATGCAGGCTACCAGTGCCGAGACCAATACAGCAAGTGTTTTGACTTATCTTGGTTTGCCGGTCAAAGTATTAACGCGTTTTGTACAGGATAGTCCCATAGCTGAGTTTATCAAATACAATTTGCGTGCTCGAGGATTTGATGTGGAGGCCAAAGAGGTGCCTCAGGGAGGACCCTGGGGATTTCGTCATCAGTTCAACATAGCCGACATGGGTTTTGGGGTTCGTGGCCCAAGAGTGCACAACGATCGTACTGGTGAGGTAGGGGCTACGCTTAACGCTTCGGATTTTGATCTGGTACGAATTTTCGAAAAAGAAGGGGTACAGGTATTGCATATTTCAGGCTTAATTGCAGCTATATCTCCACAAACCGCAAAATTTTGCCTCGACCTGATTGAGATAGCACAAAAAAATGGCATGCTTGTTTCGTTCGATATGAACTATCGTCCGTCGTTCTGGCAAAATCGAGAGGAGGAACTTCAACGAGTTTTTCGCTATATTGCCGAACATGCCGATTTTCTTTTTGCCGGTGCGGAAGACTTTGAAAAGTGCCTGGGTGAAAAAGTGCCCTCGACAGATAATCTTATGCAGCATCGATACGATCAATATAAAGATACAGTCGCTGCAATAAGTGAACATTACCCACAGGTGAAAATATTTGCCACTTCCTTACGCGAAACGATAAATGCCAACCAACATCTATGGGGAGCAATTTTATTCGATCGAAACCAATGGTTCGAAATACCTTCACGTCCCATCGATGTGCTGGATAGAATTGGCGGGGGTGATGCCTTTGTGGGGGGAATTCTGTATGGATTGTTAAAGGGTTGGACAGTGGAAAGAGCTTTGCAGTTTGGCTGGGCATGTGGGGCTATGGCTGTGACCTTGCTTACCGATTATTTGCAACCTCTCAATGAGGCGCAAATATGGAGTATCTGGGAAGGTAATGCCAGGGTAATTCGTTAAATATTTGCAATATGATTTATTTCGAACGAGGATCGGAGACCGATGAAATCTCTTTGCAGGAGGCACGGCAGGCACTTTTTAGTGTTTTCGAAAAATTGGGAACACGCCGTAAGGTGATGATTATTCCACCCGATTCTACCCGGCGACATTCCATGGCGGGTGAACTTACTTCTCTCGTATATGAATACTATCGTGATCGTATATCTGATATTTTACCAGCCCTGGGAACACATGCGCCCATGACTGCATCCGAAATAGCCAATATGTTCAAAAATATCCCTGCAAATCTTTTTCGCATACACGATTGGCGTAATGATGTTGTTGAATTGGGTCGTGTTTCTGCGGATTTTATAAGAACTATTTCCGAAGGGCGAGTCAGTTATGACTGGCCAGTACAGGTAAATCGGTTGATACACAGCGGAAATCACGATCTTATTGTATCGGTGGGTCAGGTAGTTCCCCACGAAGTAACGGGGATGGCCAATTACAACAAAAATATTCTGGTAGGCACAGGAGGATCCGAGGCTATCAATAAAAGCCACTTTCTGGGTGCTGCCTATGGTATGGAGCGCATTATGGGCCGAAGCCAGAATCCTGTCCGCAAGCTGCTAAACTATGCCGAGGAAAAATACCTTGCTCATCTTCCGATGCTATACGTGCTAACGGTCATGGGACAAACCAATGACCAGCGGCTTGTGCTACGAGGATTGTTTATTGGATATGGTACCGAGGTTTTTGAAAAGGCTGCAGCTTTGTCCTTAAAAGTTAACTTCCAGATGCTCGAATCCCCTCTGAAAAAAATTGTAGTTTACCTTCCCGAAGATGAATATAAAAGTACATGGCTGGGAAATAAAAGTATCTATAGGACACGAATGGTTTTGGCCGACGAAGGAGAGCTTATTGTACTGGCACCTGCAGTCAATCGTTTTGGGGAAGACCCCAAAATCGACCAGTTGATACGGAAGTTTGGCTACAAAGGTACCACTGCTATCCTGAAGGCTGTTGAACAAAATGTTGAACTGCAGCAAAACCTTGGGGCGGCTGCTCACCTTATCCATGGAAGTTCCGATGGAAGGTTTCGTATTACCTATTGTCCAAAATTCCTGTCAGAGGAAGAAATCGAAAACGTGGGCTTTGATTATGCCCCCTATGATGAGATGATAAAAAAATATCCCCCCAACCTATTGAAAGAGGGAATGAATATGGTTAATGGGGAAGAAGTTTATTTTATTTCAAATCCAGCGCTGGGACTTTGGGCGTGGAAGGACAAATTTGTTGAAAACGCATCAGCCAGCAGAACGAACTGATAAGGTTGATGATGATGCTCAAATAATTCATGTTTAACATAATTCAGATTGTTTTGTTAAGGAAAAAAATTAATAAACATATGAAACAGAAATCAGATATTGGATTGGCAGGTTTGGCCGTTATGGGCGAAAACCTGGTACTGAACATGGAAAGCAAAGGTTTTACGGTAACCGTTTATAATCGAACTACCGAAAAGGTAGACGCTTTTTTGAATGGCAGGGCGAAGGGGAAGAATATCCGGGGGGCACATTCCATCAAAGAACTTGTCGATTCACTTGAACGCCCCCGAAAAGTGATGCTTATGGTTAAGGCGGGTAAACCTGTTGATGACCTTATCGAACAGCTTATTCCTTATCTCGAACCTGGAGATATTATTATTGATGGAGGAAACTCATATTTTGCCGACAGTATACGCCGTACACAATATCTCGAGAGTAAGGGTTTGCTATTTATTGGTACTGGTGTTTCGGGTGGAGAAGAGGGAGCCTTGCTGGGTCCAAGCATCATGCCAGGCGGTTCATCTAAAGCGTGGCCTTTTGTAAAGCCTATTTTTCAAGCAATTGCTGCCAAAGTCGATGGCAATATCCCCTGCTGCGAATGGGTGGGCGACAATGGCGCTGGACATTTTGTGAAAATGGTGCATAATGGTATCGAGTATGGCGACATGCAGCTTATTAGCGAGGCTTACTACCTTATGCGCGAATTGCTTGGACTTTCAAACAGCGAAATGTCAGATATCTTTCGTCAATGGAATAAAGGCGATTTGAATAGCTACCTGATCGAGATCACAGGCGACATTTTAGCTTACCGTGAATCCGATGGTAGTTACCTGGTAGATAAAATTCTGGATGCAGCCGGGCAGAAAGGCACTGGAAAGTGGACGGGTATTGAGGCATTGCACCTTGGAGTGCCTGTAACGCTTATTGTGGAAGCGGTTTTTGCACGATCGTTATCGGCCATGAAAGAGGAACGTGTGAATGCTTCAAAAATTTTGCTGGGACCTAATGTTTCATTTTCAGGCAATAAACAGGAGTTTGTTCAATATCTCGAGCATGCGCTTTTTGCTTCCAAAATAGTATCGTATGCGCAGGGCTTTGCGTTGATGCGTGCTGCTGCCCATGAATACCAATGGAACCTTAATTATGGAGACATTGCCCTTATGTGGCGCGGAGGGTGTATTATACGTTCTGCATTTTTGGGAAAAATCAAAGAAGCTTTTGACAAAAATCCCGGACTTAACAATCTAATGCTCGATGAATTTTTCCGTGAAAAGTTATTAAATGCTCAGAAAGGATGGCGCGAGGTAGTAGCCACTGCCGCCCAAAATGGCATTGCTGTTCCTGCCTTTGCTGCTGCTCTCGCATATTTTGACGGATATCGTAGTGAATCGTTACCGGCTAATTTGCTTCAGGCTCAACGCGACTACTTCGGAGCCCATACCTATGAACGTATCGACAAACCCAGAGGAGAATTTTTCCATACCAACTGGACCGGTAGAGGGGGAGATACTGCATCAACCACTTACAATGTGTAACTTATTGTGAACGCTTTCATCATTATAGCCCTGGTATTCAAATGCTGGGGCTATCATTTTTGGGTATTTTGCTGTAAATTAGCGTATTCGTTGAGATTGACTTCATTTTTCGGAAAAATGAGGCTTACTACTGCACCTTTTGCATAATTATTGATTTGAATTTCACCTCGATGAGCATCCATTATCAGCTTTGCCATGGCCAGATCTATGCCCTCGTTTTCATTAATATGGCGTTCGCCCGGACTAAAAAGTTTGAATAAATTCTGCATGGCTTTATCCGAAAAACCCGGCCCTTCATCGGTAATTTTTACCAAAATATGATTTTCGTCTTCTTCGGCTTCAATGAATACACTGCCCGAGGGATGGGTAAATTTTATGGCATTGTCGATAACGGCCGAAAAACAGGTGTTGATAAGTTCCCAATCGGCTGTAACAAACAACTCTTTTGGTATTTTTAAGGTAATTTTGAGTAATTTTTTCTGGATTTGTTCCTTAAATTTCTGCAAAATTTGCTGTACCAGCGAATGTATAGCAATGGGTTGTAAATCCAGCTCATATTTTCCGGTTTGCAATTGAGTTATTTTCAATGCAAAAAGTGAAAATCGTTCCAGACGGGTTACCGATTCTTCGAGGATATTGAATAAAGCGCCAAATGAGTTATGTTCGTTAAGCTCTTTCATGATGTCAATCGATCCTTTGATACCATTCAGCGGGGTACGTATTTCGTGCGCTATGATATGAAGAAATTCCGACTTTGCTTTATCCAGCGTTCGGAGTTCCTCGTTTGCTTTCTGTAGCTTCTGATTCAGGATATTTAATTCGTGGGTTCGCTCTTCTACAAGTTTTTCGAGGTTATGGTTGATGTTTTTAAGTTCTAATTTGTTGTAACGCAATTCGAGATGGGTGCGTACACGTGCAAGTAATTCTGCTGTGTCAAAAGGCTTGGTAATGTAATCCTGTGCCCCTACTTTAAATCCATAAACTACACTTTCTTTTTCGGTTTTGGCTGTCAGAAATATAATCGGGACATCGTCATATTCCTTAATTTTCCTGATTTGTTCGCAAACTTCATACCCCGACAATTCTGGCATCATAATGTCGAGTAAAATCAGATCAAAATTTTTTTTGCTTACCCAGTTGAGTGCTATCCTGCCATTGGTGGCAAATTCTACCTGAAACCCCTCATTTCTGAGGGTGGTACCCAAAAGTTGAAGATTCTTGGGGTTGTCGTCTACCATTAATATGGTAAATCTTTTTGGATCGAACCCGTTCATGTTGGTTTTTTTAATCTTCGGTTACTACTTTAAAGGTATTCAATAATTTTGGATAATCGCTTAAAATTTTTAACATCTGCTCAATATCGAAATTATTTACCGCCATGAGCAGACGATTGCCGTAGCTGATTAAGATTTCGAGTTCATATTTTTTGCCCAGTTCTTTAATCTGGGTAGCAAAATGTTCTACCTCTGTGAGCGGTTGTTGTTCTTCAAAATTTTTCCAAATGGTCATTAATTCGTTTTCGAGTATAGCTTTCACCACCCGTATATCGGAATCGGTTTTGGCAACGATTGCAATATCACTCAGGCTTTCTTTGTTGTCATCTTCAATAATTTCGTGTGCAAGAAAACGCATCAATTCGATATAAACGTCGTTAACTTGTATTGGCTTGATGAGAATTCCATCGAAATGATGTACCTTAAGTTTGTCCTGCTCTTCGATGCTGGCTGTAGCGGTTGTAGCAATTATTGGGATATGTCGGGTTAAGGGTTCGTTTCTGATTTTTGAAAGAAGCTCAAACCCATTCATTCCAGGCATTTTAAGATCGGTAATAATCAGTTGGGGTCTACGATTTTTTGCAAGTTCAAAAGTTTCGATACCATTGGTACTTTCCAGTACTACTAACTCGGTATCCTGCAAGACGGTTTTAAGATATTGCCGATTGGTGTCCACGTCATCGGCAATAATGACGATTGCTGGTTGAAACTTGATTTTTCTTGGATCGATGTTAATCATCTCCAGATTTTGCTGATGCCGACTGGTACAGCGCAAACGCTTGAAGATTACAGTAAAGGTTGTGCCTTTGTTTAGTTCACTTTCAACGGCTATCTCACCACCCATTAAATCAACCAACCGTTTGGTAATGCTCAAACCCAGACCTGTGCCGCCAAAACGTTTGGTCGAAGCATTCTCGAGTTGGGTGAAAGGTTCGAAGATTTTCTGCAAGTGTTGTGGATCAATACCAATCCCCGTATCTTTTACCTCAATTTTCAGGTCAACCAGCTCACTTGAGTGAGGAAATGTGGAAACATAAACCATTACGCTCCCTTTCTCTGTAAATTTGATGGCATTCCCTATTAAGTTGATTAGTATCTGCCGTAGACGCACCTCATCAACTTCAATACCGCTGGGCAAATTAAGATCAATAATTACTTTGAAATCGAGTCCTTTTTCCTGTGCTCGCAGCGAAAACAGGTATTCCACATCTTTAAATAGTACAAATGGGTCAATAAATTCGCGCGAAAGTTTCATTTTACCTGCCTCTATTTTCGACAGGTCGAGCACATCATTGATGAGGGTAAGAAGGTTTTTGCCGCTACTTTTTATGGAATCAAGATATGACTTAAGCTGTTCGTCTACAATTTTTTGGGACAGTACTTCGGTAAAACCCAGGATAGCGTTCATAGGGGTTCGAATTTCGTGGCTCATGTTAGCCAGAAACTCACTCTTTGCCCGATTAGCAGCTTCGGCTTCTTCCTTGGCTTTTTTTAGCTGCTCTTCGTATTGTCGTTTGGCAGTAATATCAATTTTTACCGCAACATAATTGATAATTTCCTGACGTGCATTTTTTACTGGCGATATGGTGACCTGTTCCCAATACAAACTCCCGTCCTTTCGTCGGTTACATATCTCTCCCTGCCAGAGATTGCCCGAGCTTATGGTTTGCCAGAGTTGTTTATAAAATTCAGGCGTGTGTATTCCCGATTTGAGTATTGAAGGCTTTTTCCCGATGATTTCTTCAGCGCTGTATCCGGTTACTTGCGTAAAAATAGGATTTACATATTCAATAATGCCGTTGGCATCCGTAATTTCAATCGAGGTGAAATTTTGTTCAATAGCCATTGATAGTTTACGAAGCTGTTCGATGGAGGCCTTTAATTCAATAATCAAACCCAATTGATTCCCCATTTGTTCCATTAGCTCCGATATCCATTCATCCTGGCCTTCGATATGATATGCATAAAACTCAATAATTCCAACAACTTTACCCGAAAAAAGTAATGGAATTAGTATCAGGTGTTGCAATCCCGTATCCAGGAGGAGTTGATGATGAGGGTAATCTTCTCGTAAATGAATATCCTTAATCCATCGGGCTTTCTTTGCATTTATTACCTGTTGGTGATCGACTGTAAGTGTAACCTGGCTATGGTGTGCGTGAAAATGGTTGATGAGTTGAAGATATTGCTGTGGGTCGCCAGAGAAAATAATAGATGGCGACATTTTTATGCTGTGATTCAATTCTTGAAAAATAATAGCATGTGCCAAAGGCCAACCAGTGTGCTCACAAATATATTTCAACGAACGAAGTACAAGTTCTTCTGCAGAATCAACCTCGTGGGCTATGTTGGCAATCTGATTAAAAAGATTTTGTATACGGACTTTGATGTCGATTATTTTCTGCAAATTGACCAATGAACTTGCGTCTGAAATCAATCCAATAGCCAAAGGTGTCTCAGAATCATTGCATTGGTAGCAACCATTATCAAGGAAAAATGCATAAGAGCCGTCTTTTCTTCTGAAGCGATAAGTAATCGAATAGTTTCCTTTTTTGGCGCGAGCTTCGTTATGAATACTGAGAAATTTCTCCTTATCATCGGGATGAATACGGTTGATATATTGCTCGAAATTATAATGCTTAAAAACATCTGTTTCTTCACCTGTTAATTTAAGAATATTGCCTTTTCCTAGCCAGGCCTGTGATGAAAAATTAATGGAATATAATAGTAGCCCCGCTTGAGTCAAAAGACTTTCGTAAGAGGAATCATCTAGTTCTTTGATAAGGGATGAATCATTGGTCATTTGCTCGTGGTCAGGTAAATACATATAGTAGGTATTATGCACATTGGTTCTTGTGTGATTTTTAACAATACCCATTAACATGGTATTGTTCGACAATTAATACGTATCAAACATGAAATGTGTTACAAAATTTTATATTTTCTTAAGCCAGTGCATTTTGTACTTAATTCATTAATGTATTTATGCGCTTTTTAATATTATTTTAAATATTTATGCATTCTTTTTCTGAAAAAAAAATAAAAAAACCTTTACTTTTGCTTAATTGCGTATTTTTTTGTTAAAAAAATAACAACAAAATTTTTTCTTTAAAATCTAAATTTTACTTTTGTGTTCAGAAAATAACAATAGGTTTTAGTAATTAAAATTCAATTTGCAATGATAACGAACAATAGAAAACTTATTGAATGGGTGAATGAGTGGGCTGCATGGTGTGAGGCTAAAGAGGTGCATTGGTGCGATGGTTCGGAGGAGGAAAATCAGCGTCTGCTGGATGAAATGGTTAAGAGTGGGATGGCTGTGAAACTAAATGAATCGAAACGCCCTAATAGTTACTATTTTCAGAGCGATCCAAGTGATGTAGCTCGAGTCGAAAACCGTACTTTTATTTGCACCCAAAATAAAGAAGATGCTGGTCCTACAAACAACTGGGTGTCTCCGGATGAGATGAAAGCTACCCTGCGTAAGCTTTATAAGGGCAGTATGAAGGGACGTACCATGTATGTGATTCCGTTTAGCATGGGTCCACTGGGTTCACATATTTCATATATTGGCGTCCAGCTTACCGATTCACCTTATGTGGTGGTAAACATGCGCATCATGACTCGCATGGGTAAGAAAGTACTGGATATCCTGGGCGATAAGGGCGATTTTGTACCCTGTGTTCACTCTGTAGGATATCCACTTGAACCGGGACAGAAGGATGTCAAATGGCCCTGTGCCCCTATTGAACAGAAATATATTTCGCATTTTCCCGAAACCAATGAGATATGGTCGTATGGATCGGGATATGGGGGAAATGCACTATTGGGTAAAAAATGTTTTGCCTTGCGTATTGCTTCTAACATGGCACGTCGCGAGGGGTGGTTGGCCGAACATATGCTTATCATGGGGATAACCAACCCTCAGGGGGTTAAAAAATATATTGCAGCCGCTTTCCCCAGTGCTTGTGGAAAAACTAACCTTGCCATGCTCATTCCTACAATCCCGGGGTGGAAGGTCGAAATGGTGGGGGATGATATTGCCTGGATGAAGTTTGGACCCGATGGTCGTTTGTATGCCGTAAATCCTGAAGCCGGCTTTTTTGGTGTAGCACCATATACCTCCATGGAGACCAATCCTAATGCTATGCTCAGCTGTCGTGCCAATACCATTTTTACTAATGTAGGACTTACCCCCGATGGCGATGTCTGGTGGGAAGGTATCGGTTACGATATGCCAGAAGGAACTATTAATTGGAAGAATCAGGTACACGATCGTAATAGCAATGAACCTTGCGCACATCCTAACTCACGTTTTACGGCTCCTGCCAGCCAATGTCCAAGCATCGACCCCGACTGGGAAAATCCGCAGGGTGTACCAATTTCGGCAATACTCTTTGGCGGACGTCGTCCCAATACCGTTCCGCTGGTTTATGAAGCCTTCGACTGGAATCATGGCGTTTTTGTAGGTTCTATTGTAGGTTCAGAAGTGACGGCGGCAGCTATCGGGCTTAAAGCAGGAGTACGTCGTGATCCCTTTGCTATGTTACCCTTCTGTGGCTATAATATGGGCGATTATTTTGCTCATTGGATTAAAATTGGTGCTACGGCTCCCGATAAAACCAAGTTACCCCGGATTTTCAATGTAAACTGGTTCCGTAAAGATGCTAATGGAAAATTTTTATGGCCTGGCTATGGCGAAAATATCCGTGTGTTGAAATGGATATTTGAACGCCTCGATGGTAAGGCCGATGCTGTTGAAACGCCTATTGGCTATGTACCTTCGCCGAATGCAATCGACATTAGTGGATTGCCCAATCAGGCAGAAAAAATGCCCGAGTTGCTAAAAGTTGATCGAGACGAGTGGCTCAGGGAATGCGAGTTAATAGCTGAACATCAGGCTGTATTTGGAAATCGTTATCCTTCTGCCCTTCGAGAGCAGTTTGATGCCTTGAGAAAACGACTATCCTAAATACTAAGAGTCCGTCGAAAGGCGGACTTTTTTATTGCTGCTTTCTACATTTTTAGCATTAAATTTGTATATTTACTTGCAGAACGATATAAGCTAAAACACTACTATGAGATTTACGCGTGACGATTATAATCGACGTATTGTAGACCTTGAGGGAAAAATTCCCGACGATGAGCCAGTGTTTTTACTTCGTGCACAAGATAAACATGCTCCCGAAACCTTGCGTTTTTATGCCAAACTTTTGATGGAAGAGGGAAATGTTAGCATGGCTGAGGAATTATTGAATCATGCACGGAACATGATCGTTTGGCAGAAAAGTGTGAAGGTAAAGAGTCCAGATAAGTAAAGAAGTGGGTTGTTCTATCGCCATGTGTTTGGCACATGGAGGAAAGTCCGGGCAACGCAGAGCACCATGCTTCCTAACGGGAAGATACCCGCGAGGGTATAGTAGTGTAACAGAAAATAACCGTCTCGCTTCGGCGCGACAAGGGTGAAAAGGTGGGGTAAGAGCCCACCGGTTCTGATGGTGACATCAGAAGCCGTACACCTCATGGGTTGCAAGGCCATGTATATCTCAATAATTCGTATGAATTGCAGGGCTGCTCGTCCTGTTTTTTTGCCTTAGCGCAAAAAAGTTGAGAAGGGTAGGCCGCACGACCCTGCTGGCAACAGCAGGGCTAGATAAATGATAGAAGTCACGGACCACCGTGATACAGAACCCGGCTTACAAACCCACTTCTTTATTTATTTTGTCTTAGTTTATGTCCTCAAGAAAATCATCCGAAAGTATGGCACGATAAACAAATTTTTCTCCCTTACCTTCAGCCCAATTCCCCGTAAAAGTTGCAACATCGTATTGCCATACTTCAACATCAGGATATCGTGCATTAATGAGAAAAGCTACCATTGAAAAAATCTTAGAACCCATCGTTACCACAACTACCCGATGATCCAAACGTAGTTGACGACATAGTTGCCGCAATGTTTCGTCCAACATCTCAAGATCGTGGGGAATATAGCCAACAACTTTGGATGCCGGAAATTTTTCTAATGATTCTATATCTTTTTGATTAAGAATGGGTGAGGGAATAAAAAAATGCGCCTGAACCGGGCAAAAAGTGTAGTAAAGTTCTTTCACATGCTCGATTTGGGACATGCTATTTAACTCTACAATGAGCGCAATGGGACGCTTATTAAACTTATAATTTTCGTATAGGAGAATGGGTCGTAATACGGTTTCGGACGATTGTTGAAAATTTACTGGCGTTTCGGCACAATAAAAATAAACGGTTAATCGATTGCAGGTAAACTCGTTGATCGAAAGGAAGCTGACAATTGCTCCCAATACCCTTTTTTGCATAAAAGTGTAGTCGATAACCAGCTTGATATTGTCACCCTTATAAGTTTGGCAAAGGTTTTCTAATGCCTGATGAATTTCTGAAATGTCATCATCGTTGCGAAAATATATTATTTCTGCGTCATTAGGGAAAGCGCTATTGGATATTGGATCGTTGCAGAATGCCAGGATGATTTTTCTACGAGCGGGTACTAAAAAAGTTGGGAGTATAGCATTAACGTCCATGGTTCCGCTACAGGCAAACATCAACACATCGATCCTTTCTTGTGAAAGGTCTTCAAATGGAACCTGACGAACATGGACCAATTCCATGAAAAAAATATTTTGTTAAAAATACATAATAAAGTTAGATGAAACAAAAATATCTTGAGTTATTTTTTGCCAATGTATTAAAATGGATATCCAATACCGATGGTGGGGTTGAGTAGTTCACCCCAATTGAAAGAGCGAATTATCCAAGGATTTGTGGTTTTTGAGGGATCTCGCATTTTTAACCCAAGGTCGATTCTGATTATAAAGAAGGAAAAATTAAAACGCAGTCCTATCCCCGAATTAATAGCAAGCTGCTGGACAAAACTATTGAGGTGAAAAATGGCGTTTTTGCGATTGTCGTATTGGTTAATCGACCAAATATTGCCTACGTCCCAGAAAATGGCACCTTCCAGTTTCCAGAACATTTTAAGACGTACTTCGGCATTAGCTTCAATTTTAAGATCTCCGGTTTTATCAGGAAATGATACTTTAATGGTATCTGTATAGGCACCAGGACCTAAGCTTCGCAGCTGCCAGCCCCGCATGCTATTAGCCCCTCCGGCAAAGTATTGTTTTTCGAACGGAATACTGGTTGAATTACCGTAGGGGTACGCTATACCAGTCAACATACGAAAAACAATTTTATGGTTTTGACCTATCGGAAAATATTGTCTAAAATCTACATCGAATTTAGCATACTGAGCAAACCTGATTTGAAATAATCGGTACGAACCATCGGGGTCGGGCTGTGTACCCAGTGCTCGTAGAAGTAATGCTGTCGAATTTCCTGCAAATTCAGTACTCAAACGTAGATAGCGGAAAGGAATATTTTTATCTCCCTGTTGATTGGTGTATAGTAAACTTATTGAGCTTAAGTTGATCAGGTGATCCTCAAAACTTTTTTTGAGGTAGGTGTTTGTTATGTTTTGGTAAAAAGAACTATCGAGTCGTAGAATACGAATGTAGTTCATCTCGGCAAGATTTAGTCTAATTGAGGTCAGAGGATTGGCCGACCAGGAGAAACCATAAGAAGCATTAAAAATCTGGTTAGTATATTGAATTCGTCGCAGAAAATTGTACGAGGTAGTAAAATTTGTACGGGGATAGTAACGTTGCTCAAAACGCGATGACAAAAAGGGCACCAATAACTGGGGAACGCTAAGGGTTATTTCGGTGCCTAATTCCAGGGTGTTTTTGAACTGAAAACTCTGCGTGCTTTTCACAGTTTCGGTACTTCCGTTTATTTTAACCGAAAAAGTTTCTCCCCCTTTTAATAAGTTACGATGCTGATAATTGATGTTGCCGGTTACTCCAAGCCCTACACGGCTAGTAATTTCGAATTCTGTTTGGTAGGATTGATATTTTTGTAGGGAAAGCTGTATTTTGCAGTCTATTAAATGTACAGAGTCGGTAAGCAATGAGTCGGAACGATTTTCCACAAAACCGATGTTAATGAACTTAAATAATCTTAGCGCCGATAATCGTTTGTAGGTTTCTTCTACATCAGCTTGTCGATAATAGGCATTGGGTCGAAGAAAAATATTACTGTGAAGCGTATGGGGACGAACAGCAATTGCGTTACGAAAGAAATAGGTTGTGTTACCAATGGTTACAATATCGTACATGATACTGTCGACGCGGTAGGCCAGAGTGTCGGATGTTCGCTGGTTGTCGACCCAAACTTGTATGTTGCCTATTTTATATCGATAATGTCGCTTGAGTTCTTCCTGCCCCAGTGAGTTTACCTGCCTGATATTTTTTATAAGGACAGTGATATTTGTTAACACTGGATCCGAAAAGGTATCTATCTGAAAAGAAACATAATCCCGAGTAAATGAAAAATAACCGGCATTGCGTAGTGTAGTTTCAATTCTAACTCGTTCGTTTTGTAACACATTGAGCTGAAGCCGATCTCCTGTTTTTAAAAGACTTTTTGATGAATCGGCTTGTACAATATTTTCTATATCGGAATCTTCGAATATATATTGTACTTTGCCTATATAACGTGGTTTTCCTGTATATACCTTCAAGTATAGCTTTATTTTTTGCCCTTTAATTTTTACCGAGTCGGTGACCCGAGCGTTGAAATATCCTTGCTCTTCCAGAAAGTATCCTATTTGCTGCCGGGTTTGTTCGGTTACAAAGGGGTCGTATATCGAAGGATTTTCGCCTATTTTTCGTAACCAGCTGCTAATCCATTGGTTCGTGTCGGATGACGATAGATTGTACAACCACAACTGAAATTTAAATAGGTTTAGAAAACGTGTATTAGCTCGCTGGCGAAGAAAAGGTTCGATATCCGATTTTTTGATGTTTTTTTTATCCCCTTCTATGGTGATTTTTGTATCGCTTAGTAGATATCGGTCGCGGGGCACAAACTTGGTAGTACTACATGCTGTAATGGCTACAAGGCCAAGAATCGACATAAATTTGCCCCAAAAATATTTATGGTTCCCTGTAAACATCAACAGCTAAGCAATGATTATTATAACTGCAAACATATTTGTTTTTTTTGTTCGTTTCAAACTGTACCCGAAAATCCTACCCGCACGATATTGAATAGGATTCTGCTAAATTTCATATTTTTAAGGGTTTATTCTTCATTGTTTTGTACAGTGTTGTTGGTTCCCTTGCAGAATTTTTTGACAAAAAAATGTTAAATTATTTTTTTTATTCAAAAATAAATCATAGTTTTGCTATATGAATTTAGGTATTAATCATTAAAAATAAGCAACCATGAAAGCACAAAACATTTTGGAGACCATAGGGAATACGCCACATGTGCGTGTAAATAATCTTTTTGGCAGTGACCATGAGGTGTGGGTCAAGCTGGAAAAATTCAATCCTGCCAATAGTATTAAGGACAGGATAGCTCTTGCAATGATTGAAGATGCAGAGAAAAAAGGCATATTAAAGCCTGGGAGTGTGATAATTGAGCCTACCTCGGGGAATACGGGTATAGGGTTGGCGATGGTGGCAGCCGTTAAAAAATACAAGCTGATACTGGTGATGCCCGAATCGTTTAGCGTGGAGCGTCGTCGTTTAATGGCAGTCTATGGTGCTACCTTTGAACTTACGCCTCGCGAGAAGGGTATGCGTGGAGCCATAGAAAAAGCTAAAGAACTGGTAGCTACCATTCCCAATGCATGGATGCCAGACCAGTTTAGCAACGAGTCCAATATTGAGGTACATAAACGTACTACGGCACAGGAAATATTGAATGATTTCTCCGACGGACTTGACTATGTGATTACAGGGGTTGGAACAGGGGGGCATATTACGGCAATTGGCGAAGTGCTCAAACCAAAGTTTCCTAATCTTAAGGTATTTGCAGTGGAACCTGCGTTATCGCCTGTAATTAGTGGTGGGCAACCTGGTCCTCATCCAATTCAGGGCATAGGAGCAGGATTTATTCCCAAGAATCTTCATACCGAAATACTTGATGGGGTAATACAAATAACCAAAGAAGAAGCCTTTGAGTATGCTCAGCGGGCTGCTCGAGAAGAAGGTTTATTTGTGGGTATTTCTTCAGGTGCTGCGTTGGCTGCCGTGGCAAAAAAACTGCCTGAAATTCCAAAAGGTAGCCGAGTATTGACTGTGAACTACGATACGGGCGAAAGATATCTTTCTATCGAAGGTCTTTTTTAGCTCAAAGATATTCTACTATCCGCAGGTAGCGATAATCCTTCTCCGTGTGAGAAGGATTTTTTTTGCTGTAAAGTTCGTATTCGCTAAGTCAGTTGTTTTAATCGATGTAAAGCTTCGGCCAGAATAGCTCTGGGGCAAGCAATGTTGATACGTTGAAAGCCACTGCCGCCGGGTCCGAAGGTCGGACCATCATTTATTCCCAGCTTTGCACGCTCTATAACTGCTTTGCGAAGCTCGGCATCGCTCAGCTTAAGTGCCCTGAAGTCGAGCCATACCAGATATGTTGCTTCAAGAGGTGTATGGCGTATAAATGGCAGCTCTTTCGCTAGGTATGCTTTCAAAAATAGATAATTGTCATACACATATTGAAGCATTGCCTGATACCATTCTTCGCTTTCCATGTAAGCTGCTGCCATGGTTTCATAGGCAAAAACGTTGATCCCTTCGGCATAAAATACGGCATAGTAGTCGTGAAAGCGTTGCCGTAATGCAACATTCTGAATAATGACATATCCCAATCCGAGACCAGCCAGGTTAAAAGTTTTACTGGGAGAATGACAGGTAATTATGTTTTCTTTAACTACATCCGATAAAGTAGCAAGGGGGCGATGCCTACGTTCCCCAAAGACGATATCGCTGTGAATTTCATCAGAAATTATCAGTACCTTGTGTTTCAGGCATATTTCGGCCATTCGTTTAAGCTCTTCTTCTGTCCATACGCGGCTTACTGGATTATGCGGGCTACATAATATAAATACTTTTGCCTGTGCGACTTTTTGCTCAAAATCCTCGAAGTCGATGGAATAGTAATTGTCTTTTTCAACGAGTTGATTGGTGAGTAATTTACGTCTATTTTGCTTAATTACGCTGAAAAAAGGATAATACACAGGGGTTTGTATCAGTATGCCATCACCTGGTTGCGTGAATGCCTGAATGAGATAACTTATGGCCGGGACCACGCCAGGGGTAAAAAATATTTCGTCAGGTTGTACCTTCCACTGATGATGCGACTGTAGCCAGTGGGTAACGGCATGGTAATATCGATCGGTGCGAAGATGATAGCCATAGATGCCATGTTTTACAATATTTTCGGCCACACGTGTAATGGCAGGGGCTACCCGAAAATCCATGTCGGCTACCCATAACGGAAGAACATCGTCGGTGCCAAAACGATGCATACAGTCATCGTATTTCAAGCAGTGGGTACCCCGTCGTGGTATAATTTCGTCGAAAAAGGTTTTTTCCATAATTTTAAAATAATGTTGTAAATATGCTGGCAATATAACAAAGTATTTGCAATTTTGTAAAGGGAAAATAGGGAGAGGTATGAGTCTAATAGAGTTGCCTAATATTGATGAAAAAATAGCACATCAGTTGCAGCAGGCTGGAATATCCGATGCACAAAAGCTGAAAATTCTCGGTGCCGAAAAAGCTTTTTTGCTGCTCAGGGAGGTTAATCCAAAGGTTGAGTTAAAGCATCTTTTTGTGCTTGAGGCTGCAATCGAGGGTATTCCGGTTGAACGTCTAAGTAAGGCCAAAAAAGAGGAGCTTGAAATGTTTTTCGAACTCTGTAAGTAATTGAGACGTAAGGTTGTAATAATTGTTGGGCTTATTGTTGGGCTGGCAGGGCTAATCTGGTGGGCAATGCCGGTATACCTGCGCAATGCATTGCTGCATGGTTATGCCAACCTCGACGATTACAAGATTTTTCCTAATAACGAGGTTTTGGCCAATAATTCACAGCCATGGCCCGTTGCCGAAAACTATAATCAACAGCCGATACCATCTGCATTTTTGCGCTGGATTCAATATTACCACACTACTGCATTTGTGGTAGTACGTGAGGGAAGGCTCGTGCACGAAAGCTACTACCGCGGCTACTCGGCCAGCACGATTTCCAACTCTTTTTCTATGGCCAAAAGCATTGTGTCATTACTGGTGGGTTGTGCTATAAAGGATGGCTGTATCGATAGTGTGGAAGCTCCCGTGGCTCGGTATTTTATCCCATATAATACCCCTCAAAATCAATCACTTAAAATTATTCATTTGCTCACGATGAGCAGTGGCCTTAGCTGGGATGAGCGGTATAGTAGTCCCTTCTCGCTCACTACACAGGCATATTATGGCAATAATTTAAGGGATTTAATGGCATCGCTACACGTAGTAGATACTCCTGGCAAACGCTTTCGTTATTTAAGCTGTAATACGCAAATTCTTTCGTACGTTCTTGAAGATGCCACGGGGAAAGATATTGCAAGATACGCTCAGGAAAAGCTGTGGCAACCCCTGGGTGCTACTCATACTGCATTGTGGAGCACCGACCGTGCGGGTGGGGATGAGAAAGCCTATTGCTGTTTTTTTGCAACTGCTACCGATTTTGCTCGTATTGGTCAGCTTATTTTAAACCATGGCCGGTGGAATGGTGTCACTATTGTTGACTCAGGATATCTTGCCCATGCTACCCGTCCTGCAATATGGTTGCTCAACGAAAAAGGGACTGCGCCTTTGAATTACTATGGTTACCATTTCTGGATACTGCATTATAAAAATCATCCTGTAATTCTTTTGCAGGGACTTGGTGGACAGTATGTGATGGCTATTCCCGATTGGCAGATGGTGGTTGTACGTCTGGGCGAAAAACGTTGTTATTATAAGTTTAATAGTATTCCCTGCGACGTATACATATGGCTGTTATTGGCAGATAAGCTTACACAGCCTAATTAGGCTATGGTTACGAAATCAGCAAATGTAAACACGCGTATGCGTAACTTGACAGATTTTTAAAGGTATTCCACAAAAGTTCCTTGCTTCGACAGTAAGCAGAATGACCCGTTGTAAGCTAAAAATTATTTACGGATAAAAGATTATTGTATATTTGTGCCGTTTTTTTGCGGAACATTCGAAAAAATGGCCCTGTAGTTCAACGGATAGAACGGAAGTTTCCTAAACTTTAAATCCAGGTTCGATTCCTGGCGGGGCTACAAAAATGCCCGATTCCAGTTTGTGTCGGAAATCGGGCAGAATTTAAAATATTAAGTGTTTTTATTGGATTAGTATTTTTTCTGTAAAAACTTTCCCTGTGTTACTATAGATTGTTATCAGGTAGATTCCTTTTACCCATTTTGCTACATCCAGGGTCAAGCTGTATTGACGGGGGTGGTTGTTTACCATGATTTTACCGGTTATGTCTGTTACAGTAATTTTGCTAATTGGCATGGAAGCAGAAATATTTAATGTTCCTCTGCTTAAGCTAACCTGAGCGGGAATTTCCTGTGTTTTTACATTTGTATTATCAACTGGTTTGGGTTGCGGATGAGCTACAGGATTATTGGGACCTGCACTGTCGACGGAATAAAAAATATCGTCGAATGCAATATTGGATATATTACCGCCTATAGCTGCAAATGGAATTGGTACCGAGGATAAATCGAGTCCCTGGGCAACCAGATCGGCGATGGGGAAAGTAATCTTTTGCCATTCACCATTGCGCTTGAAGTTCTGGGGACCACCATTCTGTGGAAAGACTATTTTGGCCTCGGTTTTATTGGCACCGTATACATGAATGGAAAATTCGTCCTTTGCCGATGTTTTTACTGAGAAAATAAGAAATCCCGATTGAAAATGGCTAAGCGACACAGCGCTATCATCGTGTATGCCAAATCCCCACCAACCTACTCCAGTTGAACGAAAGGCTAAGCATCCCTCGCCTTCGTATGGGTCGGTGATTAGTCCCGATAATGTATTTTCCCACACATAAATGTGTCCCCGAACGTCGTCAATGGGTAAACGCACCAAAATATTGGGATTATCGGTAAAAATCCCATAATAGTTACTGGTAACTTCCTGCGAATTTGCTGAAAATACTAACAGGATTACTGCGCAAAGTGTAAGCATCAAATTTTTCATAGCACAATAGATTTTAACGATGTATGCGCAAAGTTGCCACGAAATAGCATGCATTGAATAAATGAGCGGGCACACAAAAATACCACATGAGCCTTCAATTACTACTTCATTACTACGCAAAAGTGTGAAAGGGTGTCTGGATTGAACAATTTGGCTGAGTGTTGTTTTTCTGTTGTGTACGTTATGCTACATAAATTCTACGCTCACATGTTTTAGAAATTTTTCTTCGAGGGTTCGCATGATACGTCGCACTACTGTTCTACGAATTTCAAGTTCTACAGGCAGGGATACATCTTGATGGGCAGTATTAATGGCTGTTCCAACCAGAAAGTGGATATCATCGCTTTCGAGCAGGAGCTGTACAATTTGGTCGGCAGGACCCTGCGTCAGGGGGTAATTGCTGTTATAATTTTCCAGAATTTTATGCACCTTATTCAGCGTGATTATTCCTTCGGTAAGCAGGTCTACCCCTTCCATCTTATTCATCGGGGGTAGTTCTGGATCGCTTACGATAGCGTTTTCGTCGATGGTTAGATTTAATTCACGGGCAATGATGGTACCCGTAATGCCGCCGCAGATGATTTTTCGGCCTGGAAAATTCTTAACTTTTTGCGCCATGTCAGCATCTTTTTCGACCGATGACGGAGGCCCTGTACAGATAAGCAGTTGCCGGGGGTGGCGAAAATATATTACTACACAACTGGTGTCATCTTTAGCTTCGAAACCATCTTTCTTGATGGCTTCGGAAACCACCTTATAGGCCAGTTCGGACGAGTCGATGGAGGGATTTTTGCGAACCTGATCGGCTACAAACTGATGTACCTGTTCTAACCCCCATCCCATAGGGGCCGAACGACTTCCCATGCCTGCCTGTATCACGCCATCGGTAAAAAGAACGATGCGATCATTGAGCTGCGCCTGAAAAGAACAGGTTTTAAGCTCTTTGCCTATTTTTCGGTCTATGTCGAGGAGCAGGCATGTCCATTCGGGGGAAAAAACCTCCGTTCCTCTGAGCACAAGACACTGGGGATTTTCGTATTCTATGATGTTTACCTGCCCATCTGTTTCGATGTCGACAATGGAGAAGGTGGCAAAACTAATTTGTTTCTCGCTGTCGACGGGGAGGGTACGCAGGATGGTTTCGGCAATACGATTTGTTTCCTTGTGTTCGTGCGTAAAGTTGAGCGCCATAGTAGTGGTAAGGATTCCCAACATGTTGGCTTTTACACCGTGCCCCAAACCATCGGAAAGAACAATGATATTTCGATCCTCGGCCACAAAATTATGCGCCAGATACACATCACCACACACCCGTTCGCCATGGCAGGGATTTTGACGGCAACTGACATCGAGGTAAAAGCGTCTGTTCACTTTTCGTCCTTGCTTTTAAAAGTTTGAATGATGGCATTGAGCATTCGTTCGGTTTCGGCGGCACCTTCGCCCAACAGATATCCAATTTTTTGCACTCGATCGAGATGACGATTGATAACTTCGTTGAGTCGACTAATAATTTCTTCCTTTCGAACGTCGGGCTGATAGGGATCGCGTAGGATGGCACCTGCAATTTTTTTATTTTTAATAGGAAAGATGCTGATATTTAAGAATCCATCGTCGGTGGTGATATCTTTATTTAAAATTTCTTCGTTGTGCTCCAGTACATAGCTGGCGAGCGGAATAAATTCTTTAGGAAGAAGAGTCCTTAAGTCGGCACCTATCAAACCAGGAACCACTTCGTTAATCTGTGCGGCTTCCTCACCCAGTATTGATACAAAACTTTGATTGGAATGGATGATTTTTAAATGATTGTCAAAAATTACGATGCCTGCACGCAACTTCTGGAACATGGCGGTTAGCATCTCCGAGGCTTCGCGAGCCAATTCCTGTTCCATGCGCATCTTCTTCTCCGATTCAATCAGTGCCTCCTGCATACGAGCCAGTTTTTCGTTGGTAACCTTAAGCGCATGGGTGTAATTGCGTTGATTTTGCAACGAGAAGGTTATACACATATCGGGGGTGGTAATGCCCTGTGCAACAGCAATGGCAAAGTCCTTACACGAATCGTAACCGCATGCCCGACAGTCGATTTCATTTTCGTTTTCCTGCTTACCTGTAGCCAGCAGTATTTCCCTGATTTGTTGTTCGCTGGGTTGATAGGGAGGCTTGTAATGGTCGTGAAAGGTACGCGATACATCGAGCGAAAGGTAGTCTTGAATAGTACGCTGAACGTTAGATATAGCTTTTGGTTCGCACATTTGACGGGCATGCTGGATAACAAGCGAACGTCGTACCAGATGATGGTGCTTGCATGTCATACCCGGACCGTCGATACATCCCCTGCAGTAAAAAAGGTTGAAATGGCATCCGATGATATCGCTGTGTTGCTCGAATTCTTTAAGATAGCCCATCATCATCTGTTCACCCTGACCTGTAATGATTTGATTGTCGAGCAATGCTTCCGAAAGTTGAGCGGCTTGAACTATGCCGTTACTGATAGGATATAAATATCCCATAGCACCGGCAGGAGATTCAATTTCGCCAAATTCTATCATTTTATCAGTAACCTGGTAGGAGGCAAATAGTCTGCGCAGTTCCTCAAAGGTCAACACAAAATTTATGGCCGCTGTGTCGCCCTGTAACCTCACTTCTTCTTTGGCAGCAATGCATGGGGTGATGTATACCAGGGTATTGTTTTGGTCAACTGTCTGTTTTATCAATCGCGACATAGCCGTCATAGGGGTGACCAACGGTGCTAAATTATTTAGTGCAGCAGGGACAAATTTTTCAACGTATGCAACAACTACAGGGCAGTTGGCCAATAAATAGTGTTTTCCTTTAAAGGTATCAAGCAAGTTTTTATAGTGATAGGCAAGCAGGTCAACGGCAAAACTGGTATCGTAAATTTTTTTGAAGCCGATATAATACAACATGCCGATGAGCTTACGGTAATCGGGCAACTCGCTGAATTCTGCAACATAGCTTGGGTCGAGGATGCCAATTACTGGTGTGCCTTCATCGAGGATCTGTTTGACCTGTTGCCAGTGCTGTAGGTAGTCGATAGCTTGAAATTTACAAATCCGCACACAACTGCCACAGCTAATGCACCGGTCGGGGTCGATTTGAGGTGTATGGTCGGAACCGGTTACCCGAATGGCTTTTACCGGACAAGCCCGAACACAAGCATAACAAACCTTACATTTCTCTTTTGATATGCGGATTAGCGGTTCCAAAGGCAATCAGTTTTAAATCTTTAAGGTTTATGTTTTTCAGCCACAGCCGTTAACTGAATGCCACCCCGTACATTTTGAATAATGGTAACCTTTACCCATCGGGCAGCAGTGGCGGAAAATATGTCTTCGGCAATACGACCCGCCAGTCCTTCGGCAAAAATAGCTTCCTCGCGAAACGACCAAAGGTAAAGCTTTAAACTTTTGCTCTCGATACAAAGTTGCTCCGGCGCATATTCGATAATTACTTTGCTAAAATCGGGCTGACCGGTTACAGGACAAAAGCTGGTAAGCTCGTCCGATTCAAACTTTACATAGGTAACTGCAGCTGGGGTCGGAAAAGTATCGAGCGTTTTGCTGGGTTGAGTGGTGCGTTTTCCTAAATATTTGAATTCCATAGGCTATATTTTGTATACTGCTCTTGAAGTGCAGGTTTCGTGAACGGCTACCGACGATATTTTCACACGGTCGTTGGCAAACATTTCCTGCGCTTTTTCAAAAATTATCCGCGCAATAACCTCGGATGTTGGATTTTCTTGCGTAACATACAGTCGTTGCTGACTTTGACGAATGTATTCGCACATGGGATCTTTCTCCCACAAAATGGTAGTATGGTCGAGTGTGTCGTCGATCCATTGTTTCAGTCTTTTCAATTCATTAAAATCGACTACCATTCCTCTTTCATCAAGCTGTTCAGCTTCCAGCTCAATATCTACCACCCACGAATGACCATGATTATTCGTGCATTTTCCAGAATAGTCCTTTAAAAGTCGATGAGCTGCCTCAAAGGTTAATGTCTTGCGTACGGTATACTTCATCTATGACTATAATTTTTTGTAACAAAAATACATAAAAATGCTTAGGGGTAAGTATTTTTTTAATTGTTATAAAAACAAAAGGAAGCGCTTCGGAAAAACAATAAAAATTTAAAATTATGAAAACACATTTTGGTAACATAGGGAAATGGGCAATCGTAGTATTACTCATTCTCGTGGGAAGCACAGTAGGGGTTCAAGCAGCGCGCGACAGTGCTCAGGTAGCTATATACCAGGGCAAAATTATCGATGCTGAAACCCGATCACCAATTATGTATGCATCGGTGTTTGTTGAAGGAACAAACATTGGAACGGTAGCCAATGCTGAGGGTGAATTTATGCTGAAAGTCCCTAACGCTAATGGAAATAGGATAGGTTTTTCTCATCTGGGATATAAGTCGGTATTTTTTGATCGTAGTGATTTAAAAACTACGGGAAATGTAATTGTGCTCAAACCCGAGGTGGTTTCTTTGCAGGAAATTATTGTCCGGGTCGAGGATCCTGAGCTGATTATCAAGGGTGCCTTGAGCAATATTGGTAAAAATTACAGCCGAAAACCGGCTATGGTAAATGGATTTTACCGCGAAACCATTCAACAAAATAAACGCTATGTGTCGGTAGCTGAAGCTGTTCTTGAGACATACAAGTCGCCTTACAACAACTATTTTTTGAACGATAAGGTTAAAGTGTTGATTGGGCGAAAAAGTCAGGATGTTAAGAGAATGGATACCATAGTGGTTAAGTTTCAAGGGGGACCCATACTGCCTTTTTACATCGATATTGCTAAAAATCCCGACAATCTTATCAACGAAAGCTTTTTCAACCAGTACACTTTGAGGCTTACGGGACAAATTTCGCTTGATGATATTCGGTGTTACGTGGTGGAGTTTAAGCAGCGAAAAGATGTAAATCTGCCATTATACGAGGGGAAGTTCTACATCGATGTCAACAATCTGGCTTTTGTAGCTGCTGAATTTAGCGTAAGTGAATATGGCTTGCCTTATGCAACTTCCACCTACGTGAAGAAGAAACCTGCTACCATGAAGATAGATATCCTGCGAGCAAATTACTTTGTGAAATATAACAAATCGGGTGATTTGTGGCAGTTGGCCTATACCCGTTCCGAACTGGCATTCAAGTGCAAATGGCCGAAACGACTCTTTAGCTCAAATTACATCATTACCACCGAGATGGCAGTTACCGATGTCGACTACAACAACGTCGAAAAAATTAAAGCCGCCGAAGCTTTTAAACCTTCTGAAATTTTTTCGGAAAGAGTTGAAGATTTTCGAAACGATGAATTTTGGGGCGATTATAACATCATCGTGCCCGAAGAATCGGTACTTAACGCTATAAAAAAGCTTAATCGTAAGCTGATGCGACAACAATAAGCAATTTTTCATAGGTTAAGGGTTTTTAAGTTGGTTAGTAACTGCAGTCCCTGAGGCTGCAGTTTTTTTTATTGACGCCGAAAAGGGGCAATGGCTCGTTCAAATACGCCATGCATGTAGGCAATAGCCAGGCCATAATTGGTGATAGGAATTCCCGCTTCAATGAATTTTTTCATTCGGCTGTGCACCTGACGCGAGGTAATCATACAGGCACCACATTGTATTACTAAGGCATAGTCTGAAACTTTTTCTGGAATAGAACCAAGCCCTGAAACTACGTCAAATGTCAATTTTTTACCGGTAAACTCAGAAATCCATCGAGGCAACTTAAATCTTCCAATATCTTCACAGGTTACCTGATGTGTACACGATTCCAGAATCAGAACCCGATCCCCGTCTTTCAACTTCGAAAGTTGATAAGTTCCATCCATAAATGCCTCGAATGGTCCCTTATGCCGAGCAAGTACCACGCTAAACCCCGTGAGGGGGATTTCTTTTGGCACAAGTTTGTCGGCTTTTTTGAAGATGGAACTATCGGTAATAGCCAGTCGGGGCTTGATATGGTGGTTATTAAAAAAGCTTTCTACTTCTGTTTCCTTAAGCACTATGGCAATGGCATGATTATCCAGTACATCACGGATGAGTTGTACCTGAGGCAATATCAGTCGGCCTTCCGGGGCTTCATTATCAATAGGCACAATCAACAATACCAAATCGCCTGCTTGTATGAGATCCCCAATGATGGACTTTTTTTTCCATGCCGTTTCGGGCATATGACGCTGTATTGCTTCAATGAGTTGCTTGATAGATTGATTGTCAAAAGTACTGGTGGGCACTACTGCAAGACTTCCATATTGTTGTTGCAACTCTTGTTTGGTGTTTTCGGACAGAGGGGTTAAATCATTCTTGTTATGGGCAATAAGATAGGGAACATCGTATTTGCGAAATTCGTCTACCAGACGTTTTTCAAAACTATCGAAGGTATTTGCAGTAATTACCAATATAGCAAAATCGATATGCTGAATAGCCTGAAGTGTCTTTTTGATACGTTTCTCACCCAGATCGCCTTCATCGTCGATACCGGCTGTGTCGACAAATATGGCTGGACCTATTCCAAAGATTTCGACCGACTTTTTTACTGGATCGGTGGTGGTACCTGCAATATCCGATACGATGGCTACGTCGTGTCCCGCAATGGCATTAATCAATGAACTTTTTCCATTATTCCTGCGTCCAAATATCCCTATGTGTGGTGTTACTTCTCTTGCCATGGTTTTTTCAATAAAACTGCAAAGGTACGTAATTGGTAAATGTGAATACAAGTTTTTTGAAGGATAACGAACGATAAGTTATCCTACTATTTTTATGCCGAAATACTTACTTTTATCCCTTCCTTTTCGACCATGGCGGCAATTTTTTGTAATTCTTCGGCGCTTACCTGGTATATTTGTTCGGCTGGAGTATCACGGGCAATGGTGTAAATCATTACAAAGGCGGGATTAATTTCCTTAATGACCCGAAGCCATGCCTGCAACTCTTCGGGAGTAGTATTGTCAAAAGCCTGATGATTATAGTATCCCCGTACAAACATGGTTTGAATTATACAATGGTTGCCAAATGTTTTCAGCTGTTCAATCGTGTCCCGTAAGTTGAAATAGCCAGTTGGTTGATTAAGCAACCTAATGGTTGATTCAATGGCTGAATCGAGTTTTAAGATATTTAATTCTATTTTTTTTAAAGCCTGCTGAATATTAGGTTTAAAAATTAATGTGGCGTTCGATAAAACAGCAATTTTAGCCTCTGGTAATAAAACATTTCGAATATGAATGACCGTATCAATAATTTCGGGAAATAAAGGATGCATCGTAGGTTCACCGTTTCCGGCAAAAGTGATGGTATCGACTTTTGTTTCTTGTCGAATAAGTTCCTGTATTTTATCGGTTAGCTGGTTGCTGATAGCTTCAATAGAAGGCCATTGCAGATTGTTGTTTTCTTCAGAGTTCCAGCCACATTCACAATAAATACAATTAAAATTGCATATTTTTTTCCCCTCTGGCAAAAGATTAATCCCCAGAGAATTACCTAACCGACGACTTTTTATCGGTCCAAATACAATGCCCTCGAACAAGAAAGTTGACATGTTATTTTTTTCTATGCAAACCTATTGAATAATTTGTGTAATCGGCTAAAATTTATTTTCGAACCAGGCAAGCTACATTTTCTACGTGGTGGGTGTGAGGGAACATATCGACGGGTTGAATCTCGGCTACTCGATAATGACTTGCTAAAGCCTTAATGTCACGGGCTTGAGTGGCTGGATTACAGCTTACATAAACAATTCGTTGTGGGGCTGCTTGCAGAATTGTTTCTATTACTGAGTCGTGCATGCCTACCCGGGGTGGGTCAGCAATGAGTACGTCGGGATACCCTTTTGATGCAATAAATTCATGGGTCATGATGTCTTTTACATCACCTGCATAAAATTCTACATTGCTAATGAGGTTCAACCTGGCATTCTCAACCGCATCGGCAATAGCGTCTTCAACATACTCGATGCCTATAACCCGTTTTGCTTGTCGGGCAACATATAGAGCAATGGTTCCAGTACCGGTGTACAGATCATACACAACTTCGTGTGGGGCTATTTGTGCCATTCGTTTCACTGTTTCATACAGATGAAATGCCTGGCGACTGTTGGTCTGAAAAAATGATTTCGGACCAATACGATATCGTAAATCGCCGATCGATTCGTACAAATAGGGCTCTCCTTTCCAGCATTTAAAATCGAGGTCATGAATCGAATCGTTTAGTTTGGTGTTTATCCCGTACATGATTGAATGCAAATCGGGGAAATTATCGGCAACATAATTTAGCGTTTTTTTCATCAGGATTTCATCGGCTTCCCCAAATACAAGGACGGCCATTACCTTACCGTCAAGTGAATTGCGTACTACCAGGTTGCGCAACAAACCTTGCTTGCGATGTAGGTTGTAAAAGGGTATTCCTTCATCCAGGAGAAATTTTTTCAGCGCCAACCTGAGCTGATTGGTCGGCTCGGGCTGTAAATGGCAGGTACGTATATCGAGTACCCGATCGAACATGCCTTCGATGTGGAAGCCTGCGCCTGGTTCAACGATGAAAATGCCTTGCTTTATGATTTCATCGGGTAACCAGCGATTGTTTGAGAAGGTGTACTCCAGCTTATTACGATAGTAGAAGGTTTGTTCCGAGCCAAGGATGGGGTTTATTTTCTCCAGGGTAATCCCTCCAATGCGTTCAAGCGTATCGACTACCTGCTTCTGTTTCCATTTGAGTTGTTCGGAATAGGGTAGATGTTGCCATTTGCATCCTCCACATACGCCAAAATGTTCGCAAAGAGGCTCTACACGTAGTGGGGAAGGTTTTTTCAGGGATACCACTCGCCCTAATAAATAGTGACTTCTTTTTTTAGTAACCAGAATATCAACTATATCGCCTGGAATAGCCATGGGAACAAAAACAACCTGGTCATCCACCCTGGTCAGTGCTTTGCCTTCGGCGGCAATCTCGGTAATTGCTACATCGCTTAAAATAATAGGCTGCTTTTTTTTACGCCCCATTCCCTAACTTATTTGGCCGCAAAGATAAGTTCCTTGCGGATGAGTTACAAGTGCCATATGGTAGGAGAGTTAAAAAGTGTGCTGTAATAAGGCGTAGGCAAAGTAGTAAAGGCGGTGGTTAATTCAATCAAAAACTTTGTACCCGGAGCCGGAATCGAACCGGCACAAGATTGCTCTTACTGGTTTTTGAGACCAGCGCGTCTACCTATTCCGCCATCCGGGCAAAAGAACGCTCGACAAAAGTAAAATAATGTTTTGAACTCTCCAAATGTAGCGTGGCAATTTATCCATTTACGCATAAAGCATCATTCAGGGCAATGATTGCTTTTGTATAATCCTCACGGTTAATTACGAACTGTATGCTAACCTGACTCAACGACTGTGAAATGCTTTCGACATTGATGTTGTTGTTGGCCAATGTTTGTGCAGCTTTTGCTAGAATGCCTGGTTTGGCAATATTGGTACCCAGGGCACAGACAATAGCAACATTTTTTACCGTGATTTTGTGAAAACGTTTTTCTAAATCGCTGATGAGTTCAGGATACACTTCATCTTCCCAGATTACGGTCGTAATGCTATTAGCATTGGATGATTTGAGGATATAGCTGATGTTGTATTTCTTGAAATATTCCATGATAGCGTAATCGAAACCAACTTCGCCTACCATAAAAGGGTCATGCACTTCAATGGCCGTAACTTTGTCGGATCCTGTGACGATTTCTATTTTCGATTCTTTGCTTACATAGTCTTTGGAGATGAGTGTTCCGGGATGTTCGGGTTCAAAAGTGTTTTTGATACGAATGTTTATCCCGGCAATTTCGAGTGGTTTTGAGGCTTTTGGATGGATAGCCTCCATTCCGATGTCGGCCAGCTGGTCGGCTACATTATAGTTGGTATAACCAACCACGATCGATTTGTCGACTCCTACCAGCTTGGGGTCGGCAGAGGAAAGGTGAAACTCTTTATGAATGATAGCTTCGTCGGCTTTGAGTTCAACGGCAATCTTGCTAAAAGTAACTTCCGAATAGCCACGGTCAAATTCGCGCATGATACCTTCGGTACCCTTGGTGTAGCCTGTGGCTATGCAGAGTACCTTTGAAAAATCGATCCCTTTAAAGGCATTGTGAATACGTTGGTCGATGGTTAGGTGTTCAGGGTCATTAAATCCGCAAAGGTCGATAAATTGAGCGTTGATATTGTTGTTTTTAAGAATATTTACCGAATTGAAGGCCGAGTGAGCTTCGCCAATAGAGGCTAATATCTCTCGTGCTGCCAATAGTATGTCTTTCTTGGCTATATAACCCGTAGCCAATACATCGGCAAGGCTATTCAGATAGTTTTTGGTCTGTAATATGCGGGTTTTAATGAAATGGTTGGCTACATTGAGGTCGAGGCCTATGTTTACAAAACCTTCGTTGATAGCTATAAGCTTTTCGAGCAGCTCGGCCAGTGCAGCGTTGTAATCTTTCCCTTCGGCAAATAATGCATAAATACCAGGCTCCTTAGTTTTTTTGTGTTCCAGCAGCCAGTTGGTGACATTGTTATAAGCCGACACGACAAAAACTCGATTGTAGTAATCGCCGGGTTTGCGGTTCCCAATAATGATATTTTTTAATACCTGGTCGAACTGCGACATCGAAGTTCCACCAATTTTTTCAACCGTCAACATTGTATACGCGATTGTTAAATTTGGCTGCAAAAATATATTTTTCAGAACTACTTAACAAAAAAATATAAAAAAAAGGATGCCCTGTGGTAGAGCATCCTTTTTGGGGAAAAGTATGGTAATATTAGTATCCCGGATTTTGTTTCAAATTGGGATTGGCATTTAAATCGGAGGAGGGGATGGGGAAAAGGTCGAGATGGCTTGGGGTGGCTGTACCTTCTTTGACCTTACCTTTCCAGGGCCAGATATAGCTGCCGCCTGAAAACTTCCCGAACCGTATCAGGTCGGTACGGCGGTGTCCTTCCCAGTAAAGTTCGCGGGCTCGTTCATCGAGGATAAAGTCGAGGGTGAGTTGAGCATCGGTAATATTTCCAATGGTTTGTCCATTGTAAGCGCGCGTACGTAAGGCATTTACATATTCAAGGGCTTTGCTTCTGCTGCCTCCAGCACCACCACGCAATGTTGCTTCAGCATACATCAGGTATACATCAGCCAGACGGAACATCGGGAAGTCGGTGTCTACATAATCGGGATGTGCATGAGGTGCAGGATCGCCTGTTGAGGTAACATTTTTAAACTTCTTAATAGCATAACCATCGGTAAAGGTACCAACGTCATTGATTTCAAGATTCTGGCCGGCGGTATGGAACATGGCACGCGAGTCGCGTGTGTCGATGGTGTCGCCATCGTTATAAAATTTTTCAACAAAGGCTTTTGTGGTACGGGTACCCCCCCATCCTCCGCCAACACCAAATTCTGCAGGATTCATGCTGCCTCCTATAGCGGCATGAACCAAATACACCATTCCGCCCCAGGTACGGGTGTGCAAGCCATCGAAATTGATGGCAAAGATAATTTCAGGACTTTTATCGTTATCGGCACAGAACAGATGACCATATACGGGCTGCAGGCTATATCCGGCATCAATCACTTTCTGGGTGTAGGTAATCACTTTATCGTAGTGTTCTTCGCCAGTGTAAACTTTGGCATTGAGGTACAACTTGGCAAGCAGGGTCCATGCAGCAGCTTTGTCGGCACGTCCATATTCGTTTTTACGGGCATCAATAAGATCGCTTTCACATTCGAGTAGCTCTTTTTCGATGTATTTAAAAAGGTCTGTCAGGCTAATCTGTTTTGGGAAGAAGCTACCCACCTTATCTTTTTCGGTTACAAAAGGCATGTTGCCGAAAAGATCGATACCGTGCCAATAGGTAAGTGCACGCAGAAAACGAGCTTCGGCTTTATAATGACGCAGTTCTGCTTGTTCTGCTGCCGATAGCTTGGGGGCATATTCGTCGCAGTGGCTGATAAAGTCGTTGGCCAGTGTAATCTGATACATAATCCTGTAATACATGGCCGTAATGAATACATCGGAGGGTGTCCACGTGTGCCAGTGAAAATCTTTAATAGTGGCATCGTTCCATGCAATAATGGCTTCGTCGGTAGTTAACTCCTGACAGTTCCAGTATTGCCGCAGATAGTTCGAAAAGCCTTCGTCAATACCCGAGATATCAGGATCACCGGCAGGACCCTGTTGCCCCGTCAGCGCATAACCCCCATAGATTTTTGCAAGGGCTTCCTTAAATGCCAGCGTGTCCTTGAAAACTTTATTGGTTGTCGTCACATTTTTGTCCAATGGCTCCGTATCAAGGTCTTTTAAACATGAGGTGGTTATAAGTACCATCCCCATCAACAATAGACTTAAAATTTTATATTGCTTTTTCATAATCTTGTCAGTTTTAATATTCAACGAATCAAACTTAACTTAGAAGGTAAGATTTATCCCCAACTGGTAAATTCTTGGACGTGGATAAATATTGTTATCGATACCGCCATCTACCTCCGGATCAATACCCGAATAATCGCTGATAACAAGGGCATTCTGAATTATGGCTGAAATTTTTAGGCTACCCTTGCCGATAATATTTGGAAAAGTGTAACCAAAGCTAATATTGTCGATGCGGAAGAAAGAAGCGTTTTCAACATAGTAGTTAGACCAATACTGGGGTACTTCAAAGTTTGTTTTCAGCACCGACGCATGGACATTGTTGATGTAACCGGTCGGATTGTAAATATTCTGGTATGTTCCCTGGTTGGAGGCAATGTTGTTGTACACGTAATTACCGATGTTAGCCCGTGCCGATAACGAGAAATCGAAGTTTTTGTATTGTACACGGGTTGTAAAGCCAATGGTATATTTGAGATCGGGGGTGTGATAATGAACTTTAATATCTTTGCCCGTAGTATCTTTTCGATACGCTCCTTCAATGGGACGTCCCAATGAATCGTATTGCTGTTCAAACATATAGAACGAACCCCGAGGTTTCCCCAGCGAGTTGATTAATATACGGTTTCCAACGCCCCCACTGATAAAACCGAACTCATCGCCGGCATAGGTACTGTCCATGCGTGAACGTAGTTGTGTAATTTTATTGGTATTGTATGCGAAATTAGCCCCAACTTCCCAAACGAAATCTTTTGTAGAAATCACACGTGCATTGATCGAGGCTTCAAAACCTTTTATTTCCAGAGTACCTACGTTGGTATAGATGTAGTTGGCAAAGTTGGTACCTGCTGGTACGGTGGTATAATTAAGCAAGTCTTTTGAATTACGTTTGTAAATATCGAAAGTACCAGTGATGCGGTTATTGAGGAATCCAAAGTCGAGCCCAGCATTGTATGTACTGGTTTCTTCCCATTTAATATTGGCATCATAGGCGTTGGGACGCAGGGTGTAATAGAACTGGTTGCCAAACTGGTACATGGCGTCGTCGTAGCTACGTTTGTAGGTGGAAAGGTAGATGTAGTCACGCAGGTTACCACTGGCTATGTTTTGTTGACCAGTAACCCCGTAGCTCAATCGTAGCTTAAGTTCACTCAGTGCTTTGATATCACGCAAAAAAGGTTCTTTATTGAGGCTCCATGCCAGGGCTACTGAAGGAAACAACCCCCAACGTGTATCGGGCGAGAATCTTGAAGTTCCATCCTGGCGTACGGTAACAGTTACCATGTAACGTTCGAGCAAAATGTACTGGAGTCGTCCGAAGAATGAAATTAGCTGAAGTTCCGTAGCCGTCGAGGTACTATCGTTTTTGACAGTGCGATCGAAATTGGTGGAATAATAGTAATGATCTTCATAGAAGTTTTGCCACGAATAACCTCCCATGGCGCTTATCTGGCTCGAAATAGCCGGGATTTCCTTGTTGTAGTTAAGGTAGATGTCGAGTAGTTTGTTTTTAAAGTTGTCTTTATATTCTGCTTTTCTACCCAGGTTCGATTGGAACGTCCACGAAGCAGTTTTTGGTAGGTTGTCGTGCCCATCTTTTTTCTGATAGTCGAGACCTAAATTAACGTTTACATGAAGGTCGGGGAGGAAATGTACCTTGTAGTCGAGCTCGATATTTCCAATCATCTGCATTGTGTTGGATTTATTGTCTGCCAACTCAGCCAGTGCAACAGGATTGGCTGTAGCAATGGTAATGGGATTTCCGCTTGGCTGTAACCAGGTATAGTATCCACCCCAGGGAATGTAGCGTGCTGAAGTGTCGCGTACCGGATGGGTAGGGTCGAAGGCAACAGCAGCACCCAGCGATCCAGCATTGCCCCAGTTGTTGTTGAAGTATATGCCTTTGGCATTGGCATTCACCTTCAAATGATCGTCGAATAGGGTGGGACTGATGCCCAGCGATAGCGAGGAACGTTGCATGTCGGAATTAATGATTGTTCCTTGTTGATCGGTATACCCAAGCGAAGCGCGAACGGGTACATTGACAATCGACCCTGAAAGGCTAACGTTGTGATCGTGCGTGATAGCATTACGGGTGATTTCATCCTGCCAGTCGGTATTGGCAGTTCCCATTAGCGCACGTGCTTTACTATATTTAATGGAATCGGTAGCCGAACGACGTACCAACTCATTTAGCAGATTGCGGTATTCACTGGCCGAAAGCACGTCAATCTTTTTGGGTAGTGTGTTGATACCTACTGTTCCATTGTAAGTTACCTGAAACTCCTTCGACCCTTTTTTGGTAGTAATCAGAATCACCCCATTCGATGCGCGTGCACCGTAAATGGCTGTAGCTGAAGCGTCCTTCAGTACGGTAAATGACTCAATGTCGTTGGGGTTAATCAGGTTGAGATTTGAGCTGGTAACGGGTACACCATCGATAACCAACAGCGGATCGTTGCTGGCATTGAGCGATGAACCACCACGAATACGAATCGTGGCCGAGGTACCGGGTTGTCCACTGCTGGGAGTAATTACCACCCCTGCCGATTTCCCGGTAATGAGTTCGGATGTATTGATAGCTCCCCGGTTAAAATCTTTTGCGGTAACAACAGCAACCGAACCTGTGGCATCCGATTTTTTTACTGTACCATAACCGATTACCACAATTTCTTCCAGCGCTGTCAGGCTTTCTCGCATCGATATGTTAATTTGCGACGCATCACCTACCGTAACCTCTTGCGTTTCGTATCCCACAAATGAGATTACCAGTACATCCCCCTTTTGGGCATTGATTCGGAAATTTCCATCGGCGTCGGTAAGAGTTCCTTGTTGGGTTCCCTTCAACACCACACTTGCACCAACAACTGGTGCACCACTTTTCTCCTCCGTTACTTTACCCGAAATGGGCGCACGTTGTGCATGGAGTGCAACCATGCCTAGCGCAAATACGAATAGCGTGAGTAGTTTCTTAGCTTTCATATAAACATGTTTTAATTGTTTGTGATTGTAGGATAAAGTTATTCCCGCCATTCATGCTCAACAATAAAAAAAATATTTTTTTTGAAGAGATAAATTTGATTTTTATTAAAAAAATCAGAGCAAACCTTTGATTGCAAACGTTTGCAGTGTTTTTTTACATTATGATGTATAGTTGGAAGAGTGTAATAAATTTTTCATGATTGTTGGTATTTTCTCTTGAAAAAGTTATATTTGAATCATGTTTAATTAAAAACATTAACCGTATGAAAAAGCTCTTATTAACTTGTGTAGTGTTATTTGCTATGGCCATTGGAGCACATGCAAATTACACATTAAACGAATCGCAGCTAAATCAGGCTTTTGCTAATGCAACAGAGATTCAGCTGGTAAATCTCCTCGAGAATCCAGCTGCTTTAAATCTGGCAGGTGCTAATACCTTCTTTGTTGCTTCGGATAAAAATGCCATTGTTGCTGCGGTACTTGCTTTCTTCCTTGGGGGTATTGCTATACATCGTTATTATCTCGGCACAAAAGGTGTCATGTTCTTTTATTACTTCTGTACCTTTGGGGGGATATTTGGTATAGTACCCTTCGTAGATTTTGTTGTGTTGCTCGTTGAAAGTAATGATATCAGTAAGTATTGTAACAATGAAAAATTCTTGATGTGGATGTAAACAAAAAGGGGGGATTTCCCCCCTTTTTCATTTCTTTCGAAGAAATCCTATGAGGAAACTCTATTTTTTTAGAATCGGTTGATTAGTTTTTTAATTTCTCTTTGATAGCTACGATAAACAAATTTTTTCGGTTTTGATTTTCAGCTTGCGTAATTTCATTGAGTCGTCTTAATCCTCCGTAATAAAAAGCATACAATAGCCCTCCACCAAGCGAATACCCCGAAATGTAGTATCTGTTAATAAAAAGAAATATACCAAGGGTTAATGAGCCTGAACAGAGAAGAAAACTTGACACGCCTTCTACCCAATACCCAGCCATTATTTGTCCACTACCGGGGATGAAGCGGCTAAGCCATTCTAACTTTTTGGCATTCAACAATTTGGGCGGTTTGTTCAATAGTGTAATGAGCTCATTTTTTAATGTATCCGAAAAAAAAGACGAGTTTTTTACCAAGGCTGAAGCTTCTTGCCATCTCTCTGTGTAGCAAAGGTTTAATAATTTTAACAGCTCGTAATTTCTCCTTTCAGTATCATCCATTACAGTTGTGTCGCAATTATCGAGATATACCTGTGCTTCATCGTAAAATCCATCCATGTAGCTATTCAATGCCAGATTGAAGTCGATAAGCGATTTAGTGTGCTTTTCAAGATTGATTCGCGGGATGGATAGGAGTATATTGGAAGAATAGCTGTAGTTTCCTTTTTGCTGAAATGCCTTGGCTTCTATAAATAAAGCAGAATGTTTAAGTTGGGGGTTGTCCGAAAAATACAAATAGCGCTCACATGTAATAGTGGCCTCATCAAAAAGCCCCTGATTGTATAATTCTTTAGCTTTCTCAACCAGCCATTCGTAGTCCTGTGCGGTTATTGGATTATTGATAAACATTACGCACAGCCACATGCAGATAGTACTGAATGTCCTGCTTACTCTTGTCATCTATTCGATTGTTGAGATATTTTCCCAGGTAATAACTTCCATAAATGTTTCCACCATAAAATATGGCAGTGGTGGTAAGCGCTGAAACAGAGTAAAAGTTGTTCCATCCTTTTTTCACAATGATTTCCGTTGCTATGCTTGCTAATATTCCTACAGTAAGAAACGAAGTAATGGCCTGACCTTTTTTGCCCAGATACCATTTTCCACTTCCGGGAAGAAAAGTTGATAGTATTGCAGCTTTTGTTGGCGATTTGCGCTTCTGGAATAACATTTTGCTTGTGGTTTCCAATCCATTAATTTCATTGCCAATAAGGTAATTGTTTGGGTTTAAATCTTTTACGAATTTTTGATAATTTTTAATATCACCTTGATAGAGAGAAATTCCAGCCCGGCAGAGATTGTTTAAATCTTTGATGGCCTGCGAAGTGTTTTTTATGGTTTGGGCTATGCTATCGGATAAAGAAACCCTGTTGTTGTATAAAGAGGAAATTAAAGCAAAAAAACGTGCTTTGTTGTACAGGCTGTCAGGCATTTGTACTTTTAAAAGGTAGCTGGTTGCGCTGTCGAGTTGTTGAAGCTGATAATATGCATATCCACGAAAAAACACTACTGAATCGATTTGCCTAGTACAATTTTGCTCTTTCAGCATGAATGAGGAGAGGATCAGACTTTCATTTACTTTTTTTGAATCGATTAGATGCTTTAGCAAACGTAAATCCATTGAACAATCGAACTGGGCAATGGCCGATATGTGTATGGCAAGGATGCAAAACAATATTAGTAAACGACTGCTCTTCATTTGTATCGCGAAGTTTCTTCGTGAACTTTCCCATCCGACGGATTTATTTCATCAGGCTCAAGATCGGCAAAACTAATTCTATTGCAACGGGTTAAACGGTCGGCTGAGCAAAATACACCTTTTACAAGGCCAAATTCGGCAATAAGATTTTTGCTCATGGCAGAGCAAGATGGCGAAAATCCACAGGTTGCCGATATTTGTGGGGAAACAAATTTTTGGTACAGATACATTAAACTTGCTGCCCCGAGATTTAAAGGATTATATTGATGGTACCAGTGTGTACTCCTGGAAAAACCAAATACTGGTTTTCTTGTAACATCACGAATACCTTCGGTTGGTTTGTTCAGAATGAGTTGAGCATCGGAAACAGGTTGTCCTTGCACCTGCATGCATATTACGAGTAATAACAATAATACTCTCATTGTTGGGTAATGATTTTGGCGTTCGACGGGATGGTAAACTCAAAATAGGGACTTTGAGCACTCATACCAATCCTGTAATTTGAATATTCTTTTTTTAGGACAATCGAATCAGATTTTACATAGGTGATTTCGACAATTCGAGCAGGTAGGAAATAACTGCCATACATTGAATAGCCAGAATAATAGATTTTTTTCTCACATCGTCCTTTTGAATATAAGGCCATGTATACGGGTAGATCGTTCTGGTGTGCTAATACAATTTTTTCAGCATTGTCTTTTATATTGGCACGCTCTGGCAGCCATTCGGTAACAATGTAATCTTTGTCCTTTTTCTGGCTGACCAGTTTATATCCCATTTCCTTAAGTCCTAAATCACTATACCTCTCTCTTAAGAAAAGATAAATATTATCATTACTGGTTGCAAAAAAGATTCCTCTCTTAAATACCACTGTATTCGACTTGGGATCATAAAACGAGGCTTCCCCTTTATTGTTTGTAATAGAAATTAGTTCAGTAGGATAAGTGTAATGAGTAATCATTCGCCCTTCATCGTATTTGAAGAATATATCTGCTTTTATCACTACTACCTTTTGATTCGATAGAGTTTTCGACTCCAACTGAAATGAAATATTATTGGCAGGTTGTGCCAGCCAATAAATCCACATCATTAATAACCACATAATCAAATTTTTGGGTTAATCATTTGCTTTAAATATTTCTTCTGACTTTCTGTTAGTTCTTTGTTATTCGAAATCTCATCTAAAAGCCTGGTTTGATAAATTTTTGCTTCATTCTCCTTATGCAAGCAAGTGAGAATTTTTTGATGAAGTAACCCGAATATTATGTTACCTGGGAACAAAGATATTAATTGTGTTGAATATACATACGCTTGTTTATAATCTTCTTCTATTTCGAGATAAATCTTAACAAGAAAGTAAAGCCCTTCTGTTCGAACAAAAATTGAGGGGCTGGTAGTACATTGTTTTAACAACGTTAGCCCCAGCGTATCGGAAAAGCACTGAAACGATTTACTGCGAAATAGTAAAGGATATTTTCGATGTGCCTTGGCGCCTAAGTAGTTCATCAGGCCCTGCATTAGATGTTGTTCATCTCTGTTCGAAAACTGATGGAAATATGACTTGTAGTTATCGGCCAGATTAACAGCTTGTTGATAGGCTTTGATGTATTGATGATTGAATAGCATTAACCTGAGTCTGAATGCTTCAAAATAGATTTTCAAAGAATCAGGCATCGTGCGATTGGTTTCGTAGAGAACTATGTTGGCAAAACACTGGGATAAATATGTCTTGTCGTTAGTGGAGAGTAGCATCCACCATTGGTAATACATTCGCCAGAGATAATAGTTGCCTGAGGGAAGGTTAGAATTCAGCGCATTGTATGCTCGAGTAAACTGAAAATTGTAAAGATGACTAAAGTAACTCTGTTCAAGAGTGTGAACAGTATTGTCAGGATTCTGGCTTTTTCCCTGAAATTGAAAAAAAAGTGCTATAAAAATAAGGAGGAAGGATTTATAAAGTATTGCTATTGGGGTTATTACTGGTGTAGGCATATTAAAAGTTTGTTTTTTTGCGTCATGGTTAAGACTCAAATATACTTTGCAATATTTTTTTCATGCTTTTCAAGTGCCGGGAACGTTTCTGTATCGCTTATTTCTTAAATTTTAGAAATTTTTCTAAAAAACTAGTGGAACACGCAGGTTTTGAGTTACTTACATATAGGTAATTGCGAGAATGATATTTCATCCTTATTATGAATACTACCATACCTGCTCGTTTTATCCGAAAATAATCCATAGATTTTTATGCATGCTTATGCATAAGCTATAGCTAACCCATTTCAATTTTTAAAAATACAAAAATCTTTGATATAAGGTGTTCATTTGAAAAAATAGTACCTGCGTGGAATAGAAGAGAATCTGGCGATTGCAGAAGTGTTGATTCAGACGTGCTACTGGGATAGTAAAAAAAACAAAGGCCAGAAGTTAACTTCGTGGCCTTTGTCCTATCGTATTTACGGTAAGCCGTTATTCAGTTTTTTTCTTTTTAACAAGAGCCAGCATTACCACACCAAAAATTAGCATCCCAATACCCGACCAGAGATTAATGTTGATTTGAAAAGATTTTTGGTACATGGTCGGATCCGACAGGGTAGCCAGCCCATAAATAGTCAGTACAATACCCATTAGGGTAAACATTAAACCAATTGGATATTTAATATCGAGTCCCATAGCAATTTATATTTTAATTTACCAGAACATGATTGTAAGAATAGTAACCAGCACAAGTACCAGTATGGCCAGCGAAGAAGAACGTTTGTACCAGGGTACATCCATTTCTTTCAGTTTGGGAGTAAGCGAGTAAACCAGTCCTACCAGCTCTTCATCCGATTTTACTTTAGGTGTGAGCAAAGAAAGAACAACGGTAACAATAGCACTGGTGCTGAATGCGAAAATGGCAGTCCAGAAGTTTTGTGCCATTTCTACTGGGTAAACATGCAAGATGGTAATCCAACCACCTTTAACCAGCGTGTTAGCTCCTTCGGGTGCAGTTAATCCATGGTGCAGCAAAGCAATAAAGAAACCAGCTAAAAGTCCCGTAAATGCAGCATGACCAGTAGCCCGTTTCCAGAACATGCCCAGGAAAATTACGGCAAATAGCGGAGCATTGATCATGGAGAAAATTGTTTGCAGGAAGTCCATAATGTTGCCAAACAAGCTAGCCAGATAGGCAGCGGCAATACTTACCAATACTCCAAAGATGGTGGCCATGCGTCCGACTTTCAGATAGTGTTTTTCATCCGCTTCTTTATCTTCTGTTGTAGGACGAATGTAGCTTTGATAGATATCATAGGTCCATACGGTGTTGAATGCAGAGATATTACCTGCCATCCCCGACATAAACGAGGCCAATAGGGCTGTGATACCCAATCCAAGTACCCCCGATGGAAGATATTGTTTCAGCAGAGCAATAATGGTATAGTCGTAAATGGGCTGTCCTGCTTCATTTTTGGGTAGTGAAAAGTTGGCCGATGGATCGTTCATCAGCGCTAAAGCTACCATACCGGGTAAAATAATCAGGAAGGGAACAAACATTTTAGGGATAGCACCAATGAGTGGCGTATTACGGGCAGCAACTGTCGATTCGGCAGCCATGGCACGCTGTACTATCAAGAAGTTGGTGCACCAGTAACCGAACGATAATACAAATCCTAAACCGGCCAGAATGCCATACCACTCAACCCCAAGAGGATTGCCTGTGGCTGTTCCCGTGTATTTCCACATGCTGGTGTAAGCATCGGGCGCAAAGCCATTGGCGGTAGCTACATTTCCCAGGCTTTCTTTTAAGCCCGCCCAACCGCCTACATGATGCAAGCTCAAAAATACTACTGGCAGTAAGCCTATGACAATGATGAAAAACTGCAATACCTCGTTGTATATAGCCGATGAAAGTCCGCCTAAGTAGGTGTATGCCAATACTATGACAGCAGAAAGCATAAGGCTGATATGGAAATTCCATCCCAGCACTTTTTCCATCAAAATAGCCAGGGCATACATCGATATACCCGACGAGAGTATAGTCATTACGGCAAAGAGTATAGCATTCAGCCCGCGTGTTTTTTCGTCGTACCTAAGTTTTAAATATTCAGGTACCGACCGGGCTTTCGATCCGTAATAAAAAGGCATCATAAATAGAGCAAGAAAAACCATGGCCGGTATTGCCCCAACCCAATAAAAATGGGTGGTGAGCATGCCATACTTGGCACCACTGCCTGCCATTCCCATCACTTCTAATGCCCCCAGATTCGTTGAAATGAAAGCTAATCCAGCAACCCACGCAGGCATCGACCGACCGGCTTCAAGAAAGGCATTGGCCCCTTTCATGAATTTCTTCAGTGCCCATCCGATACCTAACACAAATGCAAAATAGATTATCATTACCAGATAATCTATCCAAGCCAATTGAAACGTCATCTCCATAATCTTAAATCTTAAGTAAGTAAGTTAGTTAAACATTTTATTTATATTTCAAAACTGAAGCCTTTGCTGGTAAGTATTTCATATTTCTCCCGATTGAAACGATAAAGATAGGCGCCTTTTTTTGAATTTTCTTTATCCTTTTCATCAAGTTTGTCGAGCAGGTTCATCGAAAGAATTTTTTTTCTAAAGTTTCTTTTGTCAAGAGGCTGCATCAATATTGCTTCATAAAGGCTTTGTAGTTGGGGGATAGTAAATTTCTCTGGTAACAGTTCAAATCCTATGGGTTGTGTGCGGCATTTCCTTCTCAATTTGTTGATAGCGGTTTGTACCATCTGATCGTGATCGAAAATCAATCGCGGATAGTCCGATACCTTAAACCATTGTGCTCCATTGCGGCGAACAATCTCACGGTCGTAATCGTTGATTTTTATCAAGGCATAGTAGGCTACCGAAATAACCCGGTCTACAGGATCGCGATGAACATCGCCAAAGGTGTATAATTGCTCAAGATATACATCGGTGAGACCGGTTAGGATGTATAAAACTCGTTTTGAAGCGTCGTCGAGACTTTCTCCCTCCTGGACAAAACCGCCCATCAACGACCAATCACCCTTCTGAGGTTCTATGGGACGACGTACTAACAATATCTTTAAATCTTCATTATCAAAACCAAATACTATACAATCGACAGCAACCAGATGTTTCGTAGCTGAGTAGGTGGCTATATAATCCATGCGTTATGTATTGGATTTGTGCAAAAATATGCAAAAAAAAGATTGACAAATGTATAGAAAAAAGCAATTAATTTATTCATTCGAAAATATTTTAATGTTTTTAATGGTCGGATGGAACCCACATGTGATGAGTTTCCTACACATAGGCAAGTACAAAAATGATAAATATTCATACTCGTTTGTGAATACTGCTATACATGCTCGTTTCATAATCCAAAATTGTTTAATTGACAATTTCTTCCTAACCTCGAGTGATTACACTTTATGTGAAACATTCATTAAAATGTTTCATTACCTGCATAACAAATCGAGTAAAAGACCTCTAAAAGTACCTGTGCATGCCGCATGGCGGATCAATATGATTTTGCTCATCTATACGATTTTTTCCATATGTCACCTTTAAGTAGGGTATTATGAATGGTTCCAAACCCATAAATTTTGCGGATAGGTAAGCTTCTTGGCTATTTAATCAGATACAACAATTGATGCACTTTGAATAGTTTGGCAAAACATGGGGGAATTAGAATCTTCAGCGATCAGGTATACATTCCTGGTTCTTTTTGCTTTAATTAGAAAATCAGCACGTTAAGCTTCGAATACAAAATTTAACCTTTTTGATACATTCTTAGTGTAGTTTTAACACATACCCTCCATAAGATTTACAAAAATACCCACGGTTGGGTAAGGAGTGCTATAATTTTGAAATGCGTTTAACATTTTTACTAACCAATTAAACCAAAAACTATGAAGACAAAAGTTTTCTTTTCCACATTCATGTGGAAGTGTGCGGGTGCCTTGATGTTGATAGCCCTGCTTGGTTCCTGTAGTCGGAACGAAGATGAAACAGTGTTGGTGCACAACCCTTCACTAAAACTTACCAACGGATGGGGTAACGGGGTGAACATTCAACCCTCGTATTACAACAATGGGTATCCTAATTTGGGAACCAGTCTGATGAAGCAGCAGACCAAAATTAAGACGGTACGTATCGAGATTGAGCCCGACAAGGTTACTCAGGCCAAATCGTGGATTAAGGAGCTTAAGTCGGCGGGTTATAATTTGATATGTACCTACCATAAGGCATCTGTGCTGGGCACCGACAGCAAAAGTGAGCTGATAGCTGCTGCTAACTGGTGGAAGACTAATTATGCTGCGCTGGCTGCCAATGGCTCGTTTACCATCAATCTGATGAATGAATGGGGCAGCCATAACGTTTCGGCTGCTACGGTGGCGCAATATTACAACGAGGCCATTGCCATTGTACGACAGGTGTATAGTGGATACATTATCATTGACGCTCCGGGATGGGGTCAGGAAAGTGCTACTCTGGCTGCCGCTGTTAAGGGTTACAATACTGGTGGAGTAAAAATCAATGATACCAAGATTGTTCTCTCGATGCACATATATCCTGGAGCATGGAATCAAGCTAAAAACCGTTGGGTAAATACTTCCGATATTGACGATCTGGCTTCGGCTGGGCGTCCATGTATTATTGGTGAGTTTGGTAATGGCGGTAGCGGCAGTTGCGATTGGTCAGCAGTGGTCGATTATGCCAAAAGTAAGGGTTGGACTATCCTTGGATGGTGCTGGAATGGCGATGGTGGTAGCATGAATATGGTAACCCCCAGCTGGGCTCAAAACCCTACTGCTACTTCCTTCTCCCTGAGTTCCTACTTCTCGGTGGTTTATAATAAGTTGTAAACTTTTTCATAAGGTGTAGGTGTACGCCCTGCTCAAAGCGGGGCGTTTTTTAATCGACTTTTAATAAAGGTTCCTGTTGACTCAGGCAATGCAATGTGCCAAAACCTGTCACAATAAAAGAACAGTCAATATCATATATCGTTCGAGTGGGAAAAGCTTGTTCTATAATCTTCAGGGCAATGTTGTCTTCTTTACAGCGAAAAACAGGAACCATTACCCCACTATTGCAAATGTAAAAATTGGCATAGGATGCAGGTAAGCGTTGCCCTTGATAAACAACAGGATGAGGCATGGGAAGTTCAATAATATTGAGCTGACGACCATTGATAAGCCTGGCACTTTTTAGTCTTTTTAGGTTATCCTGTAAGGGGGCATAATTGTCATCACTGGTTTTCGATTCTATTGTCGCTATTACCGTATCTTCATTCACAAATCGGCAAATGTCGTCTACATGGCCATCGGTATCGTCGCCTACAATCCCATCACCTAACCAGAGAATTTGATCAACACCATAATATTCGCGCAGGTATTCTTCAATTTTTGCCTGCGATAAGTGGGGGTTTCGGTTAGGGTTGAGCAGGCAAGCTTCTGTTGTAAGCAAAGTGCCGGCACCATTAAAGTCGACCGAACCACCTTCCATAATGATGCCCGGCCGAAAAGTTTTTAATCCCAGCTGTTGGGCTATAAATGCGGGTACTCCATTGTCGAGATGGCTTGGATATTTATTTCCCCATGCGTTAAATTCCCAATCGACGATGACTTTTGGCTCTTTCTTATTTTGGGGTATCAAAAAGGCGGGGCCATGATCACGGCACCATACGTCGTTAGTTGCATACACAAACAGCTCAATCGACGACATATTGGCGCCGGCGGCTTGAATCATTTCACTGGCACGACGAGCTTCCTGGGCTGATGGAACCAATATGCGTACCTTTTCGGAACGTGCGATATAGCTTATAAATTGGCAATACGAGGGATATATTTTGTCAAGTGTTGCTAAAAATGAATCATCTCGATAAGGCCATGTAAGCCAGGTAGCCTCATGAGCAGTCCATTCTGCAGGGAAAAAGTAACCTTGTTGCTTAGGCGTTGGATTCGTCATCGAGGTATCGTTTTAATATGGGATGATAGGTGTCAATCCGGCGATCACGTAAGAAAGGCCATACCGTACGGTAATGCTGAATCTGGTCAAGGTCGATGGTTATTACCTGTACCTCTTCTTTGTCGTGAGGTGCCTGGTATATGATAGCGCCAAAAGGATTGCTCACGAACGAACCACCCCAGAATCGTGTGACTGCTTCTTTACCTACCCGATTGACTGACACTACAAAAACCCCATTGGACACTGCATGAGAACGTTGTATCAGCTGCCATGCCTGGTATTGTTCGGTTTCAGTCTCTGGGGTGCTCTCCAGTTCCCAACCTATGGCGGTGGGATAAAAAATAATATCTGCTCCCATCAGACTGGTAATTCGTGCAGCTTCGGGGAACCACTGGTCCCAGCATATCAGCACACCAATATTGGCATAGCGAGTACGAAAAATACGATAGCCCGTATCGCCTGGCGTAAAATAGAATTTTTCGTAGAAACCTGGGTCATCGGGTATATGATTCTTCCGATAATATCCTAATATTGAACCGTCGGCATCGATCACCGCCGCCGAGTTATGAAAAAGCCCCCTTGCCCGTTGTTCAAAAAAGGGTACAATAACAACCACTTCATGGGTACGAGCAAAATCTTGCATTTGCTTAATAGTTGGACCATCTATCGGTTCTGCCAGAGCAAAGTGTTGATGATCCTCGGTATCGCAAAAGTATAAGGTGGCAAACAATTCCTGCAGACAAATGATTTGTGCACCCTGGCTCACTGCCTGCTTCATGTGGTTAAGGGTACGAAGTATGTTTTCCTGCTTGTTGGCTGTTGCCGTCAGTTGAATCAATCCTATTCTAACGGGTTGCATCTTGTTTTTCCGCAAAGGTAATAACTTCATTCCAAATATTGCAATCCCTTTATTTTTCTAATAATTTCAGGGTATTAAGATAAGCTTGCTTATATTTTTCAATTTCTTTCGGGTGTTTCATGGTGATAAAAGACTCAAATTTTCCTGTCATTTTCAAAACTTCCCCTTCTCGAGTTTTTACTCTTTTGATAATTTCTCTTTCCATGAAGGGGTCTGCTCCCATGGTAAGCAAAAGAGTGATCATGCTAATGCTTTTAGCTTCAAAAAGGGGGGTAGTAAATATACTATTATCGCTGCTACGGTCCTTGTAGTTCACATCAGCTCCTCTGGCTATCAGCTTATCGGCCAGATGTACATTATCCCCAATAACTGCCCACATCAATGTTTTGTTAAGTTGTTCAGAATCAAGCACAGCTTGAAAATTTTTTAGTTTAGGCAGTTTTTGTACCGCTTCAGGCAACTCCTCGAATTTATTCAGCCAAAGTTCCAATGTGGTTAGATTCTCAAGCTCGGAAAAAGAATCCGGCAACTTCGATAATTGATTGATGGCCAGAATTAGACGTGACAGATTTTTTAGTTCCCCGATATTTTCAGGTAATTCGGTAATTTGGTTGGCCATTAAATCTAAATCTTTCAGCTGCTGGAGGGATACGATTTCTTCATCAATTCGCTGTATTTCGTTTGCTTCAAGGGTTAGCACTTCAAGTTGGGGTAAGTGGTAAATAACTTTTGGTATATTTTTAAACCGATTAAATCCCAGATGTAGTTCCCGCAAATTTTTTAACCGGCTTAATTCTTCAGGTAGGTCGGTTAATTGATTATAACGTAAGCCCAATACTTCAATTTGCTCTGCGCAATCAATATAAGGAGTTAGCTTATCGATACGTTTGTGGTTGATTTTTAAATTAGTTACTTTGGTAATAGCATATTCATCGCGCAGTGACTCAATTTTATATTTTTGTCCCCATGCAATGAGTTTTTTTTGCCTGTGCTTTTTTCCCGTTAGAAACCAAAGGCCCATGTCAAAAAGTGTATTTCCCTGTCAAAGATAATTACTTTTTGATGGATATTTTCGTGTCGTTGTCTTAAATAATTATTACCAGTAATAGTTAATTGTCTGCTGAATAGTTGTAAATCGCTATCTTTGTACACTTTTTTACCATTATAAGTATGGTGGCCTTAAATGATATAGTGCTGAGTTTTGGTGGTTTTGAGCTGTTCAGGGGAGTTAGCTTTACCGTTCATCCAAAGGATAGAATTGGTCTGGTAGGAAGAAATGGGGCTGGAAAATCAACCTTACTACGCATGTTGGCTGGCCAATGTCAGCCCGATGCAGGGCAAATTACTTTTCCTGTCGACTTCAGGGTTAGCTATTTACCCCAACAATTGAGCGTGCACAATCAGTATACGGTAATAGAGGCAACGATGCAGGCCTTTGCCGACCTGATAAACATGCGTAGTCGTATCGAATACCTGCAGCAGCAGTTAGCCGAGCGAACCGACTACGAGAGTGATGATTATCAACGGTTAATTCACCAGTTGAGCGACCTTAATGAATTGTACCTATTAAGCGATGGTGAACATGCAAGAGGGCGTGCCGAAAGAACACTGGTTGGACTGGGATTTAACCCATCTGATTTTAACCGCCCTACTGCTACCTTTTCGGGCGGTTGGCGTATGCGTATTGAATTGGCAAAAATACTTCTTCAGCCTGCCCATTTGTTGCTCCTCGACGAACCTACCAACCATTTGGATATTGAGTCCATCGCCTGGCTCGAGGAGTATCTTGCTACTTATCCTGGCGCTGTTATTGTTGTTTCGCACGACCGCAAGTTCCTGGATACCGTTACCTCGCGAACGCTTGAATTATCGCTGGGCAAAATATATGATTACAAAGCTAATTACTCGCAATACCTTCAACAAAAAGCCGAACGACGCGAACAACAACTTGCTGCCTTTCAGAATCAGCAAAAACTCATTGCCGACACCCAGGAGTTTATCGAACGCTTTAGGTACAAAGCAACAAAAGCTTCTCAGGTACAGTCGCGCATCAAACAACTCGAAAAGCTTGAACGGATTGAGATTGAACCCGATGATGTCCGCAGTCTTAATATTCGTTTCCCTCAGCCTATCCCTTCTGGAAAAATCGTTCTTGAAGTAAAAAACCTTACGAAGGCTTTTGGTGAGCATGTGATTTTCAGCAATATTGATCTTACTATCGAACGTGGCGAACGTATTGCCCTGGTGGGCAAAAATGGCGAAGGAAAAACCACACTCTCGAAGATCATCGTTGGAGAACTCGAATATGAAGGCACAGTAAAGCTGGGTCATAATGTACGGGTGGGCTATTTTGCGCAGAATCAGGATGAACTTTTTGACGAGGAGCTTACAGTATTCGATACCCTCGATCGTGTGGCAGTGGGTGAGGTGAGAACCAAATTGCGCGATATCCTGGGCGCTTTCCTTTTTAGCGGTGATGATATATATAAAAAGGTAAAGGTGCTTAGTGGAGGAGAACGTTCAAGATTGGCAATCGCTAAGCTGCTGCTTGAACCTTATAATTTGCTTGTACTCGACGAACCTACCAACCACCTTGATATGCGTTCGAAAGATATTCTCAAGCAGGCTCTGTTAAATTATCAGGGCACCCTCATTGTCGTTTCCCACGATCGCGATTTCCTCGATGGCCTGGTCGACAAGATATACGAGGTAAGCAATCGAAAAATATTTGAATTTCGCGGAAGTATCTACGATTTTCTTCAAAAGAAAAAATTTAACTCCCTTCAGGAATTTCAGCATTCAACTTCTCAAAAAGTTTCTTCTAACATTCCACAAAGTTCTGAGAAAAAAGCGCTTTATTTTGAAAAAAAAGAGCTGGATAAGGAAATCAAGAAAATTCAACGCAACATTGCAGATACCGAGCAGTTGATTGGTGAACTTGAACGAAAGTTAGAGGAAATGAACCATATTCTTGCTACAACCCCGCCTACCGATGAGGAGTTTTTTATTTCATATCAGGAAATTCAGCATCGTATCGCAGAGCAAATGAATAGCTGGGAGAAATATCATACCTTGCTGGAGGAACTTCAAAAACAAAAGGACATTTTTCTTCAAAATAGTTAAATATGGCAAAATCGCAGGTTATTTATGGTATTCATGCAGTACTCGAGGCCATTCGATCCGGCAAGGAACTGGAAAGAGTTATCCTCAAAAAAGAGTTTACAGGCCCGGTTTTGGGCGAAATTTTAAAATATTGTCGCGATCATCAGGTGCCATATCAGTTTGTGCCTCCGGTACGACTCGATAAAATTACCAGTAAAAATCACCAGGGGGTCATTGCATTTCTTTCGCAAATAAGCTACCAACCCATTGAACAAATTGTACCACAGTTGTTTGAAGAAGGACAGACACCTTTTTTTCTTGTGCTCGATCATGTTACAGATGTAAGAAATTTTGGTAGCATAGCGCGAACAGCAGAATGTGCCGGGGTGCATGCAATCATCGTTCCGGAGAAAGGCTCTGCTCTTATAAATGCCGATGCTATAAAAACATCTTCGGGTGCTCTCCATACCATAAATGTATGCCGCGTGTCGAGTCTGATTGATTCAGTTAAATTTCTGAAAGATTCTGGAATATTATTATATGCTGCAACCGAAAAAGGTTCACAGCTCTATTTCGAGGCAGATTTAACTCAGCCATCAGCTATCGTCATTGGTTCCGAAGGGAAAGGTATTTCCCCCGAAATCCTTCGTCTATGTCACAGCCATATTCGTATTCCTGTTTTGGGCAAAATAAATTCCCTAAATGCAGCAGTAGCGGCCGGAATAATACTCTATGAAAAAGTCCGACAGCAGCTTTTGCATACTATAAAATAGCATTTGATGATACTACATTATTTATGCTATGTCCTATACATTTATTAAATTGCGGCTTCTAAAAAAATAACCGAATGAAAAACAAACTTGCTCAATTTCAGAAGTTTGCATTGTTCCCCTTGTCGTTTTTATATGGAATGGTGGTATGGGTACGAAATATCTTGTTCGATTTAAATATTCTACCTTCGAAAGAATACGATATACCTATAATCTCTGTGGGTAACCTAACTGTCGGTGGTACCGGCAAAACCCCACATGTAGAGTATTTAGTGCAATTACTTTCAAAAAAATTCGTTGTGGCAACGTTGAGCAGAGGATACAAAAGAAAAACTAAAGGTTTTTTTCTGGCTCACGAAAATTCCACTGCTGCTCAGATAGGGGATGAACCCTTGCAAATTAAGCGAAAATTCAAGAATGTCGCAGTAGCAGTCGATGCTAAGCGAACACGCGGTATTGAAAAACTGCAAAAACTTATCCCCGACCTTCAAGTAATTATCCTCGATGATGCTTACCAGCACCGATATGTTAAACCAGGCATTTCCATTTTGCTGGTCGACTACACACGAAATATCTTTGACGATTATCTACTGCCAGCAGGACGACTTCGCGAACCGGCCTCTTCTCGCGACCGAGCCGATATCATTATTGTTACAAAATGCCCCGATACAGTTAAACCTATTGAGTTAAGACTGCTTGAAAAACAGCTCATACAGTATGCCTATCAAAAAGTATTTTTTACAAAGATTACCTATCTTCCATTAATATCCGTGTTTGACCCCAATTCACCCGCTTTTAAGCCCGAAGATATTGCTGCACAAACCGACGAAATTATTGTGATAAGTGGTATCGCACGGAATGAAGGGATGGTACAATACCTGGAAAATTTTTTCGCTACCGTTCATGTATTTCAATTCGCCGACCATTATAATTATTCCGCTCGCGATTTACACCAAATAATCGAACTATTTGCCGAAATTTCTGAAAAAAAGAAGTGTTTCCTAATTACAACTGAGAAAGACGCTACTAAAATTAGTGCTTTTAATTCATTGGAAGAGGATATGAAAAAGGTGTTCTATTATTTGCCCATTCAAATCGAATTCCTTGAAAATAAACAGGAAACATTCGACTCGCTGATATACAATTATGTCCACAACAATCGTCCCGATAATATTTTGCATAAGCAGGAAAAACGCAAAAAAATAGATCTACCATTTTTATACATTGAGAGAAAAGATCAAAATACATAAAGCAACAGGTATCCCCTGTCATTATAGCCAGAAAATTAAGATGGATAATGGAAAAACAACTTTTATCGAAGCGAGTGTAGAGGTGCTGAATGCAAATAAACAGAAAAAATCATTTTACCGGCTTGCTTTCCAACAGTCAGTGCCTTGATACATGCGGTTTTCATCTGGCCATCTCAAAAAATAAATTTGTTTGGGGATAAAAAAATATTTTTCTGGCATATTGATATTTAAAAAAAAAATCTACCTTTGCAACCCATTTTGAATATTAACTATGATAAATATCTTAATGTATGCCTACAATACAACAGTTGGTTCGAAAAGGAAGAGCTAAATTGGAATCGAAAAGTAAGGCACCTGCCCTTACGGGTTGTCCTCAGCGACGTGGGGTATGTACGCGTGTTTATACCACTACGCCTAAGAAACCAAACTCGGCTATGCGTAAAGTTGCTCGTGTACGTTTGACTAACGGCATCGAAGTAACCGCTTACATTCCGGGCGAAGGCCATAATTTACAGGAACACTCCATTGTTTTAGTGCGTGGTGGACGTGTGAAGGACTTACCCGGGGTACGTTATCACCTTATTCGTGGAACACTTGATGCAGCTGGTGTCGAAGGCCGTAAAAAAGGCCGCTCGTTATATGGTGCTAAAAGACCCAAGGCTGGCGCTGCTCAGGCTGCAGGTACCAAGAAAAAATAATTTTACATAACAGGGCTTTTAAACTCGGTCAAAAATGAGAAAGTCTAAACCAAAAAAAAGAATATTGCTTCCCGACCCGAAGTACAACGATGTACTGGTGACTCGTTTTGTGAATAACCTGATGAGAAAAGGGAAAAAAGGCATTGCCTATAAAATTTTTTACGAAGCTATTGATATTATTGGCGAAAAAAATAAAGACAGCGACAAAACAGCTCTTGATATCTGGAAAAAAGCGCTTGATAATATTACCCCTCAGGTTGAGGTGAAGAGCCGTCGAATCGGTGGGGCAACTTTTCAGGTTCCGCAGGAAGTTAGACCCGACCGTAAAGTTTCACTTGCTATCAAGCATATGATTTTGTTTGCTCGCAAACGTTCGGGTAAATCAATGGCTGAAAAACTGGCTGCCGAAATTATGGCCGCATACAACGAAGAAGGCGGCGCTTTCAAGAAAAAAGAAGATATGCACAAAATGGCTGAAGCCAACAAAGCTTTTGCATTTTTCAGATTTTAACTTTTGTTTGGTAGTGTAGTATTTTGTAAAGAGTTTGCTTAGTTAAGATTAGGAAGGGACAGAAAAATGGCACGTGATCTTAGATTAACCAGAAATATTGGTATAATGGCTCACATCGACGCCGGTAAAACAACTACTACCGAGCGTATCCTATATTACACGGGTGTAAATTATAAAATTGGTGAGGTACACGATGGGGCAGCCACAATGGACTGGATGGTGCAGGAACAGGAACGTGGTATTACTATCACATCGGCTGCTACTACCTGTTACTGGAAATACAACAATCAAGAATATAAAATCAACATCATCGACACTCCGGGGCACGTCGATTTTACCGTAGAAGTAGAACGTTCATTGCGCGTACTCGATGGAGCTGTTGCATTATTCTGTGCTGTTGGTGGTGTTGAACCTCAGTCAGAAACCGTATGGCGTCAGGCCAACAAATATAATGTGCCCCGAATTGGGTTCGTTAACAAAATGGACCGTACCGGTGCCGACTTTTTTGAAGTAGTTCAGCAAGTTCGTGATCGTCTGGGTGCTAATGCCATTCCTTTTCAGATTCCTATTGGAGCTGAAGAAAAATTTGTAGGAGTGGTCGATTTGTTTGAAAACAAAGCTCACATTTACGATCCTAGTGACCCCAAAGGGGAACGATTCCATATTGTTGATGTCCCAGAAGACTTGCGCGAAACGGCTAATACTTATCGCGATCAACTTCTTGAAGCAATTTGCGAACTCGACGATAATTTGCTGGAAAAGTTTTTCGAAGATAAAAATTCACTCACGGTCGAAGAACTAAAAGCGGCTGCTCGTAAGGCTACTATTGAAATGAAAATTACTCCGATGCTTTGTGGGGCTTCCTTTAAAAATAAGGGAGTACAACAGTTACTCGATGCCGTAGCAGCATACTTACCAAGCCCGCTCGACTTGCCTGATATTCAGGGTACCAATCCCGAAAATAATGAAATCGTTACGCGTAAGCCCGACGAAAACGAGCCCCTTACTGCATTGGCATTTAAGATTATGACCGACCCATTTGTTGGTCGTCTGGCTTACTTGCGCGTATATGCCGGAACTATTACTTCGGGTTCATACGTACTCAATACCCGTACAGGTAAAAAAGAACGTATCGCCCGTTTGTTCCAGATGCATGCCAATAAGCAAAATCCTAAGGATATCATCGAAGCAGGCGATATATGTGCAGCCGTTGGATTTAAAGATATTCGTACAGGCGATACGCTATGCGATGAAAAACATCCGATCGTGCTTGAATCAATGACTTTCCCCGAACCAGTTATTGGTGTCGCTGTGGAACCCAAAACTCAGGCCGATGTCGACAAACTCGGCATGGCGCTCTCAAAGCTCGCTGAGGAAGATCCTACCTTTAAGGTAAAAATAGACGAAGACTCCGGTCAAACGATTATCAGCGGAATGGGCGAGCTTCATCTCGAAATTATCCTCGATCGTTTGCGCCGTGTATTCAAAGTAGAATGTAACCAGGGGGCTCCTCAGGTGGCTTACAAGGAAGCTATTACCATTCCGGTTGAACATCGTGAGGTGTTTAAAAAGCAAACGGGTGGTCGTGGTAAATATGCCGACATTGTGGTACGTGTCGAACCTGCTGATCCCGGTGTTACAGGTTTGCAGTTCATCAACGAAGTGAAGGGTGGAAATGTACCCAAAGAATATATCCCTGCCGTTGAAAAAGGATTTCGTGAAGCTATGGCAAATGGTGTGTTGGCAGGGTACAGCATGGATAGCCTCAAAGTAACTTTGCTTGATGGTTCGTACCATCCCGTCGACTCCGACTCTTTGTCGTTTGAAATATGTGCTAAGAATGCATTTAAGGAGGCTTGTGCTAAAGCCAAACCCATCCTGCTTGAGCCCATTATGAAACTCGAGGTGGTTACCCCTGAGGAATACATGGGGGATGTCATAGGCGATTTGAACAAGCGTCGTGGTACTATCGAAGGAATGGAAATGAAGGCCGGAGGACGCGTGGTTCGCGCAAAAGTGCCTCTTTCCGAACAGTTTGGTTATGTTACAGTACTTCGAACCCTAACATCGGGTCGTGCTACTAGCAGTATGGAATTCTCGCATTATCAACAGGTTCCACCTGCTATTGAAAAGGATATACTTGAAAAAATTAAAGGCAAAGCCACTGTAAACTAAAAAATTACACCATACAATGAGCCAGAAAATTCGCATCAAGCTTAAGTCGTACGATCATAATCTGGTCGATAAATCGGCCGATAAGATTGTAAAAACTGTGAAAGCTACCGGCGCAGTCGTAAGTGGGCCAATACCACTGCCTACGCATAAGCGTATCTTTACGGTTTTGCGGTCGCCTTTCGTTAACAAAAAATCACGTGAACAATTTGAACTCGCTTCTTATAAGCGACTCATAGACATTTACAGCTCCACTCCTAAAACGGTTGATGCGCTGATGAAGCTCGAACTACCCAGTGGTGTGGAAGTAGAAATTAAAGTATAATAAATAAAAATCGCGAACGATGCCTGGTCTAATTGGTAAAAAGTTGGGGATGACGTCCCTGTTTACTGAAGATGGTAAAAATATACCTGTTACTATTGTACAAGCAGGTCCCTGTGTTGTTACACAGGTGAAAACCGTTGAAAAAGACGGTTATGTGGCTGTGCAGCTTGGATTTGATGAGCGAAAAGAAAAAAATACCCCCAAGCCCTTGCTGGGTCATTTTGCGAAGGCAAATACAACACCAAAACGTAAATTGGCCGAATTTCATGGATTCGAAAATGTTAATCCTGGTGACGTAATTACGGTCAATATTTTTAATGTTAATGATTATGTGGATGTTCGTGGAACATCTAAAGGTAAAGGGTTTCAGGGTGTAGTAAAGCGTCATGGATTTGCCGGTGTAGGAAGTCAGACGCACGGTCAGCATAACCGCTTGCGCGCTCCTGGTTCAATGGGTGCTTCTTCTTTCCCCTCACGCGTCTGGAGAGGTAAACGTATGGCAGGCCATACCGGAAATAAAGCGGTTACCATCGAAAACCTGGTTGTTGTTAAGGTCGTACCAGAAAGCAACTTATTGTTCCTCAAAGGTGCTGTACCTGGCGCAGTAGGTTCATACCTGAAAATAGAAAAATAATTTACCGCGATGGACATTCTGCATGATAAATTGAAATAGTAAAAAAATGGAACTCGAAGTATTAAACATAAACGGCCAAAAAACGGGTACAACGGTTAAACTTAACGAGGAGATATTTAGTATCAACCCGAATGATCATGCTATTTACCTCGATGTGAAACAGTACCTGGCAAATCAGCGTCAGGGAACTCACAAGGCTAAAGAGCGTTCGGAAGTATCATACAGTACCCGAAAAATAAAAAGGCAGAAAGGTACGGGCGGTGCACGGGCCGGTGATATTAAATCACCCGTATTCATCGGTGGAGGGCGCGTATTTGGTCCTAGACCCAGAGATTACGATTTTAAGGTTAATAAAAAGGTAAAAGAACTTGCTCGTAAATCAGCCCTTACCTATAAAGCAAAGGATAACAGTATTGTTGTGGTAGAAGATTTTTCATTTGACGTTCCTAAAACCAAACAATTTGTATCCCTGAAAAACAATCTTAAGCTCGATGACAAAAAAATGCTTTTGGTAGTCAACGAACCAAATAAAAATGTATATTTGTCGTCCCGAAATTTGCCGGATAGCAAGGTGTTAATTTATTCAGAATTAAACACTTACGAAATACTAAATGCTGATGTTTTAGTATTTACAAAGAATGCACTGGAAAATTTTCAGGGGAAAAATTAATTAAGGTAAGCGATTATGGAAATAATTATAAAACCCATAGTTACGGAAAAGCACACCAATCAAGGTGAAAAGCTAAATACTTATGGCTTCATTGTACACAAAAAAGCCAATAAAATCCAGATTAAAGAAGCCATAAAGGAATTGTATGGTGTTACCGTAACGTCAGTGAATACTGCTATTATTGGAGGTAAACGCAAAACACGTTATACCAAGCGTGGGTTTGTCGAAGGAAGAACGAATACCTACAAAAAAGCTTACGTAACGGTAGCAGAAGGAGAAAAAATTGATTTTTACAGCAATATATAATTTTGAGCAATGGGCTTAAAGAAGTATAAACCGGTTACAGCAGGACAGCGAGATAAAATTCTGGTTGATCATTCGGAAATTACAAAGACCGAACCAGAAAAGTCATTGCTAGTGTTTCTACACGATTCAGGGGGTAGAAACAATACAGGAAAAATGACCATGCGTTATCGCGGAGGCGGTCATAAGCGCATGTATCGAATCATTGATTTTGCCCGTACGAAAGATGGAATGCCTGCCGTGGTAAAGAGCATTGAATACGATCCTAATCGTACAGCATACATAGCCTTGGTGGTTTATCCCGATGGAACAAAGAGCTACATTCTTGCCCCGCAAGGCTTGAAAGTAGGTCAAAAGATAGAGAGTGGCGAAAATGTTGCTCCTGAAATCGGAAATACACTTCCACTAGCTAATATTCCACTTGGTACCATTATCCATAATGTGGAGTTATATCCAGGACAGGGAGGAGCATTAGCCCGTAGTGCTGGATCTTATGCCCAGCTTGTTTCAAGGGAAGGAAAGTACGCTGTAGTAAAATTGCCTTCAGGCGAAACGCGTATGATATTGGTTACCTGCCGTGCTACAGTAGGTGCCGTATCCAATCCCGATCACAACAATCAAAAGCTGGGTAAGGCTGGTAGAAAACGTTGGTTGGGCCGTCGTCCACGTACTCGTGGGGTAGCTATGAACCCTGTTGACCATCCGATGGGGGGTGGCGAAGGTAGAGCTTCCGGTGGACACCCACGTTCCAGAAAAGGTATCCCAGCTAAAGGGTACAAAACCAGAAAGAAGAACAAAGCTTCCAATAAATATATTCTTGAACGCAGAAAGTAAAATTTTTATATAGAATAATATGAGCCGTTCGCTGAAAAAAGGTCCTTATATTAATTATAAATTAGAAAAAAAAGTGCTGGCTATGAATGCCAGTGGTAAAAAGTCGGTGATAAAAACATGGGCACGTGCCAGTGTTATTTCACCCGATTTTGTTGGTCACACCATTGCTGTTCACAACGGCAATAAATTCATACCCGTTTACATCACCGAAAATATGGTGGGACACAGACTGGGAGAATTTGCTCCAACACGGACATTCAGAGGACATAGCGGAAATAGAAAAGAACAGTAAGTCAAATTTGAATTGATATTACACAATGGGTGCTAGAAAGAAACAAATGGCCGAAGCTTTAAAGGAGGCCAGGCAGCAAAAGGTTGTAGCCATTTTACGCGATTATCCTACCTCACCACGTAAGATGAGGTATGTAATTGATCTTATTCGTGGGATGGAAGTTAATTGTGCTCTCGATATTTTAAAATTCTCGGAAAAAGCTGCCGCTCGTCCTGTTGAAAAATTATTACTTTCGGCAATTGCTAATTGGCAAGCTAAAAACGAAGGTGTTCGTCTCGACGATGCATATATTTTTATTAAGGAAGCTAAAGTTGATGGGGGACGAATCCTTAAACGTCTTAGGCCTGCACCGCAAGGACGTGCATATAGAATTCGTAAGCGTTCTAACCATGTAACGCTTGTTTTAGATTCAGTTGTTAAGAAACAAGAAGAAAGTTTAACCAATTAATTCCATGGGACAAAAAGTAAATCCGATAGCGAATCGTTTAGGAATCATCCGGGGCTGGGATTCCAATTGGTATGGAGGCAAAAATTATGTACAAAAGCTTATCGAGGATGCCAAGATAAGAGAGTACCTTAATGCTCGCTTAGCGAAGGCAAGTATTTCGAAAATAATTATTGAACGTACCCTTAAGCTTGTTACCATCACTGTAAATACTGCCCGGCCGGGTGTAATTATCGGTAAAGGAGGACAGGAGGTCGATAAGCTTAAAGAAGAATTGAAAAAAATTACCAATAAGGAAGTACAAATCAATATTTTCGAGGTAAAACGTCCCGAATTGGATGCTAACATAGTGGCAAACAATATTGCACGTCAAATTGAGGGGAGAATATCGTATCGTCGAGCCATTAAAATGGCAATAGCTTCGACTATGCGACTCGGTGCTGAAGGAATCAAAGTTATCGTTTCCGGACGACTTGGAGGCGCAGAAATGGCACGTAGCGAAATGCTTAAGGAAGGACGTATCCCCCTGCACACTTTTAGGGCTGATATTGATTATGCGTTAGCCGAGGCTCATACTAAGGTCGGACGTATTGGAGTAAAAGTATGGATTTGTAATGGGGAGGTTTATGGCAAGCGTGATCTCTCACCAAATGTGGCTCTAAAAAGTGCTAAGTCGTTTAAGGCAGAACCAAGAAGAAAGAGAAAATAATCTTATTGTAACACGACAAAATATATAAACATGTTACAGCCTAAAAAGACAAAATATAGAAGACAGCAAAAAGGACGTATGAAAGGTAATGCCCAGCGAGGGCATACCATAGCGTTCGGTTCGTTTGCTATTAAGTCGGAGGAAAGCTGCTGGATAACGGGTAGACAGATTGAAGCTGCTCGCCAGGCTGTGAGTCGATACATGAAACGTGAAGGACAGATATGGATACGAATTTTCCCCGATAAGCCTATTACTCGTAAACCTGCCGAAGTGCGTATGGGTAAAGGTAAAGGTTCGCCCGAAGGTTTTGTATTTCCCATTACACCAGGGCGAATTATTATTGAGGTAGATGGAGTACCCTATCATGTAGCCAAAGAGGCATTGCGACTGGGTGCGCAAAAGCTGCCTGTGACCACCAAATTTGTGGTACGGCGCGATTATGCCGAAAACATCGGGTAAATATTAGCTAAAAAACATGACAATGAAAACGTCTGAAATAAGAGAGCTTACAACTAAGGAATTGCAAGAAAGAATCGAAGCGGAAAAACTCATGCTAACGAAGCTGAAAATTAATCATGCTATATCACCGCTCGATAATCCTATGAAAATACGTCATACCCGTCGTGATATAGCTCGTATGCTGACAGAGCTTAGAAAAAGGCAACTTGCAGGCAATAATAAATAATGCTGACAATGGAGAGAAATTTAAGAAAAGAACGAATTGGTACAGTCGTGAGCAATAAAATGCAAAAAACTGTTGTCGTTTCTGTAAAAAGAAAAATGATGCATCCGATGTATCACAAGTTTGTGAACAAGACTTCGAAATTTTATGCTCACGATGAAAATAACATGTGTGGAATAGGGGATACGGTAAGGATTATGGAAACACGCCCCCTGTCTCGTTTAAAACGTTGGAGAGTTGTTGAAATTATTGAGAAAGCTAAATAACTATGATACAGCAAGAATCAAGAATGGTTGTTGCCGACAATAGCGGTGCTAAAGAAGTGTTGTGCATCCGGGTACTGGGCGGAACACGTCGTCGATATGCCCGAGTCGGTGATAAAGTAGTGGTAACAGTTAAGAGTGCATTACCTTCGGGTGATATAAAAAAGGGAGCTGTAAGTAAAGCTGTGGTGGTACGCACCAAAAAGGAGATTCGTCGTCCCGATGGTTCGTACATCCGCTTCGATGATAATGCCGTAGTGCTTCTTAACAACGCTGATGAAATAAGAGGTACTCGTATTTTCGGGCCAGTTGCCCGTGAATTGCGCGATAAATACATGAAGATTGTTTCGCTGGCTCCTGAGGTGTTATAACTATTAACCTGTACAACCATGCAAAAGAAACTACATATTAAAAAGGGCGACATCGTCTATGTAAATGCCGGCGATGATAAAGGAAAACGCGGTAGAGTGCTTGAAGTGAACCGCGATAAGATGACTGCAATTGTAGAAGGAGTCAATATTGTTTCAAAACACACTAAGCCTTCTGCAAAGCATCCCCAAGGTGGAATTATTAAAATGGAAGCACCAATCCATATTTCTAATTTGCAGGTCGTCGATCCTACTACCAATGAACCAACACGAATTGGTCGTAAGTTGAATGAAAAAAATAAACTGGTACGGTACGCTAAAAAATCGGGAACCGTTTTACCTTAAAGCAAATAAAATCTATGCGATATATTGCATAGTAAACTGAAAATATAAGAGCAATGAAGTATATACCAAACCTAAAGTTGAAATATAAAAACGAAATTGTACCTGCCCTGATGAAAGAATTCAATTACACCACGGTAATGCAGGTACCGCGTTTGGAAAAGATTTGCATCAACCAGGGGGTAGGTGCAGCTGTGTCCGATAAAAAACTCATAGAAGTGGCTGCCAGTGAATTAACAGCCATTACGGGGCAAAAAGCAGTGCTAACGTACGCAAAGAAGGATATTTCTAATTTCAAGTTGCGTAAGAATATGCCGATTGGCGTAAAAGTAACCCTGCGCAATGATCGTATGTACGAATTTCTTGAACGACTCATCCATGTTGCTTTGCCGCGTATACGCGATTTTAAAGGGGTAAATGCCAAATTCGATGGACGTGGGAACTATACGCTCGGCATCAGGGAGCAGATCATTTTCCCTGAAATTGATATCGACAAGGTGACGAAAATTATGGGTATGGAAATAAGTTTTGTTACTAATGCCCGTACCGATGAGGAAGCTTTTGCCTTGTTGCGTGAATTTGGTATTCCGTTCAAAACGACAAAAAAGTAAATTATAGATATGGCTAAAGAATCAATGAAAGCTCGCGAGGTAAAACGAAAAAAACTCGCCGAGAAGTATGCAGAAAAAAGAGCAAAGTTAAAAGCCGAAGGGGATTATGTAGGGCTTCAGTTGTTGCCTAAGAACTCTAATCCCATACGTCAGCGCAATCGCTGTCAAATTACAGGGCGTCCTCGTGGCTATATGCGGATATTCGGTATCAGCCGTATTCAATTCCGCGAAATGGCATCGAAAGGACTCATTCCTGGAGTTAAAAAAGCAAGTTGGTAATCTTATAAATAGTAGCAAACCATGACAGATCCTATATCAGATTATCTGACCCGTTTGAGAAATGCAATTAAAGCTCGGCACAGAATCGTGGAAGTTCCTGCATCGAAGATGAAAAAGGAAATTACCAAAGTTCTCCACGAAAAGGGCTACATCTTAAATTATAAATTTGTAGAAGACGGTCCTCAGGGTACCATAAAAATTGCTTTAAAGTACAGTCCTGTTGATCGAGAACCTGCAATCAAGCATTTAGAACGTGTCAGCAAGCCTGGGCTGCGAAAATATGCAGACCATGATCATCTACCCCGGGTACTCAATGGATTGGGTATCGCTATCCTTTCCACATCCCAGGGAATTATGACCGACAAGGAAGCCCGCGCTAAAAATATCGGGGGCGAAGTTATATGCTATGTTTATTAATCGGGAGGAGACAAACCATGTCACGAATAGGAAAATTACCGATAGCAATACCCAAAGGCGTTGAGGTGAACATTAGTTCAACCAATGAAGTTACCGTAAAAGGGCCTCTGGGAGAACTTAAGCAAAAAGTCGATCCGGATATTAAGGTTACTATCGAAAATCAGCAGATTTTAGTAACACGCCCTACCGACCAAAAACGGCATAAGGCGCTTCACGGTTTGTATCGTGCGCTTATTGCTAACATGGTAAAAGGGGTTTCTGAAGGGTTTACTATCGAACAGGAGCTTGTAGGGGTAGGGTATCGTGCCGAAGCTAAAGGGCAAAATCTGGAAATGAGTCTGGGATATTCGCACGAAGTTCTGTTTGCTTTACCTAAAGAAATAAAAGTAGAAACTCGTACCGAAAAGCGTGCCAATCCTATCATTACCCTTAAAAGCCATGACAAACAGTTGCTTGGATTGGTAGCAGCCAAGATACGTTCGCTGCGTAAACCTGAACCCTTTAAAGGTAAAGGTATTCGCTATGTGGGTGAAGAGGTACGGAAGAAGGCTGGTAAGACTGCTGGTAAGTAAATAATATAAAAATACGAAAAAACCATGTCGTTGACAAAAATTGAACGTAGAGTTCGCATAAAACACAGAATACGAAAGAAAATAACCGGGACAGCTCAAAAACCACGCATGTCGGTTTTTCGAAGCAATAAACACATTTATGTTCAGTGCATTGATGATCTGGCTGGACATACGCTTGCTGCAGCTGGGTCCCGCGAAAAAGAAATAGCCGAGGTAGCAAAAGGCAATAAAATGGAACAAGCCCGTTTGGTTGGGAAAAAAATTGCTGAAATTTGTTTGGCTAAAGGGATTACCGAAGTGGTTTTCGACCGCAACGGTTATCTGTATCATGGAAGAGTAAAAATGTTAGCAGATGCTGCTCGCGAAGGTGGCTTAAAATTTTAATAAACTATGGCAGAAAGCATCCGGAAAATTAGAACAACCGATCTCGAACTTAAAGATCGTCTCGTAAGTATTCAACGTGTAACAAAAGTTACGAAGGGGGGACGTGCCTTTAGCTTTTCCGCTATTGTAGTGGTTGGAAATGAAAATGGAATCGTTGGTTATGGTCTTGGAAAAGCCAATGAGGTAACGACAGCTATTGCAAAAGGAATCGAAGAAGCTAAAAAAAATCTTGTTAAAGTTCCCATTTACAAAGGAACAATTCCACACGAGCAATATGCCAAATACGGTGGAGCAAGAGTATTTATTAAGCCTGCTTCCAGTGGTACTGGTGTAAAGGCGGGGGGTGCGATGCGTGCCGTACTCGAAAGTGTGGGAATACACGATGTGTTAGCCAAATCTAAAGGTTCTTCAAACCCTCATAACCTTGTAAAAGCAACTATCAAGGCATTGATGGAATTACGAGACCCTGCTCATATTGCTGCTGTTCGTGGAATTTCAATAGAAAAAGTGTTTAAAGGTTAAATAAACATCTTTCTATGGGTAAACTCAAAGTAACTTTAATGCGTGGAAAAGCTGGTGTATGCGAACGTCAGCTGAGAACATTACAGGCACTTGGACTTACCAGAAGAAATAGCGTTGTAGTAGTAGAAGATACCCCAGTTTTTAGAGGAATGATTGCAAAAGTGCAACATCTGGTTGGGGTAGAAACAATTCAATAGAAGTCGAACGGTAAAATTGAATCTACATGAATTTACATAGCTTAAAACCGGCAAGAGGTTCAGTGAAAGATAATAAGCGCCTTGGACGTGGACAGGGCTCGACCGATGGAGGTACCAGTGGTCGCGGACATAAAGGGGCTAAATCGAGATCGGGTTATTCGCGCAAAAGAGGATTTGAAGGTGGTCAAATGCCTATGCAGCGTAGGCTTCCAAAGTACGGCTTCACCAATTTCAACCGTGTCGAATATAAGGCTATTAATCTTGAAACCTTACAACGTCTTGCAGATCGGGGAGTAACTACTATAAATCCCGATGTTTTGTTCGAGCATGGATTAATTCACAAACATAGTTTAGTGAAAATTTTGGCAAAAGGTGAATTAAAATCAGCCCTTGATGTTCAGGCGCATGCTTTTTCCAAAGCTGCCGAACAAGCTATTGTTGCTGCTAATGGTAAAGTTGTTAAATTAGCCACCGAATGAAACGATTTATCGAAACCCTACAGAATATTTGGAAGATAGAGGATTTACGTTCGCGTATCCTATATACATTAGGCATAATTCTCATATATCGTTTAGGTTCTTTTATAGTATTGCCGGGTGTCGATCCAACTTTGCTCGAAGGACTTAAGCAACAGACATCGCAGGGGGTTCTTGGACTTCTTGATATGTTTTCCGGCGGTGCCTTTTCCAATGCTTCGGTGTTTGCCCTTGGAGTGATGCCGTACATCTCCGCCTCGATTGTTATGCAGTTGTTAGGTATGGCTGTTCCATATTATCAGCGTCTGCAAAAAGAGGGGGAAAGTGGACGGAAAAAAATTAATCAGCATACACGTTTGCTCACTGTGGTAATTCTTTTGCTGCAAGCTCCTGCTTACCTTACTAACCTACATGTACAATATCAGGGCGCTATCACAGGAGGCCGTTGGTTCGATATTACTGGTGTCTTTTTGTTAACGGCTGGTACAATTTTTGTCATGTGGCTGGGGGAAAGAATTACCGAGAATGGTATAGGAAATGGTATTTCCTTACTCATCATGATAGGAATTATCGCACGATTCCCGAGTGCTTTCCTGCAAGAACTTGCTTCTCGACTCGATCAAAAGGGGGGCGGTCTTGTTATTCTTTTAATTGAAATTGTACTTTTGTTCCTGGTGTTTGTTGCAACCATTATGCTTATTCAGGCAACCCGCAAAGTTCCTGTTCAATATGCTAAAAGAATTGTGGGCAATAAACAGTATGGCGGAGTTCGACAATATATCCCTCTTAAGGTAAATGCAGCTGGCGTGATGCCGATAATTTTTGCGCAAGCACTTATGTTTATTCCTATAACAGTGGCAGGTTTTACGAAGAGTGAAAGCATGTCGGGTTTTGTTGCTGCATTTGCAAATTATACTGGTTTTTGGTATAACTTTACTTTTGCATTGCTAATTATTTTGTTCACCTATTTTTACACGGCCATCATTATCAATCCAAATCAAATGGCCGAGGATATGAAAAAGAATGGTGGATTTATTCCAGGCGTTAAACCTGGTAAGAAAACGGCTGAGTTCATTGACACCATATTGTCGAGGATAACCCTGCCGGGTGCAATATTCCTGGCACTGGTAGCCATTTTACCAGCTTTTGCTATGAAAGCGGGAATGACAAGTGGTTTTGCTCATTTTTATGGGGGTACTAGCTTGCTCATTCTGGTAGGTGTTGTATTGGATACTTTGCAGCAAATTGAAAGTCATCTGTTAATGCGTCATTACGATGGTCTGATGAAGACTGGTCGTATAAAAGGTAGAACTGGGGCATAGGAGATGATTCCAATTCGTAGTGCGGAAGAGATTGAGTTGCTCCGCGTGAGCAATCTCTTAGTATCGAAAACTTTGGCAGAAGTGGCAAAATGGATTCGACCAGGGGTAACCACACTCGAATTGGATAAAAAAGCCGAGGAGTTTATTCGGGACCATGGAGCGGTTCCTGCTTTTCTCGGTTATAATGGGTATCCCAATACATTATGTACCTCGGTGAACAGTGCTGTGGTGCATGGAATACCTTCAAAATACGAACTGAAAGAAGGTGACATTGTATCGATTGACTGTGGCGTTCTTTTAAATAACTATTACGGCGATTCGGCCTATACCTTTATGGTAGGTGAGGTGACAGATGCAGTTAAAAAATTGCTGCAGGTTACAAAAGAAAGTTTGTTCAAAGGTATTGAACAGGCTGTCGAAGGGAAGCGTACAGGGGATATAGGTTATGCAATTCAGAGTTATTGCGAATCGCATGGCTATTCAGTAGTTCGTGAGATGATTGGCCATGGAATAGGGACAAAGTTGCACGAACCACCTGAAGTGCCAAATTATGGGCGCAGAGGCAATGGACCATTGCTGAAAAAAGGCATGGTTATTTGTATTGAGCCGATGATAAATATGGGTGAAAAAAACATTTACATCGAAAGCGATGGATGGACGGTGAAAACCCGTGACAATAAGCCTTCGGCCCACTTTGAACTGGCTGTTGCAGTAGACAAAGGAAAAGCAGATCTGCTTTCAACATTTGAATATATTGAAGAGGTATTAAAAAAATAAATAGCTAAATGGCAAAACAACCGGCAATAGAACAAGACGGTACAATCATTGAGGCGCTGTCTAATGCCATGTTTAGGGTTGAGCTGGAGAATGGGCATATCATCACAGCCCATATCTCGGGCAAAATGCGCATGCATTATATCAAGCTTTTGCCAGGTGATAGGGTAAAGGTGGAAATTTCACCTTACGACCTTACCAAGGGAAGAATTTCATTCCGCTATAAGTAAAACGTATCAGGAAACATAAAAATACTAAAACCATGAAAGTTAGAACTTCGATAAAAAAACGCAGTCCGGAATGTAAAATAGTAAAGCGTAAGGGAAGACTTTATGTGATAAACAAAAAAAATCCAAAATATAAACAACGTCAAGGATAATTGATTACCTTTGCAACTCAAAAAAATTAGCAAAAAAATATGGCACGAATAGCAGGTGTAGACTTACCAAAAAATAAACGAGGAGTAATAGGGTTGACTTATATCTATGGTATAGGTGTAAGTTCGGCCAAAAAGATTTTGCAGCAAGCCGGTGTTTCGGAAGATGTTAAGGTTAAGGATTGGACAGATGACCAGATAGCAAAAATACGAAACATTATCAGCGAGCAATTCAAAGTAGAAGGTGAATTGCGTTCGATGGTACAGATGAACATCAAGCGACTTATGGACATTGGATGCTATCGTGGAATTCGTCATCGTTTAGGACTGCCCGTACGTGGACAGCGTACCAAAAATAACGCCCGTACACGGAAAGGTAAACGTAAAACCATTGCTAACAAGAAAAAAGCAACCAAAGGATAAGCTAATTCCAGCTGTGGAGCTGGTGTAATTATAATTATAAAGTTATTATGGCTAAAAAAACGGGAACATCAAAGAAACGTGTCGTAAAAGTTGAAGCAACCGGACAGGCCCACATTCATTCATCATTTAATAATATTATCATTACCTTGACCAATAATGATGGTCAGGTTATTTCGTGGGCGTCGGCAGGAAAAATGGGATTCAGAGGATCGAAGAAAAATACGCCTTATGCTGCTCAAACAGCAGCCGAGAACTGTGCCAAAGTTGCATTTGATGCAGGTCTTCGCAAAGTGAAAGTGTTTGTTAAAGGACCCGGTGCAGGTCGTGAATCGGCAATACGGTCTATTGCAGCAGCAGGTATTGAGGTTACTGAAATTATCGATGTTACACCTCTGCCACACAATGGTTGTCGTCCTCCAGGCAGAAGACGTGTATAACCTGCTTATGATATAGCTTTGTAAAGAATTGAATGTTTGTTGTTTAAGTATATATTTTAAAAATGGCAAGATATACAGGACCTAAGACAAAAGTTGCAAGAATTTTTGGCGAGCCAATCTTTGGACCGGATAAAGTACTTGAAAAGAAGAATTATCCTCCAGGACAGCATGGATTGAACCGTAAGCGGAAGAAACTTTCTGAGTATGGGCTACAGCTGAGGGAAAAGCAAAAAGTCAAATATACTTATGGATTGCTCGAAAGGCAGTTTGCTAATCTGTTTGATAAAGCTCAGCGTAGTAAAGGGGTTACTGGCGAGGTGCTTTTACAACTCCTCGAGTCACGGCTCGATAACGTAGTATATCGCCTTAGTCTCGCAAATTCGAGAGACGCTGCACGTCAGCTTGTAACACATCGTCACATTACTGTCAATGGTGAGGTGGTAAATATACCTTCCTATCACGTAAAACCTGGCGATATCATTGGCGTGCGTGAAAAATCCAAGGCATTGCAGGTGATCAATGATGCTCTCAGGATTGCACGTTACAAACGTTATTCGTGGCTTGAATGGAACCCCGATACCTATACGGGTAAATTCCTTAATGTTCCTGAACGCAGCGAAATACCTGAAAATATTAAGGAACAGCTCATTGTTGAATTGTACTCGAAATAATTAACATATGGCAATACTGGCATTTCAAAAACCTGATAAGGTTGTAATGGTGAGCGCCACCGATACCCATGGGGTGTTCGAATTCCGCCCCCTGGAGCCCGGTTATGGTATCACCATTGGCAATGCTCTTCGTCGTATACTACTATCTTCCCTCGAAGGTTATGCAATCACCACCATCAAAATCGAAGGGGTAGATCATGAATTCTCTACCATAAAAGGGGTGATTGAGGATGTTACTGAGATTGTTCTCAATCTTAAGCAGATTCGATTCAAACGTGTAGTAGATGACGTTGATCACGAAAAAATATTTATTAATGTTACTGGAGTAAATGAATTTAAAGCAGGTGAACTGAATAAGTATCTTACAGGGTTCCGCGTGCTCAACACCGAGCATGTCATTTGTCACATGGAACCTTCCGTTAAGATACAAATGGAAATTAGTATCAATAAGGGACGTGGCTATGTTCCTTCTGAAGAAAATAAGCCTGCAAATGCTGAGATAGGATTAATTACTCTTGATGCAATTTTTACGCCTATCAAGAACGTGAAATATTCGGTCGAAAATTATCGCGTAGAGCAAAAGACCGACTATGAAAAACTCGTTATCGAGATTGTTACTGATGGTTCTATACATCCGAAGGATGCATTGAAAGAAGCAGCCAAGATTCTCATTTATCACTTCATGCTCTTTTCGGACGAAAAAATTACCCTCGATGCCGAAGAAAAGTCGGTTACCGACGACTTCGACGAAGAAATTTTACACATGCGACAGCTTTTAAAAACAAAGCTTGTCGACCTGGATCTGTCGGTAAGAGCATTAAACTGTCTAAGGGCTGCAGAGGTGGAAACTCTCGGCGATCTGGTTAAGTTCAACCGTAACGATTTGCTGAAGTTCCGCAATTTCGGTAAGAAATCGCTCACCGAGCTGGAAGAGCTGCTCGAAAGTATGGGGCTTACTTTAGGTATGGATGTTAGCAAGTATAAACTGGACAAGGATTAAATATTGACGCAATGAGGCATAACAGAGTGATCAATCATCTGGGTAGAACAAGTTCGCATCGTAAGGCGTTATTGGCCAATCTGGCTGTTTCGTTGATAAAGCACAAACGAATCAACACTACCCTGGCAAAGGCTAAAGTACTTCGTACTTTTATTGAACCTATCATAACACGTACCAAGGAGGATAGTACACATAATCGGAGGGTGGCATTTAGCTATCTAAAAGATAAAGAGGCAGTAAGTATACTTTTCCGTGAAATAGGCCCCAAAGTGGCTAATCGTCCAGGAGGTTATACCCGTATTCTCAAACTCGGTAACAGGGTAGGGGATAATGCCGAGATATGTATGATAGAGCTTGTCGACTTCAACGAAAATATGCTTAAGACGAGCACAGAAAAGAAAGCCAAAACTACCCGTAGAGGACGTGGTAAGAAATCGCAGGTAGCAGCTGCACCAGCACAGCAGGCGCAGGCTGAAACTACCAATACTCCTTCGGAAGATGTAACTTCTAACGAGCAAAGCTCAGAAAATAAGCAGGAGTAGGAAGAAATTAGCAAATAGTAAAAGAGAAATAGGAAGGGGTAAGGTATACAAAATGGCTTTATCCCTTTTTTTATAATAACTAAAAAATGTTACAACATGAGTGAAATTATTGACATACATGCGCGTGAGATTCTCGACTCACGAGGAAATCCAACCATTGAGGTGGAAGTGATGCTTGCCAGCGGCAGTTTTGGACGTGCAGCTGTCCCTTCTGGTGCCAGCACTGGTGAAAACGAAGCTATTGAATTACGCGACGGTGACAAAAGTCGTTACCTGGGTAAGGGAGTGCTTAAGGCTGTTTCGAATGTAAATGATATTATAGCCAACGAATTAATTGGCATGAATGCTTTAGACCAGGTAGCTATCGACCGTAAAATGCTTGAGCTTGATGGTACCAAGACCAAAAGTAAACTCGGTGCAAATGCTATCCTTGGTGTATCGCTTGCAGTTGCGAAAGCTGCTGCCGATTATTGTGGATTACCCTTATATCGCTACATCGGTGGTTCCAATGCCAAGCATCTGCCTGTACCCATGATGAATATCATCAATGGCGGATCGCACTCCGACGCACCTATTGCATTCCAGGAGTTTATGATTCGTCCGGTTGGTGCTAACTCTTTCCGCGAAGGCTTACGCATGGGTGCCGAAGTTTTTCATGCACTCAAATCCATTATCAAGTCTAAAGGATTAAGTACCGCTGTGGGCGATGAGGGCGGTTTTGCCCCCAATTTCTCGGGTGGAACCGAAGAAGCTCTGGACAGCATTATCGCTGCAATTGAAAAGGCAGGTTACAAACCTGGTAAAGATGTTATGATTGCACTTGACTGTGCTGCTAGCGAATTTTTTGTAGATGGTATTTACGATTATACCAAATTCGAAGGCCCCAAGGGTGTAAAACGTAATAGTCAGCAGCAGGCCGAATACCTCAAGTCACTCGTCGAAAAATATCCCATCGACTCTATCGAAGATGGCTGCTCCGAAAACGACTGGGATGGCTGGAAAATCCTCACCGACATGCTGGGTAACAAAATTCAGCTGGTGGGTGACGACCTGTTTGTAACCAACGTAGAATTCCTGCAAAAGGGTATCGAAATGGGATGCGCTAACTCCATTCTTATTAAGGTTAATCAGATTGGTACGCTTACCGAAACCCTCGATGCTATTGAAATGGCACACAGAGCTGGGTATACCACTGTTACCTCGCACCGTTCGGGCGAAACCGAAGATGCAACCATTGCCGATATTGCCGTAGCTACTAATAGCGGCCAGATTAAGACAGGTTCGCTTAGCCGTTCCGACCGTATGGCTAAATATAACCAACTGCTTCGTATTGAAGAAGAACTCGGCGATACGGCTATCTATGGCTACAAAAAAGTTGTTCGGAAATAACAATGTTGTGAAAAGATTGATACAAATATGGGCGGACACTGGTTCCGCCTATATTTTTTTGCAATCCTCGACGACTAAAACTATATTTGGCAAAATTTTTTCTCATGCAGCTTGCGAAACATCTTCCCAACTTTCTTACCTTACTTAATCTGGTATGCGGTTTTGTGGCAATTGTTTTAGCTTTCAATATCAACACTCTCAGTTATGCTCCCTATTTTCTTTTTATAGCGGCAGGATTCGACTTTCTCGATGGTCTGGCCGCCCGGATACTTCATGCTTATTCCGAAATTGGTAAACAACTCGATTCGTTGTCCGATATGGTGAGCTTTGGTGTAGCACCGGGTATTCTTGCATTTCAACTCCTACAGCTATCCTCTACGGCTCAGCTATCCGCGCAGTTTTTTGTGCTTTCGGTTGTGATTGCTGCACTTATACCAGTATTTTCTGCCTGCCGGCTTGGAAAATTTAATATCGACGATCGTCAAACCACAACATTTTACGGATTACCTACGCCAGCGAGTGCTATTTTTATCGCATCGCTTGTGTTGATGGTGTTGTATTATCCCCTCTCCTCTATTACCCAAGTTATACTTAATTTTTATGTATTGGCAACTGTAATAATACTCGATGCTATTTTGATGGTAGTAGATATGCCCATGTTTTCCTTTAAGATTAAAAATCTGCGCCTGGGCGATAATGCTGTTCAGTTTGTTTTTTTAGCATTATCTCTTGTGCTGCTGGTTTTATTTAATTTTAAAGCGTTGCCATTCCTGGTACCCATGTATGTGTTGCTGTCGTTCGTGATTTTTGCCATGCAAAAACTGCACACACGGGGATGAACTTGACCTTGTCAACTTCATTCGAAATCTGCATAAATAATTAACTACCACAGGAATCCTATAGAGTAGTGCTATTTTTTTTGTAAAATGCCTTTTGGATTCCTCGCCTTCAAAATGGCTCATTTCAAGAAAAATAATAGAACACTGATTATACCGATGTAAACGGATAATCACGGATTAGCGTTAATCGGCACAAGTCGTGTCATCCTTAATTTAAATAAACAAGATAATAACATGCAAACTGGTTTTACAGGATTTTTTCCATTGGTTTAGCACTCTGTTTTCTAGACATTTTTTAATATGATTTAGTATAAATTCCATGTATCCTGCTCCAGCGGTAGGATATTATCTTACACACCCTCTCGTTTTACTTTTCAAATGCTTTGATGCGTATATCGTGTCGATGCTATTGCAAAGCCAGGTCTTCGGGGTACACGGGGGGTGAAGCATGTATTCAAGCTATAAGGCAAGCTGCTAGTAAATTGGTGCCTGTTGAGGGGTGTCATAAGAATTAGACTTGTAAAATTTTGGATGAGGATGGGGATGGGGATGAGACAAAATTTTTAAATTTGAAAAGATAAATTGGGTGTGACAAATTCAAACAAATACAACATTAAGATATTTTTATGTGATTTTATGACAAAAAAAATGCCAGTCAGTGTAAAAAAAAACCGACCTCCAAATGATTATAATTGGTTTTGCCTACAAACCATGCCAATGCTCAAAAAAGCAAAAGAGCCATTTTTAAGACAACGTATCATGATACAATTGCTCTAAAAAGTAACTTTGAAGACTAAAAATATTAAAATAAAATGGCAGAATTGACAGAACATATAAACCCAAACAAGCAAGTTAAATCCAAAAAACGGGTAAGAGACTACGGTGAAGTATATACACCCCAACACATAGTAAATGCTATGCTCGATTTGGTTAAACACGAAACCGAACGAATTGACTCCCGTTTCCTTGGACCTGCTTGCGGTAATGGTAACTTTTTAGCAGAAATTTTAAGACGTAAATTAGTAGTAGTGGATAGCCACTACAGCAAAAGTCAAATTGAATGGGAACGCTATGCTGTTATTGCTGTTTCGAGCATTTACGGAGTTGACATTTTGGAAGATAATGCCCAAGAATGTAGAGAGCGACTATTTAAAATCTTTGAAGAACACTACACAGTCTTTTTTAAAGACAAATGTAAAGACGAGTGCGAGAGTATAAAATATTTTGTGTAAACACCTCAAAATGCATTTTAATTTAGTTTACATCTGTTTTCAAAAATAGTCAAAAATTGATGAAGGATAATGCCCCAATTTTGGATGGGCATGCTCCATTTTTTTTCAATATTCATAATAGCCAAATAAACAGCTTTTTGCACAGCATTATCATCGGTAAATTGCACTTTTGTTTTGGTGTATTTTCTTATCCCGCGGTTGAGATTCTCTATGGTGTTGGTGGTGTATATTATCTT
>JAKPGM010000003.1 GCA_029550865.1 Bacteroidota bacterium | reverse complement strand
ATAAGAAAATACACCAAAACAAAAGTGCAATTTACCGATGATAATGCTGTGCAAAAAGCTGTTTATTTGGCTATTATGAATATTGAAAAAAAATGGAGCATGCCCATCCAAAATTGGGGCATTTTCCTTCATCAATTTTTGACTATTTTTGAATACAGATGTAAACTAAATTAAAATGCATTTTGAGGTGTTTACACAAAATATTTTATACTCTCTAAAAAACCAGTTGACAATATGTTGTATGGCTTACTATGTAACTATTATTTAACGTTTAATTAAACCAGTAAATATTGTTCTACTTTATTAAAAGTGAAACTAAATAAACATACACAGATTTTTTTGAGCTTGAGAAAACGCTTTGCATCTTTGAAATAAGGAAACGCTTTGCATCTCAAAGATGCAAAGCGTTTACATTCCTGGTGATGAACTTTGATAGTTATCTTCGGGGGTAACCTATACAAGAAAAATAATTTGCCAGATTCAGAAAACAAAAAAAGCAAGGCCTAATGCCTTGCCTTCGGTATTTTGTATATGGGATTGCAGCTTACATCATGCCGCCCATGCCACCCATACCACCCATATCGGCATTGCCTTTCTTTTCTTCGGGTTTTTCGGCCACGAGGCAGTCGGTGGTAAGTATCATACCGGCGATAGAAGCAGCATTTTCAAGAGCTACACGAGCTACTTTGGTAGGATCGATAACTCCGGATGCCATGAGGTTTTCGAAGGTTTCGGTACGAGCGTTGTAACCGAAATCGTTCTTACCCTCTTTCACTTTTTGAACAATTACAGCACCGTCCTGTCCAGCGTTTGCGGCAATCTGACGCAGAGGTTCTTCGAGAGCCCGTTTTACGATAGCAATACCGGTATTTTCATCATCATTATCGCCCTTGAGGTTTTCGAGCGCTTCGATGGCACGGATGAAACCTACACCACCACCCGGTATAATACCTTCCTCAACAGCAGCACGGGTTGCACTCAGAGCATCGTTTACACGGTCTTTCTTTTCTTTCATTTCAACTTCCGAAGCAGCACCAATGTAAAGAACTGCAACACCACCGGCCAATTTAGCCAGACGTTCCTGCAGTTTTTCACGGTCGTAGTCGGAAGTCGTATTTTCAATTTGAGCTTTGATTTGAGCTACGCGGGCATCGATGTTTTTCTTGTCACCAGCACCATTCACGATGGTGGTATTGTCTTTATCGATGGTAACTTTTTCGGCACGACCCAGGTCATTGAGTGTAGCAGAGTCGAGTCGCATACCCTTTTCTTCGCTGATGACAGTACCACCGGTAAGGATAGCGATATCTTCGAGCATTTCTTTGCGACGATCGCCAAATCCAGGAGCTTTAACAGCAGCGATACGGAGCGAACCACGGAGCTTGTTTACAACCAGCGTAGCCAGAGCTTCGCCTTCAACATCTTCGGCTATGATAAGCAAGGGACGACCCGTTTGAACTACAGCTTCGAGAATTGGAAGCAGGTCTTTCATCGAGGCAATCTTCTTGTCGTGGATGAGAATAAAGGGATTTTCGAGGACTGCTTCCATCTTTTCGGTGTCGGTAACAAAGTAAGGTGAAATGTAACCGCGATCGAATTGCATACCTTCTACCACCTTAACCTCGGTTTCGGTACCTTTAGCTTCTTCGACCGTGATCACACCTTCTTTCTTTACCTTCGACATAGCCTCGGCAATGAGTTTACCGATGGAATTATCGTTATTGGCCGAGATAGTAGCCACCTGTTCAATTTTTTTGATATCGTCCCCAACGGTTTTGCTCTGTTTTTTCAGATGTTCGATAACAGCGGACACAGCCTTATCGATACCCCGTTTGAGGTCCATGGGGTTAGCGCCTGCAGTAACATTCTTAAGTCCAACACTTACAATAGCCTGAGCCAATACAGTAGCCGTAGTAGTACCGTCTCCGGCATCGTCGTTGGTTTTGGAAGCTACTTCTTTTACAAGCTGTGCGCCAATATTTTCAAGATGATTGGAAAGTTCGATTTCTTTTGCTACAGTAACCCCATCTTTCGTTACATGGGGATGTCCGAATTTTTTATCCAATACAACGTTCCTGCCCTTGGGACCCAGAGTTACCTTTACAGCGTTTGCTAATGCATCGACACCACGAAGCAGGGCCTGCCTTGCTTCAAGATCATAAATTATTTCTTTTGCCATATCTAATTGATTTTAAACGGTTTTACAATGAAAAATAGGTTAAATAACAGCTAAAACATCGCTTTGACGCATCATCAGGTAATCTTTCCCATCAATGCTTATTTCGGTTCCCGCGTATTTGCCGTAAAGTACCTCGTCGCCAACTTTCAATTCCATGGGTTCATCTTTTGTTCCTTTGCCTACTGCAACAACTTTTCCGCGCTGAGGTTTTTCTTTAGCGGTGTCGGGGATGATAATACCACTTGCGGTTTTCTGTTCTGCTGCCATAGGTTCAATCAGAACCCGGTCGGCCAACGGTTTTATCTTTACTTCTGCCATAATTTATTGATTTTTATTTGGGTTAAACATTTAATACCTATTGTTTCGACGTTGGGGTATAATCAGAAACTGTGCCAAAGGCATGAAAAGATGAAAAAGTAAATTTTTTATGACAAAATTTCAGGAGTATTTTGTCATTTGTACGTGTAAAAAATTTTTATTGTAGAATATTCTATGGTGTTATGGATTTTATAGCACTGGTATACATGAAAGTAATTTATGCTTTTCGAATATGTTTATAAGGCATTTACGCCATTTTCCTCTCTTCCACCTCACCCCCAGCCCCTCTCCTTTCCAAGGAGAGGGGTGCCCACAAGGGCGGGGTGAGGATTAACCTGCATTCCATCATTGCTTCAGCCAATATTTTCTTACCCCTACTTTCTTGTCTTGATACAAGAAAGTAGCAAAGAAAATCAAGCACAAATGATCCGCCACCCGCTCTGGTCAAAACGGAGTATGGCAGGCAGGGTAAGCCAAATCGTTGGCCGAGGCGTTTATTGTGGCCTGTACTATACGGAATAGCTGTAGCTTTTCCACACAAGGTTTTCCTCCTGCCAACGCTTTGAAACGACAAGCGCCCCTGCGGCCATACTTGCCGTTTTGACCATTCACTGCTCTGCAGCACGGCGCATTTGTGCAACCCACCGCACAACGCTTGGATTTTGGTCTGTGCTAATTTTCAAGGCCGTTAAAACTCGTTCTCCCCAGGCTATCTATTTTTTAATTTCAACCCCTGCCGCTGTCCTTTTAAACCTCACCCCCAACTCCTCTCCCCTTCAATCCTCACCCCCTTCCCCTCTCCTTTGCAAGGAGAGGGGTGGCTGGTAAGGTAAGGCCAGATTTAATATCAACCTATCCTTTGGCGGGGACGACCCTAAAAATTTTAGCTCTTCCAACCCCGTAGGGGTGGCTCTTTTGGTAGCAATGAGATGGCCACCTTTTCCCGTCCCCTCTCCTTTGTAGGAGAGGGGTGGCCGACAGGCCGGGGTGAGGATGTGGAAGAGGGGTGCCCGACAGGACGTTTTATCTGTAATCAATACGATACCCGACCTCAGCAAGCCGGAAAATAATGCACTGTAGGCTATCGCCACAAGGTTGATGATTGTACACGTTACCATAAAAAAGTTGAACCGCCCATTATGGTACGGTTCAACTCATTCATGTTGCCTCTAACCTAAAAAGGCTCTGGAAACATTTCAGCAAATACACTGGTTATAATCAATACCTCTTAGTGCACTACAAACCTTGTTTGATAGGATTCTTTTTCGGAATTTACCTTAATTATATACACGCCGCTTTTTAGCCCAGCGGGAATAGCAATACGGTCTGGCCCTGCCATGGCAATGCCGTTGAATAGATTGGCCACCTTTCGTCCGCTAACATCAAACAGGTCGATGTGTAATTTTCCATTGGCAGGCATAAAAATTTGCAGATACGCTTCGCTGGTAACTGGGTTGGGGAATACCTGTGCCGACAGTTGCGGGGTATTACCCATCACGTCGACCGCTGTAGCCGTATTCTCGACCTGTACTTCAAGCGATTGGTTGTACTGTACATATTCCGTATCAAGTACATAGATAGCATATCCACGAGGAGGAGCCTGTACGTAAGCACGACCATCGGCATAAATGGTTACTTTTTCGGACGGGTTAAAGGCATTAACCAGCGTACGTCCAGCCCAGTTGGCCCAACCCGTGGGTGAAGTGCTGATCCATATTCCTTTGGTCTGCGTGTCATGATTGTTGAGTACAATAATTGCCCCACTCTTTGTTCCATTGCCAGCCCTGCGGGCTACGTATACGTTGTAGGCATCACCAGCAGGGTAGGGGTTACCAACTTCCGTTAGCACCACCAACGTCCCACCCATATAGGTTTTACGAGCAAATATGAGTTTTTTCAAATCGGTTTGCAGGCTTGCAGGTGCCTGGACATAAATCGATGGGTTATTATTATCGTATTGGCGTATGCCATAGAAGTGGGGGTAAAACAAGCAGGGACGTCCTTCATGGGTGAGGATGTAGGCGTAGCCCAATTTCCAGTCTTTTGTTATCCACTTGTCGTGTTCCTTACCTGTATCGTGATTTTCCAAAAATGTAGATACGTTCGTGGCAGGAACATTATTGCCTGAGTTATCGCGTACCATACCGGCATGATTCAGCCACCGCATGTCAAACGAGGAACCATTTCCATTGCAAAGGTCATTGAGCGTGAATTTCAGGGGGAAGTCGAACACGCTGACGGTAGCGCCACGCGAAGCATTGTCGTTGATCCAGTTTTTCAAACGATATTTGTGTCCTGTCCAGTATTCACCCACAATATATCGTTGCTTAGTACCATTTTTCGGCAAATTTTTGATCCAGTTAGCAATAAAATCGACCTGGTAGCCACGAACAAAATCGAGGCGGAAACCGTCGAATCCGATGGTATTGATCATCCACACACCCCAGGCATTGAGTCTCGATTGTACCGTTGTACTGAAGGTATTAAAATCGTTACCAAACCAGCGGGTGTTAGGGATAATTTCGTCTTCGTAACCGCCATTTCCTAGCCAGTCGTTGGCATCAACGGGGTGAAAATCGGCATAGCCCCATTGAAAGTTGGCCTCGCCTGTTCCGGTATGGGTTACATAGGTCGATTTGGTGGGAGTACGAGCTTCGAGTTTGGAACTTGCTAAATTGCTTCCGTTGTACCAGATGGCCACTGGGTAGTACCCATTGGTTTGGTCGGCCCATACCCACTGCCAGCTGGGACTGTACACCTCGCGCATTGCAGTAAGTTTAATAACAATGGTAGCGGTAGAAGTAAGCGTAACCTTATATTCGTCGATATCGCCCTGATAATCGGCATGAGCTCGAACTGTTACCCCACTGCCTGGATATACGTTAAATTGGCCCCCGCCGTTATTGGGTTCGTATTCCCACGTACCGGGATCGGTTTCGGCAGCGCCGGTCCAGTTGATATTCACGTTGTACCCCCTTTCGCCCACACCGGCACTCCAGTTGAGATTGTATCCTTTAATTTGAATGTAGTAATCGCCGGCAGTAGCATTAGGTATAACCCACTTAATATCGCTGGTCTGGTAAGCCACGTTGGCTCCATTGTGTGCCTCTCCAAACACATAGGCTTTAACGGCAGGGTTACTTTCCTCGTTCAACCCCCACTCACCGTACATATGATTAAGCACTGCATCGGCGTAGATATCGATACGCGGCGACTGATGACAGGCATTAATCAGATTCAAAAGCTCGGCCTTACTTCCAAATCGAGTCTCTACACTGCCCTTTTGATTGTAGGCTCCTAAATCGTACAGGTCGTATAACCCATACCCCATGTCGTAAATACCCCAGTTTCCTTTACAGGGATTGGGAACCCATAGCGCTGTAATGCCGGCTGACTTCAGCTGAGGCAACTTAACCCGAAGCGTATCCCACCAGAAACCATTCTTGGCGGCATCATTTACCGGAACATTCCAGTAAAAGGCCTGCATCATCACATCATTTTGGGCACTTACCCGTAAAGTAGTTCCCCAGAGCAACATGGTTGCTAAAAAAGCTGTGGTTAGTAGTTTTTTCATAGTTTTTAAAGATTAATTTTGGTTAATATCTCACACAAATCCTTCGCTTGTATGAGTTGGACGTAACCAAAATTATAGCCCCGCTTGTCGATAATACAAGAGAAATGGGTCTTCAATTAAGCTATATTCAGCTTATTTTACGAAAACGTTTGCAATGGAAATTTTAATTGAATAAATCATTCATTCCCTTGTAAAAACGGGTTTTAATACAGTAAATCAGCTCCAGCAAACGTTTGCATCAACTATAATGAGAAGCGTCAAAAAAATTTATGCCGATATCTTATCTTAAATTTCCCCAGAACTATTGCGTTTTTGAAGAGGCCTATCGATGATACCTGGCGAATAGGTATAAAATTTTGCGCATAACGGTGTAATGATAAAAATAAAGCCAATAGCTAAAAAACATATTGGCTTGCCATACTGCTAAATGGGTTTCAGGGTATCATCCTGCTGGTATTGTAGTAGGCTATCCAGCGGTCGATATGCTGGCCATATTGTACCAGGTGCCAGGGGTTTGCCGAGGTATATCGGGGCGATCCTGCGTTATAGGTAGCCGCCACAAGAGGGGGGTGGTTAAGGTGTTTGTGGTAAAGCCGATTGAGGTATGCAGCAGCCAATTCGGCTGCTTTCAACGACTGCGAGGGTAGGCTCAAGCACAGTTCACGAATGATAGCTCTTTTGGCAGTTTCTGGTACACTTTTTTTGCCCATCACATCGAGGGCAGTAGAAAGTAACATGTGATGGCTACCCAATGAAACACGAGCAGGAGTAGCCAATGGGTTTATATAGCCGGGTTCGCGACGTTCGAGGTATCGGGCGCCCGGCGTCGATGCAATATAGCGAACCAGCGCATCGAGACGCTGACCATCCTCGCCCTCCAGCAATCGATAGTATTCACTCAGCTGGGTATACTCCAGCGGCGAGGGTACCGTACCCAGCGATTCGGTCATGGCATTGGCTACCAGTATGTCGATGCCTGTCCCCAGCGCATCGAGCTGTCCCAGAGCGATCTTATGCCGCTGATAAAAAGCCTTGATACGCTGTACCTTCGAAACAGCAGAAGGTAGATGCTTGTATGATGGAATATGGTTAGCCTCGCCTACCTCGCACAGGTATTGGGGTGCCCTGATGCGCCAGCGGATACCATCTGCAAAGCTGTACCAGCCCTGTTCATGTGAGGTCAACATAGATATTTTCGTTTAAGGTTTTGTTGTCAAAGGCTACACAAGTTGTGTAGGCACTACCTTCACGACGAAAGACGATTGTACATTGTATGGCCTCGGGATGCATGGAGGAAACTAACTCGTAAACAGGCAACAGGGGACGGCGCTGCAAGCGATACCACCAGGCTACCAGTCTCGATCGTCGGCGAGGACGAAGATACATGCTTAAGGTTACCTCGTCGAGCCCCAGAAAATGATTGTTATCGAGCGCTAAACGATTAAACTCGCTACCCAGCATCTCTACGTAGGCCGAACGCTGCAGGACAAGAAAAGAGCTATGCGCCCTGAGCAGTTCGGCACAGTAAGCAGCGATGAATTGTTGAAGTTCTATAGCCATTATTCTTCGGGCAATGCTTTAGCCAATACTGTGAGTAAACGCGACAGCCCCTCGGGTATAGGCGCTTCGCTGGCATGTACAGTTATTTCGAGCATTCCGCTCCGATTCATCACCGACTCCTCGGCCGACTTATTGACCACACTACCTTTCAGGCTGAAATTAATGATGGGATTTTTCACGAGATCGGCGTTGCCTTCGGCTTCGAGGTTAAGTTCCTTGCTGACCCTGGTTACCTGCGAAATTTCGTATTTAAAATGGGTAGTAAACGAATCGATACGGATATGGGGTACGGGTACCAGCGATAGCAAAGGAGCCTGAATTTCAATATCCTTCTGCGAACTATCCTTTCGTACCTTAAGTTTCAGGTCAACAGTAACCGGGCCATTATCTTTGTCGATAAGCGATTTGATGTAAGCCTGGGTAGCTGCCGCCGCAGCGGCCTGAGCCTTGATAACACCCAGCAAGGGAGCCGCAATAATATATTCGAGCGGCAAAGCCTGAAATTCAGCAATAGCATAATCTTTGGGTTCCATAAATAGTTAAATTTAAGGGTTAATCCATTTATTCCTGTGAACTTTCTTTGGTGGTCACCGAGATATACTGGTTAAAACTGGTAAGCAGCTTATCGAGTCCTGCCGAGGTGGGTTGACGCGACACCCGTATTTTAATTTTGATTACCTGCCCTGCACTGGAAGCCGACTCAGCGGTTGCCGATGGGGCTACGTTGCCATCGAAGTTGATGGGATTGTCGACCAGGTACCAGGGACGATAGTGCGCATCGAAACCTTTATCGCGTTCCTTTTCGAGCATCTGCTCTTCCGACCGCTGCATCTGACGGTGACGGTGATAGTTTTCGACCCGAAAATCGAATTCAAACTCGGCCGATTCGACTCCCAACGGAGCTATGGGCACCAGCGCCAAACTGGGAATTTTTATTTCTACTGTTTCTTCCTTGCCCTGATTGTTCGTGTGCTTTAAATGAAAAGTTTGCATGTAAAGCGATTCGCCCCCGGTAGGTAAGGGCATCTCCTCCTCGCCGTCGGCAGGAATAT
>JAKPGM010000076.1 GCA_029550865.1 Bacteroidota bacterium | reverse complement strand
GAAATTATGCTTGCCATTGAACAAAAAGGATTTCAAAAATCTTCCATCATGATTTTAAAGGCATTGAATCGGTTGCGCTTGATTTCCAACCATCCCATCCTGGTCGATCCTGCATACTCTGGCGGGTCGGGGAAATACGAGGAAATAACCCGCAGCATCGAAAATGTAATTGCCGAAAATCATAAAGTTCTTGTGTTTTCTTCGTATGTAAAACATATCAATCTCGTCATCCAATATCTCGAGGCAAATGGTTATCCTTATGCTCTTCTTACAGGTTCCACTACCGATCGACAGGCGGTAGTAAACCGTTTTCAAAACGACCCCAATACAAAAGTATTTCTCATTAGCCTAAAAGCCGGGGGAACTGGCCTCAATCTTACAGCAGCCGATTATGTTTTTCTACTCGACCCATGGTGGAACCCTGCTGCTGAAAATCAGGCTATTAGCCGTGCACACAGAATTGGACAGGAAAAGAAAGTGTTTGTCTATCGTTTTATCAGCACTCAATCCATCGAAGAAAAAATCATTTCCCTTCAGCAAAAAAAGCAAACAATATTCAATACCTTTGTGAATAATACCAATCCATTTCAAATGTTTGGACCTGCTGATATAGAAGAATTGTTTGGTTGATAATAGCTTGTATGATGTCAGTTTTTAAACGATACATGCATTGTGTAATACCTTCCCTTTCGAAGGGATGGAAAGCTTTTTGGGCATCCTTACGTTATTTATTTGATTATCAAACTACTATAAAGGCATCGGGACTTACCTACTTTACCTTGTTGTCCATTGTACCACTGTTAGCGCTGGTATTTGCAATGGCCAAAAATTTTGGAATGGAACTGGTAATTCAGCAAGAAATCATCCGACACCTCAGCGGACAGGAAGCCGTAATGAACTGGGTCATTAAACTAGCAAATTCACTAATCCACAAAGCCAAAAGTGGCATTCTTGCCGGAGCTGGTCTGATTGTCCTTTTCTGGGCAGTTCTTCGTTTATTTGTGAACATGGAAAATGCTTTCAACGAAATCTGGCAGGTACGTCGGGGGCGAAGTATTGCCCGTAAGTTTGCCGATTACACAGCCATTATTGTACTTTCACCTATTGTACTTATTCTTTCCATGTCCTTTACCTTGTATTTAAATACTAAAGTGGAACTATGGATACATTTAAAATACATTAAACCATTTCTGGGTGCTTTTATGGGGTTCATTCCCTATTTACTGCTCTGGCTATTATTTTCCGTACTGTACAAAGCTATGCCCAATACCCAGGTAAAAGCCAAACCCGCTATAATAGCGGGTATCCTTACAGGTAGCATTTTTCAAATTATCCAGTGGATTTATGTCCAGTTTCAGGTTGGCGTATCAAATTTTAATGCACTATATGGTAGCTTTGCAGCACTACCTTTATTTATGATATGGATACAAACCAGCTGGCTGGTAGTACTGGTCGGCGCACATTTTTCTTACACGCTTCAAAATTTTGAAAAATTAGAATTTGAGAAAGATATTGACAAAATTAGCAATCGCTACCGACACGTTATAGCTCTGCTCATAGTACATTATGTCATTAAAAAATATATGCTGGAAGAAACACCCCCCACAGCAGAGGAAATTTCTGAGCAAAATGAGCTACCCGCTCGAATTGTAAGGCAACTCTTGAACAACCTGGAAGAAGCTAAAGTGTTAGCCCCTACCCCCATCTCTACAGAGGCTATGGGTTATCTGCCTGCCACAGATGTACACCGTTTGACGGTGATGGATGTGATAAATCGACTCGATGAACTGGGTATAAACCACCTGCCAATAGCCGAACGAATGGGCATTGAAAATATCCAGCAATTGATTGAAGACATTTCCAATCAAATTACCCTATCCCATAAAAATATCCTGGTAAAGGATATTATGAATAAAGCTCAAGGATAACAACGGTGCCTTACCAGTAAATTCTCATTCGCAAATCAATACAAAAAGTTATCGTAAGGATAACGGGTAATGTGAATAGCCTTCACCTGTTCGTATAGTATTTCCTTCAACTTATCGATATTGATTTTTTGGGTAGCCGAGATAAAAACACAAGGATCATTTGCCCTGGCAATCCAGCTTTTTTGAATCTCTTCGAGCGACCGATTGACGGAAGAAGGTAAAAGATCATCTTCTTCGGGAGCAATAAATTGGTAAGCATCGATTTTATTAAAAACCATGATGGTGGTCTTTTCGGCAGCACCTATCTCCTGTAACGTTTGATTAACCGTATTTATCTGATCCTCAAAAGAGGGATGAGAGATATCTACCACATGAAGCAAAATATCGGCCTCACGAACCTCATCCAGGGTCGACTTAAACGACTCTACCAGATGATGGGGAAGTTTACGGATAAAACCTACAGTATCCGATAAAAGAAAAGGCAAGTTTCCAATAGTTACCTTACGAACTGTCGTATCGAGCGTAGCAAAAAGCTTATTCTCGGCAAAAACATTACTCTTGCTCAACAGATTCATCAGGGTCGATTTACCCACGTTAGTATAACCCACCAGGCTTACTCTTACCAGGCCTTCGCGATGTTTGCGTTGAGTAGCCATCTGCCGGTCAATTTTCCGGAGTTCTTCCTTGAGCTTAGCAATACGGTCACGAACCACCCGACGGTCGGTTTCAATTTCTCTTTCACCGGGACCGCGGAGCCCTATCCCCCCGCGCTGTCGTTCCAGGTGCGTCCACATCCCTACCAAACGAGGAAGTAGATACTGATACTGAGCAAGTTCCACCTGCGCCTTGGCGTAGGCAGTCTGCGCCCGTCGAGCAAAAATATCGAGAATCAGATTGGTGCGGTCGAGAATTTTACAACCAAGTTCCTTTTCGATATTGCGTAGCTGACTGGCCGATAATTCATCATCGAAAATGACCAGATTTATTTGATTTTCCTTTACATAATCAGCAATCTCACGAATTTTACCCTGTCCAATAAAAGTACGTGGATTAGGGGTATCGATGCGCTGAACAAACTGTTTTTTAACAACCGCTCCGGCGGTATCGGCCAAAAAAGCCAACTCATCCAGGTGTTCCTGCACCTGCTTTTCATGCTGGTCGGGCAGGATAACCCCTACAAGAACTGCTTTCTCCGGTTCATGCTGGTAGGAAGGCATATTTTAGTGATTTAAACAACAAAAGGCCGCCCGGTACCCGAACAGCCTTCCTATTTAGAGGATAATATAATCTATGCTTTGTGCTTATGCTCGTCAGATACGGTAAGTTTATAACGACCCTTTGCTCTACGCCGTGACAATACTTTTCTACCATTGGCTGTCGACATCCGTTCACGAAATCCGTGCTTATTTCTTCTTTTTCTGTTCGATGGTTGATAGGTACGCTTCATCGGTATTACGTTTTTATTTATGCTTTATTCTCAACTGAATTTTTTCTTTGCGACCGCAAAGTTAATTTTATTTTTATAATTCCCAAAAAAATATCAGTTTCCTCCTAAAATAGCACAATCCGGCAAAAATACCGGATTGTGCAACCTACTAACCAACCTAACCAAAAACTACTAACATTGCTTGCTACTCACTCCTGCCAGGAAGTTCAAGTATCTTATAAAAAATAGGTTTTGGCTGCATATTGCGATCGAATAAAAGTGGATAATTACGACGGTGTGCTACAGGATAGTAATTGAGCCAGCTATACTTATCGCTAATACCCCAGAAAGTAACACTCTTAATTACATCTTTATGCTTTAAAAACTGTTTAAAGATCATTAAATATTGCGCATTAAAACGCTCCTCAAGTTCCGCTGTCAACGAATCGTTTTCGCCTGGAAACATTTTTCGTGGCATCTTTTCCCATGGATACAATGAAATATCAAGTTCGGTAATATGAATGATCAGACCTAGCGACGAAAATCGCTGGATGGCATCCTCCAGATTTTTTTCGGTGGGTTCATATATAGACCAATGTCCCTGTAAACCTATACCATGAATCGGTACATTTTTATCCTTTAGCTTTTTTAGCATCGCATAAATGCGTTCGCGTTTCTCGGGTCGTTCCGCATTATAGTCATTGTAAAAAAGCAGCGCCTGAGGATCAGCATCGTGGGCATATTCAAAAGCCTTTTCTATAAATTCTTCACCTGCAATTTGATACCATAATGAGGGGCGATAGATTCGGGTGGTATCATCATCAACAGCCTCGTTAACCACATCCCAGCAATAGACCAATCCTTTATAATGCGATACAACTGTAGTAATATGTTCTTTCATTCGTTTCAGCAGCCGTTCTTTTGAAACGAGTTTACCCTCATCATAAAAAAGCCATTGAGGCACCTGTTCGTGCCAAACCAGGCAATGCCCGCGAATTTTTTTCTTATGCCGGATGGCATAATTCACCATGGAATCGGCACGCTCGAAACGATAGGTATTTTCTTCGGGATGAATTTCAATGGGTTTCATTTCGTTTTCACAGGTGATGCTGTTAAAATGCAATCTCAATATAGGTTCAATTTCGTTGGTAAGACTATGAAGCGAAACAGCACTACCCATGTCAAAATAAGGCTCATATGCTGCTGCCAGAGAATTCTGTTGCAAATTATTTTCCTTAGGATGC
>JAKPGM010000066.1 GCA_029550865.1 Bacteroidota bacterium | reverse complement strand
AGGGTCCTCAGCAAGCGATTGCTTAAGTTGGTTGAGAATGATACGTTCCTCTTTGTGCGACACTTCGCGGTCGAGGAAGGATGGATCCTCTTCGGCACGGTATCCCCAGTGGAAAAACAGGGTAGCATCGCCACCATCATCTACAATCAGGTTGGGACCCTTGCCATCGGGAAAACGCATGGCCATATCGGTACACCACCAGTATTCCTCAAGTGTCTCGCCCTTCCATGCAAAAACGGGTATTCCTGCTGCAGCAATAGCCGCTGCCGCATGATCCTGAGTAGAAAATATATTGCAGCTTGCCCAGCGAACCTCCGCTCCCAGTTCTACCAGCGTCTCAATGAGTACAGCTGTCTGAATTGTCATGTGCAATGAACCTGTAATGCGTGCCCCACGCAACGGCTTCTGTCCAGCATACTTGCGCCGAATAGCCATCAAGCCCGGCATTTCTTTCTCGGCAATTTCAATTTCCTTTCGCCCAAACTCCGCCAACGATAAATCTTTGACTTTATAAGGCACTTCCTGCCTGGTAAGTGTCATGTTTTCCATCATCATTGTATTTTATCCTTTAAACATATAAAACAAAAAGGAAGGCAAAATTCCTTCTCACATAAATTTTTTTTTTAAAATTTTTGGTAAAATTACAATTAATCGTTTTGGGAAACAACAGGTAAAGCTATTTTTTACTCATCCTTCTGTAGTTACAGCCAATCCAAAGATGATATTACAGCTACCCCCGACGGCTTATTTCTGCCAGTTCGGTTGGATTCAATACTTCAATGTCCCGATCTTTGAGACGTATAAGTCCATCCCGTTCAAAGGACTTGAGCAATTTCACGGTGCTTTCGACCGATAAAGCAGCAAAGTCGGCTAAATCTTTCCGTGTAAGTAACGTAAATAGTTCGGGAAAATCATTTTTAATTTCATTGAGGTAACCGATTGTTTCGGCCAGGCGACCATGCATTTGCTTGAAAAGGACTTTCTTCAGGTTATCGTACAACAACTCATTTTGCGAGCAGTAACGTCTGATAAGATTAAAGGCAAATTTACTGTTGGCAGCGGCTACACTGGTTATTGCTTCTTTTTCAATCAGGTATGCCTGACATTCGGTAATAGCATTGACGGTATAGGGAAAAATATTTTTTTGAAACACTGAAGCCAATCCCACAAAATCTCCTGGCTTTATTAAACAAAGGTTATAATTTCTATCTCCTGTATCTTCGATGTATTGTATTGCCAACCCACGAATCAAAAACAGCACATAAGAAGCAAAGGCACCCTGCTTGGCCAGCTGATCGCCCTTTCGAAAAACGATTTGCGTTTTACTCGATCGGATAAGCTCCATTTCTTCGGCCGACAACAGTTGAAAACAGGGAGCGGTAATATCACAAAAAAAATCCTGATCCCCCTCAACAATGGTTTTCATATTCTCTTATTTGCGACAAAGTTAGGCCAACCGATGCTAAATTACAAACCCATGCTTCGTACAATGACCCTGAACTGTCAGGAACAGCGTTACATATACATGAAGACGTGAAAGATACCTGTATACTTCACGAATTAATACATCAATCCTTATTTCGAAAAAGAAAAAAACGCTTTGCACACAAGTGCACAAAGCGTTAATACAATGGTACCCAAAATAGGCAGATTCTTTTGAATATGTCAGCAAGTTATTTTCCTATCCCCGCATTCGCGCTTATTTTAGGATACACAACTAAATTTCTTCTGTTTCAACAATTTTAGCCAGGATATCCGAATAAGGCAGAAGCAGGTATTTATTTCCCTCAAATTCTATCTCAATACCAGCATAGGGTTTGTAAAGCACAGTATCACCGGGTTTAACCTCGGCATTATCTATTACACTCATCCACTTAATTTTTGCCATCTGTGGTTTTTCCCCAGCTGTATCGGGGATAATTATTCCTGAGGCTGTTTTCTTTTCGCCTTTGCTTTCGGTAATATCCAACGCTACATACTGGTTGATAGGCTGTAATTCCTTCATATGCAATACATTTAAGTTATACATTCTTTAATATTATATTTCGAGTAGTTCTTTCAATTTCTGTTGATTAAAACCGACGACAATTTGACCATTGATATCGGTTTGTGGTACTCCCTGCTGACCCGATCGACGAACCAGTTCACGGGCAGCATTTTCGTCGCGCGAAACATCCACGTCGGTGAAGGGAATTCCATTTTTTCTCAACCAGGCTTTTAGCGTATTGCACCAGGGACAGGTAGGGGTAGAATACACGGTTACCCTTTTGGGCTCCTTGCCCGATGCTTTTGCTTTGGCCTGATATACTGCCTGGGTAAAGATGTTGCGGTAAAAGCCTGCCTCCTGACAACCTTTTACCATGTTTAACATTTCACCCTTTTCAAAGACCAATAGCGTCGGAACGCTGGTTACCTGATAACGGGTATGAATATCGCGCACTGTAGTAACATCGGCCGCAAACAGCTGAATTTCCTCACCACTTTCCTGCAAAGCTTCTTCAATATGCTCAATAGCACAGCGACATAGGTCACTATCCTTTTTATATAAAAGCAGGAAAGCTCGTTCAGCCCCTTTCGCCTGGTTATTAAAATCGTCGAATGATGTAACCGTTTTCATAATTCACTCATTTATTTTGCGCAATTTGTTTATGCAGATATTCTTTTGTTTTTACTCCCACAATCCGCTGGACTTCTACGCCATTTTTGTATAAAATAAGCGTAGGAATGCTTCGAATCCTGTATTGCTGGGCAAGGGCAGGATAACGTTCAATATTAACCTTGCCTACGTAGCAGTTACCTTCAAGTTCAGCGGCCAGTTCATTGAGTATGGGTGCCATCAGTCGACAGGGGGCACACCATTCTGCCCAAAAATCGACCAGGACCAACTTATTTTTTAGCTGCGACTTAAAATTAGCATCGTTCAGTTGCAACACCCGCGGATGGTCGGGGGGTAATGGCGTACGTTTTATTTTTACCCGTGCCCATACATTAGCTACCACAAAGATGGCAAGCAAAATAGCCAGTACTATAAATGTTGCTGTCATTACGATACCATTTTAAGTTGTTTGCGTTTTTCATTGACATATTCAGTAGCAGCAAGGGCTGCAATGGTTCCGTCGCTTACCGCTGTGGTGATTTGTCTATAACGTTTTGTAATAGCATCACCTGCAGCAAATACACCCGACAGTTTGGTTCGCATATTCTCATCTACTACGATCTCTCCGCGTTCGTTCAGGATAGGATAATGTCGTAAAAACTGCGTATTGGGTTCGTATCCGATAAAGATAAATGCTCCATTTACCCGAAGCTCACCTTCTGTTCCATCCAATACGCTTTTGTATTTGACATACTCGAGAAAATCGTTTCCACCAAATTCAGTAACTATCGAACTAAGATAGAACTTTATTTTAGGATTGTTTCGAGCTTCCTCCACAGCATAAGGGAATGCCTGAAAATGGTCGAACTGATGAATGAGATGCACCTCACTGGCATACTTTGTAAGCGAAACCGCTTCCTCGAGTGCCGAATTACCACCCCCTACCACTACTATCGCTTTGTCGGTAAAAAACTCACCATCGCAAGTAGCGCAGTAGGAAATACCACGTCCTCTGAAAGTATCCTCCCCGGGCACATTCAGCGAACGGGGTCGGCCACCAGTAGCCAATATTATGGCATCGGCACAAAAAGTCCGACCATCGGACAAAACTACACATTTTTCATCTTTATCAATATCAATGCTATCAATGACCGCATTGGCTATAATTCTGGTACCAAACGACTCTGCTTGCTTTTTCATAACGTGCGCCAGCTGATATCCACTTACATCCTCAATGCCCGGATAATTAACAACCCGATGGGTAAGAATCATCTGGCCACCCGGCATACCCTCGCTTATGATCAGCGTATGAACCCTGGCGCGAGACAGATAAATACCCGCCGCAAGTCCCGCAGGCCCTCCGCCTAATACTATAACATCGAATTTTTCTACAGCTTTCATCCGAAAATATTTTTTAATTCTTTATAGCGGTCGGATGAAACTCGCAGAAAATGAACTTTTTCCAAATTGGAAAGCAAGTTTTTCATGCACGTTCACCCGATATCCTTTATTGTAATCCTTTTTTAAAATACCCATGTTGCCCTTTTGCTATCGAATCAGCATTAAAGCAACATGGGATTTCTAACTTATGCGGTAACGGGTGCTCCAAAATATTCATCCAGTATGGCACGAACCTGCTGCATGGTTTGAATGCTCGAAGTAGCCTTTACCACTTTACCATTTTTATAATAGATGGTAAAAGGAATTCCCATAAATCCCCTTACCTCTGGCAGGTTACGGATGATATGTGCCTCGGGATTGTCAAATTCCATATCGTAAAATTTCACATGCTTATATTCATCCCGCAATTGCTCAGCTATCCCGTATACCGGAATACACATGGGCCCCATACGTCCGCAAATGACCATTACGTTTTCATTTTCCGAAATAATTTTCTGCAATTGTGCAGCTGTTTCAATGTGATCGAGATTTGTGTACAACATAGCTTTTAATGTTTTTAATTTACCAGCAAAGTTAGACCACCTTACCCTACACTTCGCATCCAACATGTCCAAGCACAACCAGGATACAATTGTTTTATCTCAATCGTTTGATTGTTATACTTCATTCGAAAATATTTTTTATAGCAGTCGGATGGAACTTACATGAAACGAGCATGTATAGCAGTATTCACAAACGAGTATGAAAATAATTTTTCATGCCTGCTTGATTTTAGAGCACAAAACATATTACATGCGAGTTCCATCCGGCCTTTTTAAAAAAAAAATTTAAAATTATTTTCGGATGAAAAAAGCTATAACTGGCCTACAAAATTGTTCATGCTCTTTCGCGACCCCGTAAGGGTTACCTTATGGTAACATCGTAAATTACCTCACCCCTTTCCCCTCTCCTTACAAAGGAGAGGGGTGACTGGTTGGTAGTGTCAAACTTTATATCAACCATACACTAATGATACGACCCAAAAATTTTACCTCTTCCAACCCCGTAGGGGTGGCTCTTATGGTAGCAATAGGATGGCTACCTCTATCCCTTCCCCTCTCCTTTCCAAGGAGAGGGGTGTCCGACAGGACGGGGTGAGGATTAACCTGCAATCCATCCTCGTCTCAGCAAATATTTTCTTTTCTCCTACTTTCTTGTCTTGATACAAGAAAGTAGCAAAGAAAATCAAGCACAAATGATCCCCCAACCGCTCTGGTCAAAACGGAGTATGGCTGGCAGGGTAAGCCAAAGCGTTGGCCGTGGCTTTTATTGTGGCCTGTGCTACGTGGAACAGCTGCAGCTAATTCACCTGAGGCTTTCCTCCTGCCAACGCTTTGAAACGACAAGCGCCCCTGCGGCCATACTTACCGTTTTGACCATTCACTGCTCTGCACCTCCGCATTTGTGCAACCCACCGCACAACACTTAGATGATGGCCAGTGCTAATTTTTAAGGCTGTAAAAATTTCTTCTCCCCAGGTCTATCTGCGTGTTAATTTCAATCCCTGCCGCTGTCCTTTTAATCCTCACCTCCAATTCCTCGCCCAGTCATCCTCACCCACGTCCCATCTCCTTTCAATCCTCACCCCCAGCCCCTCTCCTTTGCAAGGAGAGGGGGGCTCGTTGATAAGAACAACCTTTGTATCAACCTAGAAAAGCTTAATTTATCGTATAAAACTCGCATACACTTGCTTATTCAACATTTGTCGGGTACAACCCCCAAAAATTTTACCTCTTCCAACCCCGTAGGGGTGGCTCTTATGGTAGCAATAGGATGGCTACCTCTATCCCTTCCCCTCTCCTTTAAAAGGAGAGGGGTGGCCGTTAGGCCGGGGTGAGGATTGAAAATAATTTTTATAATATCTCCACGCAAAGACCTCAAAGCAGTCTCAAAGCATGCTGAGATTTTTTTAGCGTTCTTTGCGTTTTTATTGATAGTATATTTACAATTTTCCATTGATGTTTATGCATAAGCTCAATCATGGGAGTTTTATCCGATACTTAATTAGTATAATGGCCAGATGTAACTGGTAAGTATTTAGTATTCCAAAAATCAAGCAGGTATGAGAAATTTTTTCATACCCATTTTTGTGACAGCTATTACACACTCGTTTTTAATTTTGGCACAGTTGATTCATCAAAAATCAATCACTTTATTGGATTTTAGCATATTGAAAAAAATATGAAAAATCGCCATCCCAAGCTATCAACAACCTCAAAGCATGTAATTTTTTATAAACCATTTTCCCTCCCTATTGACTTTCTTATTTTTTCATGATAAATTTGTTCGTTATTTAAAATGAGAACTAACCTTTAAACCTGAGATGAAACGTTACGCTGTTATTTTTCTGTTTTTTACATCTGCCCTCCTGTGGGGTCAAACCACGTCCGATCCGCGTGAAATGTTTGTTGAAGCAGAATCTTATCTATTGTATGAAGAATACGAGGAAGCTTTACCAATATATCTCAAGCTGTTAAAGGCCGATCCAACTAACGATAACTTAAATTATAAAGTTGGGCTGTGCTATTTATATATTCCTTACGAGAAAAGTAAGGCCATAGCTTACCTTGAGAAGGCGGCTAAAAATATCAGTGAAAATTATAAGATGAACAGTTTCAAGGAGCGTCAGGCGCCACTGGATGCTCTGTTTTACCTTGGAAATGCTTATAGAATCAATAACGAGCTGGATAAAGCGCTGAATGCCTATCTCGAATTTAAAAAACGCTGTGACCCTGATGTGTACGATATGGAAATCGTAGATGAGCAGATTGCAACCGTAGAAAGAGCAAAGCGTTATTTCGCCAAGCCCATTTATTTTGTTGCCCGTAATCTCGGAGAACCTATTAACTCAAAAAATGCAGAGAAGAATGCAGTAGTATCGGGCGATGAAAATACGCTGGCATACAACGTAAAGCTCCCCTTTTATGAAGCATTATACGTATCTCGGCGAGTAGATGGTAAATGGCAACCGCCTCAGAACATTATTCCCGAATTGGGGGTCGATGGCGACGTTGCACCCACGGGTCTGTCGTTCGATGGTAAGGAAATGATTATTTATCGAAACGATAATTACGATGGTAACCTATATGTAAGTCGCTATGTAAATGGCCGATGGACGCCTATTGTAAAGCTTAACGACCGTATCAACACAAAATACTGGGAATCGCACGGGTCGCTCTCACCCGATGGAAAAACGTTATTTTTTACGTCAAACCGAAAAGGAGGTTTTGGCGGACTGGACATTTACACTGCTAAGCGCAGCGATATAAATTCAAATGATTGGGGCAATGTTACCAACCTTGGTCCCGATATCAATACTAAATATAACGAGGAAAGTCCTTTCATATCGCAGGATGGTAAGGTGCTTTATTTCAGCTCTTATGGCCATTTTAACATGGGAGGATACGATGTATTTTATTCTACCCTCCTCGACAATGGGCGCTGGTCTGTTCCCCTCAATATGGGTTATCCTCTCAACACTACAGATGATGACACCTACTTTGTACCTGTTGACAATGGAAACTTTGCCTACATTACCCGTTATTATTCCGATAGCTATGGCAAAACTGATATTTATAAGGTAGAACTTTTCTCCGAACAGCACCCCCGAAAGTTTATCCTGCGTGGTTTACTTAGCCTACAGCCCAATCTGCAACTAACCCCTAAAACTCAGCTTAAAGTATCGATTATTAACAAACAATCGAAGGATACTGTGAGCGAATTTTTTATCGATCGCGACCAGTTGAGCTTTGATACCTCGATAGTGGCTGGAAAATATCAAATGGTGATACAGGGCGAAGGTATTGAAAAATTGGTAAAAGACTTTTCCATTGACAAAAACCAAGCCGACAGCGACATCACTATTTCTGGCATGTTGAAAGCCGATACCATGGCAGGTAAACCCACAGTCGTTGCAGTTCAACCCGAGCAGCCCACCATTAAAACAATACCTTTCAGACAGGTATTCTATAAAGTTTTCGACGGAAAACCTATCTCGATTGTATTTCCGCTAGCAAAAGGTTCCTCTGTGAATATCAATGTCCTGGTCGACTCTGCCCTGTTACGTAAAGAACATTTCACCACTACACGCGATAATCAGGTATATCGTTACCAACCCGTAGTAGGCCTGAACATTCTGCAATTCGAAGCAACTCTTCCCGACAATACCCTGGCCAGAGGCGAAATAATTATCAACTACGAAATGTTGAGCGATTCGCTCACACCCGAGCAATTGGCTAAGGAACTCGAAAACCGCAAAAATCAATCGCATTACCTGAAAGAAATGTTACGGGAAATTGCCAGCAATAACGATTCTTTACTGTTGATTCTGAATCAGACTGATGTTGATCAACTTAACCTTATTTCACTACAAGACTTAGAACAATACCTGCGTCAACAAGCCAGGGTAAATAATATCAATGGCGAGGTAATAGATTCGCTATTCAATAAATTGAATGCACAGCAGGCTTTAGCTACTCTGCTCCTTTCGGATGCGCTTAAACATCTATCGGATAGTGACCTGAATGCCATTATTGATTCAATCCGTCAAATACCCGCTATCAACAATGTGCCAGCATTTGCGGCTGCCTTAGTCAATAAAGCATCGATAAGCAAACCCATGCTGGATCAACTATTGCAGATTAGTTCAAGATTGGCATGGAAAGCTGATGCTTACTATTATCAATGGGCACTACAAAAAGTTACTTCCGGTAATCTCAAACAAACACTCGAAGCGCTCGACCTGAAAAATGAAGACATCGTTACCGGAAACGATCTGTTACAGTATCTCATCGAAAATGCCCCACAAAAAGGCTATACATTGCAGGAAATATATGCAGGTTTCTACGCTATCCCACTTTTTACCGGTAACGCTGGTGTGCTTTTGTCTTCATTGAAGAATGCTGCCCGCAATGAAGATTTGAAAAACTTTTTAGAACAGTTTAACACCCGAAATATCCGATCGATACCTGAGTTAGGTAAGCAGATGTGGAAAAATTGCCCCGATCCGGTAGGTGTCCTAAACTTACTGATTGCAGTTAACGATTCAGCTGCACTAAATGCTTACCTTGCCGACCTGCAAAAACTTTCAAGGGGTAGCATTAAGAACATGCTTGCCCAACTCGATCTCAAAGAGCAAAATATTAATTCGCCCCTTGAACTAAGCCGATACCTATTACAGGTACAATCTATTGATACGGCACAATGGATTACCTTGAACCTTTATGTTGCTTCCAAAAATCTGCTCGATACCCATAAAGCGCTCGAGAAAAAGCAAACCCCATGGTTTAAACCCCTTAATTTCTCTCTATCTCTAACATTCATCTTATTGCTTATCCTGATATTAATATTTGCCTATCGAGAGATAAAACGTAACCTATAGGGTATTGCAAGCATACTGTTGGCGCTTCTCGTATCTATTAGATAGTGGGAAGCGCTTTTTATTAATTTTATCCTATCGTGAACCAAGTGCTAAAATTTATGTTTAACAAACAATTTTTCTACAGACAGAAATAATTTATTTTTGTGCAGTAAGTAAATACAAGATTTTGTCAATTGGCTATCTGCAGTGGCAGCAATAAAGCGAAAGTAAACTGTAAACCGATGATAATAGGTGTATTCAAAGAACAGGAGAATGAGAATCGGGTAGCCCTATTACCCGATCATGTAACACAACTTAAAAAGTGGGGAGTAGAGGTTTGCATCGAAAAAGGCGCAGGAATCTCATCATTTGCCGACGATGATCAGTATCAAACAGCCGGTGCAGAACTTACTGATGCTTCCTCAATACTATCAAAAGCCAATCTATTGCTTAGTGTTTCGATACCGAGGCAGGATATTTTACAGGGAATAAGGGGTACACACTACCTGATAGGAACTTTCAACCCTGTATTTAACCGCGAGGCTATAGAAATCATGCAAAAAAGCGGAGCTACTGCTTTCAGTCTCGATTTTGTACCTCGTACTACACGAGCACAGGCAATGGATGTACTTTCGTCGATGGCGACCATAGCAGGGTACAAAGCTGTGTTGGAGGCGGCATCCCGATTGCCCCGATTTTTCCCCATGTTTATGTCGGCAGCAGGAACCATCAAGCCGGCAAAAGTGCTGATTCTTGGAGCCGGTGTGGCTGGGTTACAAGCCATTGCTATCGCCCGTAAATTAGGAGCAGTAGTCGAAGTATTCGATGTTCGATCAGCTGTCAAAGAAGAGGTAAAGAGTTTGGGAGGTAAATTTATAGAAGTCGAAGGTGCGCGCGAAGATGCTGCTGCTGGAGGCTACGCTGTCGAACAATCCGAGGAATTTATCCGCAAACAACGCCAGCTCATCCACGACCATGCCTCAAATGCCGATGTGGTAATTTGTACCGCTCAGGTATTTGGTAAAAAAGCACCCTTACTGCTCACCAAAGCCACCGTCGAAGCTATGCGACCCGGCTCTGTGGTTATTGACCTGGCTGCATCTACCGGAGGAAATTGTGAACTTACCCAAAATGGCCAATCCATCTGGCATAAGCAGGTGCTCATTATCGGTAAATCCAACTATCCCTCGGAAATGCCTTTCGATGCCAGCAAAATGTATGGCAACAACCTGCTGAATTTCCTCAAGCTCATCGTGAATAAAGACGGACAATTACAAATTCCTTTCGACGATGACATCATCCAGGCAACCTGCATGGTAAAAGAAAATAAAATCGTTAATGAACGCTATCTGCAACTGATAAAGTAATTGGTTATGGAAAATATACTGCAATTTATTCTCACCAACAAGGATATGATTATCATCGTAATCCTATCCATCTTTTTGGGCATGGAAGTTATTTCGCACGTACCAGCGGTTTTACATACGCCACTTATGTCGGGGGCCAATGCTATCCATGGGGTAGTAATTATTGGTGCCATTATCGTAATGGGTCATGCCACCGGAACTACTGCAAAAATAATTGGATTTTTGGCGGTGGTACTGGGAACGCTCAACGTAGTGGGAGGATTTGTTGTCACCGACCGCATGCTCGAAATGTTTAAGAAGAAGAAAAAGAAAGATTAATGCTTTGAATTTTCAAAAGTGCACATTATGATGAACGAATTAGCCATACTCGAGATAAGCTATATTGTAGCCTCTGTTTTATTTGTAATCGGATTAAAAATGCTCAGTCATCCCGAAACAGCGCGCAGAGGAAATATCATTGCTGCCATTGGCATGGGATTGGCCATCCTTTCTACTATTTTATTCCATAAAAAGGACGGCGAACCCATAGGGAATATCGGACTGATATTATTGGCCATTGCATTGGGTACAGTCCTCGGCTGGACAGTCGCTAAGCGGGTAAAAATGACCGCTATGCCCCAACTGGTATCACTTTTCAATGGGATGGGAGGTGCATGTGCTGCCCTCATTGCCCTTCTTGAATTTCCCCACCTATCCCATGATGGTCAATCCATAAACCTTATGTCGGGAGGTGTTTTCAACATTCTGGCCGGAATGGTTATCGGAAGCGTTTCTTTTGCTGGCAGTATGATTGCCTTTGGCAAACTCGATGGACGCATAGGCGATATTCGTACGCGGGTGCTGAGTTACGCCAACATGTTATTTCTGATCATTATTCTTGGTTTTATAGCCTTCATCATGGGGCAGGGACAGAAATCGCCTGCAGAGGTGATGCCGCTGGTAATTGCGCTTTTTATCTCGGCACTGGTATACGGAGTACTTTTTGTGATGCCTATTGGCGGAGCCGATATGCCGGTGGTCATTTCATTGCTCAACTCTTTTACAGGGGTTGCCGCTGCAACAGGGGGCTTTCTGTATAACAACCAGGCCATGCTTACGGGGGGTATTCTGGTAGGTTCGGCGGGTACCATACTTACCATCCTGATGTGTAAGGCTATGAACCGTTCGCTTTTTAACGTCATAGTCGGCGTATTTGGGGGTAGTAGAGGACAGGCCGCCGAGGTGAAAGGTTCCATTAAGGAAATCACGCTCAGCGATGCCAGCGTGCTGTTAAGCTACTCACAAAAGGTAGTAATTGTCCCAGGATATGGGTTGGCCGTCGCCCAGGCACAACATCTGTGTCATGAACTGGAAAAATTGCTCGAAGAAAAAGGAGTAGAGGTAGTGTATGCCATACATCCTGTAGCAGGTCGTATGCCTGGCCATATGAACGTTCTGCTGGCCGAAGCCGATGTTTCGTACGATAAGCTCATTGAAATGGATGATATCAATCCTACCATGCCCAACGTCGATGTTTGCGTAATTATCGGCGCCAACGACGTGGTAAATCCTGCTGCCATTGACGATCCTGCAAGCCCTATTTACGGTATGCCTATCATCAAAGCCTACGAAGCTAAAAATATCATCGTCATGAAACGCGGAATGGGTAAAGGGTATGCAGCTATCGAAAATAATCTTTTCTACAACGATAAAACCCGTATGCTCTTTGGTGATGCTAAAGATTCTTTGCAAAAATTGATTGCTGAAATCAAGAATTTGTAAAATATCAATTCACGTATAAACAAGGAAATAAAAATTACCCCGTTGGATTTTCAACGGGGTAATGTATTACAATGCTACGGGAAATAAGCAATTTCAACCTGCCTGGTGGTCACTGAAAATTATTTCTGCTGACCAGCAGTATTGCGGTTTTCATAGTAATCGCAAACACCGTTTTTATTGGCATCTACGAAATTTCTTCCTCTTTGCGAACCGCCTCTGCCCTGGCCATAGGCATTGTGCCTATATCCCTGTCCGCGATTGTTAGATAAATTAGCCTGACGCGCCTCATAATTGTCACATACACCATTTTTATTGGCATCAACAAAAACCCCTCGCCCCTGACCGGTGGGTTGCGATGCACCATTACCAGAGGTTTGTGCACTTAGCCATACTGTCGAAAGTAGGACACTTAATCCCAACATCATTACTGCTCTTTTCATAATTTTTCAATTTATAGATTTGACATTTAATTTTGATTTTTATACTGAAACATAGGTTGCTGACGACGATGCCGGTGTCCCCCGCCCATTCCCGCTGGCATCTCATTTGTCAACAAGCGCGAAAAAATTTGCTCTAACTGCTGTCGTTGTTCCGGAGTGGATATATATTTTAAATCCAGAAAATAACGATAGGTTGCCTTTTTGAGACGGCTGTGCCAATAGCCTATTGAGTCGGAAAGTTCATTCAAACGTAGCGTATCACATGGATCCGATTTCATAACTTCGAACATCGTATTCCGGTTTCGTTGTAGATTGTTCAGGATATACTGAACTTCCTGCCTGAAACGGGGATGGACTACCCTGAACTGAGCCATTTGCTGATCGTTCCAGTTTAACTGTTCCCGAAAAAACCGTCCACTAAGATTGATGTTTTCCTGGGGCATCTGTGTAGCAACAGCTGTTGTAGTAGAGGCAAAATAACGATTATAAATAATTGTCCCCCACGTCGAAATAATCATCACGGCAAGTACAATTACCGTCCAGGTCAACCATTTTATTCTTTTTTCCATAGATGCGAGATGTTAATTGTCATTATACATGAAAATGGTTTCCAACCTCGAATCATCCAGTGCAGACAGCTCGAATGGGGTTGCATTCTCCTGTCGTGTAAGTTGTCCCAAAAAGATACCACTTGCCAGCGCCACAATAATCAGCAATCCAGCTGCTACCGCGCGCAGCAGGGTAAGCCACGAAAAATTGAATTCACGAGCCTGATGCCCAGCACTTAGCTCTATTTCCTTTACACGGTCCATCACAGAATTGACAAATTGTAGCGATACCTGCAAGTTAGCGGTCTCGCTGGCTATGGCAACCAGTCGTGTTTCGAGCTTATACCATTCCGCACAATCGGCGCAACCTGCAATATGCTCCCTCACTTCCTGCTTTTGCTGGTTACTCAAGCGATGAAGTCCCTCTATGATCAAAAGCTTCCTACACTGTTCACAATTCATGATGACTGATTTTATTATTAAGAAACCTATTGTTCGTTTTTCCTACGGCTTTCCCCTAATTTTTTTCTCAAATTTTTCTTAGCTCGCTGTAGTAACGACTCTACCGCTCCTTCAGTAGTATCCAATACCTGGGCAATTTCTTTTTGCGACATTTCATTGAAGTAGCTCAAAACAATTGCAGCACGCTGTTTATCGGGTAAGCTGTCCAGTGCCTCCTTGAGCAATGAATTATCTTCTGTTTCAATCAAAACCTGTTCGGGATTATCCCTATCGTTTTTAAACATCGCAAAATGTGAACTATTCAGGGTTGTTAAATCCACAAAAGCTATTTTTGATTTTTTACGAAGCATATTCAAGGCAGCGTTAATGACAATGCGGTAGAGCCAGGTTGAAAAGGCCGAACGACGCTTAAAACCCGATAAAGACACATAAACCTGAATAAATATCTCCTGCGCCAGGTCTTCCGCCTCCTGCCTATTGTGCAAAAAACCCATGCACGTTTGGAATACCCTATCCTTATAGCGGTCGACCAGCAAAGCAAAAAGGTCGGTACGACCCGCCAATACAAGCGTCACAATGTCTTCATCATTCAATCGTTTATTCGAATTCCGTTCTGCGTACACTGCCAAATTTGATTATTGAATTTCTTTGTACATCATTAGATGATAATTTACAAAAAATCCTACGGACGAGGGACATGTTTTTGTTAACACGCTTAACTTCAAATGGTTATATCTTGTTTTTCCGAACAACTGGCTTCTAATGGCAACATCTCAGAAATTCCTCGCCTTATGTTAGCCTCGATTTACAGATTAATATGTTTGACGTTGAAAAATAATTTGAATCAAAGGCTTGCTAAATCAAGTGTTTCGTGTGACAAAATGATATTATGAGAAAGTATAGACATCCCAATTTTTACAATTGGACGTTACCAAAAGTACATAAAATTAAAATCTATGATATTTTAAATGTATGCTTTTAAAAAGCTATTCCCTTTATTTAATTTTACACTTAAATAACTCAATATGTGCTCAAAAGGCGGGGGAATGCTTGAGATTTTTGCAATTTCCCAAATTTCATTCTGGGTTAAAGGTCTATTTTCTTCCCTTATTATTTTTTCAGCTAATTCAATGAAATTCATATTTTGTTTCCTTTATCATATTTTATATTGAATAGCACCTAACGTATGTGTAAAAGTTAATTGCACCTTATAAACTATTAATTCAACATCATTATTTTGATGGTGTTTGCCATTAATAAGTTTTATTCTGGGTTTTGCGTTCAAGTCTTGATGATTAGCTGTAGCAAATATAAAAATTTCATATTATTAATAATAAAAGGGTTTGTAGGATAAAATTTCCTGGTCAATTTGATTTATGGAGTTTATAGGCTCAAAATATTATCTATTTTTTCAAACTAACAACTTTTTATCCTACCCAACAAAGCGGTAACAGGGTAAAACTATCAGGACCCCGCCGGCCAAACTTATTCTTCCAGTTGTAGTCCAGGCTAGAGCAATCTGATACTTGCGACAGGTTACATCTACTCCATGGTTTGCCCCCTCCCGAAGAATCTGGAGCTTCTCTTCTAACCCAAATTTTCGTTTGTTCTTACTCATAATTTTACAAATTTACTGTCCAAATTTAATTTGTTAAATTTGGTCCAGCAAATTAGGGGGTTAAGACAATCTTCTGATTCCTGGAAATTCACACATCTTAGTGCAGCCACTGTCTGGGAAGATAAAAATTTAGCCCATCGCAAGGGTGTGCGATAGGCTATGGGTAAGAAAGTAATTTATTTTGTTAATGCTGTTATAATGGTTTTACCATTTTGCAGCATTAAATCAGTACAATTCGATTTTTGCGACATTCGGCTACCATTTCTTCGGGCCAGATGCTCGACTGGATTTCGCCAATATGGGCTTTACGCAGCAAAAACATGCAAACGCGCGATTGCCCTATCCCCCCACCTACCGACTGTGGTAATTCGCCAGCCA
>JAKPGM010000052.1 GCA_029550865.1 Bacteroidota bacterium | reverse complement strand
CCCCCATGATTTTTTATTTCCCCATAAAAAAATCTGTTAACTTTGCAGCGAAAAAAAATAGACATGCTACTGGAAGTATTAAAATCGAAAATTCATCTGGTTACGGTAACCGAGGCGAACCTGAATTATGTGGGGAGTATAACCATAGATGAGGACTTAATGGATGCTGCAGGTATAATTGAGGGCGAGAAGGTACAGGTGGTGAATCTTAACAATGGTGAGCGTATTGATACCTACGTAATAAAAGGTAAACGGGGGTCGGGCGATATAATTATGAATGGGCCGGCAGCCCGTAAGATGATGGTAGGGGATGTGATTATCATCATGGCCTTTGCCCTGATGGAACCAGCCGAAGCCAAGAATTTTAAGCCTTCTGTTATTTTTCCCGATACCAGAACAAACCGGCTGAAGCCTTAAAAGAAAACGATAGTGGTTAAAAAAAGTACGTTATTTAATATTCTGCAATATCTTTTTTTTAGTGGCCTTGGAATATTGCTACTATATCTGGCTTTTCGCAGTATCGATTATCAATCCCTACTCAATAGTTTACTTACAACACGTTTCGATTATTTGTTGATATCCCTTGCATTTGGATTGCTGGGTATGTTAGGTCGCAGCTATCGCTGGGTACTTATGATTGAACCGCTGGGATATCGAGTGCATTTTATATCGGCTTACCATGCTTTGATGATTGGTTACACGGCCAATTACGCTTTTCCCCGAATTGGAGAAATTACCCGATGTGGGGTATTGAATCGCACAGAAAAAATACCGGCCGATGCGCTAATTGGTACCGTCATTGCCGAACGTGCCTGGGATGTTATCATGCTGGGAATACTCACCGTTACGGTCATTCTTTTCAAGCTAAAAACGTTTGGAAAATTTTTCCACGAAAAAATTGCCATTCCACTTTCTGAAAAATTTCACTGGTTAGTATCAATCCCCCTGTACGGCTGGCTGTTGGTGATAATACTTGTTGTGAGCGCTATCTTGTTGGTGCTGATGTATCGTCATGCCATAAAGGAATATCTGCTGCGTGGTAAAATAGGTCAATTTAGCTATGGCATCTATCAGGGTATCAAATCGGTATTGAAACTTAAACGAGGGCTGCAGTTTATAGGGGTGACGTTTTTTATCTGGCTGGTTTACATATTGATGACTTTTTTTGCTTTAAAAGCTATGACGCCCACCCATTCGTTAAATTTTATCGATGCTTTTTTCATTATGGTAGTGGGGAGCTATGGTTTTGTAGTACCGGTACAGGGTGGCATTGGTACCTATCATGCTATTGTGGCATTGGGACTGTCGCTCTATGCAGTGTCGTGGAACGATGCTCTTGCCTATGCTTTGTTGAGCCATGGATCGCAGGCTATTAGTATTATCCTGCTGGGGCTCTTGTCGATGCTTACCCTCGCATTGCGAAAAAAAACTACTCGCTAGTATTGGCAGTATCTCAAAAACTTTGCTTTACTGTTGTTCACGCAGATCGGTGTTTGACCTAATAATCTTACAAAAAAATGACTATTTTATTATCCAATTAAAATTTTTGCAATGAGTGTAAGACGAATTATTCTATTGCTAACAATAGCAACTCTTTTAATACCTGCCTGTATTCTGAAAAGAAGTACCGTTTCGTCGGAAAAAATACCAACAGAGCAAACGGCTGAACCCACTGTTGACACGGAGTATTACGCAACGGTTGAGGCACCTGCACGTTTTCAGGGAAGTGATATCAGCGCGTTTCAGGCGTATTTAAAAAAGAACATCAAGTATCCGGCGGCGGCTTTAAAAAAACGGCAGCAGGGTACGGTGGCGGTTCAGTTTGGTGTGAACTGGGATGGTAAGGTAGAAGTGTTTTCTATTCTGAAGAGTTCGGGGTATAAGTTGCTCGATGAGGAAGTGGTACGGGCTATAAAGACCTCTCCAGCCTGGGAGCCTGCAAAAATTCAGAACAAGCGTGTGGGGCAGTTATTTATGGTACAGATATCGTTCAACGCGCGCACAAGGAAAATTGATATACGATAAATTGTTGGCAGGAATATTGTAAATTTGTCGGGTAAACAAACCATTAAAAAAGGATAACAATGTATAAAATTGTATTACTTCGTCACGGAGAAAGTGTATGGAATAAGGAAAACCGTTTTACGGGCTGGACCGATGTTGATTTATCGGAAAAGGGTATAGAAGAGGCACGTAATGCGGGTCGAGTACTCAAGCAGGAAGGATATACCTTCGATCTGGCTTTTACCTCTACGCTCAAGCGAGCCATTCGTACTTTATGGTTGGCAACCGATGAAATGGATCTCCTATGGATTCCCGTCATTAAGAGCTATACGCTTAATGAACGACACTATGGTGCATTACAGGGGCTAAATAAGGCCGAAATGGCGGCCAAACACGGCGAAGAGCAGGTAAAAATATGGCGTCGAAGCTACGACGTACCCCCTCCTGCACTGGATGAAAACGATCCGCGTCATCCTCGTTTTGATGTACGTTACAAGGATGTCGACCCTAAGCTTTTGCCGGCTACTGAGTCGCTCAAAGATACGGTGGCACGCGTGGTGCCTTTCTGGGAAAGTACCATTGCACCTGAAATTAAAAAAGGCAAAAAAATTATTATTGCCGCACACGGAAACAGCTTACGTGCATTGGTGAAGTATCTCGATAACATTTCCGATAAGGATATACTAGAGTTGAACATTCCTACTGGTATCCCGCTGGTATACGAGCTCGATGCTAACTTACATCCGATTAAGCATTACTACCTGGGCGACCAGGAGGCCATCCGTAAAGCTATGGAATCGGTAGCAAATCAGGGAAAAGCTAAATAATTTTTGTTCGTAATATCAAGCATAGCCATCCTTTGACGGGGTGGCTATTTTTTTGTGTAAAAATTACACTTTCCCCTAAAATTTTATGTTGTCAATACCTAAAGTTTAGGGGCTTTTTTTTAACTTTAATTAATTGTTACGGATGGATATATATGGAAAAAATTATAGCATCCCTGTTTGCGGGTCTCGACGAGTTTGTCAGTGGAAAAGAAAAGGATATTGAACAGCTTAAAGCGTTGGCAAAAGAGGTGGTAGAGACCTACCAACAAATTCCTTTTCTCGAACGATACCATACCATCCAGTCGTTACTGCTTAATATAGCAGGGCTTTCGGGCGATGCATTTTTTCAGTTTTTGGTTGAAGAAATTCGCCAGATTCTCGATGCAAACTATGTGGTTATTGCTCAGTTAAATCCATCAATTCCAAATCATGTCCAGACTGTTGTAGTGAATTATAAGGGAACCCAACTTCCTAATTTTGAGTATTCGCTCGAGTTTTGTCCGTGCCGGCAGGTGATAGTAGAAAAAAGGGATGTTTTCGAGCAAAATATCGTAGAGTCATATCCCGAATGGGCAAAGCACATTCCGCCTGGAGCATCCCATTATTATGGTTTACCCTTGTTTGGTGCCGGCAATGAAGTGATTGGCCTATTCATTGCCATGTTCGATCATATTCCCCACCAGCTCGATTGGGCACATTTGGTTTTGGAGCTGGTAAGTGGTAGGGTAGCCCTTGAGCTGATACATCGTCGTAGCGAGCAGGCATTGAAGGATAGTGAACGGAAAATGCATGTGCTCATCGAAACGATAACCGACTATCTGATTATCAATAAGGTAAGTAATGGACAAGTGGTTGAAAGCTGGCATAGCCCCACGTGCATTAATGTTACAGGCTATTCATCGGCCGAGTATATTGAAAATCCACAGTTATGGCTTAACATGATTTTTGAGCACGACCAATTGTATGTCGTAGATAAAATAGGCAGTATACTCAAAACAGGGGAAGCTAAACCTTTTGAACACAGAATTGTACACAAAAATGGTTCGATTCGATGGATTAGAAATACCCCCATCGTTTTTAAAAATATTCGCGGCGAAATAGAAACTATTCATCATGTAATCCAGGATATTACTGAAGTTAAACAAATAGAGCTGAA
>JAKPGM010000061.1 GCA_029550865.1 Bacteroidota bacterium | reverse complement strand
ACGGCCACGGTATCTCCGGCCAATGCCACCAATAAGAGCGTAAGCTGGAGCAGCAGCAATACTTCGGTAGCCACGGTCAGCTCGAGCGGAGTAGTGACGGCGGTAGCTGCGGGTAGCGCCACCATTACGGTCACCACGGTCGATGGGGCCAAGACAGCCACCTGTGCCGTAACCGTCACGGGCAGCACCACGGTACCGGTCACCGGCGTAACAGTATCGCCCACCACGTTGAGTTTAACGGTAGGACAGACGGCCACGCTGACGGCCACGGTATCTCCGACCAATGCCACCAATAAGAGTGTCACCTGGAGTAGCAGCAATACTTCGGTAGCCACGGTCAGCTCGAGCGGAGTAGTGACGGCGGTAGCTGCGGGTAGCGCCACCATCACGGTCACCACGGTCGATGGGGCCAAGACGGCCACCTGTGCTGTAACCGTCACGGCAGGTGGAGGTACCACGCCATGTAGCAATCCTGTAGCCATCACGATACCATTTAGCAAGGATGGTGCAGGGGAGTTCTGCTATGTAAGCAGTCAGGAGCCTGCGTATGTCAACTCGTGGAATATGGACCGGGTAGAGATCAACGGGGTAGACTACACCAATAAGTGGTCGAACGTCATGCCGGCTGCCATAGGGGGTAAGTGGTACATTTACTACAAGGGTTCGTACCCCTGGTCACACTTCGAGGCACCGGCTGCCAAGAGTGTTGTAGCTGATCTTCCCATGGAAATTAAGACATATCCTGTTCCGTTTGTGGACAAATTTTATGTTGAACTTAGTGAACCGGAGAAGGTCAATAGGATTGAGGTATACAATGTGCTGGGAGTTCTGCTAAAGAGCATTGAAGGCAAGCAACTAACAGGATCCTTAATTGAAATCGATGATGTAGGAAATGGTAAAATGTTTCTGGTGCGTGTTCATACTCACGATGCTGTCATAGAAAGAAAGATAATCAGGTGGTAGTAGCCTGGTATCATAAAATTAAAAAGGATCGTTGAATGACGATCCTTTTTTTTACTTTTACTGAAAGAAAAGACATGTCACTAAGATCTTTGTTGTCTGGGTTCGTTTTTCTGCATTTTTTCTCGCTTGTTGCTCAGGTGAGCTATCCTGGTCGACCAGTTGGGGTAGCCTATGGTTTACCGGTTGAGTTTGTTAGCATTGAACGGAACCAGCGTGAGAATGTTCAAGATGCAGAAATGAATAAATACAAGACCTTTCAATTTGCAGACGAGGTTAGGGTCGATATAAATCCTGAATCAGCTGGATTATGGTATCAGGTCACAACATCGATGCGGGTATGGATAATGGGTTTATGTTCGCCTGGTGTTAGCTCTATGGGAATTATCTTTTCCCGGTATCGGATTAAACCAGGAGTAAAAATTTTTGTGTATCCATATCGTTCAATTCGTTATGGGGGCGCATTTACCTTTAGAAATAACAATAAAAATGGTATTTTACCCATAAGTTCCTTTGCTACCGATTCGTTGATAATAGAAATGCAAGTACCATATTATGTTGAAGATTATGGTGAATTAAAGATAGGGAGTGTGGGACTGGGTTATCCTTCTCAGCGGCGTATAGCGATGACTTTATCGGACAGTAGTATCTCTGCATGGTGCAATGTGGATGTTACCTGTTATTTGAATAGAGAGTTACAACTGCAAAAGCATTCGGTGTGTAAAATTGTATACAACAATTCTGGAGTTTGCACAGGAACGCTTCTAAATAATACAGCATGGGATGGACGTCCGTTGGTATTAACTTCTGCACATTGCATCAAGAGCGACACAGCAGCCCAGTCGGCCTTGTTTTATTTTGATTACGAACGTGAGGTTTGTGATGGAAAGCTTAAACCTTTAAAGTCGGTTGCTGGTAGCCGTTTGTTAGCCAGAAATGTGGAATACGATTTTGCACTTCTTGAAATAAATGAGAAAATTCCTTACGATTTCAATCCTGTGTATGCAGGATGGAATATTACAGGCGACAACTTTTCGAAAAGCTATACCATTCATCATCCGATGGGCGATGTCAAGAAAGTATCTGTCAATGAAGATCTGGTAATGGATGGGCGTTTATTTAATATTCCTAACGATAATTATTGGGTTATTCCAAATTATGAAGTTGGAACCACGCAGGCAGGTTCCTCGGGTTCTGCCTTGTTTGATTCGGTCTTTCACATCAAAGGTATCTTGTCGTATGGGGGCGAAAGCTGTAAACCATTTATATATGACTATTACATTCGCCTGGACAAGGCCTGGGAACCTTCAAGCGATACCATGCAGCAACTTGCATACTGGCTTAATCCTAAAAAATTGGATGACAAAATTTTACCATATTTTCAGCCCAACCCTTTTTTACCTTATGCCAACCATCTGACCAATGTGGATACGCTCGATCAACTTAAACATGATAGTTATTATGGTTCAGGCTATGTGGCTGGTACTAATCCACTTCGCATTGCTGCATTTGCTGAGCATTTTCGCATTAATGGAGCAAAATATATATATGCCGTAAAAGTACACGTGCACAGATTATTTGCAAGTTCCAATCGATCGACCTTAAAGTTAAAAATATGGTCTGGTAAGGATAGGCCCGTCAACGTGTTATATCAACAGCAAATACTGCTATTTGAATTGGCTCCGGACGAGTACAATTTGATACGTCTGGATACCATGAAATTGGTAAATGGTAGTTTCTTTGTTGGTTTTGAGCTCAATACTCAGCCCGACGACACTTTTTCGATGTATTATGTTGAACAGCCTACGATGCAAAAAAATACTGCCTGGGCATTTTACAACAGGGGCTGGTTTCCTCTTTATTCCGGGGAAAGCTATATTTCTGCTTCACTCAACATAGAATTGTTAACTTTTGATTATTACATTCCTCCTGAAAGTAATCCAGGTGAATTTCCTTATCCTACCCAGGTGAGCATATATCCTAATCCTGCTTCAAATTATGTCCAGGTTTTGTTTAAAAATGCCCCAAAGCAAATAGTGAAATGTTATATTTACGATTTGCAGGGAAGGATTTGTCGCCTGGTTAGCCGTAGCGATAATGCATCAAATTTTACTATTGATGTAAGTGGTTTAAAAACAGGATTTTATATATTCTCTGTACATGCTGAATGGGGAGTATTTAATTTTAAAGTGCTGATTCGAAGGTGAGATGTTGGGCAATAATATAATTTTTATACTTTTGAAACGGCACAACAATCGTAACAAGTATGTTATAGTTGTGCTTGTAGCATTTTGGTCAAAATTTATTACATTGTACTTTCCATCCAACCTTTGAAACATTTAAACATGAAAACCTCATTCTTGAATTTATTTTTTATTTTAACTGCAACCCTATTGCGTTTAATGCCAGCGTATTCCGGTGAAGCGGAGTATATCAAGATTTCTGGTTTTACGCAGGGTACCACCTACCACATTACCTATCAGAATACGGTTCATCGAAGTTTGCAACAGGAGGTGGAACAGCGATTGCAGCTTATTGACCAAATTTTTTCAACCTACAATCCTCAATCTCTGGTTTCACGCATCAATAATAGTGCAGTACCGGTTACCATTGTTCCTATGATGGAGCAGTTGCTGAAAAAATGTTTTGAAGTTAACCACGAAACGCAGGGAGCTTTTGATATAACCGTAGGGCCATTGGTGGAGGCCTGGGGATTTGGCAAATCGCAGCAAACGCAACCATTAGCCCGACAGGTCGATTCGTTGCTAAAAATTGTGGGCATGGAAAAAATACACCTTAAAAAACGGGTGTTGACAAAAGCAGATAGTCGGATCAAGCTCGATTTCAACGCCATAGCACAGGGCTATACTGTCGATTTTTTGTCGCAATATTTTGATTCATTAGGTATTACCAATTATCTCATCGAGGTTGGCGGAGAGCTTTATGCAAAAGGCGTAAATGCTTCTGGACAGCCCTGGCGAATTGGTGTTGAAGCGCCGGTTGACAATAATCAGTTGCAGGGGGAACAAATTCAGAAAATAATCGTTGTTACAAATAAGGCTGTATCTACCTCAGGGAATTATCGACGATTTTATGTTCGGGATGGGGTAAAGTATGCGCATACCATTAACCCACACACGGGATATCCAGCTCGGAATACGTTGTTGAGTGTCACCATTGTGGCACCCAACTGTACCGATGCCGATGCTTATGCAACTGCCTGCATGGTTATGGGACTTGAAAAGGCGATTCAGTTTGTCAAAAGTAAACCCCAGCTTGCAGCCTATTTTATTTTTGGCAAACTTGGAAATGAGTATGGCGAATATACAACCGACAATTTTAAGAAATTAATCGTCGAGTAAAATCTTTTACAAAGATTTGTTTATTCGAATATAATTAAACATTTTGCTTAATTGGATAAAATTACTTTATTTTGTATCAGTTATTTAAGCAAATGTATTCTCAATATTTGTTTATATCCTACAGGTATACAAGAAGATACAGATGCCTTATAAAGAAAAAAAGATAGAAAAAGTGTACTATACCATTGGCGAGGTGGCCGAAATGTTTGGGGTCACTACTTCGCTTATTCGGTATTGGGAGAAAGAATTTGATATTATAAAACCTAAAAAAAACAAAAAGGGCAATCGGCTTTTCACCAAACAGGACATAGATAATTTTCATTTAATCTATCATCTGGTCAAGGAAAAAGGTATGACGCTAAAGGGTGCTCAAAAGAAGTTAAAAGAAAATCGGGAAGATACGGTAAATAATTTCGAGGTTATCAAAACACTGAAGGCAATAAAGGAGATGCTATTGGAGATAAAGGATAATTTGTAACGCTTATGACCATTCGTCAGGTAGTTGATCAGATAGAGGAATACGCCCCGTTGGCCTTGCAGGAAAGCTACGATAATGCCGGACTTATTCTTGGAGATTCTGCTGCAGAAGTTACAGCTGCACTTTTATGTATTGATGTAACTGAGGAAGTGGTAGATGAAGCCATTGCTAAAGGTTGTAATTTGATAATTTCCCATCATCCGCTTATCTTCTCTGGTTTAAAGCGAATAACCTATAATTCATCTCTTGAGAGAACGATAATTAAAGCCATTCGGCAGGGTATTGCCGTGTATAGTGCCCATACTAATATGGATGTAGTTTGGGGAGGAGTCAATACGTATGTGGCAGAAAAAATGGGATTGCAGTCTGTAGAGATTTTACGTCCACTGCAGAAGCAATTACTCAAAGTTGTAACCTTTGTGCCCGAAACGCATGCTGCTGCCGTAAGAGAGGCGTTGTTTGAGGCAGGGGCTGGTAATATAGGCGATTACGATAGCTGCAGTTACAATGTCATGGGACAGGGAAGTTTTCGGGGTCAGGAGGGAACCAATCCTTTTGTTGGTGAACCAATGAAATTGCACTTTGAGCCAGAAGTTAGAATCGAAACCATCTGTCCACGTCACATACTTGCGAGGGTTATCCGTTCATTATTGGAAGCTCATCCTTACGAAGAACCTGCTTATGATATTTATCCGCTTGAAAATATTCACGAAAGAGTGGGGCTTGGTATTGTCGGTAATCTTGATCAGCCCATGGAATCGCTTGAATTTTTAGCATATCTTAAAAAGATCTTCAAAGTTGCAGTTATTAAGCATACTTCCTTGATAAAGGAAAAGATTCAGCGAGTAGCTTTTTGTGGGGGAAGTGGCAGCGATTTGCTCAACGATGCCATCAGGGCTAAAGCCGATATTTTTATTTCAGCCGATTTTAAATATCATCAGTTTTTCAATGCCGATAACCAGATTATCATTGCCGACATCGGACATTTTGAAAGTGAACAATATACAAAAGAAATTTTTTATCATATTCTGACAAAAAAATTTCCTAACTTTGCAGTCCATTTTTCGGAAATAAATACCAATCCAGTAAATTATCTGTAACCTATGGCACACATAGAAAGTGAAATTTCAATTGAAGAAAAACTCAAAGCTCTTTACGAATTACAGCGAGTACATAGTGAGATTGACAAGATAAAAATCTTGCGCGGGGAATTGCCTCTTGAAGTGGAGGATTTGGAGGATGAAATAGAGGGGCTTGAGACGAGAATAAAAAATTTGCAGGATGAGTGTAAGAGTTTAGAATCGGCTGTTTCGGCCAAAAAGAATGAAATTGCAAATGCCAATGCGCTGATAAAAAAGTATCAGGAGCAACAGGAGAATGTAAGGAACAACCGGGAGTACGATTCTCTTTCAAAGGAAATTGAATTTCAAACACTCGAAATAGAGCTTTGCGAAAAGCGTATAAGAGAGTTTACTGCTCAGATAAAAGCGAAGAAAGAGCTTATCGAAGAGGCTACCCGAAAGCTCAATGAACGTAAACAGGATCTGGAAAATAAAAAGAAAGAGCTGGAAGAAATTATTGCTGAAACCCAGAAGGAGGAAGAACAATTACTGCAGCGTGCACAGGAAATTGAGAAAATAATAGAACCTCGTTTAATGACGGCTTACAAACGCATTCGGTCTAATGCTCGTAACGGACTTGCCGTGGTTACCGTCGAACGCGACGCCTGTGGAGGGTGTTTTAATAAAATCCCACCCCAACGGCAACTCGAAATTCGTTCTCGCAAGAAGATTATTGCTTGCGAATATTGTGGGCGCATTCTTGTAGATCCTGCTTTTGTCGACGAGGTTAAGTAAGTCCCTGACGGAGAAAGCTTATCTTGATGCATAAAATTATGGTAGGAATGGTGTAGATTCCTACCATTTTTGTTTCTATACCGTGCCTTATACGATGAACTTTGGTCACTGAAACATTGTCCCTATAAATTTACAACCATTCATAAACCTATAACACTTTCTGGGGTACCCCAACGGGTTGAGCGATTATGATGGAGAAAAAATTAAGTTCGACAAAAAAACAGTTCCCTTTTATTTCTGGGTAGTAATAATTTTTATATTTTTATGAGTTGGTAAATGTAAAATGGGCTGTGTGCAAACATTTTTGTGGGTTTGCTAACAGGCTTACGAATAGAGGAAAACAGATGGGTATGCGGGGTTGAAAATAAAAGCTCGTTGGTATGCATCGAATGAGAGTTGGGATAATATTTATTGTAGTAGCAGCTTTGTGGGTTGCAAACTGTTATTCTCAATCTTTGGGCTCAAGCGTTCGATTTTTTAACATTCAGGATGGTTTATCGCATTCTTCCGTTAATTACCTGCTAATCGATTCGAAAGGATACCTCTGGATTGCCACTTCCGACGGTCTTAATCGTTATGATGGTTATACTTTTATTAATTTCAAGCACGCATTATCAGATACAAATTCACTTTGCGATAATTATGTACGACACCTCTGCGAAGATAATGAAGGTAACATCTGGATTGCTACGAGCAACGGACTGAGCTGTTATATTCGGTCAAAGGATAAATTCAAAAATTTCTACCACGATCCTGAGAATCCAAAGTCCATATGGAGCAATAATGTATTTTTTGTGTATCAGGATAGGCAAGGAGTAATTTGGGTCAAAACTATTGAAACACTTGAAAAATTTAATAGTAGGTCGGGTGAGTTTATTCATTACAGGCATTATAACGATGTTTTTAACTATGCTTCCAACGACTTCTTTTTTTCAATTTATGAGGATAGCAAGGGGCGATTGTGGGTGGGCACCAAGGATGGATTAAACTATTTTGATCGTCAGATGGAAGTGTTTCGTCGGTACGAACATGATCCTCGAAATCCTTCGTCCATAAGCGATAATCGCATCAAGGCCATTTGCGAAGATAAAGCTGGAAATCTCTGGGTTGGTACGGAGAATGGATTAAATGTTCTGAATCCCTCTACAGGCAAGTTTATTCATTATTTTCATGAGGCTAACAATCCCAATAGCCTTGTGCATAATGTTATTAACGATATGTTTTTTGATGAGGAGGGTGTCCTCTGGATTGCTACCATGGATGGATTCTGTAATTATCAACCAAAGAATAATCGTTTTTTTACGTATCGTACCCTGCAGTATAGAGGTTTGACGTTGCCCCTTACGGGAATTAGCACAATGGTAAAAGACAAAGCCAGTAATTTGTGGATTGGTAGCTATGAAGGACTTACCAAAGTCGATCTGAAACCTTTCAAGTTCGGTCTATTCCCCGCCGACACCAAGGATGCTACGTTTAATGTTACTGCTGTGTATTTGACGGAAAACCAGGATATCTGGCTTGGTACGCGAAGGTCTCAACTTATACATTTGCGACAAAATCCATCCAGCAAAGATATTGCTGTTGTGAAGAGTTATGACTTTAGGTATTTATTGTCCGATGGTATTTTTGCAATTTTTCCTTTTGCGGCTAATATCATGTGGCTGGGTACCTCCGATGGTATTTATGAGTTCAATGCCAACACGGGTAATATTGCAAGCGTAAAACCCGATAAACAGGCCGTTAATTTCCTGTCTAACAATTTGGTTTATGCATTTTATCTCGATAAACGCGATGTGTTATGGATAGGGTCGGAATATGGGCTACATCAATATGACAGAAAAAATCGTCGCTGGAAAGCTTATGTTCAGTTGCCCGACTCGCAAGGAGTTGCAATACATAGCGTGCGATGTTTTGCCGAAGATGATAAGGGCAACCTATGGTTGGGTACCGACGATGGGTTAATTAGGTACAATATCGATTCGAAAGAGTATAAAAAGTACTTATCAAATCCTCGCAGGAGTATTCGTAGCCTGCCAAGCAATAATGTGTATTCCTTGCTTTTTTCTCAGGATAAGCATTTGTGGGTAGGGACTAATGCTGGCTTATGTCGCTACAATCTTGCTTCTGACGATTTTTGGGTATTGACAGAGTTAGAAGGTTTACCCAATAATACCATCTATGCCATGCAGGATGATGCGAATGGAGATATATGGTTAACTACAAATAAGGGAATTATTAAGTTTGAACCGGCCGCCGAGATTTTTACAACTTTCGATTTGGCCGACGGGTTACAGGGTTATGAATTTAATTTGGGCGCTGGTGCTCGTTCCCGGAACCATCAAATATTTTTTGGAGGGGTCCAGGGACTCAATTATTTTTATCCCGATTCGATTAAACCATTTCCCCATGAGCCTTCAACAGTAATTACCTCATTTGAGCTGGTTACTATTGGAACAAAACGAATGTATTCCATATCTCCGAATATGGAAATTATAATTCCTGCTAAAACCAAGCTGTTCACCTTCTATTTTTCGGCGCTTGATTTTACCTACCCAGCTAACAATAAGTACATGTATAAATTGTCGAGTTCTACAGCAGAGGGTCTCTGGATCAGTCTGGGTACAAAAAATTATGTTCAATTTTCCAACCTTCGGCCTGGGAATTATGTATTTCAGGTGAAGGGGTCCAATAGTGACCAGGTCTGGTCGAAAGAACCTTTTGTGGTTCGACTCACCGTTGAAACCCCCCTTTACAAAACCACCTGGGCTATTTTCATTTATGTCTTGCTAACTTTAGCAGGAATTTTTGCTTTCATTCGTTGGCGAACTACTCGCCTTATTAAGGAAAATAAAGAGCTTCAAGAACGTAATGCTGCTTCTATTGAGATAAATCGTCAAAAAGAAGAATTAGCTATCAAAAACAAGAATATTACCGATAGCATCAATTATGCCCGTCGCATTCAAATGGCTATGTTTCCCTCCGAACGTCACTTCCGACGTATCCTTCCTAATTCTTTCGTTTTCCATCGTCCCAAGGATATTGTCAGTGGAGATTTTTACTGGATACACGAAAAGGGTGATAAAGTTTTTCTTGCTGCGGTCGATTGTACGGGTCATGGGGTACCTGGTGCATTTATGTCGATATTAGGTATCGAGTTGTTTCGCAATATTATGAATACTGATATTGAAGATCCGGCAATCATTCTGGATAGTCTCAATGAGGAATTTTCTCGAATATTTGCAGGGATGGAGGATTTGAGCCTGAAAGATGGCATGGATGTATCTTTCTGTGTATGGAACCGGAAAGAAAATGTCTTGTTATTTGCTGGGGCAGAGCATGTTTTGTACTATGTACGCAATAACCAAATTTTTGAGGTGAAGGGCAATCGTTTTTCTGTAGGAATAGAACGTCGGGATGAGGAGACCAAATTTACCACTCATACTATTCAGTTGCAGCCCAATGACATGATTTACCTGTTTTCCGATGGTTATGCCGACCAGTTTGGTGGACCCGAAGGTAAGAAATTTAAGTACCGCCGTTTCAGGCATATGCTATTGAATATTTACCGCATGCCACTGGAGCAGCAAAAACAAATCCTTAACGAAACATTTGAACTCTGGAAAGGCAATCAGGAACAGGTCGACGATATCCTCGTCATAGGATTTAGGGCATAAGATTAATTGGATGATTCTTCCAGTAACTCCTTGATTTTTTGAATGAGCGTTTCTATCTGGAAGGGTTTGCTGATGTATTCATTCATTCCTGCGGCCAAACATATTTCCTTGTCACCAGCCAGTGCATTGGCGGTGATGGCAATGATGGGTACATGCGTGTTGGTCGATGCCTCAAGTTCTCTAATCTTGCGAGTTGCAGTAAGGCCATCCATGATAGGCATCTGGATGTCCATGAGGATGATATCATATTTCTTGTTCACAAACAAATCCAGTGCCTCCTTCCCATTATTGGCAACATCGATGTTACCAACAATAGGTTTTAAGCTCAATAGTACAATTTTCTGATTAATAAGGTTGTCTTCTACCAATAATACATTGGCATCTTTTAGTTCTACTTTCGGCTGTGATACTGGTGATGAAATTAGCTGAGTACTTTTAGCCGTCGGTGCTGGTCGTATCGCTGTTTCCGATTTTTTGAATTTCAAACTAAACTCCAGCGTGGTCATATTGTCCGACTTGAACGCAAAGATTCGACTTCCTGCCAATTCAATCAATCGCTTGGCAATGAGGATGTCAAAATTGCTATTGATAATGTTTAGCGTGGTTAGCATATTATCACTGAGCAACCATCTTTCTTCGGTAAGATTGATTGCAGGAAGCTCAAAATTGAAATGAATTTCAAAAGAGAGTTCGATTTGATTGATATTTTCTTTTATAACTTCTAACCTGAGCTCGATTTTGTTTCCGGTAGAACGCTTGAATTTCAGTATGTTGTCGATAAGGTTTAAAAAGATTTGCTTCAAACGAATGGGATCGCCTACTACATTTAGCTGCTGTAATTGACGATCTACCGTAAGGGTTATCTGCAAATCACTGGCGTGCTGTTGCTCAAAGAGCCGTATTACACTACGTAGGGTAGAAATCAGTTCAAAGGTGGTTTGTGTGGTTTTTTCTTCAATTCCGGGTATCGATACTTTTACAATGCTGTTTACCACATTTACCAGATTGTGTGTGGAAGCCAGAAGCGATTCTACCAGATCTTTCTGATTTTCATCAAGCCGGGTAGCCGCTAAATATTCCGAAAGAGCCATGATGTTATTCAGTGGCGTGCGTATCTGATGGGATAGTTTCGACAAAAACTCGTCTTTACTTTTCACCTCTGTTTGAGCCTCCTGTGCATTTTGTTTAACATCCTGAAAAAGTTGTTCACTTAAGTATAAATAGGCAAAAGTAAGGATGAGAATAAAAAAATATATTGAAAAAATACGAACAGTGATAGGAAAAGCATATTCTATTCGCGCAAATGGGAGAGGAACAAAAATGGCTATTGCCATGATCAACATAAAAATAAGGGAAAGGATGGTACCTTTTCGGGTACCGAATAAAAACATGCTGATGACAGGATAAGAAAATACCCACAGGTAACCGTAATTTTTGTCAACCCCACCAGAAACAATAAAATAGGTATATACGACGGTAGTCAACGTCATTAAGAACCGGTTGGATAATCTATAATTGCGTGTTCGGTGAAGGAGAATAAAGTTGCTCAAAAGCAGAACAAGCGTAATAAATACTACAAGCGCATGAAAGTAGTTATGAGCAAGAATAGATAAGATATCGAAAAGTAAAAGAAAGAAACCCGCAAGCACAGTAAAAATGTTGGTAATGGTAAAGCTAAACTTTAGGTTTCTTTCCGTGGTATTCCCTGCCCCAAACGATAGAATTTCAAACAATTTTGCCGTAAACGACATAAGTTCCTTGCTTTTTACTACGAAAGTATTAAAAATATCCAAATTTATGTAATGGTATTTTAAATTTATTTTCGATAAATTTCATTATATTTGACCAGAAGATGGGTATGGCATGGTACGGATAATAGGTATCATGGAGATTAGTAAGTTATAAAGTAAAATTTAAAATTTAGATTTCTCATTATGTGTAAAAAAATACTTTTCCCCGCTTTAGCTATCACGTGGTTATTGTTCGCTGGTTTAAAACCCGACTACGTGCCTACAGCCGAAGAAGTTGATCGATTTTACTCAACAAAAACCCTTGTAGTACTCGAGGATAATCCTATGGCTGAATATAACTACGTCATCAAAGATTTCATGGCCAAGGAATGGAAGCTCACCCCATACGATTTCATTAAATACAGTGAATTTGAAGAAAAACGTATGGACCCCCAGTATTCATTTATTTTGCTCAATCAGGTCCGCTTCGATAATGATAAAAGTTTGGCTAAATATATCTTTCTGAGCCTTGTGCTGGGTGGTAACGAGCCTATTGTATCCAATATGCCCGACCTGTGCCCGGTGCCTGTAGCTTATGCTGAGGTGGATGAAGACCATTATAACTATAAACTGCAGACTATTTTGCGTTTCATGCAGCAACATGTGGAACTTATCCACAAAAACCCAAAATTGATTCGTACTAATATGTTTTCGATTTATAACGATAGCATTAAAAATATTAAGGACAAAATCCTTTATGTAGTAAAGGATGAGCTTGCGCCCGACTGTAATACGGAGGCAAAGATTAAAAAGATTTATCCCTATCGGTTTAAAATTGTAACCCGCGAAGAGGTTGCAAAGGCAATAGACGAAAGAAACCCCGATGTGGTTTTCCTGCATAAGGTAGGACCTGAAGGTACGCGGTTGGTGGCGCGTTGCTATAAGATTATTATTGGAGCTGCCGACTCAAAATTTTATTACTTCAACTACCACAATATTTCCAAAAGTAAACCCGATGGCTTTCTGGCCAGTGATTTTAAAAAGCTGGCTAAATAACCTCAAAGGATTTTTCTGCAAAGAAATAATCCATCCCTCAAGGGAAGTAATACTTTCTCGAGGGATGGATTGTTTTTTATGGCGTCATTGAACTTACGTAATGCCTGCGTTGCTTTATCTTGCGCTTCTGTATTAAGTATTTTTCCGTCCCAGAGTACATTGTCAGCTATTAAGTAACCTCCAACTTTTAAATGCGGAAGGCATACTTCTAAATACTCAGGATATTCTGCCTTTTCCCCATCAATGTATATCAGATCAAAGGAGGTGCTTAATTGGGGAACTACTTCTATAGCGTTCCCATGGATCACCTGTATCAATTTCGAGTATTCCGATTCGGCAATGTATTGCTGTGCCACCTCAACAATTTCTTCATTCACTTCGATTGTGTAAAGCGTTCCCTCTGGCTTAAGTCCTTGAGCCAAACATATGGCCGAATATCCAGTAAAGGTGCCAATCTCCAGAATAACCTCGGGTTGAATCATTTTTGATAATAAGGATAAAAACATACCCTGTATATGGCCGCATACCATACGCGGGTTAAGATATTTGATGTGGGTTTCCCTATATATTTTCCTGAGTATTGGAAGCTCTTCGCTGCAATGTTCTTCAATATAGGTTTCCAAATCAATATTCATGGTTGGTGTGCTATAGTTTTATCATTTTTTCCGATGTAAAAATGATTAAATTTATCATATTTGAAAAATATATATTTCACTTTGGTATGCGCACCCTGCTTGGAATATTTCTTTTGGGAATTTGGTTAACTGTAGCGGGACAATCTACCGATTTCAGATTTTCCCGTCTGGATATCAACAATGGCCTTTCGCAGAATCATATCAATTGTATCTACAAGGATAGCCGTGGTTTTATATGGATCGGAACAATGGCCGGTCTTAATCGGTACGATGGAAATACCTTTAAAATTTACAAACATAGCGCTAACGACTCTTCTTCGATTTCGGACAACTTTGTGACCAGCATTGTACAGGGCGCGGATGGTAATTTCTGGATTGGAACCCGCAACGGATTTAATATTTTCGACCCTCGTACAGAAACATTTCATCACCGCCTGCCCTCCGAACTTCAAAACTCCCCTTTGCAGTTGACCCAAATTGCTACCGTGTTCTGTGATTTTGAAAAAAATCTATGGTTTGTTACCGATTCTTCCGGAATTGTATATTATAAACCTCTGGGAAAAAAGTGGTCACATATTCATCACGAAAAGTACGATACAGCCTCTCTTTCAACGAATGCCATTACTGCTCTGACTCAAGACCGTCAAGGTAGGTACTGGTGCATTAATCGTCGCGGGATACTTGAGCAACTCAATCCGGCTACCCTGAAAGTTCAACAACGAATTACTCTGCCCAGGGCACAGCAGAGGGACAATTATTTTTTCTATCTATACGCCGATTCAGATGGCGAACTCTGGATTTATGCAGATGTTCCTATGGAATTGTTTCGATACAACCCTTCTACCGGGATATTTTATAGTTACAGACAGGGTAATACTAATAAAAACCTAAATAACAGTCTGATTCGAGGGGTCATTGAGCATTCACCAGGATTTTTATGGATTGGAACAGATCATGGAGGGATAAATGTACTTAACAAGAGAAACAATACTTTTCAGTACATTTTAAATCATCCCGATCGCGAGAATTCCCTCTCAGAAAACGTGGTTACGTCCCTGTATAAGGATAACCAGGGGATTATATGGGTAGGAACCTTTAAAAAAGGATTAAACTATTATCATCCCGACCTGATAAAATTTCGCCATTATAAACACGAACCTTCCAATCCTGCAAGTATCGGCTACGATGATATCAATTGTTTTGCCGAGGACAGAACTGGTAATATCTGGATTGGAACAAATGGGGGAGGACTGTACTATTTCGATCGAAAATCGGAACAGTTTCGCCATTACGTACACAATCCGTCGAATCCCAATAGCCTCTCGAGCAATGTTATCGTAAAATTGTACGTCGATAAAAACAATATACTTTGGATTGGCAGCTATTTTGGTGGGTTGACGAAATTCGATGGAAAGCGTTTTGTACACTATCAGCATCAACCAGATGATCCGCATAGCATTTCCGACAATAAGGTTTGGGATATATACATCGATTCAGAAAACAATTTTTGGGTGGCAACCCTGGGAGGAGGACTTGAAAGGTTCGACCCCCAGCGGGGACAATTCGACCATTTTCGCGCTGGAATGCGTAATTCCATTAGTTCGGATTATGTGCTCAGCATGGTTGAAGATAAAAATAAGCAGCTTTGGATTGCTACTGCGGTTGGCCTTAACAAACTGGATATAATAAACCGGCGGTTTGAACACTATTATTACGATGCAAATCAGCCCAATAGCTTAAGCAACAACAACGTTATTAGCGTGCTGGTCGACAAACGTGGTCTGATATGGGCGGGCACGCGGGAAGGGCTTAACGTACTGGATGTTCAAAAGCAACTTTTTCGTCGTTTATACGCAAAGGATGGTTTAGCCGATAATATTATTCAAACACTTGTTGAGGATAATTTTGGTAATGTATGGGTCGGTACCCCATCGGGTTTAACGCGAGTGTCGGTGAAATTTGATGCAAACAATCAGTTTCAGTTTAGCTTTCAAAATTATGATAAGTCCGATGGATTGCAGGGTAAGGAGTTTAACGAGAAGGCCTGTTTAAAATTGTCGAGTGGCGAGATTTTATTTGGTGGAACCAATGGCTTTAATCTTTTTGATCCGGCAAAAATCCGAACCAATACACATGTGCCCCCTGTTGTATTTACCAATTTTCAAATCTTTAACCAGCCTGTTGAGGTGAATAAACCCTTTAACCGTCGTGTCATTCTTTCCGCTTCGATTACCGAAACTCAAAAGATTGTACTAAAGTATCGCGAAAATGTTTTTTCTATCGAGTTTGCAGCCCTGAATTACTTACATCCTGAAAAAAATCAATATCGGTATAGACTTGAAGGGTTCAATGACCAATGGCTCCGACCCGATCCAGGGCAATACAAGGTTACCTATACCAACCTTGACCCAGGAAAATATGTTTTCAGGGTTATTGCCTCAAACGATGATGGAATATGGAATAACACGGGTGCTACTATTGAAATTGAGGTACTGCCCCCATTTTATCGTACCCGTTGGGCGATATTGCTGTATTGCCTTTTTCTGGTGGGATTACTACTATTAGCCCGGAAAATATTACTCGATCGTGCTCGCATGCGTTTCAATATCGAAAACGCTAAAAAGGAAAGTCAACGATTGCACGAGCTGGATATGATGAAGATAAAATTCTTTACCAACATCAGCCATGAGTTCCGTACACCGCTGACGCTCATTCTCTCACCGCTCGATAAAATTTTAAAAAATCTCAAAGAGGGTGAATTAAAATCTCAACTGAGTCTGGTGTATCGAAATGCACAGCGACTGCTTCGCCTGGTTAACCAACTTCTCGATATCCGTCGTATGGAGGTGGAGGAGTTTAAGCTACATCCACAATATGCCGATATGGTGGCTTTTGTAAAGGATATTACCCACTCTTTTTCCGACATTGCCGAAAGTCAACATATACAATACAGCTTTCATTCCAATGTTGCTACCCTGTTTATGTATTTCGATATCGACAAGGTAGATAAAATAATGTATAACCTGTTATCCAATGCCTTTAAATTTACCCCTCAGGGTGGACAGATTCAGGTTGATCTTAAGTATCAAAGAGATGCACTGAATGACGGTACAGGGGTGGTGGAAATTAGTGTTAGGGATACAGGGATTGGGATTCCCAAAGATAAGCACGAAAAAATTTTTGAGCAGTTTTTTCAGCATGAACACCCAGGTAATGTTGTTAATCAGGGAAGTGGGGTGGGACTTGCCCTGGTAAAAGAATTTGTCAAACTTCATCAGGGTTCCATAAGCGTGGAGAGCGAGCCCGATAAGGGAAGCTGCTTTATCGTTAGCTTACCGGTAATAACGGAAGCAATCGTTGATACCGCTGTCATTGAGGAAAATATTACTTCTTCTGGCCTCGAAGTGCTCGACGATAATCAGCCCCGACAGCAAAAACCTTTGACGGTACTGATTATTGAGGATAACCATGATCTGCGTTTTTATCTGAAAGATAATTTGCGCCATCGATATCATGTACTGGAGGCCAGCAATGGTAAGGAAGGTTATCAAAAAGTATTTTCTGTTTTTCCTGATATCGTTATCACGGATATTGTTTTACCCGAGATGGATGGCATTGAAATTTGTCGAAAAATAAAAACCGATCGTCGTACTTCGCATATTCCGGTTATACTGCTAACTGCACAAACCGCAGCCGACCAGAAAATAATAGGTTTTGAAGCCGGTGCCGATGAGTATATTACCAAGCCCTTTACCTTCGAAATTCTCGAATCGCGCATTCGTAATCTCATCAGGCAGCGGGAGGCTCTTCGAAAATCTTTTCAAAAGCAGATAGAAGTCGAACCCAGTGCCGTGGAAGTTGTATCACTCGACAAAAAGTTTATCCAAAAGGCTGTCGAAATTGTTGAAAAGAATATCGACAATAGCAATTTTTCGGTCGAGGAACTCAGCCATGAGTTGAATATGAGTCGGGTGAACCTTTACAAAAAGTTATTGTCGCTTACGGGTAAAACACCCATAGAGTTTATCCGAATTATTCGCCTGAAACGTGCTGCTCAGCTGTTGCGGGGAAGTCAGCTTACCATTGCCGAAATAGCCTATAAGGTGGGATTTAATAATCCTAAATATTTTACAAAGTATTTCAAAGAAGAATTTGGCATGTTGCCTTCGGCTTATGCACAGCAGCAGGATATTGAGCCAAAAGAAGAGGGAAAACAAGGGTAATGGTTATCGAATTTTCGATAGATTTAAGCCGCAAAAGCAAGGAGAAATGTATCAGTGGGTTTTTTTAAAGGCATCCTGGTTATAGAATAGTCAATTAAGTAAAATCTGACAAAATCCAGTCATTACAACTATTCGTCTAAATAATAGCTTTAATTTTGTTCATTACGCCGTAGTTGTCAATTATTCGGACGATAAGTTGAGCTTGTCGATGTGCAAAGCAGCTTCTTATTTCCATTCTAACCCTGGCAATATGTGAATGTAAATATTTGTATTTGGTTGCTTGTAATAGTTTAAAAATGTCGGCCTTTGAAAAGTATTTTAATCGTGTAATAAATGATGAGGAAATCGGTATATAACGACATATTTTGTAAGTACAACAGGTCGAAGCGTAGCCGTTGTACCATTTGATCTATATCGCTGGCATAGCCAAACCTAACCTGACCCAGCGAGGTAATTCCAGGTTTGATTTTTTGCAGTTGTTTGTACTGGGGCACTATTTTGATGATTTGATCGATATAATACTGCCGTTCGGGGCGTGGTCCTACCAACGACATATCGCCTTTAAGTACATTGATAAAATTGGGAATCTCATCAAGTTTGGTACGTCTTAAAAAACGACCAAAGGGGGTACAGCGGTTATCGTTTGGACTTGCTAAGTTCGGACCATACTGCTCGGCATCAACGTACATGCTACGAAATTTGTAAAGGATAAATGGCTTACCATTCAATCCAATGCGCTCCTGACGGAAGAAAACAGGCCCCTTTGAGGTGAGTTTGATGCCAATGGCACAAATTAGCATAACGGGCGATAGAACAATGAGTGCCGTGAGAGAAACTACAAAATCGAGCAATTTTTTAATGGTTTGCTGCCAGTAAGGCATCAACTCGTATTCTACTTCGAGCAAAGGCGTGCCCATGATGTTGGTAATCTTGGCATGCCCCTTAAGTACCTGGTGAAGCCCGGCTATTGCTTTTATACTTACCTCCGAATAGCCCAACCAACTCACTATGTTGAGTATATCTTTTTGCTCCTCCGGCTCAATTGCAATAATCATTTCGTCGACATTGTATGTGCTCATGATATCGGGTAAGTTATCTACCTGCCCTAAACAGGGAAGATGTTGGCTCAGTATTTCGTTTTTACAAAGCTGGTTTTTTACATAACCAACAAAGCGATGCCCGTATTCGGATTTTCCTGCTAATTCACTGTAGATTTTTTCAGCTTTTTCCCCGCAGCCTATGATTATGGTATCGAACAGTAACCTCCTTTTTTTAACTAGTGTTTGCTTTTTGTGGGTTAATATAAGACGCGGAATGAGCGTTATGGTAAAATGTAAGAAAAATAGTACGGCATAGGTGGCATAGTAGTTTTTATAACTGCGTACTTCATCATCGAGCAATAGGGTAAAAAACAATAGGGTAACGCCCAGTAAGGTCGCCTTTAAGGTTTTGAATACATCTCTTTCGGGTGTTTTCTTAAAAATGTAATGATAGTAGCCGCTAAGTGAGTAAAGGAATAGCCAGAAGCCCCCAACAACCACAACGCCAATATAAAAATTTAAATTTTGTAGTACCTGTTTCGGAAGTTGATCATAAGGGACATTTTCAATGATAATCTTACGCAAGACAAAAAAAATAGCCCATGCTATACTGGCACTACAAAAGTCACTTATTAAATACTTGATTCGTTGTTGTTTGTGTAAGGACCGATCCATATCTTTTTTTACAAAGCTAATGTTTCTTTTTATTTTATTTTGTCCTACGTATCAACCATAAGCCCAAAAAGGTGATTCCTCCATTGATGATGAGCATTTCAAAACCGAAAAAGTTGGGGAAAAGATAATTTAAAGCCAGGCACAATACTGGTGCTGTTCCAGACACCCATGGTACCCATTTGTCGTTTACCTGATAACGTGTAAGCAAGCCAAAAGCAAATAGTCCCAACAAGGGGCCATAGGTGTATCCGGCAGCAGTAAACAGGGCACTGATAACACTCTGATTGTTAATAATTTTAAAAAGTAAAATAAGGAGAATGAGTACCACTGCCATGCCTATGTGCACTATTTTTCGGGTTCTTGCCAGTACCGCATCGCCTTTACGTTGTGCTTTAAGGATATCGAGGGTAAATGAGGTGGTAAGCGCAGTAAGGGCGGAGTCGGCACTTGAATAGGTAACAGATACTAAACCCAGAATGAATATGATAATGAAGTACGACGGCATAAAGGGTTGCATAGCAATGGCGGGAAACAGATCATCGGCTGAAGCTGGCACAGGGAAGTTGGTTTTAGCACTAAAGATATATAGCAAAGCCCCCAACGATAGAAAAAGAAAATTGACCGGTACCAGGGCTATGCTGTACCAGATCATGTTTTTCTGAGCTTCCTTAATGTTTTTACAACTCAGGTTTTTCTGCATCAAATCCTGGTCGAGTCCTGTCATGACAATGGCAATAAAAGCTCCGCTCAAAAATTGTTTAAGGAAAAAGCGTTTATCATGCCAATCGTCGAAAAAAAATATCCGGGAATACTCGCTATTTTTGATAGTAGTAATCAAATCGGGAACATTAAAATGTAGTTTTTGGCTTAATACAACCACACAGCTTACAAGCGATAGTAGCAATAGTAATGTTTGTATTGCATCGGTATATACCACTGTGCGTATTCCGCCCTTAAAGGTATACAGGTAGATGAGCGCTACTATGCCTACCACTGTGGCAAAATAGGAAATACCAAGATGTTGAAAAATAATATAGTATAGTACATTGGCAGAGATAAACAATCGAAAAGCAGAACCAACTGTTCGTGAAATGAGAAAAAAAGTAGCCCCTGATAAATAGGCTTTCGGCCCAAATCGATGCTCTAAATAGGTGTATATAGAGGTGAGATTGAGACGATAATACAGGGGCATAAGTACATACACAATTACTGCGTAGCCAGCCAGATAACCCATTACCATTTGCATGTACGAAAACTGGCTACTACCTACCCACCCGGGAACCGATATGAAGGTAATACCAGAAATGGATGCCCCAATCATACCAAAAGCTACCAGGTACCATGGTGACTTACGTCGTCCAATGAAAAAAGTGGCGTTGTCGGCATTCTTACCCGTAATGTGGGCAACTATGTATAAAAGAGCTAGATATAAAAATATGATGACGAGTATGCTGGATGGTGACATGATTTTCGATTGCTTTCTGTGCAAAAATAAAAAACTCAAAACAATATCCAAGATTTACTAATTTCGAGGCCAAAATATATTAGCATGAGTACTTTTTCCTATCCCTCTCGACTGCTTGAGGATGCTGTCGAACAGTTTGCAAAATTGCCAGGTATTGGCCAAAAAACAGCTTTTCGTTTGGTTTTTCATTTGTTGCGACGTCCCGTTGCTGAAGTAGAAGCATTTAGCCAATCCATTGAACGTTTGCGAAAGGAAGTAAAATATTGTCAACGTTGTAATAGCATTTCCGATACCGAAGTGTGTTATGTGTGTTCCGATTCTTCCCGCGATAATACAGTGATATGTGTCGTAGAATCAATTAAGGAAGTTATATCCATTGAAGCTACCGGACAATACAGGGGATTATATCATGTGCTGGGTGGGGTGATTTCCCCAATCGATGGGATAGGCCCCTCCGATTTAAGTCTCGATTTGCTCGAACATCGACTTGTACAGGGGGGGATACGCGAGCTAATCTTAGCCCTTAGTCCTACCCCCGAGGGTGATACTACGGCTTTTTACATTTATCGAAAATTCGAAAAATTTGGGATCATCTTCACCACCATTGCTCGGGGTATTCCTATTGGCGATGAAATTGAATATACCGATACGCTTACCCTCGGAAAGTCTATTACCCATCGCGTGCCTTTTGGGAATGGGAAAGAATAGAAACAGTGATACCAGTTCCAATTTAAATGCCGTTATTGGTTGGAATTTATCTATTTTGCATAACATGTAAAACGCCTCTGTATAGCATATTTCAGACGGGTATTATATAATTTTTGGGTACAAGGCTTATACCTGCGACTTCCAACTGCCAATTTATCATTTACGATGATTATAAATATTTCCGTACTTACCATCTTTGTAAAACTCACCCTGCCTTAGCGGCCACCCCTCATTTACATCCTCACCCCGGCCTGTCGGCCACCCCTCTCCTTGAAAAGGAGAGGGGACGGGGGCTGACATTATCCCATAATTTAGTTAAAAATTCTATCTATGTATTGATATTTCATAATAAAAACCATTAAGAAAATAGACATGATCTTATGAACCTTTACACTCACCCCGTTCAATGCATTTTGCAAACCTCTGATTATA
>JAKPGM010000055.1 GCA_029550865.1 Bacteroidota bacterium | reverse complement strand
TAAGGCAGTTTTGCCATCAATAGCATGTAATGGTTGAATACCAAGAGGTACCAATATTTCTTCGAGCAAAAGATAGTTTTCTAGCACATCTTCAACCACCAGCACAACAGGAGAATTTTTAAACTTGGCTAATGATTTTTTTTGCCTCGCACCAACTAGCGATTGCTGATATATTTGAAGGGGTATGGTAAAATAAAATGTAGTTCCCCTGGCGGGTTCCGACTCGAGCCAGATGGTACCTCCCATCAGGGTAACTAAGCCGTGACAGATCGAAAGTCCAATACCCAATCCTCCGTATCTACGCGCATCGGTCATATCAATCTGCCTGAAAGCTTCAAAAATCAACTGATGTTTATCGGGCTCAATGCCTATTCCCGTGTCGCTTACATAAAATTCAAGAACTTCTGTTTTTTCAACATAACCAAACTCAACTTTGCCCTCCGGAGTAAATTTCAACGCGTTGTTGAGCAAATGTTCCAGCACCTGTTGAAGCCTATTTTTGTCGGCAATAATCATGGGGGTTGAATTATCTGGAATTTCAAGATGCAAGGTTAATTTATCGCTTAAGCCCTTATAAATTATCTCCTCTGCGTAATTGTGGTAGATAGTCTTTAGCAATACATGCAGGTCAAAAGGCTCGTTGACCAATATAAGCTGGCCTGCAGCTATTTTCGATATATCGAGTATATCGTTTATGATATTAAGCAGTTGCCTGGAACTACTTTTGATAATTTCAATGTATTGTTTTCGTTTATCATGGGTTAGGTCGTCTCGTTCGAGCAGTGCCGAAAAGCCTAAAATGCCGTTCAATGGCGTACGAATCTCGTGGCTCATATTCGCCAGGAAAGCCGACTTAAGCCGATTGCCTTCTTCAGCTTTTTCGAGCGCAGCCTTGAGGTTTTCCTCCATCTGCTTGCGAGAGTCTATATCAGAGTGAATGCCAACAATTTTTAATGGATAACCATAGGCATCACGATCAATGACTTTTCCTCGCTCCTGAATCCATTGATAGTTACCCTTTTTATTGCGAATACGATATTCGATTTCATAATGATCGATTTCGCCTTTAAGATGCTTACGAAGTTGTGCATAATTATTCGGACGGTCATCGGGATGAATCATGCTATCCCAAACCAGGTGACTGGGTTCAAACTCTCCCGGCTTGTAGCCAAGCATGGTATAATTGCGGTCGTTGAAGTATACCTTATCGTTGATTACATCCCATTCAAACACCCCATCGTTTACCGCCTCCATGGCCAGTAAAAAACGCCGTTGACTTTCTGCTAAGGCACTGGTGATCTTTTCTGTCTCTGATATGTCGCGTACCAACATCTGAAGCGAACCTTCCTGCGATAGCATGGGTACTACGGTTATCTCCACCGGTAAAACCTTGCCCTTACGTGTTTTCAGTTGCGTACGCTTTTGATTAATTACAATATCATTTCCCGAATAAACCTGTAGCGTTTTCACTATTTTATCGGGAAAAAACTCGTCGAGCGTATGCTGACTTAATTCATCCGGCTGTTCGAAACCTAACAATGCATACCCTTTCTGATTGGCAAAAACAATTCTCTTGTGCTGAATCCAGAATATGTAATCCGGTGAAAATTCAACTAGCGCCTTGTAGCGTCGTTCACTTTCCTCAAGCTTCTGACTGGCCTTAGTTTTTTCGGTTATATCGGAAAGTATTATCCCAAAAACGTTCTCCTGCGGGGCATACACAGTAAGCTCAAAGTATTTATCCAGCGGTGCATAGTAATCTTCAAAACTAACGGGTTGACCTGTCTGTACTACCCAGGCAAACTTTTCCATCCATGCTTCCGGAACAGCATTCGAAAAATCACTTGCCTTTTTTTGGATAATTTTTTCACGCGACGATCCCACAATTTTTTCAAAAGCCGGGTTGATATCTATAATGGCAAAATCGACCAGTTCGTGAACACCCCTGAAGATAGGCTGACAGAGGATGAAACCATTGCTCATCTGATTAAACAGCAAACGATACTGTTGCTCATGTTCGATTAACTTCAGCTCTATCTGTTTAACTTCAGTAATATCCTGGATTACATTGTGAATAGTTTCTATTTCGCCACGAATATTTTTAAAAACGATGGGGGTATTTCTAATCCATCGAATCGAACCATTTTTATGGACAATTCTGTGTTCAAAAGGTTTAGCCTCCCCTGTTTTGAGTATACTGTCGATTTTATCCACGACATACAATTTGTCGTGCTCAAAAATCATGTTGAGCCATAACAGTGGATTTTCGATATACTCGGTCGATGAATAACCTGTAACATTAATGCACGTAGGGCTATGCCAGCTTTCAACTATTTGGCCATTGCTTACCTTATTGATAATCAAATAGTCGGTTATCGTTTCGATGAGCACATGCATTTTTCGTTCACTATCTTTCAATGCCTGCTCGCTACGACGATGTATAAGTTCAAGGGCTACCCTACCACTAACCAGTTCCAACACCAAATGTGCCCAATCGAGCTGGTGGGGAATATGATCGAACATGGCTATGAATAGGCCTATTACTTCATTGCCTGCCCCAAACAATGGTAAACCATAATAATGAGCTGCTCCAGGCGGAATATGCTTTGCCCATTCGGGATAGGCCTCTACGATATTTTGCTCGAAAATATCCCTTTTTTCTGCGACAACTTGCCGGCAGGGACAAAACTCGAGCGAATACTCAAAATTAGGAAGTTGGGTGCCCTTATAATTCACTACAACGGTCTGTGCCTGACTTGGAATTGATGGATTTATCTGCGCAATAACTACATAGTTTGCATTGAGAATCTGGCGAATCTCTTCAACCAAAAACTGAAAAAATGCATCACCCGATAGCCCTGCTATATTAAGGAGTAACGACTGGATGGTATGGTATCGTTCGAGAAAAGGAATTTGTTGGTAGGTCTCTACCACCTCTTTTGCCAATGCTTTAAGCTGTTCTATATCCTTTTCTTTTCCACTGACAAACTCATCGAGACCTGCAAACAGGGTTGCTATTTTTTTTTCCATATCCATCCATAACAATTTATTAAAGTTAAAAAAAAGCCCCTAAACTTTAGGTATTGACAACACAAAATTTTAGGGGATAGTGTAATTTTTACACAAAAAAATAGCCACCCCGGCAAAGGATGGCTATGACTAATATTACAAGCAAAAATTATTTAGCTTTTCCCTGATTTGCTACCGATTCCATAGCTTTACGGATAGCCTCCTGGTCACCCAGATAGTAGTGCTGAATCGGTTGTAAGTTAGCATCGAGCTCGTATACCAGCGGGATACCGGTAGGAATGTTCAACTCGAGTATATCCTTATCGGAAATGTTATCGAGATACTTCACCAATGCACGTAAGCTGTTTCCGTGTGCGGCAATAATAATTTTTTTGCCTTTTTTAATTTCAGGCGCAATGGTACTTTCCCAGAAAGGTACCACCCGTGCCACCGTATCTTTGAGCGACTCTGTAGCCGGCAATAATTTGGGATCGACATCCTTGTAACGTACATCAAAACGAGGATGACGCGGATCGTTTTCATCCAGCGCAGGAGGGGGTACGTCGTAGCTTCGACGCCATATTTTTACCTGCTCTTCGCCGTGTTTGGCCGCCATTTCGGCCTTATTGAGCCCCTGTAAAGCACCATAATGTCGTTCATTAAGCGTATAGCTCTT
>JAKPGM010000024.1 GCA_029550865.1 Bacteroidota bacterium | reverse complement strand
TTGGCTGGTAATGAGCAAGTGTAGTTGTTCTCGTGGTAGATACCTAACTTGCTGAGATAAATAGGAAAAGAGGTGTTTAATGGCAATTGATAAATCAATACGCGCTGTTAAACACCTCTTTCAAGAAAAAGTATCTTACCCGGGAAATGTGCAAAAATGAAGTCTTAGGTTGAAACAATACTTTTTACCTTGAAGTATCTAATTGCCGTATTATTCAGTATTTTAGTGGTAGGAGCAACCCTGCCCTTGGCACAGGCACAGCTTCCGGCTGCCTGTACGCAGAGTTGGGTACGCTATGCCGCCAACCCCGATCCCCTGATGATGGGTACACAATCCCATTTCACCTGGATTTTTGATCCTATAGGGGTTAAGGAATACAAAGTATATGGCAATGGCGATTCAGTAGATATTTTATGGTCAAATCGTCCGGGACGTTATAGTATTGGTATAAGCGAAGTAACGGAGTTTGGTTGTACGGGCGATACCGTATGGAATTATGTAACGGTTCAGGGTGTGCTGTTCGACATAGGTCCGGATAAAGAGGTATGCAAGAACGATTCGTTTACCTTCGATGCCGGTAGTGATTTTGCTTCCTATTTGTGGAATGATACTGCTACCGGCCGTATTTTCCGGGGCATAGCACGCACCACAGATACCATTAGAGTTACCGCTATTAATGAAATCAATTGTAAAACATCTGATTCAGCTATACTTATTGTGCGTCCGCGTCCAAATGTAAATATTGTAGATCTGGCAAGTGGATTACCCGTTGTAGATACCATGTTATGTGGCAATGTTAGCATAACCTTAGATGCGGGTATGGATGGTACCTTCTACACGTGGAATACGGGTGATATTACCAATACAATTACGGTATCGGCTATTGATCCGTTAAGTGCAGATTCGCTAAAGGTATATGCCGTCCATGTTGAAAATGTATATGGCTGTACTGCAGAAGATTCTGTACTATTGCGGCGTTGTTTGGTTGCGGATAACAATGGAATACCGAATGTCTTTACACCCAATGGTGATGGCAAGAATGATGTATGGCGTATCCCGGCATTTGATTACTTCCCGAATGCAACAGTCGAAGTATACGATCGCTGGAATCGATGGGTATATCGTTCGCACAGCCGTCAATATAAACCATGGGATGGAAAGTTGGAGGGTAAGGAAGTACCCATGGGAACCTATTACTACCTGATCAAGGGTATGAGTAATAAAGAAATAAAGGGGAACGTTACGATCATTCGATAAGCTGTTGGTGTAAAAAAAATTGTCGTTCGTCAACAAAAAAATGCTGTTCGTGGAAAATTTAAAGGGTAATGATACAACAAAAATATTTTTGTTATATTTTTACCCGTGAAATAAAAAATGCGGAGTTGTGCGCAAGGTGAAACTGTATATAATAGGTATTGTGGGGTGTTTGGTTATAGGCAATATAGCTCTTAAGGCACAACAGGAATCAGCTTATAGCCAATACATGTTTAATCTTTTTTTGTACAATCCAGCAATTGCAGGGAGTGATGGTTCAACAACCGTCAATTTTACGGGGCGTGAGCAGTGGTTGGGTTGGGAGGGAACCCCTCGTACCCATTCTATCAGTGCACAAACGCGAGTGTTAAAAAACAGTTTCATTGCCAGGGCACTTAACTTGCGAAAAAAGTTTAGTCGCCGTTCGGCAAGCGGAAATGTAGGGGTGGGAGCACATATTTTCAACGATATTAGTGGTCCCATTGTGCGTACAGGTATGCAATTGGTGTATGGTTATCATATTCCTATTCGTCGTAATCAGCTATCCTTTGGTTTGGCCATACAACCATATCAGTTTAATGTTATTCGCAGTCAATTAAGAAATTACGAAGAGGGCGACGAAGTGATCAATAACATCCGTCCCCGCTACGTTATTGATGGTAATTTTGGAGTACTTTATACAACTCCTCTTTTGCAAGCCGGTCTTGCTATCGATAATTTATTTCAATCGAACATTGCATTTGGGGGAGGCTCCAAGGTAGGATATCATATTTTAAGGCATTATTGTCTCAATGGTTCGTATAAGATTGAGGTTAACCGTCAGGTGCTGTTGGAACCCTCAACGCTGATAAAATTTACAGAACAGGGCACATTTCAGATGGACCTGGGTGCGCGTGCATTTTATAAAGAAGATTATTGGGGAGGCCTTTCATACCGTACCGGAGCTGCCGGTGGTACTATGGTTCTGTTAGCAGGATTACGCGTGCGCCAATATTATTTTGGATATGCCTTTGATTGGACTTTTTCTCCGGTTATGTCCCATACATTCGGTACTCACGAATTTATGTTTTTTGTTAAATTTGGAGAGAACGCTCGCCGCTATCGTTGGCTAAATCGTTATTAATACAAAAAAGTTATTCGTTTTTGTCAATAAATTTGTGCTATTCATCAAATTCTTCGTATTTTTTCTTGTCGTTCTAAAAAAACATGTTAACTTTAAACCAATGTCTTGGCTTCATGAAAGTTAACATGTACCATGCGGTTACGTTTGAGCCATACCCTTAAATTTTTTTTCCTCGTTGTGGGATTTATAATCCTCCTGGGAGTAGGAGGAGTAAGCTATTACATTTTTACCTATCAGAGAAATGCTCAGGAAGTCTTGAGCCAGACTAATATAGCAACTTCTGAAAATCATCGGTTTTTATATTTTGCCTCCAAAGCAGCAATTGATTTCCAACAATATGCAATTACTTATGACGCTGATATATTGCATCGGACCCGCCAAAATATTGATTCATTGCGTCGGTTGCTTGCGGAGATACCCCCTGTACTTACTGCCGATATAAAACCTTATCTCAATGAAATAGACCGTTTGGCTGAGCAATTACTACAGGAAATCCAGCAGATTGAGTCAGGCTACGAATTACTTAATCACAACCAACTGGTGATTAAACAACTATGTGATAGCTTGCAAGACATTAATCGTCGGTTTTGGACTATAAGCCGCCCGTTGCAAAATGCAGGCACCGACGCAAGCGTTTGGGCTATACATCAGAACAATCTTTATGTTTGGAATCAAATCTATTACTCATCCCAATTGGCCTATCAAACAATTAGACAATTACCGTTGGATAAGGGAAAATTGCAAGTGGCGCTCGAAACTCTTGAAAATGCCCGACAAAACATTGAAAGCTTGTACCGTCGTGTACCCTGGATGCAACGCAATATGCTTAGTCAGACGTTACAGAATATTCAGCAGGGCGAAACGATTGGTAAGCAAAATTTACGAATTGTGGATGAACATTCCCAAAAAGCTGAAAATATTCGGCAGCTAACTACCCAAATAACGACCCAATCGGCGGCAATAAACCAGATGCTTGCTGCAAAAAACCGTAATAACTTGGAACAACAGGGAAAAGATGCCTTTTTTTTGGTTGCAATAATGCTGGCCTTTGGATTGGTTATTGTTATCGGATTGATAGTTTTTTATTTAGGGGTGGTACGCAGATGGAACATTGCATTCAATAAGATCATGCAGCATGCACACGCCCTTGTTGAAAAAATGGATAAAAATGAGTCCACGGAGTTTGTGGCATCTGGTGAATTACAGCGTTTGGAACAAATGATCGAAATAATTGGTCAGCGGGTGGTGGCTATTTACGACGAAATGGCTCAACAATTACATGACCTGGCTAACGAGGGGATTCGTATTAGTAATGACGCTCACTCATTGACACAACAAGCCTCAGCGTACGCTTCATTGGCCAGCACAGCTCATGAAAGTTTGCTTACTCTTAAGCACGATTTTAATGCTAACCTGCAAAGCATAACTGGAGTGCATACCGAAACCCAGAAAATAACGACCATCCTTAATGAAGAAATACAGGTTAACGATCAGGTTAAGCAGCTCATTACCCAGATAAATGATCGGATAAAAATTATACATGATATTGCCAATCAGACCAATATCCTGGCACTCAATGCAGCCATTGAAGCAGCCCGTGCAGGTGAACATGGAAAAGGTTTTGCGGTGGTAGCTGCTGAAGTTCGCAGGTTGGCCGAGCTTAGTAAAACAGCTGCCGTTGAAATAGATGAACTGTCCCAGCAAAGTACAGAAATGTCGAATAAAGATAGTGAAAAACTTAATGCGCTTACCGCTATCATCGAAGATATGTTGAGTCGGGTCGAAGAGATGATGAAAAATAAATATGCTGTTGAGGAAAATACCAACTCCCTGTCGGATGCTCTGGAACAATTAAAAGGTACTATTCTGGAAAATAATCCCTTCTTTGAGCTAATAGCTCAGAAGTTTGAAAAATTTTCAGTTAACCTTGAAAAATTTATCACAAGATTTAACCATTTGGAACAAAAAAACGTATTATTGTCGAAAAAGGAAAACGAGAAAGAAGAACATGTAGTATCTACAAAAACATACCAACCGTCAACGGCGTCATTGTCTAAGATTGAGGTTAAGCAAAATCAACCCAAAAGCAAGATAAATGGAAAAAAGGTTGAGCTATTAACGCACAAGATGGTAGTTAAATAGAATTTGGAGGTATGCAGTTGGAGAGATTGAATGAGATATTTAGGGCAAAGCTATCGGATGAGGACTTTAAACGCTTGAGTGAATTCATTTACAGGGAATATGGTATTAAGATGCCTCCAGCCAAAAAAGTAATGCTTCAGGGGAGGCTACAAAAGCGTTTGCGTGAACTGGATATTACCTCATTCCGTGAGTATGTCGATTATGTTTTCAGCAAAGAGGGGCAGGACAACGAAATTATCCACATGATAGATGTGGTAAGTACGAATAAAACAGACTTTTTCCGTGAGCCCGTTCATTTTGAATTTCTTGCACAGGAGGTAGTGCCTCAATTTGCTAAGAATACAGATTTGCGGTATCCATTAAAAATTTGGAGTGCAGGTTGTTCGAGTGGAGAGGAACCTTATACCATTGCCATAACATTATTTGAGTGTAAGGAAAAATTCCCAGCCCTCGATTTTCAGATACTGGGAACCGATATTTCAACAAGAATCCTTCAAACAGCTTTTGATGCCATTTATAAGGAAAACCGTATTGAAGGTATTCCCTTACACATTTTAAAAAAATATTTTCTTCGCAGCAAGGACAGGACAAATCCTACTGTACGGTTGGTACCAGAAATACGAAAAAAGGTGTCCTTTATGCGCTTGAATTTGATGGAAAATGTTTATCCCATACCCGAAATGTTCGATGTTATTTTTTGTCGTAATGTATTGATATATTTTGATAGACCTACCCAGGAACAGGTTATTAATAAGCTATGCATGCACTTGAAGGCAGGAGGGTACTTTTTCTTAGGACATTCTGAATCTGTAACGGGTATGGTAGTACCCCTTCGTCAAATAAAACCTACTATATTTGTAAAAATTGAATAAACAAAAAACCCACACAGTATGAGCAGACTTACCGACCAGGAATTAATTGAGGAATTGCAGCGAAGATTTGAAGAGAATCGGAAAACCATTCAGGAGCTTAAAGAGCTTACCGAGGAATTGAAGATAGTTAATAAAAAGCTGGAGGAATCAGAGGCTTTAAAGAGTCATTTCATTTCGAATATTACCAATGAAATCATCAACCCATTTACTTCGATATTGGGTCTTTCGCGCAGTATACTATCTGTCAAAAAAGAAAATTGGAAGAAAGTGATATCGATGGTCGCATTGATCCATTCCGAAGCATTTAACCTCGATTTTCAGTTGCGAAACATTTTCCTTGCCGCTAAGATTGAGGCGGGTGAAATTTATCCCGAAATACTCAATGTAGACCTGAAGAATCTGGTCAAAAGCGTTATCGATTCTTTTAGAATTGAAGCCAAGAAGAAAAATTTGACGTTTGAATTTAATTTTGAGATTGTCCCCGAAAAGGGCGATATTTTTTATTTCAAAACCGACCCGGAAAAAGTGAAGCTGGCGATTGCCAATCTGATTAGTAATGCCATAAAGTTTAGCTATGAAAATGGAAAAATCATCGTGAGGGTCTGGAAGGATGATGAGATGGTGCATATATCGGTACAGGATTTTGGAACGGGTATTTCCGAGGCTAATCAGAAAATTATCTTTGACCGGTTCAAGCGTCTCGACTCTGGGATAAACTCGCTAAACCGGGGGCATGGACTTGGTCTTTCCATTAACAAAGCAGTTATCGATCTTTTGCAGGGTAAAATCAGCATAAAAAGCGAAATAAACAAGGGTGCCACTTTTACCATATCCATTCCAGAAGCCAAAACCAATATCGCCGGATTCTCTGCCGATGGTAATGAGTTTCTATTTGATACGGATGAAATCTTTTGAGCAGGGTATGTATGGAAGAGAATGTTCATTTTTTATATCCGGCTGCTATTTTTGCAAGTAAAACGCCGCACCTGGTGACTACTATTCTGGGTTCCTGTGTGGCGGTGTGCTTATACGATCCTGTCATAAGGGTGGGGGGAATTAATCATTTCATGTTACCCTTGTGGAACGGTCAGGGACTTGCCTCGCCAAAATATGGGAATATAGCCATTGAAAAATTGATAGAAAAAATGGTTTCATTGGGTTGTGATGCCAGTCGATTACAGGCAAAAGTTTTTGGGGGAGGTGAGGTTATTCAGGCCAATGTATCGCAATTTAATATAGGTGCACGAAATATTCGAATTGCTTTTGATTTGCTTGAAGAATATAAGATACCTATTGTAGGACAAAGTGTTGGAGGAAAATTTGGTAGGAAGATTCTGTACAATACAGAAACCTTTGAAGTTAAACAAAAAATAATCCAGAAAACGATTACCGGTAATCAGATTTAGTGATCGAAATTTTGAAAGGTCGGCTGGCATGAAAAAGATTCGGGTACTGATAGTAGATGATTCGGCAGTTGTGCGTCAGACGTTGGCAAGCATTCTGGAATCGGATCCACAGATCGAAGTGATGGGAACTGCCTCGGATCCGTTTTTTGCGGCAAAAAAAATACAGAACGAGGTTCCCGACGTCATTACGCTCGATATAGAGATGCCCCGAATGGATGGTCTGACCTTTTTGAAAAAAATAATGTCGCAGCATCCCATTCCTGTGGTAGTTATCTCAAGCCTCACGGCCGAGGGTACCGAAACAGGGATGAAAGCGCTGGAATATGGGGCGGTAGAAATCATCACCAAGCCCCAGATGAATACCAAGCAATTTCTGGAAGAATCGAGGATAAGGATATGCGATGCTGTAAAAGCTGCTGCTATTGCGCGTATTAAGCGTAGGCAGACGAATAATTTGGTGATACAGCCAAAATTATCGGCAGATGTGATAATACCCGATGCCCCAATCAATAGCAAGGCCATGATTAAAACTACTGAGATGGTAATTGCTTTGGGGGCATCGACGGGAGGTACCGATGCTATCCAGCAGTTTTTGCAGGCTATGCCAGTTGATTGTCCGGGAATAGTGATTGTTCAACACATGCCCGAGCATTTTACGCGTTCTTTTGCCAATCGGCTAAATGAGATTTGTCAAATTACCGTTAAAGAGGCCGAAAATGGTGATTCAGTTTTGCGAGGTCAGGCTTTAATTGCCCCTGGTAATTACCATATGTTACTTAAGCGCAGTGGGGCTAAATATTACGTTGAAGTGAAGGAGGGTCCCCTGGTCAATCGTCATCGCCCTTCGGTGGATGTTCTTTTTCGCTCTACAGCCCGTTATGCTGGACGTAATGCGGTGGGTATTATCATGACCGGAATGGGCGACGATGGAGCTCGTGGCCTACTGGAAATGAAAGAAGCTGGAGCTTATACTATTGCCCAGGATGAAAAAACCTGTGTAGTTTTTGGCATGCCTAACGTGGCTATTAAGCTGGGGGCTGCTGAGAAAGTCCTTCCCCTCGATCAGATTGCTTCGCATGTGATCAAGTATGTGAACCAGGTACAGGCTATCGGTTCATAATCAGTTATTTAAATGGATAAAGTATTTTTTTCCTCGTAGAGCTCTTTCTGCTTTTTTTGCGTGTGGGTTTTTTCTTCTTTTTGCGTGCCTTTTTCTTTTTTTGATGGATCGTTTTTTCTTTTTGTACGAAACGGCATGGGTACGCGACTTACTTACGTGTCTTTTTGAACTGCATCCACTTTCAAATACACTGCAAAAGCCAATGATTAGTATGAGAAGAAGATATTTTAATCGATAAATATAGTACCGCCATGCCATTTACCTGCAATTTTTGTGGAAATATACTAAAAATGTATTATAACGTATCTTGTTTGATATATTTTTTCTATCTGCAGGTATTGATATTATTTACCGATGCAGAAATTCTTAAATATGTTTCCCAATATTTCATCGTTTGTGATGGTTCCCGAGATGGTGCCCATGTAATAGAGAATTTGTCGTAATTCTTCAGCAAGTAGGTCGTTGGTGAGCCCTGTTTTGAGTCCTTCGAGCATACGCATTGCTGCTTCCTGCGCATGGATTAGTGCTTCATAATGTCTTGCATTTGTGATGATAATGTTGCTTTCGCTATGTCGCATCGATTTTATGCAATCGAGCAGAAAATTGTGTATTTTATCGATATTGATTTTGTTTTTAGCCGAGATGGATATAATAGGCTGTGGAAAGTGTTGCTGAAGGTTTTCCTTAATTTTTTGCAAATCCAGGGATTCCACGCGATCGGTTTTGTTGAGAATAATGGCTAAAAATTGATGTTCTTGGAGCGAGAGCATTGAAATCATTTGTTGGATTTCCGATGGTTGTTCGGAAGGTTCGATAAGGTACAGGATGATGGTTGCCTTTTGCACATTGATTAAGGTACGTTCAATACCCATCGATTCGATAGTATCGGAGGTATGTCGAATTCCAGCAGTGTCGATGAATCTGAAAAGTATGCCACCAATGTTGATTGTATCTTCGATGATATCGCGTGTGGTACCTGGGATATCTGAAACGATGGCTCGTTCTTCATTCAGCAGAGTATTCAAAAGGGTCGATTTTCCTACATTGGGTTTACCAATAATTGTAACCGGAACCCCTTGCTTGATAACGTTACCATATTGGAAAGAATTCGTTAGCTGCTGTATTTGTTCAATAAGATCAACAAGCGTTTTTTGTAAAGATGCTCTATCGGCAAATTCCACATCTTCTTCGGAGAAATCGAGTTCGAGCTCGATAAGTGAAGCAAAATGAACCAATTGTTCGCGCAGTTGCTGAATTTGTTTCGAGAATTCACCGCGCATCTGGCTCATGGCAATTCTGTGGCTGGCCTGTGAGGAAGATTGGATGAGGTCGGCTACTGCTTCAGCCTGCGAAAGATCCATTTTTCCATTCAAAAAAGCTCTGAGGGTAAATTCGCCCGGTTGTGCCAGAAAAGCTCCATTACGTAATAATAGCTCCATGATTCTTTGCTGAATATAATGAGAACCATGGCAGCTTATCTCTACTGTATCTTCGCCGGTATACGATCGGGGTCCTTTGAAAATAGTGACCAGTACTTCATCTATCGTTTCGCTATTATCGATAACTTTACATAGATGTGCCGTATGCGTTGGATATTCGCCCAAATGCCGGGGTAACGACAAAATCTTATTGCAGATGGAAAATGCATCAGGACCACTTACGCGTATGACGGCAATAGCTCCTGTCCCGGGGGGCGTGGCTATGGCACATATCGTTGTCTCTCTGTCTATCATAGCATTATATTTTTCTTACAAGATAAACCGGAAAATGATAAAGCTGTTTAACTCGTTTACCATTATAAATACAAGGTTTCCACCGAGGCGAACTCAGCAGGGTTGTTTTTATGGCAGCATCGATTAATGGGTCGATTCCCGAAATGATATTGACGGAATCGATGAAGCCCTCTTCGTTGACAATAAATACTGCTATTGCTCGTCCTTCGGTTTTTTTAATTTTATTACTTTCAGGAAATTGAAAATTTTGCATGAACCATTGACGAAAGTTCAATAGGTTGCTTCCACATTCAAAGATACCTTCTTGCTCTTGCTCAAGTATGTCTTCTTCTTGTTTGCGTTTATATGTATCGGTAGAGCTAACCTTTGCCGTGTCGGTGATTACGGGGGATAAGGGTTCCTCTTTGCTGGCGGCCTCAGGTAATTGCTCCTGAGTATGGGAGGGTTGTTGAACAGGAAGTTTTTCCTTTTCTTGTTTCAGTATCTCGGGAGGGATATTAAGTAATTCCATGGCTACCTGCGTGGGGCGTAATCGGGTATGTTCGATTTGCACTTGCTTACCAAAATGTAGGAACAATGGGATAGAAAAAATTAGCAATACAATAATTGAACTTATAATAAACGATAGCAGGGTAATACGATAATACTTCTTCCGCAGGACATAGGCGCCATATTCCTTGTTACGAAATATCGATTCATCGATAAACATGGGACGGAATCATTTTTGCCAAAGATATAATTTATTTGTCTATGGGTGGACAGTCTCTGCATGTAAACTTAAGGATTTGAAAAGTTTTACCAATCGGAAAAATTATAGTTTTTCGCTATGGACATTTAACCTGGGATGATAACCTCACCCCGCCCTTCGGGCACCCCTCTCCTTTGTAAGGAGAGGGGCTGGGGGTGAGGTGGCCATCCGATTTCTACCAAAAGAGCCACCCCTACGGGGTTGGAAGGGCTAAAATTTTTAGGGTCGTATCCGTCAAAGGATAGGTTGAAATAAAATCTGAACTTCCCTTATCAGACATCCTTCTCCTACAACCTCACCCCGCCCTGGCGGGCACCCCTCTCCTTGGAAAGGAGAGGGGACGGGGGTGAGGTGGCCATTCCATTGCTACCATAATACCACCCCTACGGGGTTGGAAGGGCTAAAATTTTTAGGGTCGTAATTGCCAAAGGATAGGCTGAAATAAAAACTGACCTTTCCTTACTGGACACCTCTCATCTGCATCCTCACCCCGCCCTTCGGGCACCCCTCTCCTTTGTTAGGAAAGGGGCCGGGGGTGAGGATAGTAAGGAGAGGGACCGGGTGAATTTATAAACACGGGCTTGGTGTGAGTTTTAAAAGGAAAATGGAAAAGCAAAAATCGTGAGCTATACGCTTTTTAAGCTCAGAAAACTTAAAAATGATAGCAAAAGCTGATGATAAAATCTAAACCTGTGCCGCTGGGTTCTTTTAACTTATTGCCATCGAGCGGATAATGTGCGCCTCCGCTTTCGAATGTATACGACACAGTATACCATTTTAACCCATAATGGAGCGATCACCTTGGGGAGGCGTTCAATTCAAAAATAGCGCTTAGGTGATAACCCAAAGTATTTTTGTAGGTCCAATCTTCGGAAAACCCACCGCTTAGTCTGCTAAGGTCAATGCTTAAGATGTTACCGAAGTAACCATCTATTCCTCCGCCCAGCTTGATACGCATAGTTTCTCCATCGCCAATAGGAATGATGTACGAGGGAGTTAACGATAAAATCCAACGTTCGAAGGTAACGTCACCATTATTAATTCTTGGCGCTAGACTGCTAATTTCGTAATTGGCATCGAAGGCTAAATCAAATTTCTTACTTACTTCGTATCCGTATTTAATCCCAAAGACAAGCCCTCCACCAAAGCTAATTTTCGATTCTTTTCCGTCGGTGGTAGTGACCATGGGAATACTTTCAAAACCTCCTCCAAAGCCTATATTAAAACCCAAGCGACTTTTAGGACGATCCAGAACAGGCATGGTCTTCATGTCGCGCATATTACCCTGATATATGGCTGGATAGGCCGATACGCTATCGACTAGCACTAGTTCAGGAATAGTAGTCCATACACCCGCACGTATCCCAAATCGTAGATAATACGTTTTATTTGCTTCTACCATCAGCCGCATGTATGTTTCTTTAAAATTTCCAATCTAGATGCTGTATTCGCCTGGGGTACAGGGATATTCAAAGTACGAATTGTTTTTCAATTTTGCTATTTCTACGCCATTGACATAAATCTTATGCGCAATAGCCGAACCATAATAATTGTATTCCCGGTAAAAAACAATTTTACTCGTAGTGCCATCGTTGGCATAGCTACGCTGCAATAATACCAGGAAAAGGATAAGTAGGATAAAGTTTTTTTGCATATGATTTAGTGTTAGATTGTTAATTTATAGAAACAAATATATACTTTTAATTAATTTATGATTCTGTTATACCTAATTTTTTTCAAATAAATACCAAGATTAAATTAGGGTTCCAGCACTATTTCTTTTCTTTTCACAATAACCTTATTTTTCCAGCGTCCCATTTTATAATAGGCATAGCTAAGGAGGGTACCTATTATCCAGCCGATGGGGATCGACCACCAGATGCCGATTTCGTTAAAATGTTTGGAAAGGATGAATGCCAGCGGGAGTCGAACGATCCAAAGCGAGAACAGTGAGATGAGCATAGGGATAAAAGTGTCGCCAGCCCCCCGCATCACCGATCCGATAACAAACATGAAGTTGAAAGCAAGGTAAAACATACCTACTATTTTCAAGTATTGATGTCCAATGGCAATTACCTCTGCATCATTGGTAAAAAGGCGCATCATATAATCACCCCAGCCGTATGCGACAATCGACATGAGCAGTGCTACTGTTCCTGCCATAAGTAGGGTAGCTTTAAGGCCTGTCATTACCCGATCGGCTCGTTGGGCACCCATATTTTGTCCCACAAAAGCCGATAGGGCTATGGCCAGATTCATACCTGGCATCGACGCGAAACTATCGATACGCCAGGCTACCGCATAGGCTGCAATAACGTTGGTGCCAAAACTATTAACGATGACCATGAGTGCCATCATCCCCAGAGCTACAAACGTTTGTTGTAGCCCCACAGGTAGTCCTATTTTTAAGGATTTGATGAAAATGTTTTTATCGAAACGAATATCAGAAGGGTTGAATTTAATGATAGCATGCCGTTTATTCAGATAGAGTATCAGTGCACCAAAGGCACATCCCTGCGAAATAACCGTTGCCCATGCTACAGAAGCAATACCCCAGCGAAAACCTACTATGAAAATTACATCGAGTATTATGTTGATCAGGGTACTAGTTATCAGAAAATACAGAGGAGTTTTTGAGTCGCCCATTCCTCTTAATACTGCAGTTGTACCGTTGAAGCCAAAGCTAAAAACTGTTCCCAGCATCATAACATTGAAAAAACTTTGAGCAGGGGGTATAATTTCGCCAGGTAGTCGCATCAATTTAAATATGCTCTCGCTGAAGATAATGGATAAGGTGGCAATTACTACGGCGGCAACTACCAAAAATATATTGAGTGTGTCGATACTGCGTTTTACACCGTCGTAATCTTTGGCACCAAAATACTGCGAAACTATCACAGTACCAGCCATGGCAATACCAATGGTAAACGAAAGTACAAGGAATATGATAGGAAAAGATGCCCCCACAGCTGCCAGAGCTTCTTTTCCAAGATAATGGCCAACGATGATACTATCGATGATTTGATATAGTTGCTGGAAAATATTTCCCAGCAGAATGGGAATGGTAAAACGAAAAATTAGTCTTCCTACATGCCCCTGAGTTAAGTCATTCATATTATCAATTTTGGCTTCGATTTAGTAAATTATTCGGTATTGTTAATATATCGATATTAATTTTCCACATTTTTTTCTAAAACTGTTGTTGTAGCGGTCGTAGGCTTGAGTTTTTTTAGTAGCTCTATCGCCATTTGAACATTTTTGATACCCTGGGTGTACATTGCAGGTTTATCTGATGAATCGCGGAAACGAAATACCTGCGGATGTCTTTGAACATACTGAAGAATGTGTCCAAAGATTTCCGATTGATAATAGGGCGATTGTTGATTCTGGACAAAATAGACGGTCATCCGTTCGTTTTTGATGGATATACGTTCAAAGCCAAGTTCCATGGCCAATCGACGTAGTCGAACGATGTCCATAAGCTGTTGAGCTGGTTCGGGGATAGGCCCAAAACGGTCGATTAGTTTGTGCTCAAATTTTTTCAGATCTTCTTCCGATTTTATAGCATCCAATTCTCGATACAAGCGAATGCGTTCAGTAATGTTCTCGATGTACGATTCGGGGAGCATGATTTCAAAATCGGTATCAATCTGGCAGTCGAGCACAAACTGGTGGGTTTGCAGTACGTTGATGGTCTCTTTTGCGGTTTCACTTCGTGCCTCCTCCTTAAAGAAAAGATGACGATATTCTTCCTCTTTTACTTCCTGAATAGCTTCCTGAAGAATACTCAGATAGGTTTCATAACCCATTTCGGCGATGAAGCCACTTTGTTCGGCACCGAGCAAATTTCCTGCACCTCGAATATCGAGGTCGAGCATGGCGATTTGAAAACCACTGCCCAACTCAGAATTTTCCTCTATAGCTTTTAGCCTGCGCTTTGCTTGCGCTGTAAGTAGCTGATATGATGGGATGAGCAAGTAACAGAATGCTTTCCTGTTTGAACGACCTACACGTCCACGCAGCTGATGGAGGTCGCTTAGCCCAAAATTCTGGGCATCCATGATGAATATAGTATTGACATTGGGAATATCTACACCCGACTCGATGATGGCTGTAGTTAGCAACACATCATAATCACCGTTAATAAAGGCAAAGATAGTATTTTCAAGCTGTTCGCCATCCATTTGTCCATGGGTTACAGCAATGCGGGCCTCGGGTACAATCTGATGCAATTTTTTTTCTATTTCGTAAATGGTTTGTACCCGGTTGTGGATGAAAAATACCTGTCCCCCTCGTGCCAGTTCATTGAGGATGCCCTGCCGAATGATTTGTTCGTTGAAGGTATGTACTTCTGTGATAATGGGAAAACGGTTAGGAGGGGGTGTATTGATAATTGCCAGATCGCGGGCACCCATGAGCGAAAACTGCAAGGTGCGCGGAATAGGGGTTGCTGAAAGCGAAAGGCAGTCGATATTCACTTTCATGGCCTTGAGTTTTTCTTTCATGGCTACCCCAAATTTCTGTTCCTCGTCGATGATGAGTAAGCCCAGATCCTTAAATTTTACACTTCCACTCAGTAGCTTATGGGTGCCAATCAAAATATCAACCTCGCCTTTTTCGACTCTCCGCAATATTTCCCTAACGTCAGCTGGTTTGCGATTGCGGCTGATGTATTCAACTTTAACTGGAAAATCTTTTAAGCGTTCGCTAAATGTTTTGTAGTGTTGTAAGGCCAGTATGGTAGTGGGTACCAATACGGCAGTTTGTTTGCCATCGGTTGCGGCTTTAAAGGCAGCCCGGATGGCCACCTCGGTTTTGCCAAAACCTACATCTCCACATACCAGGATATCGGCAGGATGTTCGCTCTCCATGGCTTGTTTTACCAGGCGAGTAGCTTTTTCCTGGTCGGGAGTATCTTCATAAATAAAGGAAGCTTCGAGTTCTTGCTGTAAGTAGGTGTCGGGACTAAAGCTAAAGCCTTTTGTTTCGATACGTTTTGCATACAACGCTATGAGTTCCCGGCTGATGTCTTTGATTTTCTTTTTGGTGACCTGCTTCAGCTTTTGCCAGTTGTTACTCCCCAGCTTGTATATTTTGGGTGGTTCACCATCTTTACCCCGATATTTCGAGATACGATGCAATGAGTTGACGCCAACATACAGCACATCGTTATCCTTGTATACCAGCTTGATGACTTCCTGCCATTTACCATTGATTTCGACCTTTTCGATGCCACCAAAAATTCCAATGCCATGGTCGATATGTACTACATAATCGCCTGGATGCAAATCCGAAAGCTCCTGTATGACATGCTGTGGCGATATCTTTACAGGTTGTTCAAACCTACTTCGTTGGTAACGCTCAAATATTTGATGGTCGGTGTAAAGGCACAATTTTAAATCGTGGTCAGCAAATCCTTCATGAAAGCCAGCCTTAAGGGGTTCGAACAGTACCTCTGTATGGATCGACTGTAATATTTCTTTCAGCCGGTCCAACTGTTTTTCGTTTTCACTGCAAATGATGGTTCGATATCCCTGGATACGGTTTTCGCGCAAATGTTCTGCCAATAAATCGAATTTCTTGTGAAAAGCTGGTTGGGTCGATGTGTTGAAAATTACCTGGGTGGAACCATCCAGTTGATGACTCGAAAATTCTATGACTTGTTTTTGCTGCAAAAGTTCATGAAAATGATCGCCCCGGATAAGCTCTGGTTTTTGATGTTCGTTGGGATTATCATCCTCGCTAAAAACTTCCCACAACATGTCGGGCAGGCGATTGAGTTGATCTTCAATCAATCGATGATCCGAAATCCAATAACAGGTATCAACAGGTAAATATTCGAACAATGAGACGCGCGAACCTGTGGATTCAATTTGCTTTATATCGGGCAATATCTGGACTTTATCAAGCTTTTCGAAAGAAAGTTGACTTTCTACATCGAAACTTCGGATGGAGTCGATGACATCGTCGAAAAAGTCGATACGAAAGGGATACCGTGCGGCAAATGAGAATACATCGATAAGACTTCCTCGTACGGCATACTGTCCTGGTTCATATACAAAATCGACCCTTTGAAAACCGTATTCATCAAGCGTTTCTCGTAAAAAATCCATGTCAATTTTTTCGCCTTGATGAACGGTCAGGGTGTTTTTTGTAAGGTCGTGATGAGCAGCAACCTTTTCGGCAATAGCGTCGGTAAAAGTAACGATGATGGTAGCATGCTGGGGGGGACGGGTAAAATAGTTTAATATCTCTGCTCTTTGTAGCACTGCAGCAGGGTTGATCCGGGTGCTTTGTCCCGGATGTTTGTAGGAGGAAGGGAATAAAAAGACTCGGGTTGGTTCAAACAATTGTACTAAATCACCAGCAAAATATTGGGCTTCTTCCTTATCGGGGAGTAAAATCAAATGGGTGCGAATAGTTTGTTGCGCCATCCAGGCTACCAATAACGAACGTGCCGATCCTTTTAGACCTGACACTTGAAAATGACTGGGGGCAGGGTTTTGGGCAATGCTATCCTTGAGATAATTATATTTGGGATGTGTTGAGATAAGTTCCTGTAAGGTTTTTAAGTCCATAAATAGCCACAATTACCTGATTACCACTTCCTCAATTATATCAATTCCAGCCATACGGTTTAAAGCCTGAGGAAGTGTGTCTTTTATCATTAATAATTCTGCTCTAACAACCGACGAGTTTAAATAAACAAACAATACCCTGTTAACAATGGCCAGGCGTTTGGTTCGACTAGCGATAGCTTCACCTACTACCTGGGGCCATACTTCATATATTCTCGATTCATTCAGCTTCTGCTCCAGGCCATAGGCTTTCAACAAACGTTGAATGACCTCTCCTAGTGTTTCAGTTTTGCTCCTTCGCATGGATGCGTTTTTGCAAAATTGCAAATATTTTTCGGATGTAACGACCATGCATGGCATTAAAAAAATATGCTTTTAAATTATTTTGCTAACTTGCACGCCAATTTGGAAAAAATGCTTTAAGGCGGGTGCTATCTGGTTTTTTTAAAAAATTTTTAAAAATTAATTTCGGATGATATAAACATCTCGCCCCGCCCTGTCGGGCACTCCTCTCCTTGGAAAGGAAAGGGGAAGGGATATAGGTGGCCATCCCATTGCTACCAAAAGAGTCACCCCTACAGGGTTGGAAAAGCTAAAAATTTAAGGTTATACCCACCAATCTCAAATCTGACCCTACCTACCAGGCACCCCTCTCCTTGTAGGAGAGGATAGGTTTGGGGTGAGGGAATTAGCGATGTTACCATAAGGCAACCCCTACGGGGGTCAAAAGAACATTACAAATATGTAAGTCAGTGTACTTCATAGTTTTTGCAAGTGAAAAATTATTACGGAGGAAACTCCCATGATTGTGTTTAAACACAAACACCAATGGAAATTGAAAATAAACAAAAACGCAAAGTGTACTAAATACATTAGTTAAGAACACCAAGAAAGCTTTTTGCTAACTTTGTGGTCTTCACGTGGAAAGTTTAAAAAATTATTTAGGATGAAACGAGCATGTATAGCAGTATTCACAAACGAGTATGACAACAATTTCTCATACCTGCTTGATTTTAGAGCACAAAACATATTACATGCGAGTTCCATCCGACCGATTTAAAAAACATTTAAAAATATTTTCGGATGAAACGAGCATGTATAGCAGTATTCACAAACGAGAATGAAAATAATTATTCATACCTGTTTGATTTTAGAGCACAAAACATATTACATGCGAGTTCCATCCGGCCACTATAAAAAATTAAAAAATATTTTCAGATGAAACCTCCATGATTGTGCTCAAGCACAAACACAAAATGAATAAAATGGGGAATATTATCCCTATAACGAAATAGAAAAATGGATTAAATAATTAATATTCAACATATTAAATAATTTTATTCGGATGAAACCTTCATGATTGTGCTTAAGCACAAACACTAAATGAAAATATCGTTACTTTGTGTTTGGTATCGAACCAAACACAAAGTATTATGGAAAAGCGCACTATTGAGTATGAACAGGTTATCGAGCGGGGTTGTG
>JAKPGM010000009.1 GCA_029550865.1 Bacteroidota bacterium | reverse complement strand
ATTAAATAGCTGATTTTCGTCTAAAATCGTTTGAAAACCTAACAACGGCGTTGTTTTAATATATTCAGAATCTGTTGGTTGCGGATTTAAAGACCAAAAACCTTGAATTACTCCCGAAGTTTTAAGAAAGTCAACTTTTTTTACATACGTGTTAGAAATAGGACTATTACCCAAAACAATAATTGGTATTCTTGTTGAGCCAATTCCTGAAACACGAATATTGATTGACTTTCCAATTGCTTTAAGCATAGAGTCAGAACGAAGTAATGATGGATTCCCTTTATGCTGTTTATAATCGCCAATATATTCAATTTTATTGGGTTGAACATATTTATAGTTCGACACAATACTCATTTTAATTTCAAACAATAGTTTGATATCTTCTGGTTTTTGAATGGTATGATTCTTTGTACAAAAGGCTAGGTCTGCACTCGATTGTCTCGTAAGTCCTATTTCATCACAAATTACGCCATTTACAGCATATAGTTCTAATTCCTTGGCAATAGATTCAAAAAGTCTCTTACACCATTTTTCTGTAAATTGCCCAATTAAAGAATTTCTGCTCTGTAAAGTTTGACCTTCTGCATCAAATCCCTTTGGAATATAAGCAAAGTATTCATTACTCAGTTTATAAAATAATTGTTCTGGAGAAGCAAAATTTTTTAAAGCTTCTGTAAAAAATTGAATTTCAACATCGTTATGCCAAAGCTTCATAATAATGCATATTACTCTCTACAAAGATATTTAATTTCACTGTTGTCTTCTAAAAAATTATCAGACAGGAGTGATTTTTTATCAACCATTGTATGTGGTTTGAATAATGTTTTACCACCCAATTTTCTGAGCATTTTAAAAAATGATAGTGCCCCCGTGTTGTCCCATTCAACACTGCAGGAACATCGCTCATTCTCCTTTTCAAGCGCTTTAATACACGTATCGACCCGATAATATTGCAGCACCAAACCATATCAGGACAGTGACGGTAATACTTGCCTTTTCAGTTGCAGTATTGGCTATGAACAATTAGACACTTGCAATGGGTTACAGCTACTCGTCAAAAATAATTTGTAAAGTCAGTCCAACCATTAAAAACTAAGCGGCTCCGCTACTTTTTTTAATCGACTCATTTTGTCTGCGAATACATTGACAGAATCCATGATAATTGGTACAGATACCCCCGAATAATGATATCAATCCCCAAAAAATATTAAAGTGCCAGTATAAAAAATTGATATCACGCCAGACAATGCCAGCATTATTCCCAATACCAGGGAAATAGGACTACGAGATTTCATATTTACGTGGGTTAACATTATTATTCACGACGACTAATTGTGCTATTTATCATAAAATTACAATAAAAAATTCTACAAAATCCTCAACTTTACCATTCCCCACCTCTTAATTTTACCATTAATTGTTTGAATAATACGCCAATACTCGCTTCTAACAACATTGTTGATAAAGATTTTTCCGTAGCTCTTTTACTTTTCTATATCTTTGCTATGCTGGTATTGTCTGGAAGGAACGTTAGCAGCGTGCTGTAAATCATTTCGTTGACGCTAAAAAGCAATAGGATGGAACACCTGTATACCGAAGATAGCATAAAAACCCTCGATTGGCGCGAACATATTCGAAAGCGCCCGGGCATGTATATAGGAAAATTGGGCGATGGTTCATCACCCGATGATGGCATATACGTGCTTATCAAAGAAGTGATGGATAACTCCATCGACGAATATATGATGGGATTTGGAAAAGAAATCATCCTTGAAATATCTGAGAAAGAGGTAAGAGTTCGCGACTTTGGACGAGGAATCCCACTGGGCAAGTTGCTGGATGTAGCCTCAAAAATGAATACAGGAGCCAAATACGATTCTAAAACATTCCAGAAATCGGTTGGACTTAACGGGGTGGGTATTAAGGCCGTGAATGCGTTATCGACTCATTTCACCATCACCTCGTTTCGCGACAACCGATACAAACGCATTACCTTTGCCGAAGGTAATCTGGTAACCGAAGAACCCGAACAGCCTACTTCCGAACGTAATGGTACCGAAGTCATCTTCCGTCCCGACGAAAAAATGTTTGGCCATTTCCACTTTATACCCGAATACATCGAGGCGATGGTTCGTAACTACACCTACCTCAATTCGGGACTCACCATACGCTTTAACGACCAGGTATTTATTTCCAAAAATGGTTTGCTCGACCTCCTTAACGACAACCTTTCGGAACCCCCACTCTACCCCATAATACACCTCAAGGGTAATGACCTGGAAATTGCTGTTACCCACAATACCGAATATGGGGAAGATTATTACAGCTTCGTAAACGGCCAGCATACTACACAAGGGGGAACGCATCTACAAGCATTTAAGGAAGCCTATGTAAAAACCATCCGCGAATTTTATAAAAAAGATTTCGATGCCTCCGATATTAGAGGATCCATTGTTGCTGCCATTAGTATTCGCATTCAAGAACCGGTCTTTGAATCGCAAACCAAAACCAAGCTCGGGTCAAAAGACATGTGGGACGGCGGCCCCTCGGTCAACAAGTTTGTTAACGACTTTTTGAAAAATCATCTCGACAATTACCTGCATAAGCACCCCGAAACGGCTGATATCCTGCTCAAAAAAATTCTCGAAAACGAAAAAGAGCGTAAAGCTATCAGCGGGGTACAAAAACTGGCAAAGGAACGTGCCCGAAAAGCCAGCCTGCACAACAAAAAATTACGCGATTGCCGCATTCATCTTACCGATAACGACGAGCGCCGACTCGAAACTACCCTCTTTATCACAGAGGGTGATTCGGCCAGCGGCTCTATTACAAAAAGTAGAGATGTAAACACCCAAGCAGTATTCAGCCTTAAAGGAAAACCTCTTAATACCTACGGGCTTACCAAAAAAATTGTTTACGAAAACGAAGAATTTAATTTACTTCAGGCAGCCCTTAATATCGAGGATGGCCTCGATAACCTGCGATACAACAACATTGTAATTGCTACCGACGCCGATGTCGATGGTATGCACATCCGCCTGTTGATGATTACCTTCTTTTTGCAGTTTTTCCCCGAATTAGTGAAAAAAGGACATCTTTACATTCTTCAGACCCCCCTGTTCAGGGTTAGAAACAAAAACAAAACTATCTACTGTTACGACGAAAAAGAAAAAGAAGCTGCTTTAAAAGAACTGGGTAGCAATGCTGAAATTACCCGTTTTAAAGGATTGGGGGAAATTTCGCCTGATGAGTTCAAACACTTCATCGGTAAAGACATACGTTTGGAGCCAGTACGACTCCGCAAAGAAGACGTCGTGCACGAGCTTCTCGACTTTTACATGGGTAAAAACACCACCGAAAGACAAGACTTTATCATTGAAAATCTAAGAATCGAAGAGGATATTGTAGAGGAAGAGGTCTAAGATTTTCATTTTAAAGATTTTTTAAACAATAAAGAAAAATGAGCGAACAGATTTCCAACGACGAAATACGTGATGAACAAGTAAACGACCCACTGGAAGAGACGACCGACAGCCAATTGTCGAGTCATCCTACCGACATATACAACAGTACAACCGTGCTGGGCGGCATGTACAAGGAGTGGTTTCTCGATTATGCCTCGTATGTTATTCTAGAACGTGCAGTACCCCATATCAACGATGGCTTGAAGCCTGTACAACGTCGTATTCTGCATGCCATGAAAAGGCTCGACGACGGCCGATACAACAAGGTAGCCAACATCATTGGATACACCATGCAGTACCACCCCCATGGCGATGCCTCTATTGGCGAAGCACTGGTACAGCTGGGACAGAAGGACCTACTCATCGATTGTCAGGGCAACTGGGGTAACATTCTTACCGGTGACAGCGCAGCAGCCCCCCGTTACATCGAAGCACGTCTGTCGAAATTTGCCCACGAGGTGGTTTTTAATCCCAAAACTACTGAATGGAAACTCTCGTACGACGGTCGAAACAAAGAACCTATAACTTTACCCGTAAAGTTTCCCCTCCTGCTGGCACAAGGTGTTGAAGGTATTGCCGTCGGTCTGGCCTCGAAAATATTGCCTCACAACTTCAACGAACTCATCGACTGTTCCATTGCCTGCCTCAAAGGTGAACCGTTTGAGCTTTACCCCGATTTTCCTACCGGTGGACTGGCCGACGTTTCGCGGTATAATGACGGCATGCGCGGAGGTTTGGTCAAAGTACGTGCTAAAATACAGAAACTCGACAAAAAAACACTGGTAATTACCGAAATCCCCTACGGCAAAACAACCTCGAGCCTTATCGAAAGCATCCTTAAAGCCAACGAAAAAGGTAAAATTAAAATTCGCAAAATCGACGACAATACTGCCGAGAATGTAGAAATACTCATCCACCTTCAACCGGGCGTATCCCCCGATGTAACCATCGATGCACTATATGCATTTACCGATTGTGAAATATCGATTTCGCCCAACTGCTGCGTAATTGAGAACGATAAACCTCGTTTTCTTGGTGTCTCGGAAGTATTGCGTATCAATACACAAAACACCCTGAATCTCCTCAAACAGGAGCTCAACATTAAGCTACACGAGTTAGAGGATGATTGGCACTTTTCTTCGCTCGAAAAAATATTTTTTGAGGAAAAACTCTACCGTGAACTTGAAAAAGATACCCGTGACTGGGAAGCTATGCTCGATGCCATCCAACAGGCTTTTGAGCCTTTTAAAAATCGTCTTCGCCGCGAAATCACCCGCGACGATATCGTAGCGCTGACCGAAAAACCCGTACGCAAAATCTCAAAATTCGACATCAAAAAAGCCGACGAGCACATTAAAAATATTGAAAAACAAATAAAGGAAACAAAACACAACTTACAACACATCGTCGAATACACCATCCAGTGGTTTCAAAACCTGAAAGAAAAGTATGGCAAGGGTAAGGAAAGGAAAACCGAACTTCGCAGTTTCGAAACCATTCAGGCCGTATATGTAGCCGCCAATAATGAACGTCTGTATATCAACCGTGCAGAAGGTTTTATAGGCACTGGCCTGCGAAAAGACGAGTTTGTGTGCGAATGTTCCGATATCGACGATATTCTGGTTATCCGACAGGACGGAACATATCTGATCACCAAAGTTGCCGAAAAAGTATATGTTGGCAAAAACATTTTATATGCGGGGGTATTCCATAAGAACGATACACGTACCATTTTCAACGTGGTATATCTCGATGGCGCCTCAGGAACAAATTATGTTAAGCGATGTGCTATAACGGGCTTACAGCGCGATAAGGAATATCAGCTCACCCAGGGAACACCCTACTCAAAAATCTTGTATCTTTCGGTTAATCCCAATGGTGAAGCGGAAACCATACGGGTAAGACTTAAACCACGTCCGCGATTAAAATCGCTCGAATTTCATTTCAACTTTGCCGATATAGCCATAAAAGGCCGTAACGCAGTAGGAAACATCCTCACCAAACATGCTATTCACAAAATCGACATGATAGCAAAGGGTGAATCGACCCTGGGAGGCACCAAAATATGGTACGACCCAGAAGTTAATCGCCTGAATATAGATGGCAAGGGTAAGCTACTCGGCGAATTCAACAATGGCGACCGTATTCTGGTAGTACGTAATAATGGAAATTATTATCTTTCTTCATTTGACCTGGCAACACACTTCGACGACGACATCCTGCTGATTGAAAAGTATAACCCCGAAAAGGTTTTCTCTGCCGTATATTTCGATGCTGAGCAAAAATATTATTATCTCAAACGATTTACCTTCGAGCCCACCGAAAAGGGCTATAATTTTGTAGATGAAGAAAACCCCGAATCGAAACTTGTGTTGCTCAGTGGGGAAACCTATCCGCAGTTTAAAATAATCTTTGGCGGCAAACATGCCAAACGTCCCCCCGAACTTATTGATGCAGAACAGTTTATTGCTGTAAAAAGTGCTCGCGCCAAAGGAAAACGTCTTACCACCTTTGAGGTTGAACAGATTGTAGAAATTGAGCCCTTGCAAAAAGAACCTCTTTCGTCGCCAGAAGAAGTAAACCCTGACCCTATCGACGAAGATTTAGAAAAAAAGATTTTTGACGATAAAGATGCAACGGGACAGATAGTACAAACCAAGTTGTTTTAGAAGATTCTTTGAATTATTCATCCGAAAATATTTTTAAAAATAATTCTAAAAGGCTGGATAGAACTCGCATGTTATGAGATTCCTATACAGGCAAGTACGTATACGATAAATATTTTCATGCTCGTTTGTGAATTCTGCCATAGAGGTTCGTTTCATTCCACAAGAACATTTAAAAAAATAAGCCATTTTTTCTTTTCTCAAAAAAATAACATACTTTTGCAGTCAAACCAACACCTTGTTGATTTATGGATGATGGCCCGTGTAAATTAAAGTTGAATCCTTCCTGTAACAATTGAGGCCATTCATTGTAATGCGCCTTCAATTGACAGGAGATAAAAGAAGGCGCAATGTTTAAAAGAAATTTCTTAAGATTCTTTATCTGGCAAGTAAAAGGATTGCGTCAGCAAGCAGCAAAACAATTGTTGCATCGACATTTTTTTGGTAGTTGCTTTTGATTTTTTAAGCACCAGTGGGGTGTGTTGTAATCCGAAACAACAAAAAATTAAAATCACTGCCAAAAATTTATAGTATGCTGACCATCTGGAAACAAACCAACCGATTAATAGAAATAGACGAATTTGAAAAGGGTTGCTGGATTAACGTTACCGATCCTACGCCTGAAGAAATCGACCGGCTCGTCAACGAGTTGCGGATTCCAATCGACTACATCAACGACATACTCGACGTCGACGAACGTTCACGTACCGAAGGCGAAGGCAGGTGGTTGATGATAATTATCCGTATCCCCGTTTTTCGTACCGATAACAATGTTCCCTACGTTACGGTACCCCTGGGCATTCTTATTTCACCCCATACCATTGTAACGATTTGTCTGTATGAAAACGATGTCATCCGAAGCATTCTATATCCGGTAAAAACGAAGGCCATTCAAATTGATAACAAGATAAACTTTGTGCTGGAAATATTCCATCGTTCGGCCAGTCTTTATCTGCATTACCTGAAAGATATCAATGTACGAACCACCCACATTGAAAAGCGTATCGAACGTTCGACGCAGAATAAAGAGTTACAAAACTTGATGCGCATGGAAAAATGCCTGGTATTTTTCATCACATCCCTCAAATCGAACGAATTGTTACTTCAAAAACTACAACGTTCACACTTTGCGAGCAGCCCCGACTTAAACGAGGATTTGCTATCGGATGTCGTCATTGAAATTAAACAGGCCATTGAAATGTCTCAGATTTACAGCGATATTCAAGCCAACCTTATGGACGCTTTTGCTTCCATCATATCCAATAATTTGAACGATGTAATGAAACAACTTACATCGATTACGATTATCCTGATGATCCCTACGCTGATTGCTAGCTATTTTGGGATGAATCTTAACAATCATTTTGAAGATTCAAAATATGCTTTCTTTTACGTTGTGGTAGGATCACTCGTGCTGTCGTTCCTGGGGGTACTTATTTTCAGGCGTCGTAATCTGTTTTAGTCAAACAATTAAAAACGGAAACCCATCGTCAGCACATAGCTACCCACACCGTTTTCAAGCTTAGCCGGATAAAGGTTGGGATCGGAATACAGGTAATAGTTTTCGGAGCGCTGCATAAATGTATAAGCAAAATCGATCACAAAACTTTTAGAACGATAGCCTAAACCACCCGCATACACATAGGTATGGGCATTTTCGTTTACCTCACCCGACTTGTAAGGGCTTTGGTAATAGGCAAAGCCACCCCGTACGTACCAGCTATTGAGCTTTAATTCACCTCCTACCCTAACATTGTTGGTTGCATGCAGATAGTATTTGATATCATCGTTGGTTGCATTTTTGGCCCCGACATCGTCGGCGCTGGTAACCTTTATGCGGCTGTAGTTAGCACGTTCGTAATCCACGCTCAGTAATCCCCGTTCACCGAAAAGATACGACACTCCCACCACGGTACGGAATGGCGTAGTGAACGTATAATGATCAAGAAAATTACCAAGCTTATTGTTCAAATTATCAAGAGGTACCTCATTGAACCGACTTCCATTATCATCCACCGCAGTCATAGTTGTATACATTTCCTGACGAATACGAAGCACCGAGGGAGTATGTATGCTTAACCCAAAGCGCAATGGTTCGATGGGACGATAAATAAGGCCAAACTTTGCATTCCACCCACTTACCCAGGTCATCAGTTGATAGTTAAAGGTATAGGAATAATCGGTAATCTGGTTATCGACATCAATTTCGGTATGATGATAAACTTCCTCATAGTATCCCGACCGCACGTTGATAGTCATACCCAGGTATAACTGATGGTTGTAATTTCCACCCAGGCCAAAAGAATACTCACCCAGCGAACCCGAAGTTTCCATGCTCCTTTGCATTTGCAGCGGAATACCCGTGTAAGGCGAAAAGTACTTATTGTTTATTATATCAAAATTAAGTATACCTATATTATAGGCAAGTTGCTCAAAGTAAGAATCCAGCGAATTGGGAGAGGCATTAGCATAGCTTACAAATTCGTTCATCAGCGTAGTATTTGAGGTAAACCCACGAATGTCGAACATGCTATTGAGGTTATTTAGCTTGTTATAGCCAAAATACATATTTACGCTTTTCCAATCACTGGAAGCATCCAGTTTTCGATTAATCAAAAGCCCTATAGAAGGAAAATCGAATTGATAACCCGTTTCGGTATAGGATGTGCCATAAAAAGTACTCTTATTGTCGAAGGAAAGCATTCCCAAAGAAAAGGAAAAATCGCCCGATTGATAAACGCCAATGCCAGCTGGATTAATAGCAACGCTTCCCAGATCTCCACCCAGCGAGCTAAAAGCATTAGCCATTCCTGCGGTGCGAGCTGTTCCCTTATAAAAATTGTCATACACCCTTATAGCATCCGTCAGATACTGTGCCCTAACTGCTGCAATCGAAGCAACCCACAGGATTATTATTGAGCTAAATCGTTTCATACGTAGATAATTTTAAATTTGTTGAAAAACAGTTTAGAGAAGAACTATCATCTCATGAGCTTTTCTACTCATCGGTTGCATAATCTAAACATTATGCAACACCTCTTGTTTTATATTCGGAACATTAAACAACTTTTATCGTCTTCGACCAGTTCCGCTCGGACGCGATTGAGCACCTCCGCTTCCTGAAGCAGGCGCAGCATTATAAGAGGGTTGTGGACTATTAACATGAACTTCGGTAGAAGAACGACGGGTCTGAACTTCATTACTGGAGTTGCTACTGCCCGACCGTACCGTAGGGGTATAGGTAGTATTCGAACGACGAGGGGTAGGCGTTGAAGTTTGTGTCACCTCTACTACTTTCACACGGCGATTATTAACAACAATATAATCTTCATTACGCGAAGATGAACCAGAATATGCCCTTCGTTCGCCAGTGGTTGTGTTGTAGGTAGGTATATAATTAGAACGTCTCGTCTGTTGTCCCATGTAGGGGCGGGTAGTGGTTACATTCGATGTTGCAGTATAATTGCTGGTGGTAGCAGAAACACTCCTTCTTGTCACCGCTGTTCTTTCAGGAACCGAGGTTGCCGAATTAGCAACGGTAGTTGTTCCATTTCTCCGACTTCCATGATAGTAGTCGTTAGCAGCGAAACGTCCCGGATAATATGAAGCATTCTCCCGACGCGAGAGATTTACATAACCGCCCAAGCGTCGACCCGGGGTTACATATACACCACTGCGCGGTTGAGTAGTAACATAATCGCGCCAGTAGTATCCGTCGTAAAAACCATGCCAATAGCCATAATAATAGGGATAATAGTACGAGTAATAATAGGGATAGTAGCCCCAGTACCCATATCCGTATCCTACATAAAAACCGGCGTACGGGTATCCCCACCAAAACGAGTATTCCCACAGAAAAGGATCATAATAATAAGGATAGTAATAATAATCTAAATAAAAACGACGATAAAAGCCAAATCTATCGTCGTCGAAGTAATAATTATTGATGGTAACATTTCCTGTAGTAGTATCCTGATTAACAACTACATAAGATGGTTTGCGAGAATTGTCAGTATCGGGTGATGATGCACTGTTATTATTAGCTATATTAGCATTTTCACCTTCCTTAAGGGCACGATATTTCTCATACGCAGTCATACCGCTGGTATCGGGTAATTGCGACACAGAAGCTTTTTCTTCTGCGTGTTTCGAAGGGAAATAGTAAATATCGTCATTTCCCCCCATAGCTTGTAAGCTAGTAACCAAGCTTACTGTCAATAACAAGAATGATTTTGTTTTCATAACCTGCCCCTCCCAGATATTTATTTAATATTGTACAAAAATTATGCCCTAAACATTTGAAACAGAATTTAATTGACACATGTTACATTTATTCATTAGGTTCACGGGTGAACTGGCCGAAGGCTTCTTCGCCAGATATAATACACAGGTACTCCTGAAAGTAAGATGATCAATCCTGGCCATGTTGAGACAGGCTTGTACAATAAAAGGACAACTTCGATGAACAGGCATAGGATAATGTAAACTATCGGTAAAAAGGGATAACCTGGGGTACGAAAGGGACGATCGGCTTCAGGATGTTTTTTTCTGAAAATGAATACAGCATAGATAGTTAGTATGTAAAACACTATTACGACAAACATCACATAATCGAGCAACTGGCTATAGGTACCGGTAAAACACAGTACAATACTCCAGGCAGCTTGTAAATATAAAGCCACCGAGGGAACCTTATTTTTATTGAGCATGGCAGCATGCTTAAAAAACAGGTTATCCTGTGCCATAGCATACGATACTCGAGCGCCCGAAAGGATTATCCCATTATTACAACCGATGGTTGAAATGACTACCACAATGGCCATGATGATGGCAGCACTTTTTCCAAAAATCTGGAACATTACCGCCGTAGCTACACGATCTTCAGAGGCAAACTGAATTCCTCTTTCCACCACAGAAGTGCCATCGGGTATTCCTTTCACCGGTAACACGCTAATATACACAACATTGATGAGCAGGTATAACAAAGAAACAATTGTCGTTCCCAAAATCAAACTTTGGGCAATGGTCTTCCGAGGCTTTTTTACTTCGGCCGAGGTATAGGTAATATCGTACCATGCATCGGACGAAAATAGTGAACCCACCATGGCCATACCTATAGCGGTAATAAGTGCCAAACCCGTTATTTCAATTTGCTGGCCACCTTTCCATTGACTTGCCGTCCAGAAATCAGAAAAATTGGATGAATGAGCATACCTTAATCCCACCCCAATGAATAGGATGAGAATTAGAATTTTAGCATATGTAAAAAGGTTTTGCACATTTTTTCCTTCCTCTATACCACGACTGTTGATGTAAGTTAAAATTAAAATCGAAACGACAGCTAACAATTGCGTTGAAGTGATTTTTAACGAACCTGCCTGCATTAATATATTCGATTCGGATATCCAGGGGAACAAAACACCCGCGTATTTGGCAAAAGCCATAGCCACAGCAGCAATAGTTCCCGTTTGAATGACCAGGAACAGACTCCAACCATACAGAAAACCCACTAATGGTGAATACGCCTCGCGAAGATACACGTATATCCCGCCCGCACGCGGCATCATGCTTGCCAGTTCGCCGTAGCTAACTGCTGCAAAAACTGTCATTATCCCGGTAATCACCCATACCATCAACAACCATCCGGGCGAACCCACCTGACGGGCTATATCGGCACTAACAATAAAAATCCCCGAACCAATCATCGAACCAGCCACTATAGCCGTCGAATCCCATAGCGAGAGACTCTTCTTAAAGGTATGCAACATAGATGGTCACTTTATGTTTGAGCTCAATTCTGACGTGTTTAAAAATTTTTTGGAAATATAGAAAAAACGTCCAATTAAAACTCAAGAATATGTAATTTTATGTTTTTAATCAACGTAAAAAGCTCAGGTACACGATAATGCAATTTTTATTAAGCGTATGAAATCATTTCCTTTTAAGATGTGTTATGTATGAATGGGTAAATCAACATTAACCAGGATTTGTTTGTTAGATGGAAGAATGGATAACTTTTATAAAATGAGTTGCAATAATTTTACTGCTAAAATCATTATCTATGAAAGTGGCACTATTTGGAGGCACAGGACGAACCGGGCAAGAACTACTCAAGCAATTGTTACAGAAAAATATAGCCATTCAGGCGCTGGTACGTAATCCCGCCCATGTAAAAATTACGCATCCTTTACTGACTATTATTCAAGGAGATGTAAAGAATTTTGAAAGCGTATTCAACACCATTCGTGGGACAAATGCCGTAATTTCGGTAATTGGGTATGTTCGTGGCTCGGAAGCTGGATTTCAATCAACGGCATTGCAGAATATGATCCGATCGATGGAACATCTGGCAATCCGAAGAATCATTGTGCTTACCGGTGCCGGAGTACCCTCGCCCCTGGATGTTCCCTCGTGGGAAAATGACCTACTTACCTGGATAATAAAAACGCTTGCTCCTGCTCGGTACTCCGATGGAGTAAATCAATTAAAGCTGCTGGAACCAACCGATTTGGACTGGACTCTTGTACGTGCGCCATTACTCACCAATGGTCCTATAACCACCCAATACCGGGTAGGGTATCATCGAATTGGGCTATTCAGTCGTATTGCTCGTGCCGATGTGGCTCATTTTATCACAAAAATTTTGCTGGAGAATAGCTACCTACGACAACTCCCATTGATATCGTATTAGGTTGATTCGCTAAAAAATTATAGCTTTGCACTTCCAAAGAAATCCATATTAAATTGAAAATATCCATACGATGGGAAGAGCATTTGAATACAGAAAAGAACGAAAATTTAAACGTTGGAGTACGATGGCTAAAACTTTCACCCGGCTGGGTAAAGACATAGCCATGGCAGTCAAGGCTGGGGGTCCCGATCCCGATACCAATCCTCGTCTGCGTGTACTCATACAGAACGCCAAAGCAGCAAATATGCCCAAAGAAAACGTAGAAAGGGCAATTAAGCGTGCTACCACCAAGGAACAGGAAGATTACAAAGAAATCGTTTACGAAGGCTATGGCCCTCACGGAATAGCTATACTGGTGGAAACAGCTACCGATAACCCAACGCGTACCGTAAGTAACATCCGCAGTATTTTCAATAAAAACGGAGGTTCTCTGGGAACATCGGGAAGTGTGAGTTTTCTTTTTGAACATAAATGCAACTTTAAGGTTAAATATAAACCGGGTATCAATCTCGACGATCTCGAACTGGAACTGATTGATTACGGAGTATCAGAAGTCTTTGCCGAAGATGATACCATCATCATTTATGGTGAATTTGAATCCTTTGGCAGTATTCAGAAATATCTTGAAGAAAAAGGGTTTGAGATTGTAAGCGCAGAATTTGAATGGATACCGGTGGATACAAAAGAACTTCCTGCCGACCAGGCTGCAGAAGTTGAAAAACTGCTGGAAAAGCTGGAAGAAGATGATGATGTTAAAAACGTATTCCACAACATGCGTTAATAGAAAACTAAAGAAGAAATGATGTTCAGTTTTGGCCTTTTTGCCACACATACTCCCTACCTGGTGTTAGCAGCATTGTATGTCTGCTACCTGGGGAGCTGGATCATTTCTTCTTTATTTCCCCAGCTTCCGGTCGATGTAACATCGACCCCCCCGCAACATGCGATTGCGGTTGAACAAACTGTTACTTCTTTCGGAACTGATTATAAAAATTCGTACGACAGCTTTCATTTTTCTAAAAATTTTGCTGGACTTATCCTAAAAATATTTACACTCCAGGTCTATGGGTCGGTAATCTCTATATGTCCTCATACTGAGCCCTACAAATTCATGCTCCATACCTGTGATTTATACAACCGTCCCCCTCCTTCTTTTTTATAAATTAGACATCACAGTTTACTTACAATTCCTAAAATCTATCCTCTTTTCACGAGGGGAATAGGTTTTTCGGTGTAGTATACTATAATTTTTCATTCCACTATATTTATTGTCAAATCAAATAACATTAAACTTATGCGTACAAAACTATTTATACCTATTATTGCCATAGCTTTTGCAGTATTTTCATGCAAAAAGGATGATGAAAAAAATCCTCTTGTAGCACAAAATAAAATAATCGATGCTACCAGTCATACAGATTGGGTTTACTTTTCGTTTGAAAAAGACACTATTGTAAATATCTCTGAACCAGAAAATTCGCTCGATTGGGATATTGCATTTATGCGGTACATGATCAAGACCAACGGAGGCAAAAATGGAAAAGGTCAAGCAGGAGTCGCTATTGCCGACACAGTTCATACTGGTGATGAGGGACTTAACGCAATCCTTAATGTAAACGATACCGTAAAATTCGTAACCGATGATACGGTAATCGTGTATGGGTACAATCCAGCAAATCCTGCCCAACCGACCATTACCAAATATGTGTTGAACCCCATGCTAATGGACTGGTATAAACGGGAAGACACCCCCAATGGTACAATGATTGTAAGCCGCAAATGGATTTACTATTTCCGCACCGCTAAAGGCAAATATGCTAAATTCTATATCAAAAATTATTACAACGACGAAGGTAAGTCGGGCTACTTCACGATTGTATATAAATATCAGGCCGACGGTTCTCGTTCTCTTGAATAATGTATTTTAAGGAGGCATGGAACATACGTGCCTCCTTTATAAAATCTCGTAATTTAATTTGATTTAGGTATGTTAAGCCATGATATGCTCACAAATTAAAAAAATAGTATTATTAATAATTTTATTACTGATTACAAATGGCCTTTTGTTAGCTGAGGTTCAGCTAAAGGGCAAAGTTGTCGATGCCCAAACATACGAGCCTCTCAGTGGGGTAAAAGTTTGGATTAAAACATATCACCGTGCTACCATCACCAACGATTCGGGTTGGTTTGTGATTCCAGTACCAGCTACAGCAGGAACCATCGTTGAATTATCGATGCTTGGATACAACACCTTGACTGACACATTATTGACCGGTGAAGAAAAAACATACCAGCTTACTCCATCGGTAGCCGACATCGATGCAGTGGTCGTTACAGCCAGTCGTATGCTACAACCCATAAAAAATACGCCTGTGCTTACCCAACTGGTACCGATAGAACAACAGCTATGCATGGGAAATTTTACGGTTACCTCAACTCTTGAAAGGGAAGTAGCCGGGCTCGATAAAACCAACTTTGGATATCGACCCAAACTAACCTTTCAGGGCCTGGGAGCACGTTATATGCTATTTCTTGTCGATGGGGAAAGAATAGCTGGCGAGATGGACGGCGACATCGATTATTATCGATTAAATCTTGATAACATCGACCGAATAGAAATACTTCGCGGTCCTGCCTCGGTGATTTATGGTTCTAATGCAATCAGTGGGGTTATCAATCTAATTACCCGTAAGCCACAGTCTGAATTTGAGGCAGGAACATCTTTACGATACTCAAAATACAATGAAACCAACTTTAATTTTTATGCAGGAGGAAGTAAAAATAAGTTAGCCTACCTATCTTCCTTTATTAGCAATCATACCGATGGATACGACCTGACCCCCAATGAGCCCTACTCGAAAAATCAGGAAAAATACACCAATGTAGCATTTAATCAACGATTCGACTATACGCTATCTGATAATACCGTTTTTACCCTTAAAGCCAATGGTTATTATAACCGAATTTATGATGGAATTATTGATGTACGGGCTATCGATCATGGTTATACAGGACAAAGCCTCCTTGCGAAGACTGACCATAAAATCAACGATAGCGTTCACATGTCGTTGAGCTATGCTATGGATCGGTTTGTCAACTACAACATCCTGCTTAACCGAAACGACACCCACAAGAAAACAGCTTCTGATGTTTTACATACATTTCGAGGGGTATACGATGCCAATACCTCGTGGGGACACTGGACAACGGGAATTGAAGGAACATACGAAAATCTTTTTTCCGATAAGCTTATAACACCCAATGTAGACATGTTCACAACTGCAGCTTTTTTGCAAAACGACTATCGTATAACAAAGAAATACTCAATTGTTATAGGCGCACGCACTGTATATTATTCGACCGGGAAATATAGTCTTGTCCCCTCGTTTTGTTGGGTTGCACGATACGAACCCATCATTATTCGAACCGCAATTGGAAAGGGGTTCCGTTCCCCCACGTTAAAAGAAATGTACTATTATTTCGACCACCAGGGAATGTTTCAGCTACTCGGTAACAAGAATCTTAAAAGCGAACGTTCGAACTACATAAGTACATCGTTAGAATTTCGAAAAAACCAGTTCAACTTTGCCATAAATGCCTATTACAATTATCTCACCGACATGATCTACCATACCCTGGTAGCAGAACAAACTTTTCAATACATAAACATCAACAAGGCACGGGTAATGGGAGTCGATTGGCTTTCGAAATGGCAACCTATACGAAACCTGATATTTACATTTAATGCCTCATACGTGAATGCAGTAAACCTATCGACCGATAGCGCTATGTACAACGTAGCTCCATTGTCTGCCACAGGGAGTATATCGTATAGTTGGCGTTTTAAAAAACATTGGCAGGCAACAATCGATTTGTCCGATAAATATACTGCAGCCCGTACCTATGAACCGGTGGGTACTTTGATTTATAAAGACCCTGCTTTCCATTATTGGAAACTCACATCAATAGTACGTTACAAGAATTTATCGTTTAGCCTCGGAGTTGATAATGTTTTCGATAAAGTAATGCCTTATAGTCTAGGAAACATCTCACCCGGACGTCGTATGTTTATTGTAATTAGCTATCACATCGCTAAATATTGATATACATAGCTAAACTGGTTTATATTTGGATATACGAGTTTCACATCGCATGGCAAGATTTAAGCCTTTAAGTAGGAGAAAAACGCAAGATGCGCCTATTGTAGGCCGAATTCATGAAACTATCAGTCGATCCCTTTAGCACGAAATGACATAAACATGGAACTTATATAATTACACTTTGTCAGGGTAATGCAGCCCCATGCATATGTATCTTTACCAAAATTTTTGGCACAACGAGACTTAAAATTTTACCGATTATTTGGGCGTTTTAACCGATTTTTTATTTACAGGATTAGATATCTTGTCCTACTTTTACGTTCGTTAAGAGAAAAAATTACATAATGATAGACAAGCATAATTCTGATTATTTCACTTCCTCTCGAGCAGCCAGGAAATTGGTTATTGGTATTTTTATCCTGTTTTACGGAATCATTCTACTGATAGACAACCTGAGCGGGCTGCCCCCTTGGATGCACACAATATTTTTTAGCTGGCAAATTATTCTCATATTTCTGGGAATACTTACCCTGGTATCGTATAAAGGTTCCATCAGTGGTCTTATTTTAATTGCCATTGGCGTATTTTTTATGTTGCCTCGACTGTTTGATTTACCCTACAACTTCTCTCAACTATTCTGGCCTTTCCTTCTTATTTTATTGGGGATTTTAATCATTTTCCGGCGTAACAGCAACGTTCATCATTGTCCACATCGTCACTGGAACCGAGACGAGTACAGCTTTAGAACATATGAACATGTAGGCGAAACTAACGTAAACGACTACATAGACGTGGCCAATATCTTTGTGGGCAACAAACAAATAATTGTAAGCCAACAATTTAAGGGCGGTAAAATAACGTGTATTTTTGGTGGGTCCGAACTCGATTTCACTCATGCACAGCTTGCAGAGGGTACCCATATCATCGACATGGTATGTATTTTCGGAGGAGCATCTTTGATTGTACCTTCGGATTGGGAGGTCAAAACTGAAGTGGTATCCATACTTGGCGGATTTGCCGACAAGCGACACGCTATCCCCAGCATGCACGATACAAATAAAGTTTTAATCATAAAAGGGGTAGCATTCTTTGGAGGGGGTGAGATTAAAAGCTACAAACATGACACCACATCCCATACTTAAAAATCCTAAAAATATTGCTATTTATTTAGGTGCATGGCTTATATATATTGCAGTAAATTTTTTGTTTCACTACTACAAATCCCCTCTTTCCTTTGCTTCCAGCCTGACAAACGCTCTATTGTTGGGTATATTTGGCTCATTGCTGGGCATAGCCATATGGTATGCTGTTTTATACAGCTATCCCGAACGAGTAGGAACGTTCAATACGATTATCAACCATATACTGGCAGCCCTCATTTTTATTTCGATACAAACCTTTATCATCATTTCTTTAAATAAATATTACTTCGGCACATCGGATTACGATTATGTAAGTCGACATATCTTCCGCTGGATAGCACCCAGTGTTTTTATTTACGTTGCATTTGTTCTTGCCTATTACATTTATATATATCGCGTAAATCTGCAGGAAAAAAAACAAGAAGAAATACGTCTTACACGCATGGTCAAGGAGGCAGAGCTTAACTTGCTAAAATCCCAGCTCAACCCTCATTTTTTGTTCAACAGTCTTAACTCTATCAGTGCGCTTACCCTTACCGATCCACACAAAGCGCAGGAAATGATCATTTTGCTCTCGGACTTTCTACGATACTCCCTGGCACGCGACGGTAGGCAATTATCCTCCCTTTCCGCCGAATTACAAAATATCGATCGATACATGAAGATAGAGAAGATTCGATTTGGCGACCGTATTCAATACACTGCCGATGTCGTATCGAATACCCTTTCGTGCACCCTACCCGTGATGATATTGCAACCGGTTTTCGAAAATGCTATCAAACATGGGGTTGCAGAAAGCATCGACACGGTTCATATTCAGCTAAGCGCCAAACTTGAACAAAATTATTTAATCATTGTGGTTCAAAACGAATTTGACCCCACCTCCCCCTCGCGACGTGGTGCAGGACTTGGCCTTAAAAATATTGAGGAACGACTAAAATTGATTTATCACAACGATGGACTGCTAAAATATCGGAAAGAAAATAATATCTTTGAAGTAAAACTTATTATACCTCAGTAAGATAGTATTTTATGGAAAATATAAGAGCGATAATTATCGAAGACGAAGAACCTGCCAGAATGGTCTTGAGGGAATATATCAAAAAGTTTCCACACATTAGTATTATAGCCGAAATTATCGATGGTTTCAATGCAGTAAAAACTATCAATGAGCAAAAACCCGACTTAATATTTCTGGACATTCAACTACCCAAGCTAACTGGTTTTGAGGTATTGGAATTGATTGAACACACGCCCATCATCATATTTACAACGGCGTACGATCAGTATGCGATACAGGCTTTTGAAAAAAATGCAGTTGATTATCTTTTAAAACCCTTCTCAGAAGAAAGATTCAATACTGCCATTCAAAAAGCAATAGAGAAACTTGCCGTACGACAAAATGATAGCACGACTGTAAAAAAAGTAGTCGACTACATTAGTTCTAACCCCCCACATCTCGACAGGATAGTAGTAAAAACCAACTCAGCCATAAAAGTAATTCCCCTCGAACAGGTAATATATCTCGAAGCGCAAGACGATTATGTGATGATTTACACAACAGGCGGTAAGCACTTGAAAGAGAAGACAATGAAATATTTTGAGACTCACCTACCCGATCGTCAATTTGTGCGCATTCATCGATCGTACATTGTAAACATAGATTTTATAGCCCAGATTGAGCACTTTTCGAAAGAAACATATCTGGCCATTCTGAAAAATGGTACCAAACTTAAAATTAGCGAATCGGGGTATAAATTGCTTCGCGAACGGTTAAATTTCTAAGTAATCTTAACATTTTTTATAAATACCTCTTCTAAACAATGAGATAAAAGCCTTTACAAAACGTATAAAAATTGCCACAAAATAATTTAATTAAAATATTGATAAACAGTATTTTATAAAGAAAAAGGATGTTTAAACACATAATTTTTTTGAAAAATTGTTTGAAATATTTGGCGAATTAATTTTCTTTGCACGGAAATTTTTCAAAAGAAAAACATTATTACTAATTAAAAACGTAAAACTATGTCTGACATTGCAGCAAGAGTAAAATCAATCATTGTTGACAAGCTTGGTGTAGATGAAAGTGAAGTTACACCTGAAGCAAGTTTCACCAACGATTTAGGTGCTGACTCTCTGGACACCGTAGAGTTGATTATGGAGTTTGAAAAAGAATTTAACATTGCTATTCCCGACGATCAAGCTGAAAACATTTCCACAGTAGGCGAAGCCATTAAATTCATTGAAGCGAACGTTAATAAGTAAAAAAAATTTCGAATTCATATGGAATTAAAAAGGGTCGTAGTGACGGGGTTAGGTGCGTTAACTCCGATAGGTAATACTGTTGAAGAATACTGGAATGGTTTAATTAATGGAGTAAGTGGAGCCAATCTCATTACTCGTTTTGATGCCAGTAAACACAAGACACAGTTTGCCTGTGAATTAAAGAACTACGATCCGGGCAAGTATTTCGACCGTAAAGAGGTTAAGAAGCTTGATCCATATGCACAGTATGCAATAATTGCTGCAGATGAGGCCATTGCAGACAGTGGCCTCACTTCCTCCTCCTCAATTAATAAGGATAAGGTAGGAGTAATTATTGCCTCGGGAATAGGGGGGATAGACACGTTTTTACAAGAGACACGTGCCTTTGTATTAGGTGATGGTACACCTAAAGTAAGCCCCTTCTTTGTACCGAAGATGATATGTGACATTGCAGCGGGACACGTAGCCATGAAGTATGGTTTTCGTGGTCCGAACTATGCAACGGTGTCAGCATGTGCCTCATCCACACACGCCCTGGTCGATGCCTTCAACCTGATACGGTTGGGCAAGGCCGTGGCTATTGTGGTGGGTGGAGCCGAAGCAGCCATCAACGAAATTTCGATGGGTGGATTTAATTCGGCACAGGCCCTTTCCACCAATAACGAAAATTATAAAACAGCATCACGTCCCTTTGATGTAACGCGCGACGGTTTTGTAATGGGTGAAGGTGCCGGCATGCTTGTATTTGAAGAGTATGAACATGCCAAAGCACGCGGTGCCAAAATATATGCCGAAGTTGGCGGTGGTGGTATGTCGGCCGATGCCTATCATATTACAGCCCCACATCCCGAAGGTGAAGGCGCCGTGCTGGTAATGAAAAACACCCTCGAAGACGCCAATCTGGAACCTAGCGCTGTGGATTACATCAATGTTCATGGTACTTCAACTCCACTGGGCGATGTGGCCGAATTAAAAGCCATACAGAAATATTTCGGTGAACATGCCTACAAATTAAACATCAGCTCTACCAAGTCGATGACGGGACATTTACTGGGAGCAGCAGGAGCCGTTGAAGCAATTGCCTCGGTACTTGCCATCGTAAATGGTATTGTCCCTCCCACCATTAACGTTACTCAGGTTGACCCAGAGATTGATCCCAAACTTAACTTGACCCTGGGACAAGCTCAAAAACGCGAAGTAAAAGTAGCTTTGAGCAATACTTTCGGGTTTGGCGGACACAATTCCTGTATCCTGTTCAAAAAATTGTAGTTGAATGTGATTACCCTGATTTTCCGCCTTTTTTATCCTAAGCGGAAAGCATATCAAAAGCTTGTTGAAATTCTGGGCTATATTCCTCGTAGGTGGCACCTCTACGAAACAGCTTTTGTATATCGTTCGGCATCCCTAACAGGCAAAGGAGGTACTACAATTAATAACGAACGCCTGGAATTCTTGGGCGACGCCATCCTCGATGCTATTGTTGCCGACTATCTATTTAAACATTATCCTTCGATGGACGAAGGATTCCTTTCCAAAATGCGCTCAAAAATTGTAAAGCGTAATCAGCTAAATGCATTAGCCTTTGAGCTTGGTCTCGATCAACTCATCATCAGCACATCTTTTCAGGTAAATGGTGGAAAATATGTCTGTGGCAATGCCCTGGAAGCTCTAATTGGTGCAATGTACCTTGACCGCGGATATGAAAAAACCCATGCATTCGTCATTCATCGAATTCTCAACAGATTCATCAATCTCAACGAACTGGAAAAAATAGAAACCGACTATAAAAGTCGTATTATTGAATGGGCACAAAAACAACATAACTCCATTAATTTTGATTGCCGCGAAGTACAACCATCGACCGATCCTACCCATCCCCTATTCATTGCTGAAGTATATATAGATGGACAAATAGCGGGTAGCGGTGAAGGTTTTTCAAAAAAAGAAGCCGAGCAACGCGCTGCTGAAATGGCTTACGACCATCTTATCAGGCATATCATTTGATATCTCCATTTTTTTAATTATTTTTAAATAATGTTTTGCATAAATATATTTATATTTGTGCATATTATTAATAATCAATCTATTAACATTATGAGAAAGATTCATTTATGGTTGGCGTGTGCTGTATTACTCTTCATAAATATTACCTATAGCCATGCGCAGGTTGTTGACCCTGTAAAATGGAGTTCCAGCTATAAAGCCTTAGGCTCTAATAAGGTAGAAATCCTGTTTACGGCTACTATTGACAAAGGCTATCATATATACGGTGCCTATTTTGAGGAAGGTGGACCTGTTCGAACCAATTTTACCTTCCCAGCAAGCAGTGACTTTACATTGGTAGGAAAGCTGAAAGAGGTTACTCCCCCTGTGAAGAAAAAAGATCCAGCTTTCGATAACATGGAGATTACCTTACTTTCGAAAAAAGCCATTTTTTCACAAAGAATTGAACTAAAAAAACCGGGCGAACTGCGTATACCCGTTGAAGTAGAATACATGGCCTGCACCGATGAAACATGCTTGCCTCCCGTTCGAAAAACCATTGACGTATACATCCCTGCTAACGTAAAAGTCGATGACGATAAATCCGCCAATGTTCAGTCCAACGATACTACTTCTACAAATCCTATGTTAGCAGACACAATATCAGAAACCAATGAGGATACCATCCAGATTAGTAGCAGTAATGCTGCTGTGGTAGAAGCGGGCAAAAATACGACCAACAATGATTCCTTACTACATTTTCTACTCATAGCTTTTCTGGCGGGATTGGCTGCCATACTGACTCCCTGTGTTTTTCCTATGATTCCCATGACTGTATCCTATTTTATGAGGTCGGGCGAGTCATCGACGCACAATCGATGGCGGGGAATAGCATTTGGATTGTTTATCACACTTCTTTACGCACTGGTGGGTATCATTGTATCGCTTACCAGTGTAGGTTCAGGATTTGCAGCCCAGTTGAGCTATCACTGGATACCCAACCTGATATTTTTTGCGCTTTTCGTAATATTTGCGCTTTCGTTTTTGGGTTTATTCGAAATTGTATTACCCTCAAAGCTGGTTACTGCAGCCGACAGCAAGGCTGATAAAGGAGGCTGGCTGGGTATATTTTTTATGGCACTTACCACTGTGTTGGTATCGTTCTCCTGTACAGGTCCCATCGTAGGAGCCTTGCTGGTGGAAGCCGTTGGGCACTTTGCCCTTAAACCTATTTTAGGGATGGCTGTTTTTGGACTGGCTTTTGCTCTTCCCTTCACATTTTTTGCCATATTCCCATCAACACTTTCAAAACTCCCCAAGTCGGGCGGTTGGCTTAACGAAGTAAAGGTTGTACTTGGAACCCTCATACTGGCTTTCGGAATTAAATTTCTAATCAACATAGACCAGACTTATCATCTTGAGCTCATATCGCGCAGCTTTGTACTGATTTTCTGGATTGTATTGTCACTATTTCTGGGATTGTATTTGTTGGGCAAGATTCGTATGTCACACGATTCACCCGTTGAACGCATAGGGGTTTTTCGTCTGCTTTTATCCCTGACGTTCTTTTATTTTGCTATTTATCTATTCACTGGAGTGATGGGTAAGAATCCGCTGCACCCCCTGGCAGCTTTTCTACCCACAGACAAAGCGATGGTATATGAAGTACAACAAAATGCTCTGCCCACAAGGCAAAACATTTGCGAAACACCTAAATATAGCGATATACTCTCTGCACCTGCTGGTATATCTGCTTATTTCGATTACCATCAGGCCGTGGCATGTGCCCAACAGTTAAACAAGCCGCTGTTGATCGATTTTAAGGCACACTCGTGTAGCAACTGCAAAAAAATGGAAGCCGTGGTGTGGGCAGATCCAGAAATAAAAAAGTTCATTGCCGAAAATTTTGTAGTAGTTGCCCTATACACCGACGAGCGAACGCCATTACCTTCGGTTGTGAATATAAACGGTGTACAGGCAAAAACACTGGGTGAGTACAATCTCAATCTCGAAATTCAGCTGTTTAAGACCAATGCATTGCCGTTATATGCCATTCTCGACCCTCAGGGAAAAGTTATAGCAGGCCCTCTTAGCACCGAATATAATAAGGAAAAATACTTAAAATTCTTGCAAGAGGGACTAAAAAAATAAGAGCTTTGTATGTTTTTATGGTTTTTCTAATTTTTCGCCACGCAACTTAGCCCTGACTAACTTACCAGAAGACGTGAGGAGATCGAGAGGCCATCCACCCTTAGTACTGGCTATTGGCAATAGTGCAGCTGCGCTTTCTTTTTTATCGTAAATAGCCCAATTGCAGTAGCTTATTTTATATTCATCGAGCATGTTCCACCATGTTACCGACTCTTCGAAATCTATGGGTCCGTCGCCGCTGGCCTCGCACAAGCCGTATTCGGTGACAAATATGGGTAATCCCTTATTCAGCGCAGCTACCATTTTCTCTCTAAGCCACTGCTTATGCGTTGCAGCATAATAGTGTAAGGTATAGGCGATATTCTCAGCCTTTATTGGATTATCCGCTGCCACATCCACATCCTGCGACCACGTAGGGGTACCCACTATTATCAGATTGCGTTTATCATATTTTCTTATCTCGGCAATTACAGCCCCGTGATAAGGTTTTATAGAATCGTTCCAATCGATTTTTTCAGGCTCATTGAAGGTTTCGTAAATGATATTCGGAAACAGATTGAATTTTCTGGCCATTTCATCCGAAAATAATTTTAAAATTTTTCTTAAAAGGTCGGATGGAACTCGCATGTGATGAGCCTTCTACACATAGGAAGTACGAAACTGATAAATATTTTCATACTCGTTTGTGCATACTGCCATACATGCTCGTTTCATCCGAAAATATTTTTTAATTTGTTATAGTGGCCGGATGG
>JAKPGM010000058.1 GCA_029550865.1 Bacteroidota bacterium | reverse complement strand
GGGATCATTTGTGCTTGATTTTCTTTTTGCTACCAAAATGCCACCCCTACGGGGTTGGAAGGGCTAAAATTTTTAGGGGTCGTATCCGATAGTGTATTGGTTGAAATAAAGTCTGACCTTTCCTTACCGGACACCTCTCTCCTACAACCTCACCCCGCCCTATCGGCCACCCCTCTCCTTGGAAAGGAGAGGGGCTGGGGGTGAGGATTGAAAGGACAGCGGCAGGGGGTGAGGATAAAAGGGAAAGGAACAGGATTGTGGCAGTTAGCATTGACCCAAAAAACAAAACGCTTTGTATTGTAATGATACAAAGCGTTTTGAGAATTTTAAAAAGTTATGCTAACCCTAAAATTATTTATATGCGTAGCTTTCGTTCAATTTCTTCGACCTGAAGCCTGAAATTTTTATCTGTTTCCATCAGGTTCTTTACGGTACGATAGGCATGAAGCACTGTTGCATGGTCTTTACCCCCAATTTGCATCCCAATTACGTTTAGCGAACTTTTTGTAAGGTTTTTGGAGAAATACATGGCAATCTGACGCGCCTGCACAATTTCACGTTTACGGGTATTTTGCTGTAGCATGTCGGGATGAATGTTATAATAGCTACATACCACTTTTTTAATGTACTCGATCGAGACCTCTTTTCTGGTATGTTTGGTAAGACGTTCAATGATTTCTTTAGCAAATTCGAGTGTAATTTGCTTCTTGGTAAGCAGGGTATGCGCATGAATCGAAGTTAACGCCCCATGGAGTTCTCGTATGTTTGTTACGATGGTCGAAGCCAGATATTCAATAATTTCCTGGGGCATCTGGATACCGTCGTTGTATATTTTTTTCTGTAATATCGCAACCCGTGTTTCAAAATCGGGGGTCTGCAGGTCGGCCGAAAGTCCCCATTTGAAACGTGATAGCAGTCGCTGTTCCATCCCTTGTAAATCCACAGGCGCTTTGTCGGAGGTAAGGATGATTTGTTTGCCGTTTTGATGTAAATGATTGAAAATGTGAAAGAAAATATCCTGTGTTTTCATCTTTCCGCCCAAATCATGGATGTCATCTATTATCAACACATCAATCATTTGATAGAAATGGATAAAATCGTTCACATTTCCGGTACGAATAGAATCGTAGTACTGAGTTTGAAACTTGTTGGCATTGACATAAAGCACCGTTTTATCAGGAAAACGTTCTTTGGTTTCCAGTCCTATGGCCTGTGCCAGATGGGTTTTACCTAATCCATTGCCCCCGTATATCAGAAACGGATTAAATGCGGTGCTGCCCGGTAAATGCGTAGCTATGGCATATCCTGCTGTTCGGGCGAGTTTATTGCATTCGCCTTCCACAAAGTTGTCGAACGAATAGCTGGGATTCAGGTGAGGATCGATATTTAGCTTTTTAATCCCTGGAATAGCAAAGGGATTAATCACCGGTTTTTCCTCGGATAAGGGAATATTCACCGGATTGTTTTTGACCTCACTGATAGTTTTTCCGGGCAACTTCAAGGTAAGAGGATTGTTCGATACCGCGTCGTTATCCATTACTATATGGTATTCGAGCTTGGCATCGTTTCCCAGTTCTCTTCTCAGGGTCTTCTTAAGCAGGTCAATGTATTGCTCTTCGAGATACTCATAGAAAAATGGACTGGGTACCTGAATGGTCAATACATTGTTTTCTAATTTTATGGGAACAATGGGTTCAAACCATGTTTTGAAACTTTTTTCATTGACATTGTCCCGAATAATCTTGAGACAATTGTTCCACACGGCTTGATGTTCGGGGATCATTTTTTTAATCATTTGATTAATAAGTTTATAGAGTTTCCGGGTTTGCTCAAACAATTTTCATCATTTTTTTTCTGGAAAAAAAATGCTTCAAGACTTGATTTTTTAAAATTTGCCTTATATAATTGATAAACAATATTTTAATATTTATTTCATTTGACGAATATCTTTAGGTTTGAAATTAAGCAACTTATAATTTAATTTTAAAAAATTATTAATAATCAATATTTTAAATTGGTCATGAAGTAAGTTTTCCTTGTAAAATATCATATTATAATCTCTTGTACTCTTCATATGTTTAAATATGATACGATGTAGTAGTTAAATGGTACCCGTGGTGGATGAATAGCGTATGGGGAAATGCCCACTTTTTATGACTATTGCCTTACATTTGTCATTACTCAACATTTGAAAAATACAAAAATCATGAAGAAAAAAAGATTACAATTAGCGTTGTTAAGTGCATGTTTTAGCGCCAGCATTTCATTGGCATGGGGCCAGAACATGGAAATAATTCAAACAGCCAAAGGGACATCCGACCGTTTAACTTCTAAAGGCATAGTGAACTTCACAACTACCGGACAACCAGAGGAGTCGAACTTATGCGTTTTCATTGATTATCGGCACAATTTTCAGGAATTTATTGGCATAGGGGGTGCTTTTACCGATGCTGCCGCCGAAACATTTTATAAATTGCCAGTAAGTAAACAGCAGGAAATTCTTACAGCCTATTTTGATAAGGTAAAAGGTATTGGCTACACTTTTGGGCGAACCCATATCAATAGCTGCGACTTTTCCAGCTATAGCTATGCCTATGTCAACGACCCTGCCGATACGTTGTTAAAAACTTTTTCCATAGAGGTAGATAAAAAGTATCGAATTCCCTTTATAAAACTTGCCCTTGAACGTACCAACAATGAGCTAAAGTTGTTTGCTTCGCCCTGGAGCCCACCGGCCTTCATGAAGACCAACAACGACATGCTTCATGGGGGTAAACTTCGTCCCGAATACTATCGTTCGTGGGCGCTTTACTATGTAAAGTTTATTGAAGCCTATAAAAAAGAAGGTATTCCCATCTGGGGAATTACGGTGCAGAATGAACCTATGGCTGTTCAACGTTGGGAATCGTGCATTTACACGGCAGAGGATGAGCTGAACTTTGTTAAGAATTACCTGGGGCCGCAGCTAAAAAACAGTGGTCTGTTGCCTGCTCTTAAGTTGATGATCTGGGATCATAACCGAAATCTGGCCTTCCATCGAGCTAATACTGTACTGTCCGACCCCCAGGCTGCTCAATATGTGTGGGGAACAGCTTTCCACTGGTATGTTGGCGATAATTACGATAATATTAAACGCATTCATGAGGCTTTTCCCGATAAAGGACTGGTATTCAGCGAAGGTTGTGCCTACCCTTTTAGTTGGGAAAACGTTAAACAGTGGAACTTTGGTGAAAAATATGGCGAAGCCATTATTCACGACCTAAATAATAATACCAATGCATGGACCGATTGGAACCTGATTCTCGACGAAAAAGGTGGCCCTAACCATGTCGAAAACTACTGCCTTGCGCCTATTATTGCCGATACCCGGACGGGTGAAGTGCATTACATGAGTTCGTATTACTACATCGGCCATTTCTCAAAGTATATCCGGCCAGGAGCCAAAAGAATTAGTTGCTCGTCCATGACCGACGATATTCTGGCAACGGCTTTTATTAACCCCGATAATAGCATAGTGCTGGTAATGATGAATCAAACCGACAACGATATCGACATAAACGTATGGATGGATGGTAAAACAGCCCCTACCAAAATGCTGGCGCATTCAATCGTTACTTGTTTGATACAGAAACCTTAATTGAGAGACTTATTCTACTAACTTACTTACAACTTTATACCCCGATTTTGCCTATAGCAATGTCGGGGTATTTTTTTATTAGATTTAGTGGAGAGGGAATGGTTTATCACTTGATTAGTTGACAACCTGTTGAACCTAAGGCAGTAAAATGGCAGGTTTGTAAGAACTACCCCCGTTAATGAAAACGCTATCAAAACAATTTTCCTACACAATGAATACATTTGTTTCCCTATAGCGTTGTTGGGTAAATTACTTTTGCAAAAAAAAAGATGTATGACAGAGCGTGAATTTCAACTTCGTTTAGCCGACATGAAGGCACAGCACGAGGCATTGATATGTCGTAAAAATGATCCTGTTGCCGAGGCACATAATTTATATATTAGGTATCGGTATCCTATACTCACCGCCGAACATACCCCCTTATTCTGGCGGTTCGATTTAGATTATCGTAGCAATCCACATTTGTTACAGCGTTTTGGCATTAATGCAACATTTAATGCAGGGGCTATCTATAAGGATGGAAAATATTTGATGGTGGTACGGGTGGAAGGATGGGACCGTAAATCATTTTTCGCAGTCGCCGAGAGTCCCAACGGTATCGATCACTGGCGGTTCTGGGATTATCCGGTGACCTTACCTGATATAGATAAGGAAGAGACGAATGTATACGACATGCGTCTTACGGCTCATGAGGATGGTTGGATATATGGTATTTTTTGTTCGGAACGCAAGGACCCGAATGCCCCAGCGGGCGATTTGTCGTCGGCAGTAGCCAAGGCGGGTATTGTACGAACAAAAGATCTTATCCATTGGGAACGTTTACCCGATCTTCGTTCTCGCAGTCAGCAACGCAATGTGGTGTTGCATCCCGAATTTGTCAATGGTAAATATGCCCTGTATACTCGTCCCCAGGATGGTTTTATCGATGCTGGGTCGGGTGGTGGAATTGGTTGGGCACTTATCGACAGCATGGAACAGGCCAAGGTAAAGGATGAGTTGATTATTGAACCCAGGATTTATCATACGATTAAGGAGGTAAAGAATGGGGAAGGACCGGCACCCATCAAGACTAATAAGGGTTGGTTGCATCTGGCGCATGGGGTCAGAGGCTGCGCTGCAGGCTTACGTTACGTGTTGTATATGTACATGACCGACCTTAAGGAACCCTGGAAGGTTATTGCAACCCCGGGTGGATATTTTATGGCACCCGAAGGTGAAGAACGCGTGGGTGATGTGTCGAATGTGCTTTTCTCCAACGGCTGGATTAAAAACGATAAGGATGAAGTGTTTATCTACTACGCTTCGTCCGATACACGAATGCATGTAGCTGTTTCGACGGTTGATAAACTGGTTGACTATTGCCTCAATACTCCTTCCGATGGTTATCGTACCCATGCTTCAGTAGAAACGTTGAAAGCGCTTATTGACAGGAACATGAAAATATTGAACCAAAAATAATGCATTCCCCATCATGACCCAGAAGGAAAAGATAGCATACCTATATAATGCTGCCCAAAAAGAGGTAAAGGAAAATATCCTGAACTATTGGATTACCCTAATGATTGACGATGATCAGGGAGGTTTCTATGGAAGTCGCGATTTTTACAATCGTCTCAATAAAACGGCATCGAAGGGGGCAGTACTCAATTCGCGTATACTGTGGACTTTCTCCAGGGCATATAATACTTTTAAAAAATTAGAATATCTGACTGTAGCGCAACGAGCATACGAGTATCTCGAAAAATATTTCCGCGATCCTGTGCATGATGGTATCTACTGGGAACTCGATTATTTGGGTAATCCTGTAAATACCCAAAAGTATGGTTATGCACAGGGATTCTGGATGTATGGGTTGGTGGAATATTACCTTGCCCGGGGCGAGAAGGCAGCTCTGGATACTGCCCTGAGAGTATTTGAACTTTTGCAGGAGAAGGCTCTGGATAGAGAAAGGAATGGTTATTGGGAAGCTTTTGCTCGTGACTGGAGTTTTACGCAGGATGTTCGGATTAGCGAAAAAGATTTGAACGAAAACAAAACTTTTAATACGCACCTGCACATACTCGAGCCATTTACCACGCTGTATAGGGTAACGAACGATGTTAGGGTAGGAGAGGCTTTGAAAAATATCACACAGCTGATGTTTGAACGATTTTATAATCCATCCACAGGGCATTTTCATTTATTTTTCGACGACAATTGGCAGGTGAAAGGGGATCTGGTGTCGTATGGGCACGATATTGAAGCAGCGTGGTTGCTATGGGAAGCATTACAGGCACTTGGCGACGAAAATTTAATTTCGCAATATGCCAATACTGTCGTTCACATTGTGGAAATTTCAGCGCTTGAGAGCTTTGACGTTGATGGCGGACAATTTTATGAAGGTAACAGCCAGGGAATAGTTGATACCGACAAACACTGGTGGCCTCAAGCCGAGGCTGTGGTCAGTTTTATCAATGCCTGGCAAATGACCGGCGATGAAAAATTCCTCGATTTTGCTTACCGTACCTGGCGATTTATTGAGCAATACCTTATCGACCCTAAGCTGGGCGAATGGCACTGGAAGGTCAACAAGCAAGGTAAGCCCGATACATCGCAAGTCAGGGCTGGCTTCTGGAAATGTCCCTACCACAATAGCAGGGCATGTTTTGAGATCATCAAACGTTTGAGTAATCATGAATAATAAACCACCTATGAATCGCAAAATTTCGTTTTTACTGATATCCATAGGGCTAACCTGTGGCTATTTACAGGCAGTACCTCCGCTTAAAATTAAAACGGTTGATACAGCTGCCACCTACGAGACGAAGGCATTATTTTACAACCTTAAAAAACTCATGGGACGGGGAATTATGTTTGGACATGAGGATGCTACCAGCTATGGAATGGGCTGGCGTAATGCCGAATTACGTTCCGATGTGAAGGATGTATGTGGAAAATTTCCCGCCATATATGGTTGGGACATTTGGGGGCTGGGCACGCCTTATAACATCGATTCTGTGCCCTTCGACCGTATGGTACAATGGATTAAAATGGCTTATAAGCGCGGTGGGGTACATACTGTTAGCTGGCATTTAGCCAATCCTGTTACGCAAACCCATGCGTGGGATACAAGCGTTCATGCAGTAAAAGAAATATTACCCGGTGGCAAATATCATGAAGTCTACAACCAGATGCTCGATCGGGTGGCAGATTTTTTTCTGAACTTGAAGACCGATGAAGGTACTTATATTCCAGTAATTTTTCGACCTTTTCACGAACACAACGGTAGCTGGTTCTGGTGGGGAGCACGTTTTTGTACTCCCGACGAATACAAAGCCTTGTTCAGGTATACTGTAACTTACCTTCGGGATAAGAGACAGGTGCATAACCTTTTGTATGCTTATTCACCCGATATCTTTCGCAAGGAAGAGGTTTATCTGGAGCGCTTCCCGGGTGAAGAGTATGTGGATGTGCTTGGTTTTGATAATTACTGGGATTTTCAGAATCCTGCTACCATCGAGAAGGGAATTGAACAGCTTCGTATTGTTGTAAAATTGGCCGAACGTATGGGAAAAGTAGCTGCGCTTACCGAAGCAGGTTATAACACAATTCCCGACCCGCAGTGGTGGACGAAATCATTGCTCTACCCCATTAAAAATGATAGCATAGCTCGAAAAATAGCCTGGATACTGGTGTGGCGTAATTATAATCAAACGCACTTCTTTGCTCCCTATCCTGGTCATCCCAGTGCTGCCGATTTTATTGAATTTGAGAAAGATCCATACACCCTATTCGAAAGCGACTTGCCTCCTATGTATGTGATTGATAATGAAAAGAAGACTAAATAGAAAATACATTATTTCTTAGGTAAAGTAGGTTGGTATTGTGTAACTCTGCTTTCGCATAATTTTGTGAAGCAGAGTTTTTTATAACCATAGATCTTTAAGTACATTGCCGATGCCTATCCATGTTAAGTGACAGGATTAAAACTAAACTATATTAAAAAAGCTTTTTAGCGTGCAGAATCGATCACAATAATTTAAAATGCTTGCTAATACATTACAAAGCTTAATGCATATAGGTTTTCCCAAATATCAAAAAAAATTTTATCAAGATTTTTTCAACTGCAGTGAAAATATTACCTTTGCGCCCGGAGAAATGGCAGAGTGGTCTAATGCGGCGGTCTTGAAAACCGTTGTCCGGGTGACCGGACCGGGGGTTCGAATCCCTCTTTCTCCGCCAACTATATAAAACGCATTGCTAAAAGCAAGGCGTTTTTATTTTTTTAAAATACTGAGTTTATCCTGCCTATAGGGAGTTGTTATATCAGCAGCATCGAGCACTGAATGAAATAGAAAATCACTCCGGAAATGCTTATTTTTATTGCTTTCGGCTGCTTCTACTTTATCGGGATATGCCATTCGATATCGATCAGAAAACCAAACAAAGCAAGCGGGATTTTTTTCGTATTTCGTATCCTGTGCATGAATCCATTTTCCTTCTTCACCCAATAATTCGCCATGATCCGATAGGTATATCATGATGGCCTTCTGATTACGAAGCCTTTCTATGATTTGCCACAATATATAGTCGGTGTAGCGAGCCGAATTGTCGTATGCATTGATGATTTTATCTTTGTCCGAAAGATTAAACGATTTACTCTTTAATACTGGCTTAAAATATTCAAACGATGGTGGATAATAGGATGGATAATACCAATGACTTCCCACCTGATGAAATATAATTAACTTGCGTGGATTGGGCTTACTAAGTGCACTGTCGAGGTAGGGCAACAGCTCTTCGTCGTATTTGCCGGTAAAATTATAATCCGACTTAAAAGGCTTGTTGATAATAAAAGTGTCGCATTCGAGTGCAAAGGGTTTAAAAACCTTGTTAAGATCCTGATTACCCAACCACCAGGCTGTAAAATTGCATTTCTTGAAAATCGATATAAATGAATGCTCGTCGGTAGAGGGAGCATGGTTTGCACTATCGGCACGGGTAAGTATGTGAGGGATGCTTTTTAAGGTATGCGTCCACTCCGAATAGATGTTTTTAAACGAGATGACTTTTTCTTTGGCAAGATATGGAAATGTTTCACGGGGATAGCCATTCAGGCTCACATGGTCAGCACGTAAGGCCTCTCCAATGACTACTACCATGGTTAGTGAATCGACGTGACAAATTGCTCCTTCCGAAATGTCTTTCCTTTCTTTTTTTAGTTCGGTACGTTCGGCAAAATAATTTTTAAATCCCAGATAAATACAGAAAGGATTACGCTGGTAAATAGTGTTGAAGCGTATCTGGTTGATGGCTCCAATCAACAAAAATCCAAGTATAATAAAGGGCAGATGACCAATTGCCCATTGTGGCTGATCAATGCGTCGTCGCTTTCGAACTAACCATATGCTCACCGTTGCAAGAAGAAGAACATACAGGGTTAGCCGCAGCGATATTTGACTCATTACCTCGCTGTTGTTGGTGTTAAAAGTCGATTCTATAACCGCAGTATTGATGGTTATATCGTACTGAAAAATGTAATACCCAATGATACCGGTGCAAATCGTAAAAATGGGGTAAAGAATGGTAAATACCCATCGATTTAGGGCAAGCAGGTAAATGATTATCCCCGAACTTAGCGTTATGAGTAACCAGTGTGCAAGCACTGGAAAAATATCGAGAAAACGACCTACCGGAAAATGGGCGTAATTAAGCGAAACCACCAGAATACCATAGCTGAGGGTCGATAATGCTACAAATTTTAATAGGGGTATTTGAGCTTTTAACCAGCTAAAACATTTCTCTAAAAGATTATTCCTCATGGTTCATCGATTTTGCATTTTTTAGAGCATTAAATAAACGTATTGCCTCCCTGGCTGCCCACACATCGTGTACTCTTAGAATATTTGCTCCTTTCATCAGGGCAATCATATGGAGGGCTGTAGTTCCATTTAGGGCTTGATCGGGTTGAATATTCAATAGTTTATATATCATCGATTTGCGCGATATTCCTACTAAAATTGGCAAGTTCATTATTTTTAGAGCTTCGAGATTTGCCATGAGTTCATAATTTTGTTCAAGGGTTTTGGCAAAACCAAATCCCGGGTCAAGGATGATATCGTTGATGCCAGCATATCGCGCATGATACAGGCATTCGGATAATTCGTAAATAACTTCCTGCGTAACATTTTTGTATTTTGCGTGGTTTTGCATGTCGGCAGGGGTTCCACGCATGTGCATCATAATATAAGGAACCTGTAAACGGGCTATGGTTGCATACATATCTTTATCGGCACGTCCTCCAGAAATGTCGTTGATGAGATCAATGCCAAACGTGGTTACTGCCCACTCGGCAATGGAGGCTCGACAGGTATCAATAGAAAGGATGATATCGGGAAAACGATTGCGGATTGCTTCAAGTGCTTTACCCAGTCGTGTCTTTTCTTCATCTTCACTAACTGGTATAGCACCTGGTCGCGACGAAAAAGCCCCAACATCTATCATGTCGACCCCTTCGCTTAGCATTCTTTCAATGGCTGCTGTCAACTCTTCAACATTAGTATAACGACTTCCCACATAGAACGAATCGGGCGTAATATTGACAATCCCCATTACGCGAGGAATCGACAAATCATACAGGTCGCCTCGAATATTTATCCAGTAATGACTCATTTATAGCTTTTTAACATAGTCCAGTTTGTGAAATTAACCAATTAATTCTATCTTAGCCCATGCCAAAAATAATTAAATTTACACGAATTTAAGTTTTAAAAAATGTTTATTGTCATTGAAGGGCTCGATGGAAGCGGAAAATCAACTCAATTACAGATGCTTAGGGAATATTTGCAAAAGCAAAATATTCCTTATGAATACGTTCATTTTCCGCGAACCGATACCCCGTTTTTTGGAGAGTTAATAGCTCGTTTCTTGCGGGGCGAACTTGGTCCCAATGATAAGGTCGATCCCTATCTTGTTGCTATGCTTTATGCAGGTGATCGACGCGATGCTGCAGCAACCATTCGTAAATGGTTGAACGAAGGAAAACAGGTTATTGTCGATCGATACGTCTGCTCGAATATTGCTTATCAATGTGCAAAATTAAATGCCCCCGAACTTAAAAATGATTTGAAAAATTGGATTCTTAAGCTCGAGTACGAGTATTTTGGTATTCCTGTTCCCGACGTGAATGTTTTTCTCGATGTGCCGATGGAATTTATTGCAAAAAATCTCAGCACTTCGCGCACAGGTTCCGATCGACACTACCTGCAGGGGAATACGGATATTCATGAGAATGACTTAGAATTTCAAAAAAAAGTACGCGATACCTACCTTTGGTTGGCGCAAACCGAACCTACCATGCGAATTATTGCATGCTACGACGAAAACGGCATGCTGCCACCAGAAAATGTATTCAAAAAGCTTCAACGTGAGTTAGGTTTAATGGTTTAAATCATTAGAGACTATGAAAAAGTACATGTCATATTTTCTAATAGGGCTTCGCATGCTTGTTGCAGCCGTCTTTATTTTTTCGGGTTTTGTAAAAGGAATCGACCTGTTGGGAACCGCCTACAAATTCAGCGATTATTTTACAGCCATGCATTTGCCACGCATGGAACAACTCACCTTGATGCTTTCTTTCTTACTCAGTGGTGCGGAGTTTTTGATAGGGGTAGCCTTACTTACTGGCATTTGGCCGCGTTTCACAACCTGGATAGCCCTGGCCTTCATGATATTTTTTACCATTGTTACCTTACTCCTTGCTGTTTTTAATCCTATTTCCGATTGCGGATGCTTTGGCGATGCTATTAAACTTACCAACTGGGAGACATTTTTTAAGAATGTTGTGCTGCTCAGTATTGTAATAGTACTGTTCGTTTTTCGTAAAACACAGAATAGTCCCTTAACTACTGGATATGCATGGTCGGTATTACTCATTACGGTAGGGGTCTACACATTTGTGTCCCTATATTCGTACCGCCATCTTCCCATCATCGATTTTATGCCTTTTAGCGAGGGGAGTAATATCATTGAAAAAAGTACCATTCCGCCTGGTGCACCAACCGATGAGTATGCTACACAACTGCTTTATAAGAATAAGAATACAGGCGAAATCAAAGCTTTTGATATGACAAACTATCCCTGGCAGGATACCGTCAATTGGCAGTGGGTGGAAACGAAAAGTGTTTTAGTAAAGAAGGGTTACGTTCCTCCTATTCACGATTTTGCATTGTATACCCCCCATGGAGAAAACATAACCGATAGCATCTTGCGAAGCGATGCATTCGTGTTTTTGATGGTATCCTACAATATTGAAAAGGCCAATTCGCAGGCTTTGCAACGATTCGATACTTTGGCTCAATATGCGCTGGCCTCGCCCAATATTCGGTTTTATGCTGTTACAGCTTCTTCGATGGGAGCTGTACAAAGAGTTTCCGAAAAATTACACTTGAGCTATTCGTTCCTTACCGCCGACGAAACCCTGCAAAAAACCATGATTCGTTCAAATCCTGGAATTCTCTTATTGTATAAAGGTACTGTTCTTAAAAAATGGCATTATTCGCAGTTTGCTTGGAATTATAGCGACTTTGATGTGCTTAAGCAGGTGGCAACCCAGCAAAGGATTATTAAAGAAAAGTTTGCTACCATTAGCTTTTTGCTCTTATTGGCTTTTTTGTTATCGGTGAATGCTGCAATATTTCGAAAGGTCGCAAAAAATAATCGATAAAATTACAGAATGGAGGTTTTACGATACATTGCAGCCAAAGTTTTATATGCCTTAAGTATTTTATGGGGAGTAGCTACGCTTGTTTTCATCATTTTCAATGTTATCCCGGGCGATCCAGCAAGGATGACGCTGGGGCAGCGTTCCGATAGTGCTTCTTTAGCTGCAGTCCGAAGCGACCTTGGTCTCGATCGACCGCTGTGGATGCAATATGTTAAATACCTTAACGATTTGTCCCCCATCTCGGTGCATCAGGCCACTGATGCTAAAAGTTTTTTTTACCTCGACCCAAAAGCATATCAACCTTTCTGTCGGCTACTTACCATAGAGGATAAGGTATTGGTTCTTAAATTCCCCTACTTACGTCGTTCGTATCAACAGCAACGCAATGTGTCGGAGATGATTCTGGCAGCTTTACCTTCTACTATTGTGCTGGCCTTTTTTGCTATTATCCTGGCCAGTTTCGTGGGTATTCTGTTTGGTATTCTGGCGGCATGGAAATACAATACATGGGTCGATAGATCCTTACTTACGCTATCGTCGTTGGGAATTGCAATGCCTTCTTTTTTTGTGGCCATCCTGTTTGCCTGGCTATTTGCTTTTGTGCTGGGTTCTGTGACCCATCTACCGCTAACTGGAAGCCTTTACGAATGGGACGATTGGGGCAATGGCCGCTATCTGGCTCTTAAAAATGTGATCCTTCCTGCCATAACGCTCGGCATAAGACCACTTGCTGTGGTAATGCAATTGATGCGTAATTCGTTGCTTGAGGTGTTGTCGCAAGATTACATTACTACAGCTCGTGCAAAAGGTCTTTCCGAAAGCCAGGTTATCTTGCGTCATGCATTGCGAAATGCGCTCAATCCTGTGGTAACCTCGCTTAGTAGCTGGTTTGCTTCTATGTTGGCCGGAGTGGTGTTTATCGAATATATTTTTTCGTGGAAGGGAATGGGGTACCTTATTGTCAATGCATTACAGGAATTCGATTTACCGGTTGTCATGGGCGGAGTCCTGGTGATCGCTATCATATTCATCGTTGTTAACATTTTGACAGATATTACGTATGCTATCCTTGATCCTCGGGTTAGACTGAATGAATAATATATGATAATATAATTTGATGCTTATCACTATGAATTCAAACTATGTAAAACAAAAATTTTTCCCCTTTATCTTGAAAAGTCTGATAGGACTGACCCTATTTTTTTCCATTACCGTTGTTGGCCAGGAAATAATTCCATACCAGAGTACCTGGAAATATTTTAAAGGTCGGAGTGCTGTTACGAGCACGTGGATTATGCCCGATTTTAACGATGCCAGCTGGTCGATTGGAAATGCCCCGTTCTGGTATGGATCGGGGAGTGGGGGTACCCAGCTAACCGACATGCAAAATAGCTACACCACTGTGTTTTTACGTAAACAATTTGAGGTAAATATGCCCGATAGTCTTATGGGTAATTTGGTAGCTACTTTTAAATACGACGATGGATTTAGGGTTTGGATCAATGGTAAACTTGCTTTTGAGCAGAATGCGCCTACAGCAAGTACTTACGATGCCGTTGCCCCTGCAGCGGTCAATATGGTTTCTTCGCCTGTTACGGATAGTATTTCTTCTGGTAAGGTAGATCTGGTACAGGGAAAAAATACGATTTGCGTGCTTTTATATAATGTCAGTCTGAGTAGCTCAGATATTTATTTCGACATGCAGCTTTCGTTGTCGAAAAAGCTGCCTAAAACCCCCGATGTTGTCTTTAGCCATCCAGGTGGGTACTATAGTGCACCCTTCACCCTAACGCTTACTGGCCAATATCCGGGCGATACCATCCGGTATACCCTCGATTATTCCGACCCTCGAACTTCAAACACTGCTATAACTGCTTATTCACCATTGAATATAACCATCGATCCTGCCGAAACATCCAATCGTCCTGCCACCCCTGGTGTTGTAGTCCGTGCGGTGATGGTTAAAAAGGGGTATCAGTCGGCCAATCCCGAAACTCGTACTTATATTTTTCTCGAAAAAGTAAAGACGCAAGGAGTACCCGGTGGTAATTGGCCAGCTGAAAATCTTCAGGACTGGAATCGACAATTTATCGATTATCAGATGGATTCGCGAGTAATAAACGATACGCGTTATAAAGACCTTATTCCTCAAGTCTTTTCGTCCATTCCTACGGTATCGGTGGTTACCGATAATGCCAATTTATTTGATCCTGTTTCCGGAATATACATGAATGCATTGCAGCATGGGGAAGCATGGGAACGCCCAGCATCGGTCGAATTAATCGATACAGACAATACCATGGTATTTTCTGTGAATGCTGGACTGCGTATTAGAGGTGGATACAGCCGAAATTCATGGAATCCTAAGCATGCTTTCCGATTGTTTTTTAGCAACGATTATGGAAAGAAAAAATTGAAATACCCCCTCTTTGGCAAAGATGCAGCCCAGGAATTTAAAAAAGTGGATTTACGTTGTGCGCAAAATTATTCATGGAGTTTTTACAACAATCCGATGATGACCTACGCACAGGACGAAACTTGTCGCGATTTGCAGGGTATTATGGGACAACCCTATTCGCGCAGCCGATATTGTCATTTGTTCCTTAATGGTATGTATTGGGGATTATACGAGTTCCAGGAACGTCCCGAGGCAAATTTTGCCGAAAGTTACAAAGGCGGTGATGCCAACGATTACGATGTGGTGAAGGTGGCTGTAGATAATGGGTATAATATTGAAGCAACAGACGGAACCCTCGATAAGTGGCGCCAGATCTATAATGCTTGCAATACCGGTTTTGCTACTGATGACAATTATTTCCGTTTACAGGGACTCAATCCACAGGGATTCATCGATACATCGCTCGAAAAACTCGTCGATATCGATAATCTGATCGATTACATGCTCAATATTTTTTACTCGGGCAATTTCGATTCACCAGTGAGCGAATTTTTAGGTAACAATCAACCAAATAATTTTTATGCTATTAAAAACAGAAATGCACCACGTGAGGGCTTTTTCTTTATCGTACATGATGCTGAGCACACTTTTAATTATGTGGCTGGTAGTGAGGAAGGAAAAAATGAGGGAGTCTATGAAAATCGCGTCAATCTGATTAAAGATGGGATGAGCAAACCGACTTTTAATTACTTCCATCCTCAGTGGTTGCATCAACGTCTTACCGAAAATGCCAATTATAAGTTACGTTTTGCCGACAGAGCTGTCAAATACTTATTCAATAATGGCATACTTACCGCCGGTGAAGTGGAAAAAGTGTTTCGAAATCGTGCTTCTCAAATCGATCTGGCTATTATTGGGGAATCGGCACGCTGGGGCGATTCGCGGGGGAGTAGCCTGCGTACGCGCGACGACGATTGGATTCCTGCTGTGAACAATACGGTAAATCTTTTCATTAAAAAACGTACCCCTATCGTTATCAATCAGCTTAAAGCGGTTGGTTTGCTTCCATCGGTCGATTTTCCTAAAATTTATGCCGATGGCAATGAGGTGGCAAATATTGTCAACTTGTCCAGGACTGTTTCTGTTACTTTTGCTAATCCCAATAGTGGAGGTACCATATACTATACCACCGACGGTACCGATCCCCGTTTATTCGATAATAGCGTTTCCTCAACAGCCTCGACGGCTACTTCATTTACAACATTGAATATAGCATCCCCCACTATTATTAAGGCACGCATACTGTACAACGATAAATGGAGTGCGTTACGTGAGGTTGTTTTTACCAACAAGAACAACCGGGATAAAATTAAAATTACAGAAATACAGTACATGCCTATGGCAGCTGGCGGATATGGAGATAAGTCATTAGAGTTTATTGAATTTAAAAATACCGCTAACGTTTGGGTCGATATAGGAGGATGCCGTATCGATAGCGCAGTTAAATACGTATTCCCGTCACCTACGCTGGTACCCCCATATGGCTTTGTGGTAGTTGCAGCCGATATAAGTGCCTTTGAAAGTCTTTACTGGACAACACCTACCGGTCGTTTTTCTGGAAATCTGGCCAATGAGGGCGAACGTATTGTATTGCTCGATGAAAATGGTACAACTCTGATTGATGTCGATTATAAACCAAATTTAGGTTGGCCTGTGCTGCTTCCAGGTTATTCGCTTGTGCCTGTCGACCCCAATCCATCGGGAAATCCTAACAATCCTGAATACTGGCGAAGTTCTTTGCATCTTTTTGGTTCACCGTTTGCCGATGATGATTCGTCGTATGTAAAACCCAATGCCATCAGGCTTAACAAGCTATTCTGTGATGTATTTCCCAATCCAGCCAGCGAGTACCTCAATATCACAGTTCGTGGTTCGCAGCTGAAACAGCTTACGATATTGAGCCTCGAGGGTAAAACCGTTTTCACAAAACAGCTTAACAATACTTCCTATAGCCAGGTAACACTTCAGGTGCGACAGTGGCCCAAAGGTATCTATGTTTTGCAAATCCGATCGGCACATGAAATTCAAAACAGGAAAATTATCGTTAACTAATGGTACATGGTTGTGGTTACGGTAGTTAATGCTGGTCTCTTTGTAAGCTGAAAGAGTAAGAGGCGACAATTACAATAGTGATTCGAAGGATGTAAAGAAAATAGTTTTTAAATGGTATTGAAATCAGCTTTTGAAAAAGTTTGGGCAAACTAAGCCAACTAAAACAAAAAACGTTTATTTTTGATAAAAATAAGTTATCATGACAAAAACAGTTACCATCCATACACGAAGCTCTTTCTGGAGTAGCCGGGAATCGCATGATGAAATTGTGGTCGATTCCGACGATTTGGCTGTTGAAGTTGAATTTCAATGTAATCTTCTGGAAAAAGAGGGTTATATTGTACAGCAAATCATTCCGGTTAATTCAGGTAACCAGGTTGCAGGGAATGGTGGGTATTATACCGAAAGTGTAGTGATTGTAGCTGTTAAAAAGAAATAATATTATGGCAATCAAACGTTTTGGGGTCAGTATCGATGAAGAGGTATTGGCAACCCTCGATCGTTATGTGCGGGAGAATAATTTTGCCAACCGCTCGCAGGTAATTCGTTCGCTGGTGGAGCAATATATTGTTGATAATAAATGGCAGAAAAACGAAGAGGTCGCGGGAGCTATTGTCATTCTTTACGACCATCATAAATCAGATATTCTTGTTAAACTCAATGAAATACAACACGATTACCACGAGCTTATACTTTCCTCTCAGCATTTCCATCTCGACCATGATACCTGTCTTGAAATTATTGCGGTTAAGGGTCGAGCTCGACTCTTGCAGGAGGTGGCCGACCTTATTTTAAGCCGAAAGGGTATTATCCATGGAAAGCTGGTAATGAGCAAAGCCGAATAAACCAGTGATACATTACGTCCAACATGCCGATATAGATAGAAAAAAATGGGATGCAACTGTGGAACTGGCCATGGGTGGTATGCCCTATGCCCTTTCCTGGTATCTCGATATTATTTCCCCCCAGTGGGATGCTCTTGTTGACGACGATTATGATGCTATCATGCCGGTTCCTGTTAAGCGAAAGTATGGACTTCGCTATGTAATTCAACCCCCTTTTGCCCAACAGCTGGGTGTATTTTCCTCAAAAATGTTGTATCCCAAAACGGTTGAGCATTTTTGTAATATGCTCACCCATCTCTATGGCTACGTTAATATTCAGCTCAATTATTCCAATGTGTCCCCCTTTTTTTCAAAAGTCTTCCCGAATTATGTGCTCGACTTGAATCGTGATTATACTGACCTGCGAATATACTTCTCTGAAAATCATCGACGTAATATTCGTAAAATACTTAAGGATGGACAACTCGTTGTGAATGAGGGTTTTTCTAATGCAGAGGTGGAAACTTTTATCCAGCAACAGGAATCATTCAAATCACTTATCCCCTTTTTAATGCAACTTACTCGGGAGGCAATTGCGAGAAATGCGGGCAACTGGCAGGTGGCTGTTGACCAAAATGGAAATATCGTTTCCGTAATATTCTGGCTTAAATTTCGCTATCGTCATATCTATTTATATTCTCTTTCCAGTGAAGCTGGAAAGTTACATCGTGCCAGTTTTTTTCTGGTTAACGAATATATTCGACAAAATTCAGGCAATACAATCCTGATCGATTTTGAGGGTTCGCGTATTCCGGGTGTGGCTCGTTTCTTCGAGGGATTTGGTGCAAGACTGGAGTATTATCCTATGTTTCAATACCATAATGTAGGAAAATTATTGCTACGAAGCTTTATGCCATTCTAAGGTTTCGTCTATATTCCGAATGATTTTACCATGATCGAGTAGCCAGCGAATCAGTCGAATAAGTTTTTCGGGCTGGAATCGACTGTTTAGCTGTTGTACAATGTCGTCGATGGTATGGGGTTGTTGGGCCAATAATTTTTTTATTTCTTCTATCATCAGATCGAATTCGTACTTGCTCATATCCAACTCGTTGCGGCTTAGGCATACATCGCATTGGCCACAGCGGGTGGTATTTTTCTCGCCAAAGTAATGCAACAGAATTTCGCTTCGACAATGAAGGGTAGATTCGGCATAGTGCAGCATCGCTTCAATTTTTTCGGTATAAACCTTTTTCCGTTGCATGTACTGTTCATAGCCAATGTGTAGTGCCTTGTCTTCGAGGCGTTCTTCGGTGTAAACTACAACGGGATTGGTCCTTCGGGGTATGTAGTTAATAATTCCTGCAGTTTTAAGCTTATTGAGATAGGTGTATACATGTTCCACACTGATATTGGCTCGTTTGGCCAATGTTTCTTCGCTTATACCAACATACGTGGTAAAAAGACCCTCGTAGGAACGTAACAAAAGCTTTATAAAACCATCAAAACTTATATTAGCCACCTGAAATATGTATAAATCATCACGGCTAACTAAAAAATGTATTTTAGACGGTATGTTTAGCTCGTCACTTAGTTCTATGTATCCCTGTTGTTCAAGGATTTTCAGGCTACTGAATGCCGTTTGCAAATTTAGGCGATAGGTTGCTGCAAAATCATACAAATTAAAGTCATAAGCCATGTATTTACCAGCACCATAGGGTATTTGCAGGTAATTTCCTAAGGCGTTGTAAATATTTTTAATGGTTTTTATGTCGGGAAAATTTGCTTCTATGCGTTTTTCAATGTTTACGCGGTCGTTTTTATTGTAAAGCAATACGGCGTAGGCTTTGTTTTCATCCCTACCAGCTCTACCGGCCTCTTGATAGTAACTTTCAATACAATCGGGCAAATCGTAGTGTACTACAATACGAACATCGGGTTTATCGATGCCCATGCCAAAGGCATTGGTAGCCACCATGATACGGGTTCGATTTCGCTGCCAGGCTTCCTGTTTCTTGTCGCGTTCGGCTATAGGTAAGCCTGCATGATAAAAATCGGCTACTATGCCGTTCTTCTTTAAAAAATCAGCTATTTCGGAAGTTCGGTTGCGATTACGTACATACACAATCCCACTTCCCTTTATGGCCTGGAAAATTTTAAGAAGGTGAGCTTTTTTATCTTCACTTTCGCGAACTACATACACCAGATTTTTTCGCTCAAAGCTTTTTCGTAGTATATTTTTTTCTTTAAAACGTAACGACTGCATGATATCGTCGGCTACCTGAGGGGTAGCTGTGGCCGTTAGTGCCAGTACCGGTGCCTCTGGGAGCAGATCTCGCAACTGGGCTATTTTAAGGTACGAGGGTCGAAAATCATATCCCCACATGGAAATACAATGCGCCTCATCCACGGCAATGAGGTTCACCTTCATCAAGTGTACACGACTGCGGAAAATATCTGTTCCCAATCGCTCGGGTGAGCAGTACAGGAACTTAAAATCACCATAAATGCAGTTATCGAGTGCAATGTCGATCTCTTCACGGCTCATCCCCGAATATATGGCAATTGCCTTGATTTGTTTTTGTTTCAGCTTTTCTACCTGATCTTTCATCAAGGCTATCAGTGGCGTTACTACAATGCAAAGTCCTTCATTAACCAGGGCTGGTACCTGATAGGTGATCGATTTTCCCCCACCTGTAGGTAATAGGGCAAGGGTATCCTTCTTTTGCAATACCGACTCAATGATTTCGTACTGTAAGGGACGAAATTGATGGTACCCCCAATATTTCCTTAGAATCTTATGGCATTGTTCCCGCAGATTATCCATGGACTACCTTGATTTGTAATCGTGTTTTACTGGATGCCGTGTACTTCTAAAAATTCTTTCCATTCTTTCAGAAAGGATTTTTGTACATGTACCTGCTTTTGCTGTCGTATATAGTCGAGTACCCGCACTGCCTGTGACTGACTAACACTGAAAATGGCATATTCTTCATGCCAATCAAATGATTGAGCCGGAAAAAGTTCTGTATTGATAAGGATTTTACTTTCTTTTAAGGCATTTTCAATAGCATCTGCCAGGGCAGTATTCGCAGAAGTCTGAACAAGTAAATGCAAATGTTCTTTTACCCCATTGATGGCTTCCACCCGAAATTGCTGATTACGAAAACACTCCATGACCACCTGGATGATACGTTTTTCGTTTTCGGGTAAAAGAATGGGTAAGCGATTAACCGTGCTTATGATGATATGGTACCAAAGGTTATGTTTGGATGTGAATAAATTGGGCATAAATTATCTTTTTAGGGTAGAAACAAATATTAACTTAATAAAGGTTGGTAAATTCCCACTTATTTCCAACAAAATTGAGAAATTTTATGAAGTCGCTAAACGAAATAACAATTGAAGCGGTGTTGACGTTTGGGTGAAAGCTGATTTTAGTCGCATGCTGTAAGTTTTCATCAAGAAAAACGTGTACGTGTTTTTCGGTATCGTTGATAAGCGCCAGGGGAGAGACAGAACCGGGTTTTACACCCAGGTATTTTTCCATGCGAGCCTCGGAGGCGAAGGATAATTTTCCTTGCTTGAGACGTCGTTCGAGCTCATGGATTCGAAGATCATGACAATGATCGAAAACAACCAGATAGTGTTGGTTGCCTTTGTGATTACGAAAAAATAGGTTTTTGCAATGTGTGGCTTCTATGTCTTTCCAGTATTTTTTGGCTTCTTCGATGGTAGGGGCAGGGGGGTGTTCATAATAATCAAAAGCTATGCTAAGCCGATTGAGAAGTTCATACAGTTCTTTTTGTCCGCGAAACGTTGAAATAGGTTTGTCCATATAAATTTATCGAACATATTTAGCTACTACATCCAACACTTTCTCGGGTTCAAGAGGTTTAACAATATAGTCGGTACAACCAATCTCTTTACTTTTATTGATGTACGATTCAAAAGCAAATGCAGTTTGAATGATGATGGGAACATCGGGGTATCGTTTCCGAATGGCAGCTGATGCCTGCAACCCACTCATGTCGGGAAGCTGAATATCCATAAAAATAAGGTGAATAGGCGAATTTTTCTCCAGCATTGTTAGAGCATTGGCCGAGTTTTCGGCGTGTAAGACCATGGCATTTGTGCCGCTGAGTATTTCCTTGATAAGCTGAAAACACACGAAATCATCCTCTACTACGAGGATATTTTTTCCGGTTAGGTCAATAGGTTGAGTTGCTTCCATATTCTGGGTAGGGTTGGTTATTCGGTCATAAATTTGGCTAAGTCTTCAAGATTGATTCGTCCTTCGTAAATAGCTTTTCCAATAATTACTCCATAAATTCCCGAACGATCAAGCTCCTCAATTTCGTGCAAAAAGGTAATACCTCCGCTGGCAATGATGTTGAGCTTTGGAAAATCATGGTGTAAACGGCGGTATATTTCAATGGAAGAACCTTGCAACATACCATCCTTACTGATATCGGTACACAATACGTATTGCACTCCTTTGCTTTCGTATTCCGCAATAAAATCATCGAGCGATATATCGGTGACATTTTGCCAGCCTCCAATGGCAATTTTTTCGTCCAGAAAGTCGGCAGCCAGAATAAATTTTTCGGCCCCATGCTCTTCCATCCATCTGGTAAACAGCTCCTTATTCTGCACAGCAATACTTCCAATAGTTGCCTGGTGTGCTCCCGCATCAAACACCTGTTGAAGATCGTCGTCGGTTTTTATACCTCCCCCAAAATCAACCAGTAAATCGGTTTTCGAAGCTATTTTCTCCAGAATTCGAATATTGACCACATGCTTGGCCTTTGCGCCATCGAGGTCAACTACATGAAGTCGTTTAAAACCATAATCTTCAAATTCTTTGGCAACCTCAACAGGATCATCATTATATATTTTTTTCTGCGCATAATCCCCTTGCGATAGCCTTACACATTTGCCTTCAATAATATCGATAGCAGGTATTATGGTAATCATGGTATGTAAATTAATGAGTTCAAATTTAAGAAAAGATTTGTCAGGTATTTTGTAAAAAGTTTCTCAGTATAGTTTCTCCAACGCTACCACTTTTTTCGGGATGAAATTGGGTTGCATAAAAATTTCGGTAATGCATGGCAGCGCTGAAGGGAACAATGTAGTCGGTTGTTGCTGCTGTATGTTCGCACACCTCTACATAGTAGCTATGCACAAAGTATACGTATTGGTTTTCGAGTTCGGGATTGAACAAAGGACTTTTTAAATTTCGAATAGCATTCCATCCCATATGGGGAACCTTCAATTTGGGTTCAAACTTTTTTACCCGCTGCTCAAAGATACCTATGCAGGGTGTATTATCTTCCTCAGAGTAGCTACACATTAGCTGTTGTCCCAGGCAAATTCCCAGTACAGGCTGTGTAAGGTCTCTTATCAGCCTATCGAGTTTACGTTCTCGAAGATACTGCATGGTAACTCCTGCTGAACCAACACCAGGAAAGATAACCTTATCGGCTGCCTTAATTCTTTCAGGGTCATCGGTAATCTCGCAATTAACTCCCAGTCGCTTAAGAGCAAATTCTACCGAGCGAATGTTACCAGCATTGTATTTAATAATGGCTACTTTCATATTCAGTCAAAAACAACGGTCTTATTGTTGTACACAAGAATTCGATGCTGTAAATGATATTTTACGGCACGCGAAAGTACTATTTTTTCTAAATCTTTTCCTTTTTGCACAAAATCATCAATGCTGTCTTCATGGGTAACACGGATGACATCCTGCTCGATGATAGGCCCTTCATCGAGTTCGGTGGTTACATAGTGACTCGTTGCACCAATAATTTTTACGCCTCTCTTATAAGCCGAATGGTAAGGTCGTGCTCCAGGAAAAGCTGGTAAAAAGCTATGATGTATATTGATAATCCTGTTGGGGTATGCATTGACAAACTGTTCCGAAAGTATTTGCATGTAACGTGCCAGTACTATCAGGTGTACGTTGTGCGATTGCAATAGTTGTAATTCGGCTTCTTCCTGCTTTAGCTTATTTTCAGCAGTTATAGGAAAATAGTAAAATGGCACCTGAAATGCCCGACATTCCTCTTCAAGCTCTTGATGATTGCTGATGATAATGGGTGTTTCTATGTTGAGTTCATTCGATTTATATCGTGCCAGCAAGTCGTAAAGGCAGTGCGAAAGCCGCGAAACGAATATAGCCATTCGATGACGATAGTTGCTAAAATATATGTTCCAAGATATGTTTTCGTATCGTGGGGCTATGTGCTTACCAAAGTATTCGGCAAGATCGGTAGCCGGGATAGTGAATTGACTCAATTCCCATTCCAATCGCATACAAAAGATGTTTTCCTCACGGTCGACATGCTGACGTAACTCGATGATATTGCCCCTGTTTTGGCTGAGAAAATTGGTTATGTGGGCAATAATACCCGGTTGGTCTTTACACGTCATCAACAATATGGCACTGGACTGTGGCATATATTTTTTCAATTACAACGTTCCTTTGGTAGAGGGTATATCCTGGTTAAATGGGTCGCGTCGTATGGCCATTCTGATGGCTCGTGCAAAAGCTTTAAAGATAGCTTCAATTTTATGATGCTCGTTTTCCCCTTCGGCTTTGATGTTTAAGTTGCATAGCGCAGTGTCGGAAAAAGATTTAAAGAAATGGAAAAACATTTCGGTGGGTACGTCACCTATTCTTTCACGTTTAAATTGAACATCCCATACCAGCCAGGGACGTCCGCCAAAATCGATGGCTACCTGTGCCAGGCAGTCGTCCATTGGTAAACAGAAACCATAGCGCTGCATCCCAGCTTTGTTACCAATGGCTTTGGCAAAGGCTTCTCCCAGAGCCAGAGCCGTATCCTCGATGGTATGATGTTCGTCAACTTCAAGATCGCCATTGGTCTCAACGGATAAATCAATGCCCGCATGTCGTCCGATCTGGGCTATCATGTGATCCAGAAATTTTAAGCCCGTCGAAATATCCACAAATCCTCTTCCATCCAGATTAATTTTTACCATTACCTCAGTTTCGTGGGTTTTACGATGTACGGTTATCGTCCGTTGTGGAAGGGCTAAATGGTGATATATGTTCTCCCAATCTCTGGTTATCAGCGTACATACCGAGTCAAGGCCTTTTTTTTCAAGCAATTCCCACATTTCTTCATCGCCGATGAGAATAGCTTTACAACCTATATTTTTGGCCAGTTCTATGTCGGTAATTCTATCGCCAATGACATAACTATCCTGAAGATTGTAACCTCCTGAAAGGTACCTGGTAAGCATGGCAGTACCGGGTTTACGAGTTGGTTTTTTTTCCTCCGGTGTCGAACGGTCAATGTAAATGGCATCAAACCATACATCCTCATTTTGCAAGATGGTTAGTAGCTTATCTTGCACACGGTTAAAGTTTTCTTCAGGATAAGAGGCGGTTCCCAGTCCATCCTGATTGCTGACCATCACCATTTCATAATCGAGATGGTTGCGAATAAGGTAAAGTGAACGAATGGCATGGGGAAGAAATTCAAGCTGTTCCAGGGTATCTACCTGCTGGGTTTCGGCAGGTTCAACTATGATGGTTCCATCGCGATCGATAAATAGTACTTTTTTTCTCATCAACTTTTAATTTTTAGGCTCCTGCTTACACGCTTGCAATCGATGGTATGCTAAGTTTTTTTAACGCAGCAATGAGCTTAGCATTTTCCTCCGCTGTCCCTACGGTAATGCGAAGGCAGTTGTTGCAAAGCTTTACATTTGAACGGTTTCGGACAATAATTTTTTGTTCAACCAGATATTGGTAAACCCAACTGGCTTGTTGTATTTTAACCAATACAAAGTTGGCATCGCTGGGATAGATGGTTTCTATTAACTCAATGGCTGATAATTCATTTATCAACCATTGACGATTTTGAAGGATGATGTTCACCCATTGCTCTTTTTGTTGATGGTTTGCTAAGGCTTCCATCACTTTTTGTTGGGTGAGCATATTGATGTTGTACGGATATTTAACTTTGTTCATCAATTCAATGATCGACGTCTGTGCAAAAGCCATTCCTAATCTAAGGGCAGCCATGCCCCAGGCTTTTGAAAATGTTTGTAAAATAATAAGGTTGGGGTATTTTGTCAATTCAGGCAAGAATCCTCGGTGGGCCGAAAAATCGATATATGCCTCGTCGAGTACTACGATTCCTTGAAAATTCTCTATTACCTGTCTGATAGCATCTTCGCCAAGATAATTGGCAGTAGGATTGTTGGGAGAACATAAAAAAATTAGCTTGGTGTTGGCGTTACAGGCCTTTAACAATTTATCTGGCAATAAATCAAAATTTTCGGAGAGGGTAACAGGGATATACTCGATATTATTTATCTGCGCTGCGACTCGGTACATGCCGTACGTGGGCTCAATGGCCACGATGTTGTCAATACCAGGTTCACAAAAAACACGCATCACCAGGTCAATAGGTTCGTCGCTTCCATTTCCCAAAAAAATATTTTTGATGGGTACATTCTTAAGCTGCGATATTGTTTCTTTTAGTTCCAGCTGCAAGGGATCGGGATATCGGTTGTAAGGAGTATTGAAAGGATTCTCATTGGCGTCGAGATATACTTCTGCCTCTCCCTGAAATTCATCGCGAGCACTGGAGTAGGGGGTAAGGGAAAGTATGTTTTTACGTACTAGCTTATCCAAGTTTATCATGACAATATTTGTTAATCACATATTTAAGACGTAATGATACAGCATTTTTATGAGCATGCAGCTGTTCTTGTTCGGCCATTTGCTCGATAGTAGGACCTAAATTGAATATTCCATAATCGGTAATATGCTGGAAAGTAATTTTTTTGACGTAGCTATCGAGATTTACCCCACTGTATACCCTGGCATAGCCATGGGTAGGCAAGGTATGGTTGGTTCCCGAAGCATAGTCGCCGGCACTTTCGGGGGTAAGATTTCCAATGAACACCGACCCTGCGTTGGTTATCCTATCCGTAAGCGCCATGGCATTTTGAGTTGCAATAATCAAATGCTCGGGTGCATATTCGTTCACCAGTTCTACCACTTCATCTTCGTTGCGCACCACAATCATTTTGCTATGACTGAGTGCCTTTACTGCAATGTCTTTTCGGGGTAATTGATGGAGTTGCTGGTTGAGTTCTTCCTCTATTGCCGGAAGTATATTTTCCTGGGTAGTAACGAGCAACACCTGGCTGTCGGGACCATGTTCGGCCTGCGACAGTAAATCTGAAGCAACAAATGCAGGAACCGACGTTTCGTCAGCTATAACAAGTACTTCCGAAGGCCCTGCAGGCATATCTATTGCCACCCCATACGACATTACCTTTTGCTTGGCAAATGTCACATACGAATTGCCAGGTCCAAAAATTTTATAAACTCTGGGAATGGATTCGGTGCCAAATGCCATTGCTGCAATTGCCTGTGCCCCACCTACTTTGTATACATGTTGGATGCCTATGTATTGGGCAGCATAAAGAATGGTTGGATGTACTTTCCCATTTTTATCAGGCGGTGTACAGAGCACAATTTCTTTGCATCCGGCTATGATGGCAGGAATACCCAGCATGAGAACCGTTGAAAATAAAGGGGCTGAACCGCCAGGTACGTATAATCCAACCTTTTCAATGGCCACACTTTTTTGCCAACATTTAACACCTGGCGTCGTCTCGATGACCTTTGGCTGAATTTTCTGGTAATTGTGAAATTTCTCAATGTTATTTTTTGCCTGTGCAATGGCTTTTTTTAAGCTACCGTCGACTTTTTGCTTTGCTTCTTCAAATTCCTCAATGCTTACTTTTAGGGTGGGTAAATCTACCCCCTCAATGCTACGTGTCAAATCAAAAAGTGCTGCATCGCCCTTGCTACGCACCTGTTCGATGATCTCCTCAACCCTTTTTTCAATACCACTATAATCAATTTCGGCACGTTTCAATAGTTCTGACCAGTTTTTTTTATCGGGAAATATAATTCTTTCCATTGCACCTATCATTATTTAGTAAATTATACAATCATTTTTTCGATGGGGATCACCAATATTCCCTGTGCGCCTTTCTCTTTAAGCTTTCCAATTATTTGCCAGAAATCCTTTTCGGGCACAACCGAGTGTAACGAGCTCCATCCTTCTTTTGCCAGGGGAACGATTGACGGACTTTTCATCCCCGGTATCAGTTCAATAATCTCCTGAATTTTATCGTTGGGCGCATTCAACAATATGTATTTGTGCTTCTTGGCTTTTTGTACACTGCGAATGCGAAAAATCAGTTCTTCAAGAATATGCTGTTTTTCGGGTTGTAATTTCGGATGAGCAATTAATACAGCCTCCGATTTCATTACTACTTCCACTTCCTTAAGATTGTTGCTAAAAAGTGTACTACCCGAGCTTACTATATCAAATATAGCATCGGCCAGACCAATACCCGGGGCTATTTCAACCGATCCGCTTATTTCATGAATCTCAGCCTGGATATTGTTTTCCTTGAGAAAATGAGATAGAATATTTGGATAGCTGGTGGCAATTTTTTTGTTGTTAAAATACTGCAACCCTTCATATTCGATCGATTTTGGCACCGCCAGTGACAATCGGCATCGGGAAAATCCAAGTCGCTCGGCTATATTTACCGGTTTTTCCTTCTCTACATATACATTTTCACCTACTATGCCTACATCGGTAACTCCATCAGCAACATACTGAGGGATGTCGTCATCGCGCAAATAAAGTACTTCCACTGGAAAGTCGGGTGAGCTTACCAACAATCGTCCTGGACCACCATCCAGGGTAACACCGCATTCTTCCAGTAGTTCTATCGATTTTTCGCTTAATCGTCCCGATTTTTGTAAAGCTACTCTTAATTTTTCCATGTTTTAATTTTTTGTCATAGTTAATTTTCTAAACTAAAAAAGGTTTGCAGAATTGTGCAAACCTTTGTAATATAGGTATAATTCTGCAATCTGTTATATAACAACCCCTGCATGATGCCCGTTTCCTTGATGAACTCTCTTCATTGTTTATAAATCTGTGTTTTCGCAAAGATAAATATTTTTATATATTATTGCTATAAATAAATGTATGGGTTAGAGGATTTACATTTGATACCCTTTTACCCCCCTTTTATTTCAACAACTTGAATTGTTCCTCAATTTTGGCATATGTTGCCTGACTTACTTTTACCAGCGGCAGTCGTACGTGGGCAGTAGTAAGCTTTTTAATTTCAAGAGTTGCTTTTATCCCGGCCGGATTGCCTTCGGCAAATAATAGATTGATAATGGTTAGCAAAGAATAATGTATTTTTCTTGCTTCCTCTATTTTACCTGCCAGCGCCAATCGTATCAATTCCGACATCTGAAGCGGATAAGCGTTGGCAACTACCGATATTACTCCTTTTCCACCAAGGGCAATGATAGGTAGTGCCAGTAAATCATCCCCCGATATTACTTCAAAATGTGAGGGTTTACCCTTAATTATTTCCATAATCTGGTTCAACATACCAGAGGCTTCTTTAATGGCAACAATATTCTTGAAGTCATTGGCGAGTCGTAAAGTAGTTTCAGCGCACATGTTTGAACCAGTTCGCCCCGGTATGTTGTAAAGAATAATGGGAACAGGACTGGTCGATGCTATGGCTTTGTAGTGCTCGTACAGCCCATTTTGTGTAGGCTTGTTGTAATAAGGGGAAACCGATAGTATTGCATCGATTCCCGTAAAATCAAAGTGTTTTATTTTATTAATAATATCTTGCGTATTGTTGCCTCCAATACCTACTACTATTGGTACTCTTCCATTGGCCGCTTCTAAAACGGTATCAACAACAGCCCGTTTCTCATCAGCCGATAGGGTTACAGATTCTCCCGTTGTACCCAGCACTACCAAATAATCTATCTTGTTCTTTATCTGAAAATCAACCAAATTACGTAGTGCTGTAAAATCAATACTGTCATCAGATCTGAAAGGAGTCACAATGGCTACTCCTGTGCCCGAAAACTTAAAGGTATTACTTGCCATTTTTACTTCATTTCGTTACTTGCAAAAATAGGAATATAGTGTTTGATGCTTTCAATTAAATTCGCTATCGAACGGTTTTTTTCAATATCAATCATCAAATCATAATGTTTTTCCATTCGTTTCTGCCTCATGCCAACTTTATATTTCGCCTTCGATAGTATTCCTATGTATTTTATGGTAAAAATATCATCAATGGTCAAATCAATGAGCATATCAAAGGGCTGTTCAATAAAATCATTGACCATCGGATGACGGGGGATATAAAAAAAATTGACAGATTTCCGCGTAAAAAAGTTAAATCCTTTTACCAGCAAATAATAATCAGGAATTTTTTTCGAATCGATGTAACAAAGTGCTATCACTTTATTGTCAAGCTCTCTCAGATAATGCAAAAAATCTTTAATGAGTTGAAACTCATTGATAGTATTGACTTTAAACAATACACCAACGAGCTGTGCACGGTGAAAATCATAGATGCACCTGCTTCGCTTTTGCGTTCTGAGTTTTTTCCTCAGAATTTTTTCGCCTACGATGGTTCTAATTTTTCTTAGCAAGTTCTATTTTTTGGCAAAAATAATAAAATATTATTGTTAATAGGTAGAGGTCATCAATCATTACGCAGCTACTTTATCAAAAAATCGAGCATGAGTTGATTTTCAAGATATGCTTGCAGACGGTCACCAATCTTTATCCGGCCTACCCCTGGAGGAGTTCCCATAAAGAGCAAATCGCCTGTTCGTAGCGTCATATATTTCGAAATATGTGCAATGGCTGTATCAAACGAAAATATCATTTCGCCCGAGCAACCCGATTGCACCGTTTGCCCGTTAATATCGAGACGAAAATGAATATTTTGTTTATCTGGAAAATGTTCTATGGAAACAAATGTAGGGCTAATGGCAGCCGAATAGTCAAAAGCTTTTGCAATTTCCCAGGGTAAGCCTTTTGCAACACACTCACGCTGTATATCTCTTGCTGTGAAATCAATGCCTACCCCAATGGTTGAATAGTACCGGTGTGCATACTTTTCCTGGATTCCTTTTCCCAATCGGGAAATCTTCACTACCAGTTCCACTTCATAGTGTATCTCCTCAGAAAAGTCGGGCAAGAAAAAAGGACGATTATTCCTGAGTAATGCCGTATCAGGTTTTAAAAAAAATACCGGTACACTGGGAATTGGATGGTTTATTTCCTTTGCATGATCCCGGTAATTGTTTGCTAAACAAATAATTTTCATCCGAAAATAATTTATTAAATCAAACATTATCAGCATATTAAAAAAACAGATAAGAAGTTAAAATTTCATCCGCGTACTCAAAGTACATGTGTTTGTGCTTATCTGTTGATGTCAGTTTCATCCGCGAGGTTAAA
>JAKPGM010000038.1 GCA_029550865.1 Bacteroidota bacterium | reverse complement strand
ATAATAGCGTAACTTCAGCCAAAATAGCCGACGGTACCATCACCAACGCCGATATTAGCAACTCGGCTGCCATTGCCGATAGCAAGCTGGCTATCATCTCCTCAGCCGGCAAGGTGGCCAACTCAGCCACCAGCGCTACCGCCAGCAACAACCCCAACACCATCGTCCTGCGCGATGCCTCAGGAAACTTTTCCGCCAATACCATCACCGCCAACCTCAACGGTACGGCCTCTATGGCATCGGCCATTGCCGACAATACCGTTACCAGCCCTAAAATTGTCGACGGTTCCATCACCGCTACCGACCTGGCCGACGGCAGCGTTCTCCCCCCTAAACTCGCTGATGGCAGCGTAACAACAGCCAAACTTGCTGATGGAGCTGTATCCTCCTTCAAACTTGCCGATAATAGCGTTACCACAGCAAAACTCGCCGATGGCAGCATAACTTCAGTCAAAATAGCCGACGGCACCATCACCAACGCCGATATTAGCCCTACGGCTGCCATTGCCGATAGCAAGCTGGCTACCATCTCCTCAGCCGGCAAGGTGGCCAACTCAGCTACCAGCGCTACCCCCAGCAACAACCCCAACACCATCGTCCTGCGCGATGCCTCAGGAAACTTTTCCGCCAATACCATCACCGCTAACCTCAACGGTACAGCCTCGGCCATTGCCGACAATACCGTTACCAGCCCTAAAGTTGTCGACGGTTCTATCACCGCTACCGACCTCGCCGACGGCAGCGTAACAACAGCCAAACTTGCTGATGGAGCTGTATCCTCCTTAAAACTTGCCGATAATAGCGTTACCACAGCAAAACTCGCCGATGGCAGCGTAACTTCAGCCAAAATAGCCGACGGCACCATCACCAACGCCGACATTAGCACCTCGGCTGCCATTGCCGATAGCAAGCTGGCTACCATCTCCACTGCCGGCAAGGTGGCCAACTCAGCCACCAGCGCTACCGCCAGCAACAACCCCAACACCATCGTCCTGCGCGATAGCTATGGAGGTTTTCGTGCTGACACAATTACGGCTATTTTCAATGCAAATAATTCTAAAATAATTAATATTGCTGATCCTCTTCGGGATAACGATGCTGCTAATAAAAAGTATGTAGATGAAAAAATCACTAAATTATATAAATTGCTAATTGACAAAGGTTTAGTAAATTGTAATGATATTCTATATGTTGTATCTTTTGATGAATATCAAGAAATGTATGAGCAACTTAATTGTCCTCCTATTGTTGACATTGACGGCAATACTTATAGATACAAATTAATAGGTAATCAATTATGGATGACGGAAAATCTAAAAACAACCCGCTTAAATGATGGAACTCCTATTAATTATATTACTGATAGTATGGCATGGCGATCCTCAACACAACCTTCATATTGCTATTATTATAATAATGAATCATATAATAATATTTATGGGAAAATATATAACTACTACACGCTTAATTCACAAAAAATTTGTCCTACCGGTTGGAGAATTCCAACAGAAGCAGACTTTGATGAACTAATTAGTTACCTTGGAGGATATTCGATCGCAGGAGGACACTTAAAAAGTATAGGAACAAGCTTATGGCTTCCTCCAAACACAGGAGCAGACAATTCAAGTGGGTTTTCGGCTTTACCAGGTGGTAATCGAGGTCATTTAGCAAAATTTACTTGGATTCAAGCTCAAACTACATTTATTGCTAGAAATCCTGATGGAACTTTCTTATACATCAGATTATTTTATGACAATATTAATGTAATAAAAGGTTTTGACCTACTACCGTATTATGGTGGGTATATTCGCTGTATCAAAGAATAATGTCTTTTTTTATTAAAACATGTATTGAAAAAAGCGAATAACCATTTTATTGAAAAATTTAGTATTATTGTACAACAATAATTTCAATTTAGCATTTTCAGAGCGTTTTACAAATTGAAATAAAAGATTGTATTTTTTGTAACAACAAAAAAATTATGGAAGAATATTTCAAAGGAAACAAGCTGTATGGTGATGATTTTACTATGGCAGAAATACTACAATGGTACAAAGAGGAAGAGGAAGCCTATGCAAATTTAGCTTTACAGCAAAACAAACCATACCGCTACAAATATCATAAAGTAAACAAAATACATGCATTTAACAAACTAAAGCATTTACATTTTAAACATGCATTAGGTTTTGGAGCTGCATTTGGCGAAGAATTTATTCCTATTATTTGTCAGATTGACCAGATTACAATTGTAGAACCATCCGAACAACTACGAAGTCAAAAGATAGGACATCTTACTCCCACCTATGTAAAACCAGACGTTAAAGGAGATTTGCCGTTTGCAAATGATACCTTTGATTTGATCACATGTCTGGGAGTTTTACATCATATTTGTAATGTTTCATTCGTTCTATCAGAATTAATTAGAGTACTATCGCCAGGGGGATATTTGATCATTCGTGAACCCATAATTTCGATGGGCGATTGGCGAAAGCCACGTCCCGGACTGACCAAAAATGAACGAGGAATTCCTGTGACCTTGTTTAAAAATATTTTTAATCAACAAGGTGTTGTAATTGTTTCTGAAAGTTACCTTTTTACTCTCAATTATCATTTTGACAAGTTGTATTCAAAATTTTTTGACAGTAGTATTAACGAAAATATGCTTTACTTATATTTTGACAAATTTTTATCATCCTTAACTAAAATGAATTTACACTATCATGCCACCTCTCGTTGGCAGAGAATTGCTCCTAATGCAGCTTATTTTATAGTTAAAAAAGAATAAATTTTAAAAAATTAGGGATTTTTGCTTTCCTAATGCCTTCTCTAAAACTCCCCTTCTTTCGCAGGCATCCTTACCTATTTTCTTCCATGCATTATAAAAAGCACCCTGATATACAAACAATAACCTTAAAACATGAAAATTCACAAACAATCACGGGAACTGCATCTTTGCCTTTACATCCAGAGCCGTTTTTTCGTCTTTTGCATATTTCAGGAGCCTAAATCCGAAATCGGTAGCCACACCTGCGCCTTTCGCAGTAATAATTTTGCCATCCTGTTCTACAAAAGCACCCGTAACCACAGCGCCCGTTAGTTCATCTTCCATGCCGGGAAAGCAGGTTGCCTTTTTGCCTTTTAATAAACCCAATCCCCCCAGGATAGTTGGGGCTGCGCATATAGCAGCTATCCATTTTCCGGTTTGATAAGCCTGCAGTAGCATTGCTTGTAAACCTTTATGTTCTTTCAAATTTTTAGTACCTGGCATACCACCTGGCAAAACAAGCATATCTGCATCGGCATATAAAGCTTCCGAAAAAAGTACATCGGCCAATACCGTCACGCCCCGAGACGATGTCACCTCCTTGCGCCCCATAACCGATACGGTGAGCACATCACATCCCCCACGACGCAGTATATCGATAGGGGCGATGGCTTCTATCTCTTCGAAACCATCGGCTAAATGTACCAATATCTTTCCCATAATTGTGTTCCTTTAGTTTTTCACCCTAAAATTACAACATTACTTGCCCAAAATCAAAATTGTATGTCGTGATTTAACACATTTGAGCAAAAGAATTAAATATTTTCTGTTATTTTTGGCAAAACGTGCGTGCTATGACTATCCCGTTTGAACGATTATTCCTGAAACTCAACCAGTATCGTCTTCGTGCCATAGAAAAGTATGATGAACGAGGCTGGGAAATACAGGAAAAAACCCTCCATCAGCTTTTGCACACTGCACAACATACGCAATATGGCAATCAATATCAATTTAAACACATTCGTAGCTATACAGATTTTCAACAGCGGGTGCCGTTAGTTCATTACGAAGAGCTACACCCCTGGATTGAAAAAATACGGCACGGAGAAAAAAATGTACTCTGGCCAGGCAAAATATTCTGGATGGCACGATCGTCAGGCACTACTAACGATAAAAGCAAGTTCATACCAGTAACAGCTGAAGCGCTCAATCGATGCCATTATCGCGGAGGCGCCGACGTATTGCTATTATATTTCCGTAACAATACTTCTTCGAAACTTTTTTCTGGGAAAACGTTTACCCTTGGCGGGAGTCACCAGATCGACCATGCCGGACATAAGGTACGTTGCGGCGATTTATCGGCTATTTTGTTGCAGAATATTCCTCGCTGGGCAAATTATTTTCGTACCCCTCCCCGAAAAATTGCCCTGATTGCCGACTGGGAAATAAAAATTGCTCGTATGCTTCCCATTGTTGCCCGACAAAATGTTACTGGCTTTGCTGGAGTCCCCTCCTGGAACCTTGTTTTTTTACAAAAACTGCTTGCCTACACTGGAAAAACAAATATTCTGGAAATTTGGCCTAATCTGGAGCTTTTTATGCATGGTGGGGTGAACTTCGAACCCTACCGCGAACAATTTCGTCAGATAATCCCATCGGATAAGATGCATTACCTCGAAACGTATAATGCCTCTGAAGGATTTTTTGGGATACAGGATGACCCTACTGATAGCGGTTTATTATTGATGCTCGACTATGGAATTTTTTATGAGTTTATCGCTATGGACGATTACCAAAAAGGATACCTACATGCTATACCTCTGGCCGATGTAAAACCTCATGTCAATTATGTAGTGGTCATTTCAACCAATGGTGGGCTCTGGCGATATATCATCGGTGATACCGTAATGTTTACAGCTGTCAAACCCTATAAAATTATCATTACCGGTCGTACTAAACACTATCTCAACGTTTTTGGCGAAGAGCTTATGGTACACAACACCGACACAGCCATTGCTTATGCTGCGGCTCATACCCAAAGCATCGTATACGAATATACGGTTGCCCCGGTTTTTATGAGTAACAACAACAAAGGTTGCCACGAATGGCTGATTGAATTTGAAAAACACCCTGAAGATATAGCAAAGTTTAGGGTATTACTCGATAATAAACTAAAAGAACTCAATTCCGACTACGAGGCAAAACGATACAAGGATACAACCCTCACTGAACCTATTATTCGCATTCTTCCCAGAGGTACTTTTCATAAATGGTTTGTAAGCCACAATAAAGTTGGTGGGCAAAACAAACTCCCACGGCTTTCGAACAACCGTCGATATGTTGAAGAGTTACTAACTTTGATGAAGGAATCAATTTAATCATATCGCGTTTGATACCGATATTTTTTGTTATTTTTGATTATTAAACCAAACACACATGCACATAGCCATTGGAGGAAACATAGGTTCGGGTAAAACGACATTAGCCGAATTACTGGCTAAGCACTATGGCTGGGAACCCCATTTCGAAAACGTCGACGATAACCCTTATCTGGCCGATTTTTATGCCGATATGCAACGATGGGCATTTAATCTTCAAATTTATTTTGTTAAAAGCCGCTTTGAGCAAATTCTTAAAATCAAAAAAGCTAAACACACCATAGTGCAAGACCGAACCATTTACGAGGATGCCTATATTTTTGCCCCTAACCTGCACGATATGGGGCTCATCTCTACACGCGACTATGAAACCTACCGTGGGCTTTTCGAATTGATGTCGTCGATGGTATCCCCACCCGATTTGCTTATCTATTTAAAAGCTTCGGTACCAACACTGGTAAAACAAATTCAGAAACGGGGTCGCAAGTACGAAGCTTCTATTCGCCTCGACTATCTTCAAAAACTCAACGAACGTTACGACGACTGGATTGACAATTATAAGCTGGGTAAAAAGCTTATTATCGACGTCGACAATCATAACTTTGTCGAAAATGCTGATGCCCTTAGCTTTGTAATCGATAAAATTAACGCTCAGTTACATGGACTTTTTTAAGAGTTGATATGGAACAATTGACTGATAATGCCTTTTGGGAAAAGCAAGAAATTACTCGTATTTGTCGTGCTCTGGTATTTTATCCCTTTAAAATTCTCTTTCGTATTTTGCGATGGAACACAAAATATTTTGCTCCCTACCTTGTAATAAAAGCCTCCATGAATTAAGCCCTATTGTCTCATGAACTACCTTATTGCTGTTGTTCTTTTCATTTTTTCGGGGATATTTTTTACCCTCTCGGCACAATACACGATAATGGGTCAGGATCATCCTGGTATTCAGTGGCGACAGATTAAAACCGACAAATTCAGGCTTGTTTATGATAAAGATTTTGAAGCTGAAGCCCAACGTGCTGCAGCTCTGCTCGATTATACCCTTACGCTTACCGGTAATACGTTAAATCAGCCCCATCGAAAGTTAAATATTCTTCTGCATAATCGCAACGCCGTATCCAATGGCTTTGTCACCTTAGCACCTGCGCGTATGGAATGGTATTCACCCCCCCCGCAGGATATGTACGGACAGGATTGGTTGGAACAGTTAGCCATTCATGAGGGTCGTCATTGGTCGCAACTCAATAGGCTGAAACGAGCCAATGTTAGCCTTTTACGATATGCGTTTGGTGAAATCGGATGGTCGATCGGTATAGCACAGGCACATCCCTGGTTTCTCGAAGGCGATGCGGTAGTTACCGAAACCGCTCTCTCTTCATCAGGTAGAGGCCGATTACCCTCATTTGAAATGGGGTTTAGAACAATTCAGCTTACCTTTCATCGTCCCTACCCATTCCGCAAAAGCGTATTTGGTGCCTACGACGACTATGTCCCCAACCATTACGAACTGGGATACCTGATGGTAGCTTACAACCGATTGAAATATGGACCCGAACTGTGGGAAAATGTACTCGACGACATCGGCTACAACCCCTTCCTTGCCCCCTTTAACATAAGTTTGAAAAAACAAACCGGCCTCAATCGGGAAAAACTTTACCAACAAACCTTTCGCGAACTCGATAGCCTGTGGTCCGAAAAAATCAAAGATGTAAAATATACCCCCTATACTGTAACCCTTCCTATTCCTCCTGTTACCTACACCGTTTATCGCAGCCCTCAATGCTATGAAAACAAAATTGTTGCCCTCAAATCGGGGCTCGATCATGCCCCACGGATTATTATTTATGACCCAAAAAATAATAGGGAAAATTTACTACTACGAACCGGTAACATTCCCTCCGATAGGTTTACGATTTATCATGACATCATTTATTACGACGAATATCAAACGCATCCCCGTTGGGGTAATGAGGTATATTCGGTCATCAAGGCATATAGCATCCATAGTGGCCAAATGCTTCAACTGACCCATAAAAGTCGGTACTTTGCACCGGCCCCTTCACCAATGGGCGATTATTTGGCTGTTGTCGAAAACGATAAATATGGGAAGAATTACTTGACCCTGCTGAATAATACCACTGGTGCAGTGATGCAACGCTATCCAACTCCCGATAATGCTGCCATACAACTCCCTTCGTGGTCGTCCGATGGAAAAAAAATTGTGTGTACCCTGGTCGATACCGCTGGAAAAAATCTGATGATTTTAAGTACAACCGATGGTACGTGGCAAAAACTCCTCTCTACAAAAAGCTATGACATTAGCTACCCTGTATTTGCCCAACAATATATCCTTTTTAAGGCTACCTATTCGGGAATTGATAATATTTTTGCCTTCGATACCACCACGCAAAAGGTTTATCAGCTTACTTCTGCTCGTTTTGGTGCCTTCGACCCCTGTTTCGATACTGTCTCAAACAAACTTTTTTACTGCAACTACGATTTTAGGGGTTACGAAATCGTTAATATGCCCCTTACCAAATTGGCATGGATTCCCCTGGACGAGGTAAAAGATGTTTCGTTAAACTTAGCCGATGCCCTACAACAGCAAGAACCTATGAAATTTGATCGAAAAAATATCGTCAAAAAATCCTATGAATCTACCCCTTATCGTCGTTGGCAAAATGCCATCCACATCCATAGCTGGATTCCCTTTTACCTGTATACTCCCAAAAATTCGCTACAATCTCCCAAAATTTTTCCAGGCTATTATATCATGTCGCAAAATTTACTAAGTACACTCGTTATCGTAGGTGGACAGGGTTACTACAATAAAAGTCTTTACAATCAGCTCGAAATAAATTATATGGGACATATTCCTGTTGTGCAACTTGGAATACAACAAGGGGATACCATTCAACGCATAAACTTGCAAAATGAATCTTTTCGGGAAAAAGAATTTAAATTTTACACTGGCATAAGCTTACCGCTCAACTATAGCTCTGGTGCCAGATTATTGGCTATATCTCCAAAAGTCACCTACGAATACACAAACGCCTATTACCGAACGGAAAATGCAATCAAACAGGACCAAAATACTTTTTATTTTTCCTTTTCGATGACAGGGTATCGGCGAATGGCTCCTCGAGATTTCGTTCCACAGGTGGGGATAGTATGGGATTTATTGGTAGCCCAACCTCTTACCGGTCAATCGTATTTCGCCACCCAGCTGGCTACACGGACAAGTATTTTTTTACCAGGTTTTTGGCAACACCATGCTTTTAATTTTATCATGGCATACGAAACCCAAAACAACAAACCATACCGTTACAATACCCGGCTCGATCCTCCACGAGGTTATGTAGCCATCTGGGACTCCATACAACCATATTTGAAAAATGTCCAACAGTATTCCGTCGACTACTACTTCCCCCTTAGCTATGGAAGTTTTACAGCATTAAAAGTATTCTATTTTAAGCTATTAGCTGGATCCCTCTTCTTCAGCACCGCAGTTACCGACGAGTATCAACCACAATTTCGAACATACTGGCGTAACCATTATACTGCTATCGGATATCAACTCTTTACCGATTTTCATCTCTTTTTCTTTCTGGTAACCTTGCGCCTGGGATATAATTACTCATTGCTAACTGGCAAAAATAAAACGATAGTTGAACCCTATCTACGAGTGAATTATTCCTTTTAACGAAAAATATAGGGTACAAATACGATTATCCCTATGATTGCAGCAGCTATAGCGGCTATTAAAACGCCCCCAGCAGCAATATCTTTAATAAATGCTGCTTGTGGATTTTGTTCTGCCCATATTTTATCGGTAAGCTTTTCAACAGCAGTATTGAAAATTTCTGCGACCAGCACCAATCCAATGGCAAAAATTATCAGTGACCACTCCCAGGCTTGCAAGCCAAAATAAAACCCCATACCAATCACCAGTATCGCTGCTATCAAATGTATTTTAGCATGTGTTTCGGACTTGAAAAATAGCCCTATTCCTCTAAAGGCGTAACCAAAGCTTTTCAATTCCCTATCCATCCAGTTCTTCATGGCAGTATTGTTAATACCCATACTTTTTGTGTAACCATCGATTGGCTTTATAACTTAAATAGGCACTGGCTGAACCTATTAAAGCACCCACCAGCACATCGGAGGGATAATGAACCCCCAGGTGCATGCGCGAATAGGCTACCCCTCCGGCCCATAAATAGGAAGGCACAATGATGTACCATCGCGGATATTGCAAGCTGAGCGATGTTGCCGCAGCAAATACCAAACTGGTATGTTCCGATGGAAAAGAAGGGCTTCCAGCACTGGCTTTCTTTACAAAATACTGAGGATAAGCCTCAAAGGGTCGAGGACGGTTCCATGCATATTTCATCGACAGGGTAACGGCGCTCGAAACTACATAGGTAGCAACCACTACCATAGCACTCCGTATGGCTACAGAATCGTTCCTGATCCACCCTATCGTCAGCAATCCAACAGGTATACCTGCCGACACCAGGGTAGTTGAATTGGTAAGCAAATGTAAGGCATCATCGGCCTCTGTTACATGTGGAGTATGAATTTGCTGCAATATTCGAACATCCACATCCTGCGCCTTACTACAAAGACTATACCCAATAACCAATAAATAAAAAAACGTTTTTGTCATATTCATCCGAAAATATTTTTTAGTTTTTTATAGCGGTCGGATGGAACTTACATGTTAGGTAAATGCTCGTTTCCTATTACTTTATCAGATTGACAAGCGTAACAATCATTACCGTCAACGAAGAAAGACTTGTAGCAATTGCAAGAGTTTCCTGGAGAGTGAGTTTGTCCTTCTTTTCTGCCTTTTTCGGGATAATAATTTCTGACCCCGGTTCTATCCTGGGATAAAACCTGATACCCAAAAATGAAGTAGTCGTTTTAACTTTCCCATTAGGATAGATGACAAAAGCTTTCGAGGGGAGTGCATTGGGACTCAGCCCACCTGCCATTCTGGTGTATGCCCGCAAACGCATACCCTCTTCATAATGGACTGTTATCGGAAAAAGTAAAGCACCGCTCAAACGTACTGTTTCAAGACGCTTGGGTATCTCCAATCGATCACTATCCTGCAACAGCAAGTCATATTTCGAGCCCGGATTTTTTAAAATTTGCTCCAGATCGATACCTATAAATTGCTCTTTATCGAACGAGGCTACCAATTTAATAGAATCTTCTACCGCCACCTGTTCGATTGATTTTATGAGCTTGGTGCGCATTTTTACATCCTCTTTCACCTGGCGATACAAGCGAGCCCCACGAATATAAGCCTCAGGGGTGAGACCACCACTTCGTTTAACCAAATCGGAAATACGTTCGTTTTTCGACTGAATAGTATATACCCCCGGAAACAAAACCTCTCCAACCACCTGGGCCTGCGTCTGTACTTCATACCCCGGACTACGACGAATATAAATCTTATCATAGGGCTCCAGTACAAAAGCAGATGCCGAATCGGAAAGGGTAAGATTTTTTGAAACATTAAAAAGTTTCACAATGGCTATTTCGGGTGTTAAACGGGTGTAATCCTGATTTTTAACTCTTCGGGCAATCTCTACCCGTGCCAATGAAGCCGATTCCTTAAATCCTCCAGCAAGCGCAATAGCATCCGAAAGGGTCATATTCTTCATGTACGGAAAAGTACCCGGAATTTGTACCTCACCCGAAACATCAATACTAAACTTTTCTTCCAATTCAAAAATAGAAAATACATGCACCAGATCTTCTTTCTGTAAGGTAATATTGTACGACGAATCACTTAGAAGTTTTTGCAAATCAACAGGATAGGTTTCGGTTTTTAAATCGCGCTGTAAGCGATAAATAATTGCGCGGTCGGTAAAGGCATCCTCTCTTAGCCCATCGGCCTTCTCTATCAATTCTCTGAGCGTCATACCTTCGGTAAGTTCATAAATACCTGGTCGAAAAACAGCCCCAGTTATTTCAACGCGATTGGCAAAACGATTGAGTACCGGCTCAACCTTTATTTGATCGCCATCCTGTAACCTAAAGGTATTAAAGGTATTGCGGGTAACTTCTGCAACTGAAAACTCTTTATCGGTTTTTCGTAATACTTTAATACGATGCTGATATGCCTTATCGGTAAACCCACCACAATAGCGCAGCAGGTCGGCCATGGTTTCATTATCCTTCAACTCAAAAAAAGCAGGTGTTTTCACCTCTCCCAGTAACTCTACCCTATTAAGATATGGCCTTACTAATATGACATCCTGATCCTGTAACCGAATATTCGTTTTCTGTTCCCCCGTGGTCAGAAATTCATACAGGTCAACCGTAGCTATTGTTTTATTTTCCCGTATAATTTTTATTTCACGATAGGTACCATTTTCGGTAGGTCCACCAGCCATATATAGCGCATTAAAAACGGTTGCCAGTGAAGGTAAGGTATAGGTACCAGGAAAATTTACCTCACCCACGATATTAACCTTAATACTTCGCAAATTACCCAGATTTACCTGGGCAAAGGTATTGGGGCGAGGACCCATCAGCCCTGCATAAATCGACGAAAGTCTTCCTATAATTTGTTTGGATGCCTTTTCTATCGTTAATCCATTGACAAAAATTGGTCCCACATTATCAATAAAAATATATCCTTCGGGATTAACAGTTAGCCTATAATTCTGCTGCGAAGCACCCCATATATCAATTACAATTTCATCGCCCGGCCCAAGCTGATAATTCTGGGGAGTAGCAATATTAAAACTGGGTTCAAAGGTTAGTTTTTTCGAAGTAAAAAGGTATGAACCAAAAATTACTTTCCGTGGGATAGTATCCAATAAGCCATCAAATAACAAACGTTCCATGCTCAAACTATCGGCTCGCATGGCATGCATGTAGGTGGTGTCGGAATAAGTACGAAGGTACGATGAAGCATTATTTGTACCACCGACCTGAGGTGAAGTGGTATTGAGTAAAGCTATTCTTTTACGAAGCTTTTCAATCTGCACCACACTCATCCCACGAGCCAGTGCAGCGGCTTCGAGTTGTTGCTGGCTCATTCCCGACTCTTTGGCACGAGTCAAAATTTTCTGTATTTGATCATCGGTAAGCTTATCTACATCAATGGTTCTAAAATCCTGAGCATACAAAAGCATCAGACTGTTAAAAAACAACAACCATATAAAGGAAAAAACATGCTTCATATCCAAAAAATTATAAACTCCAATAATTAAAATTTTTACGTATTGAAAAATACACTGATTTTAAATCGAAAAATATATATGGTGAACGTAACAAGCTTTTAAGCTCTTCTTCAGTAAAAGTTGTAAATTCTTTGTGTGGCACCGCAAGAACAACCACATCATACTGACGGTCTTTATATTGACTGGCCAATTTTAATCGATAATTCTTCTGCACCATCGATGCGTTGGCATGCGGGTCAAAGATAGTAATATTTTTTACTCCAAACGATTGCAATTCATACACTAAATCCGCCACCTTCGAATTGCGTGTATCGGTAATATTTTCTTTAAAAGTAAAGCCCAATATAAGAACTTCGGCCTGTCTTACGTCTTTACCACTATTGATAAGCGCTATTATTATATTTTTTGCAACGAAAGCGGCCATATTATCGTTCATCAACCGTCCCGCATTGATCAGCTGGGGATGATAACCCAACTTTGCAGCCTTATAGGCAAGATAATACGGGTCGACACCAATGCAATGCCCACCTACCAAACCCGGGTAAAATGGCAAAAAATTCCATTTCGTACGAGCAGCTTCAAGTACTTCGTGCGTATTTATTCCCATGCTGTGAAAAATAATAGAAAGCTCGTTCATCAGCCCAATATTCACATCGCGCTGGGTATTTTCAATAATCTTGGCAGCTTCTGCAACTTTTATGGATGACGCTTTGTATATCCCCGCTTCGACTACCTTCCCATACAAAGCAGCAAGAAAGTCAGCAGTAGGCTCGTCACAACCAGAAACTACTTTCATAATTCTGGTAAAAGTGTGCTCTTTATCCCCAGGATTAATACGTTCGGGGGAATAACCCACCTTAAAATCAGCAAGGCAATGCAAACCCGAAATTCGTTCTAAAATAGGTATGCACTCTTCCTCGGTACAACCCGGATATACCGTCGACTCGTAAATAACTACATCCCCCTTTTTCAGTACCCGAGCAATGGTGTGGGTGGCCGAAAACAAGGCTGACAAATCAGGTTTTTTGAATTCATCAATAGGCGTAGGTACCGTTACTATATAAGTGGAAGCCTGAGCTAAATGCTCAAGTTGGGTGGTGAAAATAATATCTGTTCCTTCAAAATCATCCGTCGAGAGCTCTCCATCAGGGTCGACATGTTTTTGCAGGGCAAGTATCCGGTCCTCATTGATGTCGTATCCAATAATTCTATAATGCCGGGCAAAACTTAAAGCCAGTGGTAATCCTACATAGCCCAGTCCTACAACAGCTATTGATTTTTCCTTTACCCGATATGCTCTTAAATCAAGCATTATTTCCTTTTTTCTTATAAAACGGATGATATTCTATTTCTTTCAAGGCAAAAGGATGAAAATCATCCTGTAATCCAACCGGTTTCGCATTTCGTATCTGATGCGCCAAATCAATGCTAGGAAATGCGTCAGCTATTCCAAAACCTTCCCCCTCGAGTATCTTTTCGTAGGAAAGGGTATGCAAATCGGTAAATCCCTCACTGAATTCAAGCTCTTTACCATTGATGGTCAACGAACGATAAGTTCGCTTGCCACTATTGCGTACCTCATCAGGTAAAGTATTTTCGTCAATACTCAAAAACCAACGAACATTGGCGTTTTTTAATCGAAGGAAACCAGCAGCCCTCTTTGGTTCTAGAACATGCACAATGTTCTTTTCGACGCTACCAAATATCCAAATGAGCATATCAAAAAAATGAATGCCAATGTTGGTGGCAATTCCCCCCGATTTTTCTTCCTGTGCCTTCCAGCTGGTGAAATACCAGTTACCACGCGAGGTGATATAGGTAAGTTCGATATCAAAAAATGAGGAGCTATTTTTATCGACAGCCATTTTCAACTCACGAATAACTGGATGAAGACGCAATTGGAGAATGGTATTTACCTTTTGACCAGTTTCCTTTTCAATAACCTGTAATGCCTCAGCATTCCATGGGTTAAGCACCAATGGTTTTTCACAAATAGCATCGGCATGTTGCCTAAGGGCAAACCGAATATGTGCATCATGCAAGTAATTGGGGGTACAAATACTCACATAATCAACCCCTCGCCCCTCCCGACGTAGCTTTTCGAGGTGTCGATCGAAACGTTCAAATTCGACAAAAAAATCAGCATGCGGAAAATAGCTATCAAGGATACCCACGCTGTCATTTTTATCGAGTGCAGCAACCAGTATATTACCGGTATCTTTTATAGCTTTCAGATGTTTAGGGGCTATGTAACCTGCTGCGCCAATCAGTGCAAATGATTTCATATGCTTTTCTATCTGGGTACGAAAGTACTACATTTTATAATAACTCCTGTACCATTCCACAAAATACCGTATACCGGTACGGACAGGAGTACTGGGTTTATAACCTATTTCGCGATACAAATCACTGGTATCGGCGTAGGTTCGTACCACATCACCCGGTTGCAAAGGCTTGAAAATTAGCTGAGCTTTTACATTAAGTTCCAATTCAAGCGCTTCTACAAAATCCATCAACCGAACTGGCTCACTATTACCAATATTGTAAATACGATAGGGTGCTACGCTACTTGCTGGATCAGGATTTATGGCATTCCAATGCGGATTAGATTGTGGTATATGAAAAATAATACGAAATACGCCCTCCACGATATCATCAATGTAGGTGAAATCACGTTCCATTTCTCCATTATTGTATATTTCAATGGGTTTCCCCTCTAAGATAGCCCTGGTAAACAGAAAAAGTGCCATATCTGGCCTTCCCCATGGTCCATATACCGTAAAAAAGCGTAGTCCAGTCGTAGGTATCCCATACAAATGGCTGTATACATGCGCCATAAGTTCGTTCGATTTTTTCGACGCTGCATAGAGACTTACAGGATGATCCACATTAGCATGGGTGGAAAATGGGTATTTCTGATTCAATCCATATACACTTGAACTACTGGCATAGATCAGATGTTTTACCGGATAACGACGACAACATTCGAGCAAATTTAAAAAGCCCTCCATATTACTCTTAACATAAGCCATAGGATTGATAAGACTATAACGAACTCCCGCCTGAGCAGCCAGATTGATCACATAATCAAAAGAGGCCTTTCCAAACCATTCTTGAATAGCGTTGTCTTCAAGATTTAATTGCACAAATGTGAAATTATCGAAAATTCGACTTTTTGTTTCTTTCCCATACACAACTTCTTCCCGACTAATACCCAATTGAGCCAATCTTCCCCATTTTAAATTAACGTCGTAATAATCATTAATATTATCAATTCCAACAACCCAATATCCTTCCGCCAGGAGCCTTTGACAGAGATGAAATCCAATAAAGCCGGCTGCGCCAGTCACCAAAAATTTCATGATATTATTTTTAAAACAATTTATAAAAATATGTCTTACAGTTTCTTAAGCAATTGACGAGCTTAAAAATACCAGAGCTTGACACAAAAGTAAAGGAAAAAATTTTGTTCCAAAAAATCCAAAATTTTATAAATTTGCAATCCCAAATTGTCCTGTGGTGTAATGGTAGCACATCAGATTCTGGCTCTGCTAGTCTGGGTTCGAGTCCTAGCAGGACAACAAAAAAGCCCCTCAACGGGGCTTTTTTGCTATATAGGCTAAACTTATCCTCTAATAGCTTTAATACCGGGTAATTCCTTGCCTTCAAGATATTCGAGCATAGCGCCCCCACCAGTAGATACGTAACTTACCTTGTCGGCCAGCTTGTTTTTGTTAATTGCGGCAACCGAATCACCTCCTCCAACAAGGCTATAAGCACCTTTTGCGGTAGCATCGGCTATGGCTTTTGCAATAGCGGAAGTGCCCTTGGAGAATTTTTCCATCTCAAAAACTCCCATCGGGCCATTCCACAGGATAGTTTTTGATTGGGCAATAACTTCACTAAAAATTTTAATACTTTCCTCAGCAATGTCTAAACCCATCCATCCATCGGGAGTTTCATCAATTTTCGTCACCTGCGTATTGGCATTGGCATCAAAAGCATCGGCATTGACGGCATCGACAGGTAAATATACTTTCACCCCTTTTTCTTTAGCTTTCTTTAGAAGCTCCAATGCCAATTCCAGCTTATCATCCTCACAAAGCGATTTGCCAATTTTTCCACCCTGTGCCTTAATGAAAGTATAGGTCATCCCTCCACCAATGATAAGGTTGTCAACACGGCTTAATAAATTTTCAATGATAAGTATTTTGTCAGAAACTTTTGCACCACCCATGATGGCCGTAAACGGACGTTCGGGCGAATGCAAAACTTTATCCATGGCCTTCAACTCATTCTCAATCAAATAACCAAACATTTTATCATTGGGGAAATATTCAGCTATCAAAGCAGTAGAAGCATGAGCACGATGGGCAGTACCAAAAGCATCATTTATGTAACAGTCGGCATAGCTTGCCAATTGCTTAACAAAAGCTTTTTGTTTTTCCTTTACCTGAGCTTTGGCAGCCTTTTTTTCTTCGTCTGTAGCGTTTTCCCCTAAATGGTATGGTTTACCTTCTTCCTCTTCATAAAAACGTAAATTTTCGAGCAGTACAACCTGCCCTGGTTGTAAAGAAGCACATACCTGCTTAGCCTCTTCTCCCATACAGTCGCCAACGAATTTAACGGGAACGCCAAGATGTTTTTCTACAGTCGAAACTATGTGCTTCAAAGAATATTTTTCCTGTGGCTTCCCATCCGGACGACCCAGATGCGACATCAGAATTACCGAACCCCCATCATTCAACACTTTTTTAATGGTGGGTATAGCTCCCCGAATCCGGGTATCATCGGTTACCGCAAACGTCTGCTTGTCGAGTGGTACGTTGAAATCGACACGTATAATGGCTCTTTTGCCCTTGAAATTGTATTGATCAATAGTTTGCATAATTTTTGTTATTTTATGAACACACAAAGATAAGAATTAATTACTTTTGCCCAATAAAGTTTTTTTTTCTGCTAAAAGACATTTATCTTATGTTCTCGGGAATAGTCGAAGAAGCTGCAGTTGTAAAAAGGTTGGAACGCGAGGAGGAGAATCTACACATTACCCTTACCTGTTCATTTGTAGACCAACTACATATCGACCAAAGTATTGCCCATAATGGGGTTTGCTTAACTGTTGTGAATATCAACAGGGATGAAAAAACGTATACGGTAACAGCTGTTAAAGAAACCCTATTGAAGTCAAACCTCGGCTTATTAAAGCCTGGCGACAAAGTTAATCTTGAGCGCAGTATGCTTATAAATGGCCGCATCGACGGTCACATCGTGCAGGGTCACGTAGATCAAACTGGCGAATGCATCGAAGTTATCGAAGCCGGGGGGAGTTGGTACTATACTTTTCGTTATGACCCATCCCTTAAAAATATTACCGTCGAAAAAGGAAGTATTGCAGTAAATGGCGTAAGTCTTACCATCGTTAATTCTCAGCATGACTCCTTTCAGGTGGCAATTATCCCTTACACCTATCACCACACAAATTTTCACCAGATAACAAAAGGCTCAATCGTTAATCTCGAATTCGACATCATTGGAAAATATGTAGCAAAACTTATGGAACAATATTTGTCTTAAAAAAATCAAAGTTTTCAAACATTACTGTGCCAATAATGTTAAATTATTCGAGCCTCTCAATGAGAAAACATAATTAAGGTGAAACTTTTGGGACAAAATTGACATTTAATAATGCTGTATTAATTCTGTGCATTTCTAAAATATTTTTGATAACTTTACTAAAAACACTGCTAACTCCATGAATCAATATCTATTTATGGAATATATGATGGGGCTGAGGGCAAAATTCGCTGCGCGAGTTGCCCCTTCGTGGATGGTCTTTTGTGTAGATCTCGCCATCGTTATCTTCTCCATTTTGCTGGCTTTTGCTTTGCGATATAATTTTGAAATACCTGCCGAAAATTTCAAAAAGATTTTGGTAGTATCAACCATCGTTGTTTTGGTTAAATCGCTAATCTTCTATTTCATTCGATTGCACACCAACATCATACGATACACATCGATACGCGATTTATTTCGAATTGTAAGTGCCACACTCGTTGCTTCTCTTATATTAGCTTGCCTGGATGGCCTTTATTATTTGCTTTCGAGCGATAAATATTACTACACTCGATTATCGGTCTTAGTGATTGATTTTTTCATTACTACCTCTGCTTTGATTTTTACCCGAATGCTCGTCAAACTACTCTACAGCGAATGGCATTCGAATACAAATGGAAAAACAAATACAATTATTTTTGGCACTGAGGAATTAGCTGTTTCTGTAAAGCGTGCTTTAGATTTAGATCCTGACTCCTCTTATAAATTTGTCGCATTCATTGATACGGGCGAACACACCCAAAACAAAAAACTGGAGGGAGTTGATATTTTTCATTACAAAAAGCTCGATTTTGTTATTAAAAAATATGGCGTAAAAGCACTTATTATTGCTCGAACGCAAATTTCTTCTGCACTAAAAAATCTTGTCATTGAGAAATGTCTTAAGCAGGGCGTAAAAGTGATGTCGGTGAGCGACGTAAAAAGCTGGTTAAATGGTGGTGTTGATTTACGCAAAATACGTAACATACGCATAGAAGACTTGCTCGAACGTGAGCCTATTACCCTCGATGTATCTGAAATACAAAAGCAGCTTAGCAATAAAACCATACTAATTACCGGGGCAGCGGGTTCGATTGGTAGTGAAATTGTTCGTCAAATCTGTAATTTTAGCCCATATAAAGTTATCCTGCTCGACCAGGGCGAAACCCCACTACATAATCTCGAACTGGAATTGAACGAAAAAGCACCCGAGTTCAAAATTGAATATATCCTCGGTGACATTACCAATCCCACTAAGCTAAAACATATTTTCGAGAACAATCACATCGACGTAATCTATCATGCAGCTGCTTACAAGCATGTACCCATGATGGAACGCCACCCCGCTGAAGCTGTACGAAACAATATCTATGGCACTAAACTGCTGGCTGACATGGCCATTAAATTTAAAGTTTCAAAGTTTGTTATGATTTCGACCGACAAGGCCGTAAATCCTACTAATGTGATGGGGGCTTCCAAGCGAATTGCCGAAATGTACTGCCAGTCGCTCAATGAATTCGGCGTAACCAGTTTCATTACTACACGTTTTGGGAATGTCCTGGGCTCAAACGGTTCAGTTATCCCGCTATTCAAAAAACAAATTGAAAACGGTGGGCCTGTTACCGTTACCGACCCCGAGGTTACACGCTATTTTATGACTATCCCCGAGGCATGTCAACTGGTTCTCGAAGCAAGTGCCATGGGTAAGGGAGGTGAAATATTTATCTTCGACATGGGTAAATCGGTTAAAATTGTCGACCTGGCTAAAAATATGATTCGCCTGGCAGGCCTTATTCCTGGAAAAGACATCGAAATTAAATTTACCGGGTTACGTCCAGGGGAAAAACTATACGAAGAACTGCTCGCTAAAGAAGAAAATACAATCCCAACCTACCACCCTAAAATTATGATAGCCAAAGTTATCCCCGATCCCTTTGAGGTTGTGGTACAAAAGGTAAATCGTTTAATCAATTTGGCAGAAACGGGCGACAAAATGGAAATCGTTGCTATGATGAAGGAAATAGTCCCCGATTTCAAAAGTCACAACTCCATTTACCGAGTACTGGATGTCGATAAAAAAGCCAAAATGCAAGTGCCCTTCAGCCGTGTAGAAAAGAATTAACGTAAAAAACTTTTCGTTACCTTTGTTGTTAATATCTAAAAACAGATTTCCTTGAGCAATAAAGATGAAATAATACAGCGTGCTGAGAATGCTCTTGATAAGATCCGACCTTATCTACAAGCCGATGGTGGGGATGTAAAATTTGTTGAGCTGACCCACGACAATGTGCTGATAGTGGATCTTATAGGCGCCTGTGAACATTGTCCTTTTAGCAAATTTACCTTAAAGCTGGGCGTTGAACAAACCATCATGCAGGAGGTACCCGAAATACAATCGGTTGTAGTTCGGACGGAATAATCTATGGCTTCCCTCCAATATTTTATCGTGTATAAACCCTACCTGATGCTAAGTCAGTTCACAGCTGGTGAAGGACAAGTGGGTTTGTCGCAGCTGGACTATCACTTTCCACCTGATGTATATCCTGTTGGCCGACTCGATGCTGATAGTGAAGGCTTATTGTTATTAACAAACGACAAGCGCATAATCGGTTTACTATTTGATGAAAAACATCCTCACCCCCGTACATACCTGGTTCAGGTGGAAGGCATTTTTTCGGAGAAAGCACAAAAAGAACTTGAAAAAGGAGTTATCATCAATCTTAAAGGTAAAAGATATCTTACCAAACCTGCAAAAGTTGAAATACTCACCGCCGAACCCGAGCTACCCCCACGGATACCTCCAATTCGCTATCGTAAAAATATTCCTACCTCATGGATTAAAGTGACCCTCTGGGAAGGCAAAAACCGGCAGGTTCGCCGTATGACAGCAGCAGTAGGTTTCCCGACCCTAAGACTTGTTCGTATTGCTATTGGCAATATTGAACTGGGAAACCTTTTGCCCGGTCAAGTGAAAAGTATTGAGGCAGAAAAAATTCGCAAACTACTCAACCTTTAAGGAAGCTTCATAAACCTATATCTTGACTCTGTGTTTCCCCCTTTGATACGCAAAATGTACACACCAGGGGATAGATGGGAAACATTCAAGTGCTCGCATGGTGAAACACCTTGAATCAATACCTTGCCTTGTCCATTTATCACTGCATAATCCCATTTATCATCATCAAGCCGAATGTATAACCTATCGCGAACAGGATTAGGGAAGATCTCCACCCGGGAAATTGAAGTATTCCCTTCGGGAATAAGCGATACGTTTAAATAGGTATAGGTGCCTGAACATACTTTAATTGATTCAAAAGTACGCGTCCGATAACCAGGGCAAGTAATGCTAAAAGAATAGTTACCAGGCAAAAGTAAACGGAAAAAAACACCCCTTGCCGAATCGGATGTAATCATAGCACTTGCTTCATCATGCCCGGTAACTGCTATATAAGCAGCAATAGGTTTCCCAGTAAGGCTATCGGTAACGATTCCCCTTACGCCCTGAAGAGCAAAAGACATCCACGCTAATAGTGAGCGATAATTAGCCTGCCACAGTTGATCAAGTTTGGTCTCAGGTGTAATAAAATCTTTATCTATTTCAATAGTAACTTCGCGTCCCCGCATAAAGTAGGTAACATAATCCTGTCGTCCGCCAAATACAGGATACCAGGCATATCCGTTGGTAATACCGGCAATATTGCTGTTCCCAATATATGTCATAAAGTATCCATTGGTACCATACCGAATAGCCGAATCGGCATATGTTTGGGCCAGCATCCTGAACCAATCATTGTCGGGGTGAAAAGTAGGCTTTGAATCCCAGGGATAATTCACTACCTCTTCGCCCGAATGAAAATTGGCCGACATAACAAAATGATAGCGTTTCAATAATTGCATCATAGCCCATGTTTCGGGTTGATATGCCATACCATCGGGATGGGATCCCTTAACCGGATCGGGAAAGTTACGATTCAGGTCTACCCCATTGGCATTGAATCGAGTAGCCTGATAAATATCGGTACTATCGAAATACATTCCATCGGGGTTGGATAAAGGATTTATCCATATATCAAGGCTATCGGTCAAATATTTCACCTGCGCATTGTCTTGCCTGTGAGTAAGCAAGTAATCGATAAGGCGCAGCATGAGTATCATTCCCCCCGTTTCATTCCCATGCATACTCGAGGTAAGCATGATAGAGGGCTTAGCAACAGATGTATCGGAATTAATGCGTGCAAATAACAAAGGACGATTTTTAACGCTGCGTCCCACTTCGTAAAGGTAACATAGTGCCGGGTAGTCGTTTTGAAATCTTTGCATGACCTGTTCATACGCTTTCTCCGAGGGATATGACTGCAGGTAACCACCCCAGGATTTTGTTCTTTTCTGCTGATAAACAATAGAATAGGGTATTTGTAATTTCTTAAAGTTCTCCCACTGCGAACGATTAAGAAAAGCTTCAACCGTGTCGTCGCGAAAACGCGCAATTGACATTATTTGCGAAAGCTGTTCCATCGAATAGGCTGATGGGACAGCAAATTTAATATGCAGTTCGCCCCTTTGTTGAAGAATGGTATCAACCTCCCCGGCAAAAATGGGACTCAACTTAAAGCAAATAATTCCAAGCAATAGTAGCAGTTTTTTCATGTCCCAGGCTATCCAAACAACACTTTAGGCAACTGTTCAATTTTACTGATGTAGCGTATTTCCATTTCGCCTGCATACTTAATAGCCTTTTTATTGGCAAGGGGTAGAATCATTTGTTGAAACCCTAATTTAGTAGCTTCCGCTACACGTTGGTCGACACGATAGACTGGTCGTATTTCGCCGGAAAGACTAATTTCTCCAGCCATGCATGTTTTTTTATCGATTGCAATATCGGCATTCGACGAAAGGATAGCAGCTGCCACCGCCAGATCAACCGAAGGTTCTTCGATTTTAAGGCCACCCGCTACATTAAGAAATACATCTTTAACAGCCAGGCGAAAACCTGCCCTTTTCTCGAGCACAGCAAGTAACATATTCAACCGCCGCAAATCGAACCCTATCGATGACCGCTGGGGGGTGCCATAAACGGCCGAACTTACCAACGACTGTAATTCAATCAGGTAGGGGCGGTTGCCATTAATAGTAGCTGCTACCGCAATGCCACTAAGGTTTTCCTGACTATGTGACAGAAAAATCTCCGAAGGGTTTGGCACCTCTACTAATCCTGTTCCCTGCATTTCAAAAATACCAATCTCGGAGGTGGAACCAAATCGATTCTTTGTGGTACGAAGAATGCGAAAAAGATATTGCCGATCGCCTTCAAATTGGAGCACGGTATCAACCATGTGCTCGAGCGTTTTTGGACCTGCCAGGCTACCATCCTTTACAATATGTCCGATCATGAAAACCGGGATAGCCCTATTTTTGGCCAACCGCATAAGACGTGAAGTACATTCTCTGATTTGACTAACACTGCCGGGAGACGATTCAATGTATTCGGCATAGAGCGTTTGTATTGAATCAACCACAACCAATTGGGGCTGTTCGTGCTCAATGGCAGCGTATATGGCATCGATATTTGTTTCACAAAGTATGAGAAGGTTGTCGTGAATTTTGCCCAGGCGTTGAGCACGAAGCTTTACCTGCGAGGCGCTTTCCTCGCCCGAGATATATAAAGTTTTTAAGTTGCTTAACCCTAAAGCCACCTGCAATGCCAGGGTTGACTTCCCGATTCCCGGCTCGCCTCCCAGAAGAATAACCGAACCCAATACCAATCCTCCCCCCAGCACCCTATTTATTTCGCCAACCCCAGTATCGATACGACTAAAATCTCGTTCTGCAACCGAAGCCAGCGCAATAACCTGAGAAGCACGAATTGCGTTTGTGGGTACCTGCCGTTCGGGTTGCGTGCTAATGACTTCCTCTACATAGGTATTCCATTCGTTGCAGGAAGGACAACGACCTATCCATTTAGCCGATTCGGCCCCACAATTCTGGCATACAAAACGCGTGCGTGTTTTTGCCATGGGTTATATCTCAGGCATTGCCATACATAAACTGTCCCATGGTGGCAAAACTAGCCCGGGGATTGACCACCATCACAGGAATCTTTGCACTGTTGGCAATGATGTATTGCTCACGCGAACCAAAAATAAAGTCTATGAAACTAATATTCTTCGAGGTAACAATTAAAATAAGGTCGGCATTAATTTCCTGCGCAAATTTTATGGTCTCCTTGCCAAACTCGCCCTTAGGAGCTGTATGAATCTCGTAATCAAGACTGTTTTGAATCAAAAAACGAATGGCAAAATTGAGATTGATATTGACCTTCTTCTGTAGCGAAGGATCGTTAACAGGGTATTTAAAAAGATGTACTTTAGAATTGAAGTATTTACCCAGATAGATTGCCCAATAGAGTTTTTCTTTGTTTTCACTTCTGAAATCTATGGGAAATACAATATTCGAAAGCTTTTCCTCGCTTCCTGGCGGTGCTTGAACTACCACAAAAGGCACTTTTGACCCCAGCAGTACCTTAAAAGCATAGCTGCCCGTAATTTTTTGCAAACCCTTTATGCCATGGGTTCCCATAATAACCATATTAGCCTTGGTATCGGAAGCATAATTTGATATAGTCGTAAAAATTGAACCTTCCATGACTTTGGTTTCGGGGCGAATCCCATATTTTGCAAATGCTTCTTCGGCAATAGCTTCCAGTTCTTTCTCTTTGTTAGGAATCTCTGACTCGTTTTTTACTATATGCAATAGCTCGATAGCCTTATCGGTGATACGGGCTATCCGCTCGGCATGTTCGAGTGTATAACCAGCAACAGGCGAAAAATCCCAGGGAACAATAATTTTGTTTCCCTCTTTTTCTGAGTATCTCATTTCCATTTTTTTTATCAAATTCGTAATTGCTTATCCTCAATTATTGAGAAATTATATCATAAATTGCTATTTGCTGATTTTTCGTCTTAAAATTAAACCCAATATCTTATTTTGTCCAAATATAAATAAAATTTCTTTTTAATTTTTTAATGGAACTTCGAGTTCAAAAGTAAAACCTTTGTTAGGTGCGCTATCGATATGATATTTTCCATTGATAGTTTTAACACGGCTTACAATGTTTAGCAATCCAATGCTGCCGCTCTTGGTCTCCAGGGTATCTTTCATCTCAAAACCTTTCCCATCATCGCGATAATAATAGCTCAGGACGTTATTATTTTCAATGATTTTTAGTTCGATATGGTTAGCCTCAGCATGTTTAAGGGTGTTGTTGATAAGCTCCTTGGTAATCCGATAGATGATAGTCTCGAGATGTGCACCAAATCTTTTATTTTCAATATTTTGCTGAAAATCGATTTTAATAAAATCCGATTTAAGGGCTATATAAGAGTTGATAGCTGCGATACAACCGTAATTGTTTAGGATATGAGGACTCAAATCGTTTGAGATCTCACGTACCGTTTGTATGGCTTCTTTAATCAGATGTTGAACCTGCTTCAAAATGTAATCTTTCTTTTTTTTGTCCTCGCTTTCGGCCAGTAGAGATAGATACATTTTCAGACTTGAGAGTAAAGGGCCTACTTCGTCGTGCAAATTGCCCGCAAAACGTTCTCGTTCCTTTTCTTCGGTAGTAATAATGGTTTCCAGCAATCGAATCTCATAATTTTTCCGTTCGGTAATATCGAAAAGAATCAGAATAAAGCCGGCGATTTCGTTGTTGACATCAGTAAAAGCAGCTTTTGTTAGAATAATGTCTCGAACATTTCCTTTTGCATCTACAATCTGTTCTTCGAATTTCTGGGTTACCCCATTTTCAAGCAACAGCCTGTCGGCTTCATCGTATCGTTTCGCAAACTCGTATGGATAAATATCAAATACCGTTTTGCCCATCAGCTCTTCTCGCTTTCGTCCGATAAGCTGTTCAAATTCGGTATTGCATCCCAAAAATCTGCGATTTTTATCTTTGTAAACCACCGGTAATGGTATGGTTTCTAACAGTGTAGTAAGAAAATGGATATTTTCCTGCAATTGTTTTTGAGCGTTTTTTAGCTCAGTAATGTCACGAACGATGCCAAGGATATAAATCTCATTACCAAGACTCAAGGTACTTTGTGTAATTTCTACCGGAAAACGATTACCATCTTTGCGGATAAAAGTTGTTTCGAAAATAACCGTTTGGCCAGCCATAAGTTTTTCCAGAGTCTGTTTTCGAAAATCTGAATCGAGCCCAACCATGAAGTGTTCTAAGGGTTGACCCACAATATCATTAGCGGTGTACCCAAGCATCCGGGTAACCAGGGGGTTGACCGATACGATTTTGCCGGCCATAGCACCTGAAGTACTGATGAGGTGAATTCCGTTGGGGGATTTTTCGAAAAGTGCCTTGTAACGTTCTTCATTTTCCTTAATAGCCTGTTCAGCAAGTTTTTTGCGGGTTATATCTTCGAACAATACTCCGACACAATTATTAGGCAGAGGAAATGCCTTAAAGCTGTAAAAAAATACCTTACCGTCGTCGGCAAAATATTTAAATTCTTCATTTGCATAGGCTTTACCTGTGCGTACCACCCGGGTCAGTACCTCTTCGAGCTGATATCCCTGTAGCTGGGGATATATCTCTTCAAACTTTTTGCCGACCATGCCCTCAAGGGTAGCATTGATAATTCTTGCCGCTGCAGGATTTGCTTTTACCAGGATAAGATTTTTGCCCTGAAGTTGAAAAACATTCAGAGCCACCTGCATATTTTCGGCAACATCAGAGTAAAGCTTAATGGCTTCCTCGTACTGTATGCGTTCCAACTCAGCTGTAATACGAGCCGAAAAAATTTCGAGAATTTGGGCTACTCGCTGCCCTTCCCCGAGCGGACGAAAATATATAGCAGCAATTAAACCAATGCAATTACCAGATGAATTGATGAGTGGTATACCTACATACGCTTCCGCTTTTGAATGAGTCAGGGTATCAAGGCCTGAAAAATGTTCATGAACACCACTGGAATATATTATTTTATCCTTTTTCAATACTAAACTGCACGGAGTATTCTTGGCAGAAAAGGTGATGTTTTTCTTAATGTTGTTGTGCTCAATAAAAATCGTAGTTCGAATTGCTTGTCGTCCTGTAAGGGGCTGCCCAATAAAAAGTTGGTCGGGTTGTAATACCTCGAAAAGTTTCATTGCCACCGTTTCAATGAGTTTTTCGCCGGTATGTGCCGATATCCCTTCATGGATTTGATTGATAATATTTTCAAGACTTTTCGCCGCATGCTCTGCCCTTTTTCGATCGGTTACGTCGATGACATACCCATCCCACCAAATAAGACCGTCCTCAGTATTTTTATACATTATTCGCAAATGTAGCCAGCGAATATCATCGGGGGCTCGATAGAAACGAATTTCTACGTCAAGAATTTTTGAATCTTCAATGGCTTTTTTACGAGCAGCAATAAGACGAGGAATATCGTCGGGGTACACCTGATTAAAAAAAATACCAATGCTCGACAGCATGTCGTCCCGAGTAATCCCCGTGATAGCATGTATATTGGCACTGGTATACACCAAATAATCGGTATCATCGGGCTTGGTGAAACCTCTAAAAATAGCGCCTCCTGGAAGATTATCGCTTATGGTTCTAAGACGTTGTTCACTCTCAATCAGTTGAGCAGAACGTTCCTTAACAAGTTCCTCCAGTTCGTCCTTGTATCGGCTTAATTCTTTGTTAATCTGTTCAATTTCTTCCGTTCGTTTGGCAACTAATTGCTCCAGATGATTTTTGTAAACGAACAGTTCTTCTTCTACTTTTCTATGCTCCGATACTTCCACCATTAGCCGAAAGCTCAAATCTTCCAGCTCAAAATTTTTCTTTGTGAGATTTTCAATGAGTTGTTGATTTTGCTGCTTAAGCTGATAGGCCTCAAAAGCATTTTCAATAGCGTTCTGCAGTTCGTTCTTATTCCAGGGTTTGGTGATAAATCGATAAACCTGCCCTTTGTTGATGGCCTGCATGGCTGCTTCGGTATCGGCATAGGCAGTAACCAATATACGAATAATGTCAGGATTTGAGACAGCAAGCACCTCAAAAAACTCGGTGCCCAGCATATCGGGCATCTTATTGTCCGAAATAACTACCTTTATGGGTGCATTTCGTATAATATTAAAGGCTTCAAGGGTGTTTTGTGCTGTATAAATCACATAGTCTTTTCGAAAATTAAAGCGAAAACCATCGAGGTTTTCCTGCTCGTCATCAACATATAGTATGGTTTTCTCTGACTTATCCAGCATTCCTTATCCGATGTAAGAATTGATCAATGAGAATAATTCTTCCATTTTAAAGGGCTTTGAAATGTAATTATTACATCCCGCCTGTATGCTTTCGTTTTTATCAGCCTCCATGGCATATGCTGTGACAGCAATAACCGGAAGGCTTGGCTTTAGATCTTTTATCTTACGCGTTGCCTCAAATCCATCGAGTTTCGGCAGTTTAATATCCATTAAAACTAAATCTACCGGTTTTTCGGTACATATTTGCACCGCTTCAATACCATTTTTCGCCCAAAGCAAATTTGCCCGATTATTGAGCAGGGCTTCAAGGTATTTATAATTTGAAGTCTCGTCTTCGACAATAAGAATGGTTTTACCTGGCCAGGTAAGATTGGCATAATATGAAGTATAATTCTCGCCTAATCCTTCACGCTGTCGAATAGAATAAGGTATGGTAAGATAAAAAGTCGATCCTTTGCCTACCTCCGACTCCAGACTGATATCTCCCCCCATAAATTGGGCTAACTTACGCGAAATGTATAGCCCAAGACCATTCCCCCTGTATAACGTATCGGTATCCGTTTCGAGTTTCCGAAAACGTTCAAAAATAAAATCAAACTTATCTGAAGGGATACCGATACCTGTATCGCTTACGAAAAATTGTAATACATTCTGTGCATGTTCCAGTTGACGGTAACCAAATTCTATTCTCCCATGCTCGGTAAATTTTACTGCATTACTAAGCAGGTTGGTAAGTATTTGTTTTAATCGCAGCCTATCTAAATAAACATCAAACTTGTCCGTAGCAGCCGGATAAATGTATTCTACCTGCAATTGTTTTTCTTTCACCTGTGGATGGTTTTGGTACATTATTAGTAGTTCAACCATCAACTGATTAATGTCTACAAGGTTTTCTCGGATATTGACAATGCCCGATTCTATCTGGGCTGTATCCAGAATATCCTCAATGATGTTGAGCAAATCTCCTGCACTATGTTCAATAATCTTTACAAATTCTTTTTTTAATTCTGGATTTTTAAGGTTGTCATCAATAAGTAGATTGGAAAAGCCAACAATGGCATTCAACGGCGTTCGAATTTCGTGGCTCATGTTGGCCAGGAAAGATGTTTTCAACTTATCGCTTTCCTCGGCACGCTCTTTTGCCTTAAGCAATTCGGCATTGAGGTTTTGTAAATGATTTATCAACTGTAATTTATCCTTACGTAGATTATAGGTTTCAATGGCTCGACGAATAATATTTCGCAGCTCGTTATTGTTCCAGGGTTTGGTAATAAAATGATACGCTTTGCCTTGATTTATGGCCTGTAGTATTGTATCGGAATCGCTGTAGGCCGTTACAACAATGCGAATGGTTTCGGGCGATATCGTCATCGCTTTTTCCAGAAACTCTATCCCGGTCATTTCGGGCATGCGCTGGTCGGTCAGCACCACCTTTATGGTGTTATGCTGTAAAATTTCCAAGCCCTCTCGTGCTGAAGCGGCTACATGCACTTCAAAGTCACGCTGTAGCAAAAATTCAAAGCCCTGAAGATTTTCAACTTCATCATCTACATACAGAATCGGCTCTTTGTATGACTCTTCCATAATCTTAGGTTCTTAGGGTTATTATTTTAGGTTTGTTGGCAATTTTATAATAAATTCTGTTCCTTCACCAACCTTACTATTTACTTTTATTTCTCCATTGTGCTGTTGAATGATACCATACGTAATGGAGAGCCCCAGCCCCGTACCTTTACCTGCCTCTTTTGTTGTGAAAAATGGTTCGAAGATTTTTTCCCTGATCTGCTCAGGTATACCCACACCCGTATCTTTTATGGAAATATACATATATTTTCCATCGTTGTCGGTATGGGTATTAATCGTAATGGTGCCCTTGTCGGGAATAGCCTGAATAGCATTCGATAGTATATTCATGAATACCTGACTCAATTTTCCTGGATAACAGTTGATAGAATGCACAAAACCATATTCCTTTACAATCTCAATGCGATTTTTGTACTGATTATGCAACATAACCAGCGTAGTATCGATAAGCTCGTGTACATTCGTAAATTTAAGTTCATTTTCTTCAACGCGTGCAAAAGTTCTTAAACTTTTTACTATTTCGGTAATCCGTTCAATACCCGTTTGCATATTATTGAGCAAAACGTTAATCCCCTGTTGAAGTGTTGGAAAATCGAGTTGAGCTTTGAGCCGTTTAATCTCCTCGAGCTTGGCCGTAACATTTTCAGGCGTGATGGTTTCGTACATGTAGAATATCTCCAGAAAATCGGCGAGGGTAATCTTTAAGCCTTCAAGTGCTGTGTTGATGTAATTGACAGGATTATTAATCTCATGAGCAACACCTGCTGTCAAAACACCCAGCGAGGCCATTTTTTCGGAATGGATCAGTTGTGCCTGCGTTTTGCGAAGTTCTTCCAGAGCATTCTCAAGTTCACGCTTTTGTTGTTCAAGATTTTCGTTTATCTGTTGCAGTTCTTCACTCTGCTTTTGTATCTCTTCCTGTGCTTTTTTAATATTTGTAATGTCCCTAACAATACGTCCCAAATAACGACGCTTAGGGGTAATTACCGGAAAAATAGTAACAGTAAGGTATTTTTGTTTTAGCTCTATGGTTTGAAAATATCCCTCAACGGTCATTATTTTCGAATGATCGAGGGAATTAAAATATTCAATGGTCGAAGCTTTAAGCTCTTCGAATTGCTTTTGCGTTTTTCGCTTATCGGGTAAAAAACGATAATCAAATTCCCATACATAGGTATTAATAACTTCCTCCCGAGGAATTTTAAAAATCGATTCCATGCCCTTATTCCAATCGACTATTTTACCCTCCTCGTCAATGAGTACAATCCCCTCGGTGGATTGTTCAATAAAGCTGCGGAATTTGTTTTCGCTTTCTTCCAGGGCAAGCTGCGCCTCAATTCGTTTCAGGATTTCATCATTGAGTTTTTCATTTTTTACAGCCAGTTCTTCATTGGTGGCTTTGAGTTCTTCGTTAATAGCTACCAGTTCGGCGTTGATAAGTTCTATCTCTTCGGTTCGTTTTTTAACCAGTTGCTCAAGGTGGTTACGATACAGGTCGAGCTGCATTTCATTTTCCTTACGCTCAGAAATATCACGAGCAGTGATGAGGATACCCCCAATGGCAGGATGTTCGGATAAATCGTCGCCAAGTACCTCAAGATATACCCAATATCCCTTAGCATGACGTGCCCGAAGTTCTGTGGGTTTAAAGTCATTATCCTTTTTCAGCACATTTTCAAACTCTTTCAAAGCCACCTCCACATCGGCTGGATGTAATATTTCAAGGGCACTTTTCCCTATCAAATGACCCGGTTCGTAACCAAATGTTGCAGAAACCGACGGCGATTCATAAATAATGGTAAGATTTTTATTGACTATCAATATAAGGTCGGACAAATGCTGGACAATAGTACGAAACTTCTCTTCCGACACAACCAGCTGTTCTTCCGTTTCTTTTCGTTTCGAAATATCTACCAGCATTCCAAAAAAGTGTCGAGAGGGTTCCGGGAAAAATGTTGAAATAATTTTTCCCCGAATAAGTGCCCATTTATAATTGCCAGCTTTTGTTATAACTCGCGATTCAACCTCAAATAAAGAGGTCTCGCCTCGATAGTGCTTTTCGAGTTCTGAGGAAACGAGCGCAAAGTCGTCGGGATGGATGATTTCTTGCCAGATATTGTTTCGAATTTTTAGTTCCCCTGGCTGGTAGTCAAATATACGTCCAATACTAATACCTGGCTCATCGTCGGGAGCAGCCAGATTAATGTCCCAGATAAGCGACTGGCTCGATTCTATGGCAAACTCAAGCTGCTGTTGGATGGTCAGTAGTTCATTTTCTTTCAGCTTATTCTCTGTCAGGTCGGCCGTTATAACCATCCATCGACTTGCCTTATTAAGCCTTACATATTGTGCACGTAAATATCGACGCTCGTGCTGGGAAGTTCGTGCCCAGAATTCTAACATTGCCTCGTTCAACATATCCTGCCTGACATGTTCGAGAAAAGCTCCAACCCGCGTTCTTTCATCCTCATCTGCTAAATCAAATATCGACCTGTTCTGAAAATAGTTGGCAGGATAATTAGTAATTTCGAGCATTTTACCATTGATGTACTCGGTTTCGCCGTTATTAATTACCTGCAGCCCCAATGGAATATTTTCGACAATGGTTTTGTTCCAAAATTCACTATCGGCGAGCTGTTTGTTAACCTCAACCAATTCGTCGAGGGTGGCACGAAGTTCTTCATTAAGACTTTCTCGCTCCTCACTCAGGGATTCGATTTGCTTATTTTTTTCTTTCAAACGCTGCGCTATATCCCGTTGAGCAATTATTTCTTCAACTTCTAAAACCACGTAATCCTGCTGCTCAAGGAAAATGGTCGTTACCATTATATGACATCGCAACGATTTCTGGGTGCGAACTAAAAATCTCCAATTATTTAATTCTTTTCGTTCGTATACCGAAGCATTTATGGTAGTTTCCAATAACGATTGAGAAAGCTTTCCATTGGATTGTTTATGCGGGCATAGGTTAAGCAATGGAACGTTTATTAATTCTTCCCTATCGTAACCCGTCATCCGTAAAAAAGCGTAGTTGGCAAATACAATTAGTCCATCTTTTACAACAATAAAACCATGACTCAATGAATCAAACAATGAGGTGAAGAATTTATTAAATGTAGTCAATTCCTGTTTGTCCCTCGCGGGAATACCATCGGTCATACCTCAGTAGCTTTTTGCATAGTTTAATGTTCTGTAAATATATAAAAAAACTTGCCTTTTTGGGATACCACGAATAAAAAAACCTTACCCCTGTGGGGTAAGGCTACACAACTAACCTAATTATTAACTTAAAACTAACCTATGAAAAAACTTACACTACCTTGCAACCAGACGGTTAGGAGCTATTTTAATGTCAATTAAATCATCAATATCTATGAGTTTTTCGAAATTAATAATATAAATTACGTCCTCTTGGTGCATATACATGCCTTTGATATATCCTTTTTCAAAAATTGAGCCAACAGAAGGAGCAGGCATCATTTTTTTTGCAGAAAGCTCAAATGCATCCCCAAGCTGATCGTATGGAATAGCAAAACGTAATTTGGTATCATAAACCTCGGCTTCAAGAATCATAAGTTTTTCAGTGCCTGTATATGTTTTTTCGCTATATCCAATTTTCTTCCATAAATCAAGAACAGGTATATATTCAGTATGTACCAGTGCTATTCCAGGAACATTTTCAGAGAAATTAGTTAACGACAGATATGTATATTCACGGGTGAAACCATAAATACGTGGGAAGTTGGCTGCAAACAAATTACCTTTAAGCTCAAAAGCAAGATAATAATTTGAGCTTTTTGCCATATTCCGCGACGTAAATTGTATGAATGTGCGCATGGTGACTGTATTAATTTACATTACAAATTTAGGGTCAACCATGTGCACAAAACTTTGGCATTTTCACGGAAAATAAGAAGAAAATCCCCTATTTTGTGTGGTTAAAGTACACAAAGTAAGTTGTGTAAAAACACTTATTTTTTACCCTACCTGCTAAAAGGATACTGTGAGAGCCAGGCCTGATGTCCCAAAACCCATGTATACGGGATGCACACGGTACTCAAAGGAAGGTTGTATAGTGGAAGAAGATAGTTGATTCTTATAAACAACCACACGTCCACGTTCAAATGCATACTTGCCCACCGAATAACCTAAAGCCAGCGCAAAGGGATAATCGCCCATCCAGTGTACCCCATTATTGAGCATTTGATACCCACACAAACCCATCAGGGTAAAACATAAGGGCTTAATCCATCGGTATTCGGGATAGTTCATAGAAATTACTGTGGTAGTCATCATCGCCGTAGCCAGGTGACCCGATGGAAACGCATCGTACTTAGGGACGGTTTTATGATAATCGATGGGGCTTGGGAAAAAACGCCAACGTCCTCCAGGAACCGAAGCATATTCGGGCGATTCGTGCCCAGTAAGATGCTTAAGGATCTGTACCCACGAGCCCACAGCTATCATGCCTTCTGCCAGCTGGGCTGCAGTCTGAAGTGCCCGCTTATCGTCCTTAGCTATACCATAAATATAAAATCCCGCATTAACCGCCAACTCGGTAATACCATCCCCAATGTAATACAGTCCCGAGCTTAAGTCAGTAGGCACATTGATACGCAATTTCTTAGTGCCCGTAATATTATAGGTATTGTTTTCTCCTGATAATCCAATGTATCGACCAAACTGTTGCGCTGCATCCACTATCTCCTGATCGTAATAAAAACATATTGCACTGGTTACTGCCACCAGTGTTAAAATTTTCAAGTTCTCCCGACGAACCAATTCTTTGGGCTGATGCAAAAAATTATCAACGGCATTGTGGATAAATCCAAATTTTCGGGTGGGTCGATAATGATAGGCCACTGTATCATTAACCCAGTACAAATTATCGTATTCAGGTAATGTTTATACGACAGAAGGAGTAATCGAAGTATCAACATTCGAAAAATCCTGAGCATTTAAATGATTTACCCCGAAAATTTCTATTAAAATCAAAAGGCTAAGTAAAGGTGTACCTTTCATTTGTTTAAAATTCATTAAACGGGGCAATGTTACAAAATACCTGCCAAAATGAAATTTGTTTTTTATTTTTTTAACAATAAAGTCTACGGTACCAGCACTATCCCGTTTTAAAAGTAATATGACTATTTCTGTTTAGCTATTGTATATAAAAACAAAGGGCATCCTTTATTGGATGCCCTTTAGATATTGAAGAGACAGACAGCTTATTTAATCACGAATTTAGCTTTTTCGCCGTCAGCAACAACAAAGTATACACCACTCTTCAGAGCGCTTGTGCTGATAGCGTTTACGTTACGAGCCTTAAGCATAAGCTGGCCGGTGATGCTGTAAACGTTAACTTCCTTAGCTGTTTTAGCAAATTCAATGCTATTAGCTTTGATACGGATCGAGGAAGCTTTGGCGATAGCCTGTTTTACAGCCAAAGGCCATTTAAATTTAACTACACCTTGATGTAAAATTGTATTCCATTGATCATCAGCAGCAGAATTCCAAAAAAGTTGACCGTTACGTCCTTCTCCGTCATTATCGCCGTTTTGAATTTCAAAACGGAATTTTGTTTTCGTTGTAAAATGTCCTGTAGATGCAAGAGTATCAATTGGAAGTTTCCATTCTTGAGCGAAACCTCCAGGAATATCCATTTCAGCAGCTTCAAATCCTTTACCTGGAAAATCTGTCATGTCCCGACCCCAAACTTTACGCAATTGCCAAGCACCCAATTGACCATTACTGTAGCTCACTTTTTTGTCATCAGCTATGGTGTCATTAAAAACAAAAAACAATTCAATACAGTCTTTTTCCCATGCATTAGGACTTTGAGTGGTATCCATCTGAGAATCTTCAACATTCACACCAACATAAATAAACTTGTCATCATAACCCATTTTAAATTTCATCTTGTTGGTAGTATTCGTACCCTTTAAAGAATCCGCTGTTACCCAAGGTATGGCTTCAGGCCAATCGGAAAGATCACCATCAATAGTGATGCCTGTCACAGGCTCAATTGTAATTTCATTAAGAGCCTTAACATAATTAGTGCCGCATAACATAATAGCAGCAGCTGCCACAAGAGTAAACATTGCCTTTTTCATAAGTTGTAAGTTTTAAGTTAATACTAAAAGGTATTGATTATGGTATCACAAAGATATAATATTTTTCAAAAAACCAAACAATGAATTAACATTTTTTTGAACTTTGCCGGGGAATTGCCCGGCAAAGTAGAATAACATACTAATATCCAGGATTTTGTACCAGCCTATTGGGACCATCGGTACGATTGATTTCGGACTGGGGTATGGGGAACCAACCGTTGGTTTTTTTACCAGGAGTACCGTCAGTCCAACCCAGCGGTCCCAGATATTTTTCTGCATCGCCCCAACGAAGCAGGTCGAAATATCGTTCACCCTCAAGAGCTAGCTCAAGGCGACGTTCAAGTTTAATTGCTTCGTAAAGAGCATCGCCACTTGCGGTAACTGGAGGCAATCCCACACGAGCACGAACTCTATTAAGGTATTCCTGAGCTTTAGCATCATTACCTGTGCGGTTATATGCCTCCGCCAGCATTAGATATACATCAGCCAGACGAAGAATGATGGTGTTGGTGTAATCATTACCCCAGGCAGCACCTCTGTTACTATTACGAGGCAAATGTTTCCCATCCCAGTAACCATCTTTAGAGTTTTGCCATACAATGGGGGTAGCATCTCCCGAATAAGCCGTATAAATTTTCTGCAGGCTATCCGATGAAATAACCGTTTTGTTTAAACGTACATAGTCGTTCTGACTCTTGTAAGCATCTACGAGGCTCTGGGTGGGCTGATCAAACCCCCAACCTGCCAGTAAATCGGCATCGAACTGGCTAAGCGTAGCTGGACGTGGTCCAAACAGTTGTAATTCTCCATTCCCCATGGCTCTTCCATCTGTCCCATTTGGTTTTGCATAGCTTACTTCAAATATGCTTTCCTTACCAAATTTATTGGTAGCATTAAAAATATCTGCATAATTGGTTTCAAGTGCATAATTAGGATTCTGGTCAACCTTCAACAGAATGTCGATAGACTCGGAATATTTTTTCTGATACAGGTAAACTTTTCCTAAAAGAGCCTGCGCAGCAGCCAGCGTAACCTTTCCATTATCAGGACCCGAAGGGCTGGTTCGCTGAAATAGGGCTGGGGTAACCCCATCAAGCCGCTTGGTAGCAATGGCTTCACGCAAAAGTTGCGCAATGTATTCCAAAGTCTCTTCATAGGTGGCACGTGGAATAATCTCGGTAGGGGCAACTGTCTTTGTGAGGATGGGTAACCCGCCAAACATTCGAGCTAACTCGAAATAGTAAAAAGCTTTTAAAAATTTTGCCTCGGCAATGGCCATCAAATTCTGATCCAAAGTTGCAGGAACATTGTCAATTAACAAATTGCAGGCATAGATTCCCTGAAAATTAGTACGCCATTGAGTGGTTAGATTTGCTGCTGGATCCAAAGGCGTTACTTGATATTTATCAGCATCTTGATAGGTCTGTTGATCACCATCATCAGATCCTCCCGTATAGGCATCATCCGAAGGAAAATTACCCCAGGCTCGATGGGAATTACCCCAGGGGCCCGTACGTACCCACAAAAAGTTATACGTAGTAGCAAGAATAGTTGAAACATTTGCTGGTTGAAGATAATAAGCATCTGCTATTTCGGTAGTAGGAGTTACCTCAATATCTTTTTCCGTACAGGCAGGTAGCAGCAATAATATTATGCCTGCCAGATGTATTATTTTTTTCATTTTTTCCATAATCATAAAATTTTGAAATTAGAAAGTAAGATTAAGACCAGTTGTAATAAGCCGTGGTTGCGGATACAAACCTCTATCCACGCCGTAGGAGTTGTTGCTCTGGGTATCAAACAGTCGGCCAACTTCTGGATCATTACCTTTATATTTGGTCCAGGTTATCAGGTTGGTTGCTGTTACATAAAAACGCAGCTTCTGAATACCAACCCTTTTTACCAGCGACTCTGGTAGGCTGATGCCAAAGGTTATATTTTTCAAACGCAGATAATCCCCATCATGAATATTAAGCGTACTGGCCCTGAAGTTATTATTGTTGTCCTTATAGGTGGCGCGAGGAAACTTATTTGAAGTACCTGGCCCTGTCCAACGTTCAGTAAAGTAAAATTCGGGCTTATTGTACTGCGGACGGCTAACTTGAATGGCCGAGAAAAAGATTTGATTGCCCGTTACGCCCTGGAAAAATACGCTTAAGTCGAACCATTTATAGTTGCACGAGAGATTCAAGCCAAACATCCAGTCGGGCAGTGGCTTACCTATCATGGTTCTATCGCCGTCATCAATTTTCCCATTCTTATTCAAATCGGCATATTTTACGTCACCCGGAATCGCTTTGGGTTGTATTTTTACGGGATCGCCATTTTTGTCCAGAATTTGGTTACCCTGTGAGTCGCGACCGGTATAACTATTTATTTCGTCAACCGACTGGAAAATTCCTTCTGCCTTTAGACCTATAAAGTACCATACCGGATAACCAGGCTGATAACGGGTTACAAAGTCGCCAACATTCATACGATAGCCATCTTTATATTCCGAACCATATTCTTTCACCTCATTGAATAAATAAGAGGCATTGGCCGAAATAGAATATTTGAATTCTTTCTCTGCTTCCCGATAGGTTAAGTCAAATTCCCAGCCTCGGTTAAGTACTTTACCGTTATTTTCAATAGGCGAACTCTGAAATCCGTGATAATAAGGATCTTTAGCCTTAACATTCAGCTGGTCAACCGTTGTCTTGTTAAAATAATCGACCGTAAATGTAATACGATTGGACAAGAATCCTAAATCCAATCCGATATCATGCTGGACGCTGGTTTCCCATACTAAATCAGGATTAGCAGGTCGAGTGGGAATAGCACCAAGATACGAGGTGCCTGCTACATCGGTATAGGCAGAAAATTGACGAATGGTTGACGTATAAGCCCACATGCCAAGGTTTTGTTGATTACCATTTTTCCCCCAACTGTAGCGTAACTTCCCGTTGCTCAGGAAAGGCATGTTATCCTGCAAAAATTTGTAAAAGTTCAAACCCACGGAGAAGGATGGGAAATTGGCGAATTTATGATTGGGACCGAAAAGAGAGGAACCATCACGACGGAAGTTGAACTGTCCCATAATAATTTCCTTATAATTAGCCGATAATCGACCAAAATAGGAAGCCAGCAGCAAGGTTGAATCGGGATGACCTGGTGACCCATATCCACCTGAGATAACCGGAGTACTCCCCGACTGTTGGTTATACAAATACGCAAAATCGGGACTTCCATAAGGGAATTTATACCCTGTTGCAGTAAGATAGTAAGGCGAGCTATTTTCATACGAAGTCCCCACCAGACCATCAACATTGAGTGCATCGAAAAGACTAAAGTTAAAGGTCAAGTAGTTATCAAAATTGTATTTATAATACTTTGTGAAGGCACTATAAACACTTGCAAGACTGTCGTTGGTCTGTGAATTCGTAGCATCGAAAAAGTATATAGGGGTAAATACATCATCGTTTACCAGCCCGTAATCGAGCCCTATCAGGTTGGTAAATTTCAACTTCAAAGGAAGTGAAATTTCCGTTTTTATATTTCCCAGTAAATTTTCACGACGCGTGGTGTTATGTGTCATGTGAATAATAGCCAGCGGGTTAGCCACATCGCCCATGGTTTCGGTTGAATTATGGAATATTTTTCCATCTTTTGTTTTCACCAGTGCTGGATAAATGGTACCTGGATCATTGGGGCGCCAGCCCACCGGCAACTCGTTTTCATCCTTATAGTAAATAGGAATAGTAGGATCGAAGTATAAAGCAGAGTTGATGATCCCATTGCCAAAATCTGAGTTTTCGTTTAAATTATTTCTTTTAGAACGAGAATAGGTGATGTTTGTTTCAATATTTAACCACTCCTTAATTTGATTGGAATTATTCAACGTAAAGGTATAACGCGTAAAATTAGCTTTATCACCACCAACAATACCATCCTGCGTTAGATAGGAAGCACTTAAAAGATAATTTGATTTATCTGTCCCCGTGTTGAAGGAAATATTGTGCTCATCCATAGGGGCAGTTCCAAAAATTTCATCCAACCAGTTGGTAGATGTCCCAGCTGCACCCATCGCGTCATATTTTGCAATAGCATTGTTGTAAGCGTTCTGTGTAATTACGCCATTGTCCAGTTCGTTTTTGTAAGCCTCTTTCATGTATGTAAGGTACTGTTCGGCACTCATCGACTTAAGCACATGCGCTGCTGATTGCCAGCCATGGTAATGATTGTAATTAATCTGAGAGATACCCTTAACTGCCTTTTTGGTGGTAATAATCACAACGCCATTTCCCCCTTCGGTACCATAAATAGCAGCTGAAGCAGCATCCTTGAGAACTTCTATCGACTCAATATCACCTGGCGAAAGAAAGTCGATATTTCTGACCTTCACCCCATTGACGATATAAATAGGCTCATTGCTACCATCGGAAGCGTTACCACGGATTTTTACCGACATGCTTCCTCCTGGAGCTCCTGAACTCTGTGCAATATATACCCCTGCAGCTTTCCCCTGCATAGCCTGATCGAGACGTGCAACAGGTACTGAGGTAATGTCCTTAGAATCAATTTTAGTGATGGCTGCAGTTACCAGGCTTTTCTTCTGAATACCATAACCTATTACCACAGCCTCTTCCAATTGGGTTACCGCAGGTTTCAGATCAACTACAAAATTTGTGTTTTCACCAATCTCAATTTCCTGCGCAGTATACCCAACATACGATACCACTAAAGTACCGCCACCACTTGGCACTTTTAGGGTAAAATTACCATTCACATCAGTCATAGTACCCGTTTGCGTACCCTTGAGCTGCACCGTGGCGCCGGGTAAACCAGCACCCGTTTCATCATTGACCTTCCCCGTTATGGTCTTTTCCTGCGCAAATAGCACCGAAAAGCTCAACAGGGAAACCAGTAGTAAAGTAGCTTTTCTCATCATAGATTCCTGTTTTTTTAGTTTGTGTGTGTTGCATGTTAGTTTGTAAAATTTGATACCAAAAATATATACAGGAGTCCTCAATTGCAAAAGATTTTTTAATTTAAATACTTAAAAATGAACGTGTTATACTAACATTTTCGTTGCAGTACCTACTAAATGTTATTTTCACACGCTTATAGAATGGAATTCCATGAAATCATCAATAATTGAATGGTACTATAGTATGATAACTTTATTGGCAGAACGTATAATTTTTAAAAATTTGATTATCAATCATTTGACTTATGTACATTTTAACACTAACCCTTAACTACATTTTTATAAGTGTTTAATAAACACTTATATATCTAATATCCTATAATTTCACCTTTTTTTAGGGATATTCATCTCGATTAGGAGCACTCAGGCCAAGAAAAATGAAATTATTTCCATATTGCTTGTGAATACTGCCCCGCCTTACAAGATCATTTCATCCGAAAACATTTTTTAATTTTTTATAGTGGTCGGATGGAACTCGCATGTAACGAACTTGCCAACAAAACGGTATGCACAAAAACGAAAATATTTTCATAGGTATATAAATACAGCTTCAGGGTCGTTTCAATTAATTTTTTCGGTATTAGTCAAAAATGTATATTTGGCAAAGTTTTTTACCGAATCAACATGTACGAATACATCATAGGTAAAATAGTGGTTCTGACGCCTACTTATCTGGTCCTGGATAACAATGGTATTGGTTATTATCTTCACATAACGTTGCATACTTATGGCCAGTTGCATGCTGGAATGGAGGAAAAATTATACATTCACCAGCATATTCGGGAGGATGCGCATATTTTGTTTGGCTTCAAGGATGAAAAAGAGCGCGAGGTATTTCGACTCTTGCTATCGGTGTCGGGAATTGGAGCTAACACGGCACGTATGATACTTTCTGCGCTTAACCCTGATGAGCTTACGCAAGCAATTGCCAGTGAACAGGTATCCCTGTTGCAAGGTATAAAAGGAATTGGAGCAAAGACGGCACAACGACTTGTCGTAGAGCTTAAGGATAAAATTAGCCGAGCACTACCACAAAATTTTCCCTTGACAAACAATACTTTTGTTGATGAAGCGTTATCAGCATTAGTCATGCTGGGCTTTCCCAAGCAACAGGTAGAAAAAGCTCTGCGCGACATCATCCGCCAGCATCCCCAACTATCGGTGGAAGAACTGGTAAAAATGGCACTAAAAGTACTGTAGACCTAAATGACACAACCATACAAAAATTTTTTTAAAGCAATTTTTATTATCAGCGGCGCGGTATGGCTTGCTACACAAGCCTCCTACCCATTTTTCAGTGGACTACAGCCACGACTTCCAGAGGAAGATTCTATCCTCGAAGATACTACGGTAAAAGCTGAAGGTCCACAGTTCCGTCTGAAGGATGACCCAGCCTATCCCCCCGCCGACTTACAGGAACCCGAAGGAATTCAACTAAAACGTCCCTCCAACGTTCGTTCGGAAGTACAATATGACCCATCTACAAACCAATATATTTTCACCAATCGTATCGGCAACCTCAACTATCGCCCACCTGCTACCATGTCGCGGGAGGAGTATCAACAGTACGAGCTACGTCGTACAATACGCGAATACTGGCGTCAGCAAGCCTCAGGTGGAAAATCAACCGCACGCGGATTTTCTCAAGGATTCTCAATAGGAGGGGAGGTATTCCAGAAAGTGTTTGGCGGTAACACCATTAATATAATACCGCAAGGAGAAGCCCAGCTAATCTTTGGGGGAAGCATCTCAACTACCAACAACCCTCAGATTCAGGAAAACATGCGTACCGTATGGTCGTTCGATTTCGATGAAAAAATCAACATGAACGTAACGGGAACTATCGGAGAACGGGTCAAGCTGGGTGTAAGCTACAATACCGATGCTATGTTTGAGTTTGAAAACCGAACCAAGCTCGAATACAACGGTGACGAAGACGACATCGTGAAAAAAGTTGAAGCCGGTGATGTAACCCTCCCGCTTCCTGGTACACTAATCACCGGAAGCCAGAGCCTTTTTGGTATAAAAACTGAGCTACAATTCGGTAAGCTCAACATGACCACTGTTTTTTCTCAACAGCGAGGACAAACACAGGTAATACAAGTACAGGGAGGTGCCCAGGTAACACCTTTTGAAATCAATGCCGATGAATACGAAGCAAATAAACATTTCTTCCTTACCCATACTTTTGCCTCTCAATTCGACGCCGCTCACAAATACTTACCACGCATCTCCTCCAACATTACCATTACCCGTATCGAAGTTTGGGTTACCAACCGCAATAAAGCAAATGTCGAAAATGTGCGTGCTATATACGCTTTTGCCGACCTGGCCGAAATAGAAGCCCAGAACCTGAGTAACCCAGCAGCAGTGAGCATTAACAATGCTGCTCAAACTCCTTTCAACGAAGCCAATACCCTTTACAATCTGGTAAAAGATGCTGTTCGTGCTGGAAATGATGATGCCATTAAACAGTTGGGACTGCGCGATGGTATCGACTACGAAAAAATCAAAAGTGCTCGTAAACTTAACGATAACGAATTTTCCTACGACCCTAATCTGGGATACATATCGCTGAATACTGCCCTGAATAACGATGAAGTTCTGGGTGTTGCCTTCGAATATATCTATAATGGAAAGACTTACAAAGTAGGGGACCTTTCGACCGATATTACAGCCTCGAAAATGCCGCTGGTACTCAAAATGCTAAAAGGAACCAACCTTTCGCCAAATCAAAAAACCTGGCGATTGATGATGAAAAATATTTACTCGCTCAATGCTTACGACATCAGCTCCGAAGATTTCTACCTCGATGTCCTTTATCGCGACGATACAAAAGGAAGCGATGTTAACTATATACCCGAAAAATCAGGTAACATAAACAACATCATATTACTTCGACTCCTCAATCTCGACAAAATAAATTCGCAGATGGAAAGCCAGCCCGATGGAGTTTTTGACTTCCTCGACAAAATTACTATAGACAAACGATATGGTCGAATTATTTTTCCGATGCGAGAACCCTTTGGTCGTTATCTCGACTCGGTAATGGAACGTAATGGCGTTACCGACCCCCTGGTGCGCAAAAAGTACACTTACTACGAATTGTACGACTCAACCAAAACCAAAGCTCAGCTGGTATCCGAAAAAAACAAATTTAAGCTAAAAGGAACTTTCAAGTCGGCCTCTTCCTCCGAGATATTCCTGAATGCAAGCAATATTCCGCAAGGCTCGGTTAAAGTTTCCGTTGGAGGCATCCCCTTAACCGAAAATGTAGATTACGTGGTTGATTATGCCATGGGAACAGTTAAAATAATCAATAGTGGTGTCATGTCGTCGGGGCAGCCCATTAAAGTATCGCTCGAAAGCAATACCATGTTCAATATCCAAACCAAAACCCTTATTGGTACTCATCTCGACTACAAAATAAGCGACGACTTCAACATCGGAGCAACCATTCTTCACCTGAATGAACGTCCACTGACCAACAAGGTTAACATAGGAGACGAACCCATCTCCAACACCATCTGGGGACTTAACACTACGTATCGTACCCGTTCACAGTTTTTAACAACGCTCGTTGATAAATTGCCCTTGTTACAAACCAAAGAACCTTCTACCATTACCTTTACCGGTGAGTTTGCACAACTTATTCCTGGTTCGTCAAAAGCTATTGGTAAAAAGGGCGTAGCTTATATCGACGATTTCGAGGGAAGTGAAACCAAATATGACCTCAAACAATTTTATGGATGGTCGTTATCCAGCACGCCGGCACGTTTCCCCGAAAGTGTTCTTTCCAATGACTTACGATACAATTTCAATCGAGCGAAACTTTCTTGGTATATCATCGACCAATCATTTTATCGCAACAACAGCTATACTCCAGCCCAGGTAAAACAGCATAAGGAATGGTTACAAACCAACGAAGCTCGCGAGGTATTTGAAAGTGAGCTCTTCCCCAACAAACAGGTACCCAATGGGGTTTCCACCAATATTTACACGCTTAATCTTACCTATTACCCGAATATAAGAGGACCCTACAACTTTACAACCGATCTTACCCCCGATGGACAGCTTACCAATCCCGAGACGCGGTGGGGGGGAATGATGAAAGCTTTGCAAACTACCGACTTCGAAGCTGCCAACATTTCCTATATCGAGTTCTGGTTGATGGACCCATTTATTGACGATTCGGCCAATACAGGGGGAGAACTATACTTTAATCTCGGCGATATCTCCGAGGATATTCTCAAGGATGGTCAGATGAGCTTTGAGCAGGGACTCCCCATACCCGGCGATTCAACTCCAATAAAAACCTCTGTATGGGGAAAAATAGCCCAAACCGACCCGCTCACACAATCGTTTACCAATGGAGTAGGACTACGGAAATACCAGGATCTGGGTCTCGACGGATTAAATGATGAAGATGAAAAATCGATATACGCCAATTTCCTGAATCAGGTTCAATCTATTCTCAATCCCGAAGCTTATGCAAAATTCGAAAAAGACCCTGCAGGCGACGATTTTCGTTATTTCCGTGACCCCACATACGACGCTACCGAAAGCAATGTGAACGAAAGATATCAGGACTACAACGGCGTAGAAAACAACTCGCCTGAAGCTGGTTCAAACACTTCATCCGAATCAAACTACTCAACCCCCGACATGGAAGATGTGAATAATGATAATACGCTCAGTGACAAGGAAAATTACTACGAGTACCGCATCGACCTACGACCCAATTTAAAAGTCGGTGAAAGCTTTGTGGTAAGTGAACGAAACACCTCCGTTAACGTTTTAGGCAAAAAAGTTAATGCACGTTGGTTGCAATTTAAAATTCCCATCGAAAATTTCGATCGTAAAGTTGGCAATATAGAAGATTTCAAGTCCATTCGTTTCTTGCGGATGTATCTCACCGGCTTTAGCAAGAAAACTACTTTACGTTTTGCAACCCTTGACCTTGTAAGAAGCGAGTGGCGTAAATATCTGGGTTCACTTCAGCAAGGCAGTGAAGGCATTACCGACCAGGGGACTGCCAGCGGATTTGATATTCAGGCCATAAACATCGAAGAAAATAGCAATTATGTCTCTCCGCCGGGGATTCAACGTGAAGCCGACCCAAGCCAACCACAGTTGATATTGCAGAACGAACAATCGATGGTATTAAAAGTAAGTGACCTCTCCGACGGTGATGCACGGGCAGCTTTTAAAACGGGAAAAGTAGATGCACGTCAGTATAAACGCCTTAAAATGGAAGTTCACTGCCAACCTCTCGATAATTTGAATCCTCTTAACGACGGCGATGTTACCGTTTTCATACGCTTAGGCAGTGACAACAAAAATAACTACTACGAATATGAAGTTCCCATGAAAATCACCCGGGAAAACGATATCACCGATCCCAAAAAAATATGGCCCGAAGAAAATAAGTTCGATATCGATTTAAATCTTTTTCAGCGAATTAAGCAGGCTCGAAACGATGCTAATGTTTCACTGCAGCAGGTTTATCATATGAAGGATGGAAAAAACAATGTATACATCTGTGGAAATCCTTCGCTGAGTGAGATTCGCGTGATTATGATTGGTGTACGCAATCCTACCTCACGCAATAATCCTTATCCCAACGATGGCTTACCTAAGTCGGCCGAAGTTTGGGTAAATGAATTACGGCTCACCGACTTTAGTGACAAAGGAGGATGGGCAGCTAACGCCCGTACCCAAATTAAACTGGCCGATCTTGGAAACATTCGTGTTGCTGGAAGTACCATACAACCCGGCTTTGGTAGTCTTGAATCAAAGGTAAATGACCGCGAAAAAGCGCAAACCGACCAGTACGACCTGTCGGGTGACTTTGAACTGGGAAAGTTTTTCCCAACAAAAGCCCAGGTACAAATTCCATTATACATGGCCTACTCGCAAACAACCATCAAACCTCAGTACAATCCGCTTGACCCCGATATCCCCTTGCAAGCAGCCCTCGACAATGCCCCAAACAAACGCATTCGGGATAGCATTCTGCGTATTTCTATCGATCGAGTTTTGCGTCGCAGCATTAACTTTACAAATGTTAAAGTTAATAAAACCAGTCGTACCCCTAAGTTTTACGACCCTGCCAATTTCTCGGTTAGCTACGGGTATTACGAACAATTGGCTTCAAATTATAAAACCGAATACAACAACCTCTATCACCACGAAGGGAGCTTTAACTACATTTTCAATAATAGACCAAAAAATATTGCTCCTTTCCAAAAAATAAATTTCTTTAATAAACCTTATTTTCGACTTATCCGCGATTTTAATTTTTACTATGCTCCTACCAGCGTTGCATTTCGGACAAACATTACCCGTGATTATCATACCTTACAACTTCGAAATCTGGCAAAAAATGGCCTGGATATTCCGCTCACCATCGAAAAAAGTTTTCTGTGGAATCGCATGTACGATGTAAAATACGACCTGTCGCGTTCGATAAAAATTGATTTTTCAGCTACAAACTACGCTTACATCGATGAGTGGGATCGTACCATGGATTCTTCTCTGCGAACAAGTCCTCGATACGATAAATGGCGACAAATTAAAAATGGAGGACATAACCGACGTTATACCCATCAATTTAATATCAACTACAACATACCCATCAACAAACTCCCCCTGCTTGATTGGACATCAGCCTCGGCACGTTATAGTGGAAGCTACGACTGGCAACTTCAACCAAAATTTACCGATGAAAACGGAAATTACACCGATCTGGGTAATAGCATTGGCAATACCCGCTCGATACAGCTCACTGGAAATATTAGTCTGAATACGCTATATAATAAAATTTCCTTCCTACGCGACATACAACAACAGGGTCGACAGGGAGGTCAACAGCAAAAAGAGAAAAAGACAGTTACATTCGACAGACGATACTTTAATCTTAAAGCACAAACGCCACGCAATATTTCGCACAATCTCAAAACGCAAGATGTTGTAGTAAAGGTTACCGACGAAAACGGTAATGAAGTTAAGGGTACCCTCGAGGTTCCTTCAATCAATCGTGTAGTCTTTACCCCCGAAAAGGATGTGGCGGTGGCTTATGTTCGCGTAGAAGGCAAAGTGGATGTAGGTCCGAATCCCTTCGTATGGATAGTACGGAACACCGCCCGACTCCTGATAGGACTAAAATCGGTTAATGGTTCCTATACCGAAACCAACGGTACTTCCCTTTCGGGGTACAAACGAGGCACTAAATTCCTGGGAATGTCGGGGGCAGCCCCAGGTATTCCTTTTATCCTCGGCGACCAAAACGATAACAATATCCGCAAAATGGTGGAAAACGATTGGATTGTTTCAAATACCCTACTACAAACAAACCTGCTACAAACTACCACCAAAACCATCAGCTTTAGAGCCAATTACGAACCTTTCCCGGGTGTTCGTGTTGAACTTAATACTAACTACTCCCGTTCAATCAATAAAAATGCCAGCTATCTACCCTTCCGAAACGACACCAACTACCTGTTACATTTTGCCAAACCTATTGTTTCGGGCAATTTTAGCATGACCATAATTTCGCTCGGTTCGTTTGAAAACCTTAATGCCAATAACTATAACCAATCAAAATATTTTTCAAAATTTAAGGAAAACCGCTACCGAATCATTGCACGACTTCAGGAAAAGTATGCCAATTTCCCTTCATACCAAAATGACCCTGTAACCGACCCTGGCTTTAAGGAAAATTCACAACAAGTGTTAATACCTGCCTTTTTAGCTACCTATGGTGGATACGACCCCAATAACTTCACGCTCGATCTTTTCCCTTCGCTCATGTACGTACGACCCAATTGGCGGGTAAACATTACCTCGCTTACGCAAATTCCGTTGCTGGCTGAATACTTCCAATCCATCAACATAAGCCATGCCTATGCATCAACATACAACATTGGCTCTTATGTAACTAATTCCATTTATCAGGAAGGCCCCGATGGATTCAGTAATATCAGAGACCAGCTGGGTAATTATGCTCCTATGTACGATGTAAGCTCAATAACCATCAATGAACAATTTAGCCCTCTATTTGGGGTAGATGTTACCCTAAAAAACAATCTTACTGCACGATTTGAGTACAAAAAGAGTCGCACCGTCATGCTGGGACTGACCAATTATACCCTCAACGAAAATTATGCAACGGAATACGTATTCGGCTCTGGTTATCGCTTCCCCGACATACCCCTTACCATGATTACTTTTGGTGCAGTGAACAGTCCCGTCAAAAGCGACCTCGACCTGCGTGCCGATATCTCTATTCGCGACGACTTGTTTTTCATTCGACGTCTCGATATTTCCGATCAGAAAGTCACCAATGGAAATAAAAATATCAAAATATCCTTTACCGCTGATTACCAGCTGAGCGATAGGCTAACCCTGCAGGCATTTTACGATCGACTGCTCACCGATCCACATATTTCAAGCTCCTATAAAACCATCAATACGAAATTTGGATTCAGCATACGATTTACCCTTACACAATAACATTCTATAATTTGTGCCAATGATTTTACAAAAAAGCAAAACCTGAGAATATTCCTCATTTGTCAATTTTTGGGAAGTAACCCAATAAAGTATTGCTTTTTCTAATTTTGTACTCTTTACTAATGACTGATTTTTTTTCAAATTGAATGTATCATTCAAAAAATCCCTACCAAGTAGTTTAACCTTAATGTAACTACGAGATTACTTGTTTATCACGGCTATGTATTACCCAAGTTCATAGGCAATAATTAAGAACCGGATTAAAATTTTTCCATAACATACACTGGTACAACACTTTGATGCATAGTCTTTCATTCGCTTATCATAAGGCAACATGAAGTAGATTATTTGGCATTTATTCCATAATTATATTAAATTTGTTATAATAAGTAATGTTCAAATTGCAGAATTCCGCAACTTACATTTGCTTTCTCATCCATTAAATTTTTGAATGTGTTTTTGTGGGTTTCATGCAAACTCCTATCTTGCAATAAACTAATAATGTATGAACGACTATATTGGACGTTTACAGCTGCATAATATTTTTGAAGAAAGCCCTGTTGGCGTAGTAATCACTGACCCCCATGGAATCATCGAATATGTTAACCAAACGTTTTGTAATACCACAGGATATCCTAAGAATGAGCTCATTGGAAAAAATCCCAACCTGTTGAAATCTGGGATTCATTCCAGCGATTACTATAAAAAAATGTGGGACACCCTCCTTTCGGGACAACCGTGGAAGGATGTTTTTTGTAACAAAAAGAAAAATGGCGAATTGTATTGGGAACAACAGTACATTTATCCACTCAAAAACTCTCACAATATTATTGAACATTTCATTTCGCTTAAGATAGATATTACAACACAAAAGCAATATGAAGAACAACTAGTAACCACAGAGCATTACCTGAACAGTATCATTCAAGCCCTGCCTGTATTACTTTTTATTATTACCCCCGAAGGAATGATAAAAAAAGTTATGGCCAACGATGAATCGTTGCTATACTTAAGTAGCCAGTACATATTAAATCGTAATCTACGCGAAATATTTCCGAACGATATGGCTGATTACTTTATGCGTTTCATCACCCAAACCCTGCAATCGGGGGTATCACAAACCCTCGAATATAGCCTGGAAACACAAAAGGGACTTCGTTGGTTTGAGGCACGCTCGGGGATTATTAATAACAAGAACGAAACACTTGTATTAATAACAGCCACCGATATTACCGAACGCACAATTGTCGAAAAGCAAAAGCAAGACTTGCTTAAAACCAAGGATAAGCTATTTTCGATTATTGCCCACGATTTAAAAAATCCACTTCACGCCATCATGGCACTATCGGAAATGCTGGCAACGCAAAATCATACCCCGGAAAACGTTGAAGAAATGGCAAAAATGCTTTACGAAGCCGGTAAAAATGCTTACGAATTACTTGAGAATCTGCTCGAATGGTCGCTCGCCCAAACGGGCAAAATTAGTTTTAACCCTCAAAAGCTAAACGTATTCGAATTAGTCGATGAAACCATTGAAATTCTTTTCAATTAGGCACACAATAAAAACATAACCATCTTGAACAACATAGACAAAAAGGCTGAATGGACGCTTGATAAAAACATCATTAAAACCGTGATTCGCAACGTTACAGGTAATGCCATTAAATTTACTCCCGAAGGAGGATTTATTAAAATATGGTCGAAAACATCTGAAAATAAACTAATTATTTGTATTGAAGACAATGGTAAGGGAATAAAGCCAGAAGTAATTCCTATACTGTTTACCCTTTCAAGTATCTCTACGTCGGGTACGAAAAATGAAAAAGGAAGCGGGTTAGGCTTATTGCTATGTAAGGAATTAATAACTATTCACCAGGGTAATATTTTTGTGGAAAGCACCCCGGGAGTTGGCAGTAAGTTTTACTGTGAACTACCTGCTATTCAGGCTTGAAAAACAACATCTACCGCATATCTTTGGCAATAAAAATTATTTCTCGTACCTTTGCCATTCTAAAAAACAGGATGTATGGTAACGGACGAGCAGATAAAAGCTTTACGTGAACGCGAGGAAGCCCTCAGGAGGTATCTTTGACATCGACAACAAACTCATTGAAATTGAGGAGGAAGAACAAAAAACACATGCTCCTGATTTCTGGGATGATCCAAAAGCTGCCGAACAACAACTGAAGAAAATTGCTAGTCTTAAGCAATGGACAACAGCTTACGAAAAAGTAAAAACAGCCGTCGACGATCTGGAACTATTGGCTGAATTCTTCGAAGTTGGTGAAGCTACGGAAGAGGAACTTGATAGGCAATATGCCGAAACGCTTGCAGCTGTCGAAGATCTTGAAATGCGCAACATGCTTCGCAATGAAGAAGATCGTTTCGGTGCTATTTTGAAAATTAACAGCGGGGCAGGAGGTACCGAAAGCCAGGACTGGGCTGAAATGCTCATGCGTATGTATCTACGTTACGCCGAACGCCATGGCTATAAGGTGAAAATCATCGACATACTAAAAGGCGAAGAAGCTGGCATCAAATCGGCGACCCTTGAAATCGACGGCGAATACGCTTACGGCTACCTCAAAGGTGAAAATGGTGTCCATCGCCTGGTTCGCATATCCCCCTACGATGCGAATGCACGTCGTCATACTTCTTTTGCATCGGTATTCGTATCTCCCCTCATCGACGATACTATTGAAATTGTGATTAACCCAGCCGATATTACCTGGGAGACCTATCGTTCTTCCGGCGCAGGAGGCCAGAATGTGAATAAGGTGGAAACAGCAGTCCGACTCCGACACGCCCCTACTGGCATCGTCATCGAAAATCAGGAAGATCGGTCGCAGTTAAAAAATAAAGAAAATGCCCTCCGCATTCTTAAATCGATGCTATACGAGCTTGAGCTGCAAAAACGACGTGAAAAACAAGCTGAACTCGAAGGTAAAAAAATGAAAATCGAATGGGGGTCACAAATCCGAAATTATGTGTTGCATCCTTACAAACTGGTCAAAGATTTGCGGACCGACTATGAAACCTCCAATGCTCAAGACGTGCTTGATGGCGACCTCGATGCCTTTATCAAAGCATATCTCATGGAGTATGGCGGAAGCAATGAAATAATCAACTATCGAAAAGATTTAAAAGAACCTCAGTCATGATCAAAATATATCATAATCCCCGTTGCAAAAAAAGCTGTGCAGGCCTGGCATACCTCCAGGAGAAAACTTCTAATTTTACCATCATAAAATACATGGAAAAAGGTATAACGGCCGATGAAATTCGGGATATTTTGTACAAATCAGGTAAACGCCCCATCGATCTGGTGCGAACCCAGGAAGAATTGTACAAAAAGGAACTTAAAAATAAAAACCTATCGGACGAAGAATGGATAGATATCCTTTCTAAAAACCCACGTCTGCTACAACGCCCAATCCTTGTTACCGAAGAAAAAGCTATTATTGGACAACCCGTGACCGAAATTGATAAAATTTTATAATTATGGCAACGCCAGATTTTTATTATCAACCCCTGTTTGAATTGGGTGAAGACAAAACCGAATACTACCTGCTTACCCGCGATTATGTACACACAGAAAATTTCAGGGGACAGGAAATATTGTATGTGGAAAGCGAAGGACTTACCTACCTTTCAAAAGTTGCCTTTCGCGATTGCTCGTTTCTGCTCCGACCCGAACACCAACGACAGGTAGCCGCCATTCTTAACGATCCTGAGGCTAGCGATAACGACAAATACGTTGCACTAACCATGTTGCGTAATGCCGAAATATCGGCAAAAGGAATTCTACCATTTTGCCAGGATACAGGCACTGCAACAGTAATTGCTAAAAAAGGACACCAGGTATTTACCGCCGGCAACGACGAAGAAGCATTATCGAAAGGCGTGTACCTTACATTTACCGAGGAAAATCTACGATATTCGCAGGTGGCACCGCTGAGTATGTACGAAGAGAAAAATACCGGTACCAACCTGCCGGCACAAATTGATATCTACGCAACACATGGCGATGAATATCGTTTTCTTTTTGTCACCAAAGGGGGCGGTTCGGCCAATAAAACTTTTCTTTTTCAGGAAACCAAAGCTCTACTTAACCCTAAAAGTCTCGAAACATTTCTCATTGAAAAAATGAAAATGCTTGGTACAGCCGCCTGTCCCCCCTATCATTTAGCCATAGTGATAGGAGGAACGTCGGCCGAAGCCTGCTTGAAAACTGTAAAATTAGCCTCTACAAAATACCTCGATACACTTCCCACCACTGGAAATGAGCACGGACGTGCTTTTAGAGATATCGAACTTGAAGAAAAGCTACTTAAAGCAGCCCAACAGCTGGGCATCGGAGCACAGTTCGGAGGTAAATACTTTGCCCATGATGTCAGAGTAATCCGATTGCCCCGACATGGTGCTTCCTGCCCTGTAGGAATTGGGGTTTCTTGCTCGGCCGACCGTAACATAAAAGCCAAAATCAATCGGGAAGGCATCTGGCTCGAAAAACTGGAAGATAACCCTGGCCAATACATTCCTGAAAAATATCGGCAAGGTTATGAGGGAAAATCTGTTCGTATTAACCTCAACCGACCCATTCGCGAGGTACTGGCCGAACTCTCGCAGTATCCAGTTGCTACACGATTACTGCTAACCGGTACGCTGGTAGTAGCTCGCGACATTGCCCACGCAAAGCTTAAGGAACGATTGGATAGGGGGGAAGGATTGCCCGATTACTTTAAAAACCATCCCATCTATTATGCTGGACCCGCCAAAACGCCAAAAGGTTTTGCTTCAGGTTCATTTGGTCCCACCACTGCCGGACGTATGGATAGCTATGTCGAAGAATTTCAGCGGCATGGAGGCAGCCTGATTATGATCGCCAAGGGCAACCGTAGCCAACAGGTTACCGATGCCTGTAAAAAATACGGCGGCTTTTACCTGGGCAGCATCGGCGGACCGGCCGCCATCCTGGCGCAGGAAAATATCAAAAAAGTAGAACTGCTCGAATACCCCGAACTGGGCATGGAAGCTATCTGGAAAATAGAAGTGGTCGATTTCCCCGCATTTATCCTGGTAGATGACAAGGGAAATGATTTTTTTAAACAAATCTTAAAATAAAAAAGCTACACTATATTTGTAAAAAAGAAAGCATATATGGCATTTTTGAACGAAGGATATCTGAAACTAAAAGCGGGGTATCTATTCCCCGAAATCGGTCGTAGAGTACGTGAATATCAAACAGCTCACCCCGATGCTCGCATCATCCGAATGGGTATTGGAGATGTAACACGACCGCTGGCTCCCAGCGTAATCAAAGCTTTTCACGAAGCAGTCGAAGAAATGGGAAATGAAAGTACTTTCAAAGGATATGGTCCCGAGCAAGGTTACGAGTTCCTCCGAAAAGCTATCGTCGATAACGAATTCATCAGCCGGGGCGTCAATATCGATATCGACGAAATTTTTATTTCCGACGGTTCAAAATGCGACACGGGAAATATCCTCGATATTTTTGGAAAAAATAATCGTGTAGCCATAGCCGACCCTGTATACCCTGTATACGTCGACACCAATGTGATGGATGGACGTACCGGTCCTATGCTCGAAAATGGCTACTACGAAAACATTGTGTACATGCCCTGCAAGGAAGAGAACAACTTCCTGCCACAAATACCCAGCCAACCCGTAGACATCATTTACCTTTGTTTCCCCAATAACCCTACGGGTGCAACAATAGACAAAGCGACCCTGAAAAAATGGGTTGACTTTGCCCTTGAACACCGGGCTATTATTCTGTACGACGCCGCATACGAAGCCTATATTTCGGATGCTACCCTCCCCCACTCCATTTTTGAAATCGAAGGGGCGCGCGAATGTGCTATTGAATTTCGCAGTTTTTCAAAAACTGCTGGCTTTACGGGAACACGCTGTGCATATACTATTCTTCCTAAATCCGTTAAAGCATACGACCCACAAGGTAATGCTCACCCCCTCCATGCTCTGTGGCTACGTAGACAAACAACCAAGTTCAATGGAGTCTCATACCCCGTTCAAAAAGCCGCAGCTGCCATCTACACCGATACTGGTAAAAAAGAAGTGCGAGATACCATTGCCTATTACATGGAAAATGCTGCCATCATGCGAAAAAGCCTTGAATCGGTCGGATTTAAGGTATTTGGCGGTATCAATGCCCCTTACCTATGGGTAAAAACGAAAGATAATATGGGTTCGTGGGAATTTTTCGATTATTTGCTACATAAGCTACAAATTGTGGGCACCCCTGGCGCAGGATTTGGCCCATCGGGCGAAGGCTATATCCGCTTTTCTGCTTTTGCCAATCGCGATAGTGTACTCGAATTTACCGATCGAATCAAAAAACTTGCCTGACATGCGATTGGGGTACGATGCCAAAAGAGCCTTTTTTAACCGCAGTGGGCTGGGAAATTATAGCCGCGACGTGTTGAGCATGCTCGCCGAATATTTCCCCATGAATGAATATTACCTGTATACGCCCCTAACACCGAAACCACTTTTTACAATAAATCCAACAAATCAACGACTAATTACGCCACAAAAACGGTTACACCAATGGTTACCATTCTACTGGCGATCGTGTCTCCTACATCAACAGGTAGAAAGCGATAGGATTGACCTCTTTCACGGTCTGAGCAACGAAATCCCCTTTAAAATGCATAAGACCAATATTCCTACGATAGTTACCGTACACGATCTTATTTTTATGCGATATCCACATTTTTATAATCCTATTGACCGAAAAATTTACAAAGAAAAATGTTTTTATGCTGCCACACATGCCAACCGCATTATTGCCGTAAGTCAGCAAACAGCCAACGATTTGCAAGAGTTTTTCAAAATTCCCGAGCACAAAATAGATGTGGTATACCAAAGTTGTAACCCCATTTTCTGGGAAACAGCCGATAGACTAAAAAAGCAGGAAGTGCTCACCAAATACCTTATTCCCGAGCACTATATCCTATTTGTGGGCACTATTGAACCACGAAAAAATGTACTCAATATTCTCATTGGCATGCGTAAAGCACAAATCGATTATCCGATTGTAATTATTGGTAAACCAACAAAATATCTGGGTAGCATTAAATCATACATCGAACGTCACGACATGCGCAATGTGTACTTTTTGCACAATGTACCCAATGAGGACCTCCCTGCTATCTATCAAATGGCCACCGTTTTTGTTTACCCATCTATTTTCGAGGGATTTGGCATACCCATACTGGAAGCCCTGGTATCGAAAACACCTGTCATAACCTCCAAGGGAGGATGTTTTTCGGAAGCTGGCGGCAAATCAACCCTGTACGTTGATCCCCAAAATCCCAAAGAAATTGGATTTGCCATCAAAGAAGTGCTAAATAATAACTTCATGCGCGAAAACATGATTTTCGACGGTTTTATGCATGCACAATCATTTCGTCGGGAAAAGGTAGCCCAGGAAATAATTAAAGTGTACGAAAAATTAATATGACCTTCCCTTCGCTCCACAAAAAGTACAAAAAAAATTTCAGGTCTGTTTACAATTAAAAGAAAAGTATTACATTTGCAGTCCATTTTTGAGAAAAAACTGTAAAGCAGAAAAAACAATGTATGCAATTGTAAACATTGCCGGTCAGCAGTTTAAAGTGACGAAAGATCAAAAAATTTACGTCCACCGGCTTGAGAATGAAGAAGGTAGCAGTGTAACCTTCAACGAAGTGCTTCTGGTCGATAACGACGGTGATGTAAAGGTTGGGCTTCCTACCGTTGAAGGTGCAAGCATTCAGGCAAAAGTACTGGCTCACGTCAAAGGCGACAAAGTGCTTGTATTCAAGAAGAAAAGAAGAAAAGGCTATCAGAAACTCAACGGACACCGTCAATATTTTACCCAGATATTAATTGAAGATATCGTATTGGGGGGTGGTACAGCCAAAAAAGCAACCCGAAAAGCAAAAGCTACTGCTAGCGAAGAAGAAAGCAGTGCTGAGGCATAATGTAAAACATTTAAACTTGTAAAGATATGGCTCATAAAAAAGGCGTTGGTAGTTCAAAAAACGGCCGCGACTCGTTAAGTAAGCGCCTGGGTATCAAAATTTTTGGTGGCGAAATGGCCAAAGCAGGAAACATCATTGTACGCCAGAGAGGGACCGTACATCACCCGGGATTAAATGTGGGCATGGGTAAAGATCATACGCTTTTTGCCCTGGTCGATGGGAAAGTAGTTTTTAAAAGATCGCGCGGCGAAAAATCGATAGTATCTGTCATTCCTCAGGAATAACCTCTGAAAAATATATTGTGCGGGCTCTTGTGAGGTAGCAATTGTATTGCTAAATTGCAGAGCCTTTTTTATTTTATTTTCGAAAATTTAAGCTATGCTTACACTGAATCTATTAAAAGAACGAAAAGAATACGTTCTGGAACGTTTACAGGTAAAAAACTTCAAGCAGCTCGAACTGGTCGACCAGGTGCTTGAACTCGATGCTAAACGGCGTCAAACACAGCAAGAATTTGATGCCACACAAGCCGAAATGAATAGAATATCGAAGCAAATAGGCCAACTCATCAAAGAAGGTAAAAACGAGGAAGCCCAACAAGCACGTCAACAAACTGCCCAGCTCAAGGAAGGGCTTAAAATCCTGTCCGACAAGCTAGCTGGGCTGGAAAAAGAACTCGAAAGTGTACTTGTGCTATTGCCCAACCTTCCACACCCCAGTGTACCTGCTGGTACAAGCGCCGACGATAATGTGGTAGTTCGGACCGGAGGAAGTATGCCGCAACTACCCGAAAATGCCTTACCCCACTGGGATCTGGCCAAAAAATACCAGATTATCGACTTTGAATTGGGTGTAAAACTCACGGGAGCAGGTTTTCCAGTTTATCTTGGTAAAGGTTCAAAATTACAACGTGCTCTCATTAATTTCTTCCTCGATGAAGCCCAAAAGGCAGGCTACACTGAAGTTATGCCACCCCTGATGGTCAACGAAGACTCGGGGTTTGGAACCGGTCAACTCCCCGATAAGGAAGGACAAATGTACCATGTGACCGCCGATAATTATTACCTGATCCCCACGGCCGAAGTACCGGTTACCAACATTTATCGCGATGTGATTCTTGAAGCCGACGAGCTTCCCATTAAAAACACGGCTTACACGCCATGTTTTCGCCGCGAAGCTGGTTCCTATGGTAAAGATGTACGTGGGCTCAACCGCTTGCATCAATTCGATAAGGTAGAGATAGTGCAGATTCAGCATCCCGACCGATCGTACGAGGCTCTCGACGAAATGGTTGCCTATGTAGAAAGTCTGGTTCAAAAACTCGAATTGCCCTACCGCATTGTTAAGTTATGTGGGGGAGATATGAGTTTTTCCTCAGCACTTACTTACGATTTCGAGGTGTATGCAGCAGCCCAGCAGAAATGGCTGGAGGTTAGCTCAGTATCCAATTTCGAAACCTTTCAGGCCAACCGCATGAAATTGCGCTTTCGTGACCCTGCCGACAAAAAAACACGCTTAGCCCACACGCTGAATGGCAGTGCACTAGCTCTACCCCGCATAGTGGCTGCTCTACTCGAAAATAATCAAACACCCCAGGGAATAAAAATCCCCAACGTACTGGTACCTTATTGTGGTTTTGAATACATCAAGTGATACTAAATCCTTAAAAAAACTAAAGCCAGCTATAAAGCTGGCTTTGTTTGTTTATAAAGAAAAGCAAAGGCTCACTTGTTTGGCTTATGGTAGAAAGGACCTGTATCGGGGTTTTTATATACACCGACATTTACAGTGTTTGAACCCGCATTAACACAGCCATCAGAAGTAACGACGGTTGGTATGCTGTAAGTTATCGTTCGTAATGAGGAGGGTCCAATCCAATTAAGAGCCCCCGTATTGTAAACATACGGCGAGGTAATATTGCTTAGATTATAATTTGTTGTACCATCGTTCAACGTTACATTGTAAGGTGATGTGCCTCCCGAAATGGTGATGGTAAGCGTGGTAGAATTACCTTCACAAACAGTTGCACTCCCCGATACAGCCAGCGTAGCATAAGGTAAACCATGTACTGATACTGCCAACGCCAGGGTATCACTGTTGCCACAACCGTTGGTGGTATACACCCCAATATTTCCTGAGGTAGCTGTCACGGCATAATCGACTGTAACGGCATTGCCCGATCCGTTGATTGTAGCACCACTACCCGAGTAAATCCAGGTAAAGGTAACCGTAGGATCGTTGGGTACCGAATAGGCAACCCCCATATCACCCTGACATACGCTATTATCGAACAGAATAAAACCAGAAGGAGTTGTAGGAAGAAGCGGGAAACTAATTATAACAGTATCGCTCGAGCTACATCCGCCATTGCTAATGGTCCAGACAAGTCGGTAGGTGTTACCATTTATCCCATTAAACAGGCTATTAGGCGTAGTAGGAGTTACAACTGTTCCACCAAGCCCCGATGCAATACTCCACAGCCCACTCCCCACCACAGGCGTATTACCAGCCAGCGTTGCAGAGGTACCTCCACAAATCGACTGGTCGGGACCTGCATTAGCCGTAGTAGGTACCGTATACGTAGTTACTGGGGTAGGATCAACAACACCGGTAGTAGGATCAGCGGGATCGTTATATATGAAACTCGTAAGCTGATAGGTAGCTCCAGTGGCATCGGTCGGTAAAATATAGGGTTCGGAGTTAACAGTAACAGGGGTCTGGGGGACACCGTTTTTGGTATAACCAAGTATATAATTGAAAGGACGAACTGAACCCGTAAAGGTAACTGGGATACCCGCTGTTCCACAAACAGGACCAGAAGGATTAAGACGAGCACGAGGCTTTGTAGTATTAATACATGCGGTTGTGAATTTACTGCTACCCGATACGGGAATAGTTATCCGAGCTACTGTGGTTACCGTTCCATAACTGCTATTTCCCGTTGCTGTTGACGTTAATTCTGTCCAGGTACCTGCATTATCGTAAGCCACACGCATATCCGAAAGCCCATTTTGGGTCATAAGCGGAGTAAGATCACTGGCTGGATCCCAATCCAAACCTACATAAGCTTGACTGCCAGATGTTGCTGAAACAGTCCAGTATTCCATCGAGTTAACATAGGTAAGCGGCGCAGCATAGGAAGTATAGGTACTGTTGGGAGTAAAAAATTCAACTGTCCAATCGATGGTACCCGGTTGAGAAGAAGAGAGCGTAATTTTATTGCCCAGTACAGTTCCCTTACCTACAGGAAATTTGAAGTTATCACCCGATAGAATACGTTTGGTTAGTGGTCCATCCACATACGAAGCCGACGAACCTCCCGCAGGTACAACACAATTGATCGCAGTATTGATAATGCGCAGCTGATTGGTTGCAGTTGTAATAATGCGTCCCGAGGTAAGATACAAATTGCCAGCGACCTCAATAACTCCTCCCGTACCAATGCTCAACCCATTACTATTGTTTATTTTCAAATGATAAAATTTATTGGCACCCGAAAAATTGCCCGTAGGACCGCCGATTGTTTGTGCACTGGTTCCTGCAAACTCTACAATAGCATTTGTTCCACTGCCCGCTTTGAAAACACCTGTACCATATCGTTCAAAAGTACCCAGAATGGTCAATTTCCGATTATTGACCGAATTATCTACTGTTGGCCCATTAATGAGCAGTTGCTCACAGATAGTAAGATCTTTATTGGGTAAATAACGACTCCCTGTTCCTGTGAAACGCAATTTTCGAACACTGTTATACAAATCAGCCACTACATTGTAATCTGAGCTCCCTCCATATTCGAGGGTTCCTCCCGTTGTACAATCCATAAAATTATCGTACTGACCTGCCGGGAAAGGACCTCCATTGAGATAAAGTGTACCCGTGCCGTTTACTATCCCAATATTATGCCCATAATAGGGTTGTACCACCCGCAAGGTACCATTTATTGTAGTATGATAAGTAAATGCCTGATTCTGGTTAATGGTAACGGTATCATTGCTGCCGATGGTTACAATAAATCCATTGGGCCCTCCCGTAAGTGTATAGGGATCTCCTGCCGTTTGCATCCAAATACTAGGATCGTTCCAATTACCGTCCTTGATAGAGGTAAATTGAGGAATATTATTAGGAATAGCTGGGTCTTCTCCAGCTATAAATTCCCCATTTAAATCGTCGGCACCCACCAGGTTAAAAGTGATGGTATTAAGACTTTCATCAACATTGTCGGTCGAAGGTCCGGGTGCGGCCTTACTCCAGCTGGTACCCCCTACAGTGCGAGCAGCTACATAGTTCGATTCATTGCCCAACACATCTGCATCTTTATAGTAAAATACCAGGCTCCCATTAACACCGGATACCGCACTATTCTGTACTTCCCAATAATACTGAAGCACTTTGGTGGGATCAATTACCCCCGGATGATGATCATTGATAGCATTGATACGAACATAACCCGTCAGATCATTATTACTGTAAGTGAAAACCACAGGTGTATACTTACCAGTTACCCCGAGGGGATAGGTAAATGAAACAGCAGGTCCACTGTAAGCACTGAAATATTTTCGAATACCAACATTACTAAAAACGCCATCAACTTGTATCATCTTAGCAGCATTAAATGGTGCCCCATCTACAATACTGTTCACACCCAATGTTAGCATGTACTGATTGATATTAAAGATACCCTGTACAAGTACCAGGTTTTTATTGAGCGTAATAGAACTTTGCAAACGTGCACCATTGGAATTATTGAGCGTAAGGGTGCTAAATGTTCCCGTCCCCGATACATACTGTAAAGCAGAACCTACCAGCATAATACCTGTTCCATTGCCATTATCCGTATAGGTAGCGTTATTGGTAAGATTACCAGACACGCTTACAGCATTATTGTCACAAACAAAAGAGCCGCTGGATATTGTCAAGTTACCCGTAACCGAAATCGAATTGGATAGAGTAAGCGAGGTGACAGGATTAACTACCAGGTGGTTAAAGCTAGTCGAAGATGTTCCTAAAATGTTCTGAACGTTTCCACTAAAAGTCGTAGTATTCGTTCCTGGGGTATAGGTTCCATTGTTGATTAAATCGCCGTTGATTGTAACATTAAGATTATTGGCTATCAAAAAGCTCTGATTATTTGTTAAAGTGAGGTTACCATTTAAGATTAGGGGATTGATCATAAGTGTAACGGTAGCTGTCCGAGCAGTACCCGCAACCTTACCAGTAATAACAAGATCATTGAGCGTCAGATTTGCATCCATGCGATAATTTTGTGCAGCATCAATAGTTGCCCAGTAAGCGGGTGTTTGGGTAAAGATAATCTGGCCTGCTGTTACGCTACCACTTGCAGGTCGCAGATATAAATCGCCAAAAGTTGTACCTCCCCCTTGTACTATCGTAATAGTACCTCCCGACATATTAAATACACTTCCAGGATTAACAACTTCCAGTTTAGCACGGGTAAGTGAAGTAACATCGGCACCCTGCCCATTGATTGTTACATCGCCTCCACTCTGATAATACTTAAGTACACCCGTTGTTGTTGCCGTACTGCGGCGTATTTGACCATTTACGAACAAACGTCCACCGTCAATGATAATGGTAGAATTACCATCACCTGAATACTCAATATCATTGTTATTATTAGTGGTTCCATTGGTAGGCCCTACGTATACATTCCCCGCCTTAAGCGTGAGCTTTCCAAACAGCATCAAATCATTTGTGTTTACAGCAGCATTGGCAATCAGAATATTTCTATTACCCGAGTTGTTGGGGTAATCGATATACAGACCAGCTGTTTCAGGGATGACAAACGAGGTAGTTGTAGAAATGGTAAAATCGCTTGAAGGATTGGTTCGACGATATACCAAAGTTCCATTTTTCAGGGTCAACCAATTATCTACAGGAGTGGTCAGCGTACCCCCAATAGATATGATGAGCGAATCGGCCTGGGAGCTTCCCTTATCAACAGTAACCTGTCCAAACCTTGTTATGGGAGTATTGGCTGTATTGGCAACAGAAGCCGTACCAGTACCATTGAAGGTCAGTGGAATATTGCGAAAATCACACTCACGTGGAGTAGCTATTCCGCCTCCGGTGGCCCCCGTAGTATTGTTAGTTAAATTTCCGCCAATATACATACGCGCTGCCGAACCATCCCAGTTATCTATAGCCGAAGCCGTGTTGACAAATACATTTCCTTTTACTTCAATGGTTTGTAAAAGTGCCCCACCACCATACCATACCAACGCACCTCCCTGAATATTAAGGTTTCCATTAATCGTAATGGTTTTTGCAATTCGTGCATTAGGAGGTGTAGGATAGTTGGTATTCCATACAGGACAGAACCACGAATCGGCATTTTGCCCTCGCGTGGTCAGGTTACCATATATCAACAGATTATTATTGGGGAAAATGATATTTGAACCTCCCAGCGGAGAAAGAATTAAATTTCCATATTCAGTAACCCCATTGGGAAGATAATAGGTAGTTCCTGCTTTAGAGTTAGTGGTATACATCTCGGTAGTACCCAGATGTACATTAAAGTCGGTATAGTCACCAGCGGGAAATTGATAAGTAGAGCCAGAAGTAAAACTTGTCGTCAGTCGTAAATTACCATTGCCATTAGGATGGCTTAGTACCAAGGCAAAATTACAAGCTGGATTATACCCTATATCCAATGCCGATCCCTGTTCGATTCTCAAAATAGCACAACTACGCACATCGGTATTAGCCACTGTAAGGTTAGTATTCAAGTAAATGGAGTCATTATTCCCAATTATTACAATATCTTCAGCCGTTGGAACCGCTGCAGCAGGGGGCCCGGTATGCGATACCGTCGACCAGCTATTGACATTACCCCATAAGCCCGTTTGACGACTATAATAAACGGTAGGAGAGCCAAACGGGTTGGTGGGATTGTCATCACCAGCTGTATAATCGCCATCAATAAAAGAAACATTCTCGAGAAAACTACCAATGCCCGGTTCACCTATAATATTATTCGTTTCGTCCACATCAGTTGCCACGCCTCTTGTCCACGATACCGTGTTGATATCAAAACGAGCTGCTACATATTCATCTTCAGTAATACCAGCACCTGTTATTACGTCTGATTGATCATAGTTAAAACCAAGAGTAGCTGTAGCGGTTCCCAATGTTAAGCCCGAGGTTTTTACCCTCCAATAGTATGTAAGTGAACGATTTTTAACGGTTGTAGCTGGATGCTCGTATCCAACTGGAATAACGGTAATATCACCCCATGTGGTAGGAGCACCGGTGATGGTGATAGTTGCTGGAGTATAAGCAGGAGTACTATGACTTGTTGAAGAAGCACCTATCGGAAAAGTAAAGCTATTCGCTGAAGAAGAAAAAGTTCGCGTGATGCCTCCATTTCCTGCTTGACCCAGCGTAGTTATGTATCTTGTCGTACTATACCCACTTACCGAAGCAGATGAAGTAAATTTCAAATTGTAAGCACCAATATTAAACAATTTATCCTGCGAAAATATCAGCGAGCCCGAAATAGTGATATTGGCCCTCAAACTGATGGGAGCAGACAGAGCATCGGTATTGTTAAGCTCCAAATTATTGAATATACCATTACCGTCACCATCTATCACCTGCGGATCATCGTCGGCCAACACAATTTTCCCCGTGCCAATATGAACTCCACTATTGTAAATATACGAAGTTGTGGTAGTCGCTGAGGGTATCATTGTAATGGTCTTACCCCCGTCATTAAGAGTTCCCTTGATCAAAATCAAGGAGTCAGCCACTTGAATGTCACTCTGCGTGCCTGCAAACGAAAGTATTTTACCGGCAGCTTTGTCCATTTTAAACTTTTTGAAAGCTAGTGGTCCAGCAGTATTTGCTGAAATAACCTGAGTTCCCGAACCATTGAAGATGGTCCAATTGTTACCTGTTGTATAGGTGGTACCGCTCGAAACGGTCATATTACCCCCAATGGTAACATTCAGATTATTAGCATTAAAATCTCCCGATTGTAAGGAAAAATTAGATAAAACGATTAATGGATAGGTATCGAGCATTACAACGCTGGTTCCACTTTGTCGATTGATGAAGAGGTTTGAAAATTGAGCTGTTGAAACAATTCGGTAATTGGGTGAATTGGGTAATATTGTTCCATTGGTTGGAAGTATGTATACATTACCTCCCGTCACATTTACATTATTGGTACTGGCTAATATTTCAAAGGCCTTTTGCTGGTTGGCTACACTGCCATCACCACAAACATCATATATGTACATATTACCGCCACTCATGTTAAATACATTGGCAGCTTCATTGAGGTTAAAGGTACCTACAACACCCTGTAAACCTCCGTTATACCGATTGGTGGTAATGGGAGCATTCACCAGATCGGACACAGCGGTATAGGCAGTTGGGGTACGACGAAAACGTCCACGCAGGTAAAAATTACCACCCGTTTGGGTAAATGAAGCTAACCCACCTGCTGTACCCGCCGTACGATATTGCTTTGCATCTACGGTACCTCCATTAATCACAAACTGTCCCGATGCCACTGCCCATTGGATAAAACCACCACTTTCACGAGTTGAAATATATCCTTTGTTTATCTGTAATAATCCATAAATAGAAAATGAGCTACATCCTGCATTCGTATTTACTCCCATGGCAGCATCGTTGGGAGCGCTAACCCCATAGGCTACATTTACATCCTGATAGCTATCAGCAGTAGTAAGTACTACTACATTATCTCCATCGAGTACCAGGGCCCCGTTGGCAGGTACATAAAAATCTGAATTAGGCCCTCCGGTTCCTGTATCGCAGTTACCCTCCGAGAGGGATGGTATGATTGTCGTTCCCTGAAGAATCAATGTACCATTTCTAATCCAGAGTGCTTTACATAAATTGGGATTAGCTCCTCCTTCATAACCTCCAGCTATGTTGGCACCAAAAAGTCGGAAATTGGGATAAGCCGTCGCATAGATTGTCAATGAATATGTTTGATCTACCCCTTTGTCAAGTACCAAATTATAAAAATCGGTAGTACCATCGCAATACAGGGTATTACTGGTTGAACCCCTGAAGTACACGGTGGCAAATCCCGTGGTGGCCCCTGGAGTGGTAGGAGGAAATACATTATAGACTGGATAGCTAAGATTAGTAAATCGAACTGTGCCGTGGTTGGTAAAATCACCATACACAACCACACGATGCGACTGGGCATCGTAGTAGTCAATAAAAGGAGCTGTACCGGCTTCAGCCACAGCTGTCGGGTCGGTTGTGGTATTGGTTACACCATTCCCTACGGTAAGAGATGCACCACTTTCAACCGTAACATTGCCCATGATGGTCAGCTGACGCCGGGCAGAGGTACCATCGTTAATACGATAAGTGCCTTGCATGATATGCAAGTCGCCATTGAGTGTAAGATTATTTAGCTGAGTAGCAATCACCCCTGGAGCATTGAGCCGGAGCGTGTTATAAACTGTTTGTGCGACAGGAAGGGTAAAATTAGCTGCATTGTAGTACTCGGTAATACCTCCCCCTGCATTTACAAAATTATTCGTAGTTGCCGATGGAAAATTTACCGATGCCAGTCGTAATATGCCCTGCCCATTTAATTTCTTCAGCGTGTTGGTAAACTGGTATGTCGACATATCCAATATACCACCTTCATTAATATTTATTTCGAGGTTAGTTGTCGTAACATTGCCTGTAAGGGTAACGGTACGTCCGGAAAGAATAACCACTACATCACCATCGGACGAAGGAGTACCAATATTCACATAAGTTGTTCCGCCTGGGTCGGACGTCCAGGTAGCCGGGTCATTCCAGTTACCGCTTTGATAGGAGAAAAAGGTATTGGGTGGATAACCGGCAATCCATTCGGTAGTAGTTATGCCAAGATTGGTAGTTCCTGTGATGGTAAATGTTTTGGCAATGTCGTTAAAGTTTTGCGTGCCTGAGGGGGTTGACCAGTAGCCAGAAATAGGACGATACCAGATTAATGTAGGATCGGTAGGATTTTCAGTAGCATCGTAGGTAAACGTTACTGTGGCCGTAGCAGCAGCCGAAGCCGTTAGCTGCCAGTAACGTTTGAGGTAATTAGATCCTAACGATGCACTATATACAGTTCGCAGCCGTAGATATGTTGTACCACTAATAGCATTAATGGTTAACGGAGAAAAAGTGTTGTTGGACCCAATAGGTACTGTATAAGGAGTAGATGCTGGAACTGCCTGCTGAAGGTATCCGGTACCATCGGTAGCTATCATGCAATTAGCGTTAAAGGGGCCTCCTGCAATGCTGCTAGTAGCCGAATTGGATAAAATAAGATTATAATTACCCAGCTGCAACACACTGCCCGAAAGCGTTAACGTACCGTTTACGGTTACATTGCCCGAAAGACTTTTTGTACCACCATTGCCAAGGGTTAGATTTTGGTAGTTGGCACTTGCAAAAATGGTTTGATTGCCAGAAGCGAGATAAGAAACCGTACTTCCCGAACCCGCTGTAGTATTAAACCTAGTAATGGCATTGGAAGCTCCGTACAAATTAAGTACATGAGCTAATCCAGCACCTGTCATGTTGATGGTACCTGTTACATCTGTAAGATTGCCAGAAACATTAATTGTCTTTGCAGCAGTAGTACCAAAATCAAGGATGCCATCTACAGTTAAATTACCCCCGATATTAATCGTTTTTGTTGTGGTACCCAGGTTAAATGTAACCAAATTGTTAATCGTAACATTTGAGGTAGTTGAAAATGGTCGATTAGCAGTCTTGGTATTTCTGCCAGCAAATACTAAATTATAAAAAGTAACAGTCCCCGTTCCCGCTCCCCCAATCGTTTGGGCAGCATTAGGTGCAAAGGTAAAAGTCCCCGAAGTAGCATAAAAAGCTGTATCGGCATTAGAATTTACTGTAAAATTTGTACCACTAAACGATAATCCTCCTGGGTTACTAAATATTACTTTGGCGGGGTTATTAATCACAATATCACCACCATTAATATTTAAAACATTTGACCCATCAATAGTTTGCCTGTTTGTAGTAAAGCTAATGGTTCCCGTTCCACTTTTGATAAAGGTACCATTATTTGTAAGGCCACTTCTGAATTCAAAAGCAGGGTGGTCATTGGTGTTGCTAAATGTTCCCCCATTTGCAATAATTACCCTACCGACAAAAATGTTTGTCCCAATAGTATTGTTGTCATTCAGGGTACCATTGGCATTAATATAGGAATTTCCATTTACCGTAAGATTAAAGTCTGCTAATTGTAAAGTTACCGTAGCCGCACCTCCAGTAATATTCAAATTTCCATTTATTGTAACATTTCCTCCGAGGGTTTTTGTTGTTGCAGTACCGCCAGTTGAAACAGTAAGATTACCATATACAGGAACAGCAGAAATTGTTTGAGCTGCATTAGCTGTATAGATCACTGTGCTTGCCACATCTAGTGAAATGTTACCTGTAGTATATTTAGTAGGAAATGTTACAGCTGTACCTACAGCAGGATTACCCAATATTAAGGTAGTGCCCGCGTCCATTGTCATTGTTCCTGCACTATTACCAGTAATTTGATACTGATTGCAATTGAGGGTGGCTGAACCTTGAATGGAAAGATTTCGATTTATAGTTAAAGCAGCAACAAGGGATTTTGTGCCACTTCCAGAAACAGTCAAATTGTAATATCCATTGTATGATGGAATTGTTTGATCAATATTACCATTATAATTAACTGTACCTGTTGTAGGTGCTGTTGCTCCACCATCTATATTACTTGTAATACCTCCTCCAGTAATTGTACCGCCAATATTTAAATACCCATTACCAGTAAATACAATATAAGATCTAAGATTCCTTGCTCCCATGGTTATATTACCTGTAATGGTAACAGTGCCTGTTCCGCTAATTAATAAATAGGAATCCCATGCATTATTTGTACCTTGATTGATAGTTAATGAGTTAGCTTGTAAAAATCCATTACTAACTTCTATGTATTTGTTTATTGCAGCAGTTGGCGCATTAATTGTAATAGCATCTCCCACAGTTAAATTATTGTTACCCACTGTAACATATGTATTGTTTGCTCCACCATTGATTGTTAAATTTAGGCAGTATGCATTTGCAATATCAACAGTAACATTAATCCCGTCATTAATAATTACATCATCAGCAGCAGTAGGCACTGGTTGTCCACCCCAGGTAGCAGGATTACTCCAGTTACCCGAAACCGATGCTATTCGAGTAGCAGAAAATGAATTTTGTATTGAAATTATAAGCACTATAAATACAAACAATAACTCTGTGCTTAATACTGGTGATTTTTTGTAAGCAGTATGAATATTAATATCCATAATATTTATTTTTTCAAATAAAACTATATAAAATTATTAATACGACAAACACATAAGTTTATAATACCATTCCCCATATCTTCTCCTTTTTATTTAGGCTTAGGGCACTGGAAACATCATTCGTTACCGTTAACGTATTGGTACCCGCAATATTTAGGTTGGTGTTGTTTGCACCCGCAGGCATGCCAATAGAATCACAAGCAAAATTTCCATCGACGGTAACTGTATGGCCATTTGCTATGACAACATCGTCGGCCAACCCAGGTACCACACCGCCTACCCACGTAGCCGGATTACTCCAATTACCCGACCCTGCGCTGGTAATGGTTGCCGCCCATACCCTCCAGCTAATCAAAAGTAGAATACTGATGATGCTTAGTTGTCTCTTCATATGTTTAATGTTGCTCATTTTTCATATTGGTAAATATAACCCATAATTTCTTGCATTTGCAAAACATATAGAACCTTCGAAATTATTTATTATCTACGCTTTGTGCTATGCCTTTAATTGCTCATATACTCCTAACACCTATCAATTTTATTGTCTGTTCTATCAAATTTTAAGCCTTCCAATGATGTATAACAATTCTTTTTCTGATTTTTTTCAGTTTATATAATACGAAATTACTGTTCAATTGGTTATGTTTTTTTTACAATGACACTATAAACAAATATTTGATATACAATATTTTAAATATCAGGTGATAAAAATCATTTGTCGGAAATATTAGATGTTTTATTCAGGTAACACAAACTGAACAATAAAATTAATTCATTGTTTTAAGTTTAATTTGTGTATAAAAATTAAACAACATGAACCGACTGGTAAGCATTAGCCAATGGGAAGACATTTTTCCCGAGTATCGAGAAACGCCAATTGGATTGTTGCTGGCCTATCACAACCTGGGAAAACCATTTGAAACCTATACCAGCGCCCAGCTGCTTATAGGCATGTGTATGGACAATCGTAAACATTTGAACATTCCCGACAATTTTGCCTACATCATTCGCGCAGGGGGAGCTAATTTGCGATACAGCGAATTTAAAGTTTCTTATGCCATTGCGGTTGGAAACGTTCGCCACATAGCCCTTATAGGGCATAACAATTGCGGCATGGTTAATCTGTATGCCCGAAAAGATAAGTTTATCGAGGGCCTTATTGAAAATGCCGGATGGGATCGTACCTGGGC